>CATMVA010000003.1 GCA_950075865.1 uncultured Oscillospiraceae bacterium | reverse complement strand
CGCAAAAGTCAAGTATAAGTTACAAAAAATTATAAAAAATTTTTGATACTCCCGAAAGATAGGCCGCCACGCACCTGTGGCGGCCTTATTTTTCGGGGGTTTGCGTCTAAAGGGCGTAAAAATGGCGCCGGCGGCCATGATCGGCCCCCGGATCTCTTTTCCCGTATTTCATTTTTATGCCGCTTGCGCGTACTCGTTGAAAAGGGTGGCAGACGATTTCCAGCCCAGGATCTTCCGCGGGTAGTTGTTCATCCACTCCGCCACCTCCGCCACCTCCGCCGGCGTTATGTCGTCAAAACTGACGCCCTTGGGGAAGAACCGCCGCAGGATCCGGTTCATGTTCTCGTTGCTCCCCCGCTCGTTGGGGGAATACGGGTGGCAGTAGTATATTTTTGTTCGCCGTCGCTTTGTCCTGCAGGACCGTTCCATGCCCTCACAGTCCGAAAACTCGGTGCCGTTGTCCACGGTAATGGTGCGGAATATCCGCCGGAAATGCTTTCCCATTTTCCGCTCCAGTCGGTCCATGGCCCGGATTACGCTTTCCGCCGTGTGGTCTGGTACTCGGATCACAATTCCCTGGCGGGTCAGCCGCTCGGTCAGCACCAGCAGGGCGGCGCTGGTTCCAACCGGCCCCATCACGCTGTCCATTTCCCAGTGCCCAAACGTCTGGCGCGTCCACACCTCTGGCGGGCGGTCCTCAATGGTTGCACCTTTGGGCTGGTTTGCCCAGTCCTGTTTCTCCTCCGGTGCTGGCCGCCGCTCCCCTTTGTATAGCAGGTGGGCCTCGTTCAGTTCCAGGAACACGTCCCCCCGGTATATGTAATTATACAGGGTGGTTTCACATATGTGGGTATCAAATACCAGCCCCTGTTCCTCGATGAAAGCCAGGAGGGCGCCAGGGGAATATCGCTTGTTTATGATCATGTCCTCCACAAAGTTGGCAAATTCGTGATCCTTGCCCAGCTTTATGTCCGGCCCTTTTGCGCGGAGGTTTTCCTGGTATTTTGCCTCCGCCACGTCGGCGCAATAGACCTCCTCGAAAAAATACCCCTCCCGCTGCTGGACGCACAGGCCCCGCTTGATCTCGTTGTATATCGTCTTTTTACATACGCCGATTTCCCGCGCTATGTCCGCCACTCTGGCCCCCGTCCGCAGGGCACCCTCTATTTTCAGGCGGTCATTATATTGCAGTTGTTTATATCCCTTGTAGTTCATAGGCCCGGCCCTTTCTGCCGCAAAAAAGCGGCGCGGTTTTTACACCACGCCGCTTTATTCTATGCCCAGTAGCCACAACACGGGAACCTCCAGCACCTCTGCCATGGTGATCACTTCAAAATCAGCCACGAACCGGTCCCCGTTCTCTATTTTGCTTATACAGTCCCGGTTCATTCCTATGCCCACAAGCTGGAGTTTGCGGCATAGATCTGATTGCGAAAGGCGGTGCCGCAGTCTGGCCTCCCTGATCCGATCCCCGCACACATTTCGCTTTCCTGGATGATCGTAAAATTTCATGGGCGCCCCCCTCCGGCGTGGCTATAACCTGAATTTTTCTTGATATTAGCACATTCCGGCGGTTTAGGCCGTTGTAATATCCTGAATTTCAGGGTTTCGGAGGGCTTTATATAATTATTTGCTTTCCCTGTTGTGGATCCCGGCCCGCTCGGTCAGCGCACAATCTCCATAATATCGTTTGGTGTGCAGTTCATCAGCAGGCACAGCCGCTCTATTGTTTCCGTTGATACCGGTTTTCCGTCGCGCAGGTTTTGCAGGGTCCTTTCCGACACAATCTTTTCTTTCCTGATCCGGTAGGTCGTGACCCCCGTTTCTTTCATAAGGTCAAACGCCTTTTGGTAGCTGATTGCCATTTCCATGGCCCCCTTTCATCTGGTATTCTACCACACAATATACACGCTGTAAAGTGTACATTTTCAACAAAGAACATACACGCAGATTAGTGTATATTGACTATTGACCATACACGCCAAAGAGTGTATAATATAGACAGTTCAAAGGAAAGGAGGTGCTGCCGATGGCGGCGAAAAAGAAAAAGCGCCGCAGGCGAAAGCCAACGGCGCGGCCCAGCAGAATGAAACAGTTGACGGCTGACATTCTGGCGGGCATAGTGTCCGGCCTGGTCACAGCGGCGGTTCTAAAACTGCTCGGCTGGTAATCAGGGGGGTGCGGAGGCCCAAACCTCCGCACCCCAAATATAAAACAAACCCGCCCACTTGTCAATAGGAGGTTTTCAAAATGAAGTTTCTATTTTCCCTCGCCCTGTACGTTGCCCTGTTCGTCCCGCTCCGGCGGCTGGCCCTTAAAATCATTTCTCGGAGGTCTGCAAAATGAGCGTTTTTGAAGTTGGCAAGAAATACTGGGACACCAGCGCCTGCGATCATAATTGTGTTTTCACCATTGAGATCATAAAGCGCACCGACAAAACCGTGACTTTCCGGCGGCGTGGCAAGGAACGCCGGGCAAAGATCTACACGGACAACAACGGGGAGTATATCGTGCCGGACCGGTACAGCATGGCCCCCGTGTTCCGGGCCTGCCGGGAGGTGGTGGAGGAGGCCCCCGCAACGCCCGGAAAAGTTATTCCTTTCCCTCTGGCCGTTTGACCGCATAAAGAACCCCGGCACCATCACGGTGCCGGGGGTTTCCTTACTTTCTGTATCTGTCGATCTGCTCCAGTGCCTCGCGGAATTTATTAAACCCAAACATAGCGGCATATGCCACGAAAATCCCCAGAACCAGCACCGCCGCGATCATGTACCAGGTGATGGCCACGGCCTTGATCTGGAAGATGGCCAGGAACACGGCCACGGTCAGGGCCATGGACACAATGACCACCAGCAGATTGGTGGGGATCTTGTCCCAGGTGGCTTTCTTGACCACCTGCACGATGATGTTGGTGATCACCACCAGGATGGCGACGATCAGCAGCACGGCGGAAATGACCGCCGGCAGTTTCAGCACGATGTTTTCCATTGTCGGTTCCTCCTTATTTGACGGCCCCGCCCAGGGCGCACATAAGGGCGTCCAGGCTGGCCACCGTTTTGATGTTGTTTTTCCAATAGTCCGGCGTGTTGACCACCCCGGCAGTTACCAGGGCGGCCAGGCCCTCCTCCCAGGTCTTGGTGCGGGTTCCTGCCTTTGTGATGGTCTTGGCGGCTTTGATCAGCAGGGTGTCCAGATACTGCACCGTGCCGGCCTCCGCCGTTTTGGTCCAGTAGTCCGGGGAATTGATCACGCCCAGCTTGGCCAGCTTTCCGCAGGCGGCGGCCACAGGTGTCAGGTAGATCACCTGGCCCGGCAGGATCAGGTTCTTGTTTTTGATCCCGTTAATTTCCACCAGGGCGTCCACCGTGGTGCCATTTGCCGCCGCGATCTTGCCCAGGGTGTCCCCGGCCTTTACCGTGTAGGCGCTGGCGGTGGTGGGCTTCGCGGGCTTCGTGGGCTGCGTGGTGGGGGGCGTGGGCGCGGGAGTGCCGCCCATGCGGGCCGCCTTTCCGGCGTAATCGGGGGCGCCATACCCGCGGATATACCGCGCGTTGACCTTTAGGGTCCGATACCCCACGGCGTCGGATTTATTCCCCTCGATCACCGTAATGGTGCCACCGTTCACCGACACAACAATGCCGATATGGTCCGCGGATCCGGTGCAGTCGCCCACGCCATTGTCGTCCCAGTCGTAAAACACATAATCTCCCGGTTTCGGGGTGTAGGCGTCATTTTCCACCCAGCAGCCCAGTTTCTTGAAAAGCGAGGTGTGTTGTTCGCACCCGCACTCCGTAGGGATAATGTCGGTCATGTCCGCCTTGATGGCCACGGCGGAGGCGTAGGTGCTGCACCAGGCGTCCGTGTACTTCACGGGGTAGCCCCTGGCCAGGGGCTTGTGGCTGTTGTATGTATCAATGATTTTCCGGTGGCTCCCGTCTTTCTCCTTGCACCCCAGCCACCCCTTGGCGGTGTCAACGATCTTTTGGCGCAGTTGCAGTTCTGTCATTTGTGTTTCCTCCTCACAGGCCCACGTCCTGGGGTTCCTCCCGCTCCGTGGGTGGCTCCACGGGTGCGGCGTCGCCGCTCCCGCTCGTTTTGCTGGCCTCTGCGGTCTTGTCCTTGTTGGTCTTGATCCAGCCCATGATCCCATTTTCCAGCCCACACACGCCGAACACGCAGGCGGTCAGGGTGGCCGGCTCGTTTCCGGTGTGCCAGAATACTACCAGGGCGGCGACGGTGTAGACCACCAGGATCACGGCCTCCAGGATCAGCACCTTGTCCATGGTCCCCATTTTCTTGCCCTCTCCCCGCAGTTCGCGGCGGAGGGCGCGGACGCGGCGGTGATAGCTTGCAATGGTGGCGCGGGCCAGGAGGATCCCCAGCGCCGCGCCCACCACCCAGGCGATAAACGCCACAATGATGGTCTTTCCCATACCGTCAGCCTCCCACGCCTGCCCGGATCAGATAGACGATCCCGGCAATGATCAGGGTGGCCACCGCGCCCACCAGCCCGGCCATGAACTTGTCCACCATTCCGTCCCACCGCTTGGCCGGTTTCTGCTCTACGGCTTCCACCTTTTCCGTCAGGTCGGCCACGTCCGCCTTGATCTCGGCCACGGCGGCGGTCTGGTGTTTCAGTTCTGTGGCCATGACCTCCACAGAGGTGGCCAACTTGTTCAGCACCTCTTGGCTTTTTTCCAGGGCGTCGATCCGGTGGGTGTTGGACTTGCTGCGGGCGTCCACTTCCGCCAGGCGCACCGCCTGTTCCTCTGGTGTCATGTCGGCGCCTCCTCTCCCATGGTTTCGGCATAGGCGGCGCGGGCGGCGGTGATTTCCTCCGCCCTGACAACCGCCCCCAGCTGGTTCAACTCCATGGCCTGCGCCTGTATGATCACGTTTTGCAGGTCAATGATGTGGCACAGCTTGGCGATCACTTCCGTGTTGTTCATGCTCGGCACCTCCACGGTCCATCACCCACAAGGGTGGCTATATGGCGGAGGTCGGCCACCGGCGCGTCGTAGAACGTCCGATCCCACACCCAAAAATCCGCATAGCCATGATCCCTGTATTGGTCGGCCAGCTTGTCGCCCCATAGCCGATCCCAGCGGGTTTGGTGGTCTTTGTCCCTCTTTGATACGGTGGCCAGGATCTTCTCCACCAGGGCGCCCCGTTCTTTCCCCATTCCGTCGTCGTCCTGGCAAAAGTACAGGCGGGCGTTTTCGCTGGTCGTCCCGCACAGCGGCACCCCCTTGAAAAGAATGTCGCCGGCGGCTGCCTCCAGCTTGGTGCCCCACGGGATATTTACCTGGCGGCCACCGTAGCCGCTAAACCGCGCCCGTTTCCGGGCAATGTACCGCGTATATTCCATGGGTTACACCTCCGCGGGGTGCATGGCAGAGATCAGGGTGTTGTACTCCTCCTCGGTCAGCTTGCCGGCAGCGTAGAAAACGTCGATCTTTTCCTCCAGGCCATTGGTCTGGCCGCGCTCGATCATGCGCTTAATGGTCCGATAAAGCATTTTTCACACCTCCTTTCCCTTAAACTTCGGGATCCGCCAGGCCCAGTTCCAGCATGGTCAGGCGCAATTCCTGATCCACGGTCAGGGCGTCGGTGTCCGCCGTCGCTTGGGCCATGGCCGCCAGCATGGCGCCGGCGTCCACTTCCTCCAGCGTCACGGTGTCCTCCACGCCCTCCATGGGCTGGCGGCCCAGGAGATTATAGGGCACCCCCGTGTGGGCCACCCCCTGCGCCTCCGCCTCCGGGCACAGGGCCAGGCACCCGTTTTCCGTCTGCTTGATGTAGTTGGGGGCCTCGGTCATTCCCACGGTGGCCCCGTCCTTGATGATTTTGTACATTGTTTTCACTCCTCACAAACATGGCATAAAATATCCGGTTCAGGTGCAGGACGCGCCCGTGGTCGTCAAACTTTTCATAGTAGGCCACCTGGCCCGCCAGCCACAGTTCCACGTCCCGGACGGTTTTGGTTCCTGCGTCCACCTGGCGCTTGAAATAACGCATTTTTCGCCGCGCCCGCTTCATTCCGTCCCGGCTCCCGTGGGTGATGATCCGCCCGCTGGGTAGCACCTGGAATTTGGCCTTGCAGAACCGGAACGGCTGGCCGATGGTTGCCACCTTGCATTTTTCCGGGTTTACCTCCAGGCGCTCGGCCTCGGACAGTTTTATGAGCGTGCCCAGGATCTCCCTGGCTGTGTCGCAGTTTTCCGCCCCGAAATGGTAGTCGTCCATATAATGGCCGGTGCCCTCCGCCTTTGTCTGGCAGGCCATATAGTTGTCAATGGTGGACGGCAGGGCCACCATTTCCATCTGTGACGGCTCCACGCCCAGCGGCATACCGATTGCCCCAGGCGCAGAGTTCACCACCTTGTCGGCTATCTCCCGGATCCTCGGATCCAGGATCAAGCGGCGGTGCCGCTCCAGGATCATTTCCCGGTTGGCGTTTGGGAAAAATCCGTGGTAGTCAGCCAGGGCCAGGCCCGCCGCCGTTCCATACCGCCGGTACAGGCTCCGCAGGTGCTTTTTCAGCCTCTTGTAGTGGAACTGCAGGCCCTTTCCTTTCTGGCTGGCTCCGTTGTCGTAGATCATGCCCGGCCCATATAGAGGGATCAGGACCCGCTCACTTAAAACCTTGTGGATCTGTCGGTCATTGATGTGCGGGGCGTCGATTGGCCGAACCTTGCCGCGTTCCCGCAAGGTAAAGTGGACCGTTTTGGCCGGTTTCCATGTTCCGTCCAGTATCTGCCGCCGGCGTTTCGCGGTGCCGGAAAACAGGTGCAGTTCAAAGTTTTGGGTGGACTGTTTCCACCTCACACCGTTACAGCACTTTTTCCCGGCCCAAAACATATTGTGAAAGCTGAATACTTCATCCAGCGTTCCCACCGCGTCGCTTCGGGCCTGCCGGTTCCGCTGTCGTTTCGCTTTTCGTCTTTGGTATCGCGCCTCCTGGCGCTCCTCGCTTGTCATAATAATTTTTCGCCCTCCGCATAGTTGCGTTGT
The DNA here is from genome assembly GCA_950075865.1 of uncultured Oscillospiraceae bacterium. Lineage (GTDB taxonomy): Bacteria > Bacillota > Clostridia > Oscillospirales > Oscillospiraceae > Vermiculatibacterium. Next base: position 149,664 of record CATMVA010000003.1, on the reverse strand, counting down.
CGGTGCGCGTCTAAACTACTTTGGCCCAGCACATGAAACGGGATTAGCGCAATTTCCCGCCATGCAAGCAGCGTCCGTGCGTGGCCGTCAGGGGGCAGTTTTAGGCTTTCGCCTGGGAAGTACCTCTCCTTTCACAAAGGGTTCCGGGCCACCTTTTGGGCAGCCTCACTTGACCCTGCCCATTTTGGGCTTGTGAAATCCGGGGGCCAGCGCCCAGGAATTGTTGGCGTTGTTGTTGCTGGCGCTACCGCCACCGTTGACAAGGCAGAAATTGTTGGTGTTGCTGGAATGGACGGAACGGCACCAGACATTGCAGGAGGTCCCGTCATGCCGCCCTGCCCGTCGGCACGATTTCAGAGATACACCCATATTTTTCTATTTCTCTTTTTGCCGCTGTCTTTTCTTCTTGTCGCTCTCCATGGTCCCGGTCAGCAGATCCTTTTCCTGGTCGATTTTCTCCCCCAGGCTTTGGGACATATTCTCCAGCTTTTTCAAGGCTTCCGCCGGCGGAATTGACTTTCCTTTTTTGTCCACAAAAGCGCCCTGTGGGTTCTGATATAAGACGGAATAGCACCTTGCCATTTGCACGTCCAGGGCGGCCAGCTTTGCCCTGGCAGTTAGCAGGTTTTTGGTCCGTTCCTCCAGGCGGAGGTCGTCGGACGGGAATTTGCTGTTTCCCTCCTCTGCGTTATCCGCCACCGCCATGGCCAGCGCGGAAATGTCCGGCGCCAGCAGGCGGGAATATCTCGCAGACAGGCGGCTTAAAAATTCCAGGGTTTCGTCGCAAATTTGGTTCGCAACATTCACAAAATCCATCTTGCTTTGTGTCCGCTTATCTTTCAGCACCGACATGGTGATTTCCTCCTTTTCCGGGTTGTTCGTGCCCTGGTTCCCGCCCACTTCCGTGGGCGGGATGGGCTGGGATCCGCTGCGGCGGATTAGACGCAAAAGCCGGGGGCCAGCGCCCAGGAATCGCTGGCGTTGTCGCGGCTGGCGCTACCGCCACCGTTGACACGGCAGAAACTGTAGGTGGTGCCGGAATGGACGGAACGGCACCAGACATAGCAGGAGGTCCCGGTGGCGTTGTGCTTGTAATGTACCTTGCTGTTGCCCGCCTTGTAGTAGTCATACTGGGCCTGGAAATTCTTTTCCGCGCTGTTGGCGTAGGACCTGGCCCCGTGGTACTCGAACTCCGCCAGCAGGAACAGGTAATCCGTGGTCGCGGTGACGTAGCTGGCGGTGTCGGACCCGCCGCCGGTGTTGTCGCTGTACTTGGTCACGGACTTCATCACCGCCCGGAGATCGGAGGGCAGGGCGGCCATAAAGCTGTTCGCCAGCGGATTGGTGGGCGTGTTGCTGTTGCCCAGCAGGGTCTTTCTCATAGAGGACCCGGACCACCCGCCGCTGTTGGTGTTGCTGGCGTTCATCTGGAAGTTCTTGGCGTCAGAACTGGAACTGCCATAGTTTCCGTCCACCAGGCCCACCAGGTTCCCGCCGATCTTGCCGATCTGGAAGTGGATCCGGTTGGATCCCTCACGGGTGGAATTGTGGTTAAATCCGATGATGAAAGCGTCAATGGACAGGCTGGAGATCGTGGTGTTGCCGATCTTGCCGTTGATGGTGATGGTCTTGGTGGCGCCCACGCTCCAGCAGTTGGCGGCCTCTCCGGCGTCGCTGGCGGCCTTGATGGCCGCCCAGGTGTTGGAGTTCAGGGTGCTGTTAAAAATGTTCACCTGGACCGTGCAGGTCTTGTTCGCGGGGGCGTTGTGGTTGGTCCCCGCCTCCACCTTGATGGTGATGGTCGCGGTGCCGAACACTTTACCCGTGACCGTCACGGTGGTGCCCGACACGCTCACGGTGGCCACGCTGGTGTTGCTGGAGGTCGCGGTGATGGCACCGTCGCCCGGACGCGTCACCGCAATGGTGCTGGCGGTGGTCGCCTTGTTCAGCGTCATGCTGGACTTATTCAGGGACAGGCTGCCCGCGGCCTTTCCGATGGTCCAGTTGGCGGACTTCGCCGTGGTCGTCCCGTCGCTCCACTTATAGTTGGCGCCGGGGGTAAAGGTGGAGGAGTAGGTGCCGGCGTCGGTGGCGCTGGTGGTTCCGCCGATGGTCAGCTTGGCGCTGTCGTAGTTGGACCAGTTGGGGGACTGGGCCGCGCCGTTGTAGGTCACGGCGCCAGACTGGGAGGGGGTGGTGTTGATCGCTGCCCGCTCAATGGTCCAGTGTACCGTCACAGGATTCTGTGTCCCGTCCGCCCACACATAATCACCCAAGGGGGTAAAAATGGCGTCGTACTCGCCGGCGTTGATCCCCTCGGTCACGCCGGACAACTTCAGCATTTCCGAGTTGTAGCCGTTCCAGGCCGGGGTCTGCTGGCTCCCGGTATAGGTCAAACTGCCCGCCTGGGAGGGCACGGTGTTGATCGTAAAAGCGAACTTCTGCACCGCGTCCATGGCCTCATCCGCCACGGTTTTGGCGGCGTCGGCCTTTTTCTCCACCTTTTTCAGATCGGCGGCGGAGGCGCCGGGGACATTCACATTTCCGTCCATATTGTGGTTCCTCCTATGTTTTATTTGTTTTCGGGTGCGTCCCCGTCGGCGGCGGCTCCAGAGGTGTCCTCACTGTCGGATCCTCCCCGCTCGGACAGGGTGCAGGTCAGCGCAATATCCTTTGTCGGCTTCTCCACGCATTTCATCCGGACGTAGCCGTTGAACGCGGTGGCCGTCTGGCACATTCCGCACTCATAGGCTGCGGTCAGGCTCTCCTCCGCCACGGTGACGTTGGGGATCTGCTTGGCTGTAATTGCCGGGTCTGCCAGTTCGTAGAAATAGATGTAGCCGTTGGTGGGGTTCGGGTCTGGCTGCCATTGATCCGCCGCCAGTGTGGCCTCCAGCGTCTTTCTGATACCACCCGACGCCATGCTTTCCACCATATCCCTGCAGGCCGTTTCTACGGCGCTTTGCAGGTCCTCATAGGTCACAAGGCCCGCAGGACAGGAAATGGTGGCGTTGATTTCATCGGATAGGACCAGGGCCAGGGGGTATTGGCGCACGTCCGGCTCCCGGCCCTCCGCGTATGCCATTACCGGCTGGGTGTAGTCCCCCAGGGTGGCGTACAGCAGGACAACCTCGCCCCCCGTGGTCGGGTGCTTGGCCCACACGATGAACTCCCCCAAATAAAAGGCAGGCAGGCCGGGGGTGTCGTTGGAGGCGTACTGCACCGTCAGATACAGCACATTGTCCACATGACGGCGCTGGGCGATCTTCCCCTCCGCCACATACTCCACCAGGTCGGTCATGTCCGCCAGGTCGGTGTCCTCGCTTACCTTGCCGCTGCCGACGGCAACCCGCGCGATTTCCAGTTCCTTGCCCGTGGCCAGCAGTGCCGCCAGGAGTTCGCGCCCTTGCTTTGTTACTTTGTACCCGTATTTCATTGTGTTGTCCTCCTATATTTCCGCCAGCGGTGTGGTTCCTGCCGCAACCATGCCGCCGCCGATGTTCACCCGCTCTTTGAACTCCAGATCGTCCGGCTCATTATGGACCGGCGTGGTGGAGATTGTCCCCACGGCGCCGCCGGCGGCCAGCTTGTCCCGGAAAATAAAGTCGTCCGGCTGCTCCTCCACCGGCGTGGTGGTCACGGTTCCCATTTCCACGCCGATCCGCCCCACCTGCTCCATGGTCGCAAATTCCAGTTCCACGGTGTCCAGCCATTGGGACTTTCGTTTTACCTGCTCCAGCACGTCCCGCAGGTCTGCTGTCGGGTGGGTCGTTTCCTCCGCCCCGGTGATGTGGACGGTGAAGTGGTGCGGCTCCAGCCCGGCCTCGAAAAATTCATTGATGTGGCCGGATCCAAAAATGGCGCAAATTATGGAGTTGACCATGCCCGTGGTTCCCATTTTCATGTAATAGGGCAGGGTCAGGAGGACCAGGCGGCGCTTGGTTTCCTCCGGGAACGTCATTTCATAGCACGGCGTCTGGAGTTCCAGGGCCAGATAGTCCAGGATCTCCTCCGGGGCCGTCTGGATGGCTGCGTAAATCCTGATCCTGTCCGCCGCCTCGCACAGCTTCACCATTTGGCGGTGGCAGGCGTAGGCGAGCGCCTGGACCTCCAACTGGCTGGACAGGTTTTCCGGTAAAATGTCCGTGATCCGCCCGGCCTTAATGTCAATCATTTTCCAGCCCCCCGTAGCTTACAACGGCGATCCCGGAAAGTGCGGCCACTTGGGTGCTGCCCACCTGCGTGTCCACTGGCGCGTTGACTTTCACGCGCTTGGCGCCTGCCGCAACCACCGCGGCCACAAGCTGGGACGGGTTAATGTCCCGGCCTATTGCTCTTTGCCACCGGACATATTTGGCCACCGCGGCCTCCACCGCTGTCTGGATGGCAGAGGCGCGGGCAGTGTCGGATTTTCCAATCCAGTATTGCAGATCCACCGTGTAGGGGACCTCCTCCGGGGCCGACGCCCTCACCAGGTCGTTGGTGGGCCTCACGTTCTGTTCCTGGAGGAAGTCCAGCAGGCCGGTGATCATTTCCTGACTGGGGGCGGATCCGTCGGCCATAAGGAAACATATATCAACCGTTCCCGCGGCGTGGTCGCTGGTGATCTGCACGTCACCGATGGCCGTATTGTAGGACTTCACCCAGTATCTATACCCACCGTCCGGCCCAGCCGTAGAGTAGGAACCGGGGGCCAGGAAAACCCGTTCTTTCATGCTGTCGTCGTTTTCCTTTTCTGCCCCTCCGGCGGTTTTAGTCACGTTGACTACGCTGGCCATGTACGGCACAGGATCCACCATGGTGTTCAGTTCTCCAGGCTCCAGGTCGCTGCCCGCGGTTCCCACCTCGGTGCAGATCGCCGGCACGTCCACCGACGCGAACCCCTCCGGGATCTCCGCATATTCCGTTGTTTGAAAATATACGGATCCGGTTGGGGTTGACACCCTGGTGCCTTGCGGGATCCCGGTTGCCGCCGCCCGCGCTGCGGAAAGAGTAAAGCGCAGGGTGGTGGTCGCCGCCTTTGCCTGCTGGCGCGTCACGCTCTTAATAACCGCCACATTGTCCAGAAATGCGCCGTATGTGTATTTCAAAAGGTTCAGTTTCCCGGCCCGGTCCACATATTGCAGTCCGTGGTAAAACTGGGCGGACATTGCGTACAGTTCCATGCGGTGGGGATCCGCCCGCTCCAGGGCAAACGGTTTCCCTGTTGCCTCCGACATAAAAGCCTCAAAGTCTCCCACCATTTCCCGGCGCACGTCGTCTATGCTCCGATTTTCGATGAAAGAAATGTCCGGCAGGTCTTGGAGGATCTTAAAATCAGGCATTTGTGATCACCACCTTTTTGATCTGTTTTCCGTCCTCTCCTCTGGTCCATTGCACCTCGCGGACCCGGACCGACGGGATAAACATGGCCACCTTTTTGGTGACTTCCGCCGTGTAAAGGCTCTTTGCCACCTCTGGGGGCCTGTCCAGAAAATCCATCTTGATCCCGAACTCCCGATCCAGAGGCATGGAGCCCTCGCGGGTAGACAATAGCAGGGCCAGTTGGCGATCCAGCCTTGCCATGGCGTTGTCCGCAAAGGTATATTCCAGTTGGAAGTCGAAAAAGTTTTTTTCTGTCATGTGTACTCCTCCAGCGTGATGGTCAGCGTCGCCTTGGCCAGTTCGCCGTGGTTGTAGATTGTGTCCCATGTTTCGCTGGAGGCGGTCAGACAAAACGGGTTTTTCCCCACTGGCCTGGACCCCAGCACGAAATACTCCACCGCGCCGGTTTCCACCATTTCCTCTATGGCCTCAATGACTGCCCGCGGTTTGACGCCCAAACCTGCCGAAAGGGTAATGGGTAGGTTGATCTTTTGGCTGCCGGGTCCCAAAAATTCCTTTTTGGGCTTGGCTCCCATGGCGTCATGCTCTGTCCACCGTCCGCTCACGTCGCGGGTCATGTTGTTAAAGGTCAGCGCGTATTCGTCGCTTACCTCAAACACGATCTTTCCGCCCAGCGTTCCGATCATGTCATGTCCTCCTTACGTTGGCGGGGAGGTGGTCCCGCTCGAAATGGCACAACTGCAAGTGTGGGTATGATGGGCCAGGGAAACGCCGCCGCCCACAACGTCTACGGCTGCGGCCACCTCGTTGGCGGTGATCCGCCCGGCCACGGTCAGATCTCCGGTGATTTTCAGATCTCCCTTTATGGTCACGTCGCCGGTGAAATGGGCCACGTCCACCTGGATGGTCAGGGCGCCGTCCAGATAGCGGATCACCGCCTCACCTATGGCCCGGCCCAGATCTTTGCGGTACAGGCCGGCGCCGCTCTCCGGCGGGCGGTTTTTGTCGCTCCACGGGCGCCCCAGGACCACCCCGGCCTCCGTTCCATTGGATAGGTGGACCACCAGCACCTGATCCCCGATCTCCGGCATTTTGTATTCCGGCGACAACATGGGGATGGGCCTGGTCACGCTGTCGTCTTTGTCGTGATAGACCACTCGAACCGTTCCGGCCTGGTAGTCGATGGCGGACACCTTGCCCACCCGGATCACGTTTTCCATGCGTGTGCCTCCTATTCCGTCAGCGCGTTGGCCGCCTTGATGATCAGCGTGTCCAGGTGGGCCAGCGCACTGTGCTTTCCCGCCCAGTAGTCCGGGGAATTGATCACCCCGGTGTCGGTCAGCACCTTTATGGCGGCGTCCACTGTCGTGACAGAGGATCCGCCGGCGTTCTCTTTGATCCTGGTGGCCATGTTCAAGATCAGCCCGTCCAAATATGGCACGTCCTTGTAGTGCTGCTCCCAGTATGCCGGCGTATCAATGACACCAGCGGCCACCAGGCGCTGCACGGCGTCCTTTATGACCTCCTCGGTCATATTGGCCACCAGGGACAGTTCCAGGTCCAGGGTATAGCCTCCAGAGGCCGAAACGTGGCTTGTTACCTTGTTCACAAAATACTTGCCGGAAAAGCGGCCCAGCCCCACCACCGTGACACACATGGAGGCCACAATGTCGGTTCTTCCGGTGATCGACATGGACAGGGTGACGGCCCCATGGTTCGCGTTGGCCACCTCCGCTTTGATCTTCCGCTCCGCGTCGGCCCGGTTGTCCGCTTTGCCGCTTTTTTTCAGGATCCTGGTGCCCGCTCCCACGGACACCTTGATCTCCTCCTCGGTGCTTGGGTCTGTGTAGGTGTATTCGCCGCCGGTATATGTCCCGGTCATAGTCGTGTGCCAGGACCAGGTTTCGATCTCCCGCTCGGTGATCTTGGCCACCGGATCCTTGGCCTTGTATGCCTCCCGGTCATATACCACGATTTTCCGGGCGTAGACTTTGGTGGCCAGGCCATACATTTCACACAGGGAGGTGAAAAAATCGCAGTCTGTTTTCTGTGACTGCTCCACGTTCTTGATCGTGAACGGCTCCCCAGGCACGTCCCACACCAACTCGATCCCGGCCCGCTTTGCAATTTCTTTCCCGATTTCCGGGATCGTGACGTTTTCCCAGTTCTTGGTCCTCTCGGTTTCCCGAAAGCTGCTATCTGCCGGGACGGACACCCCGGACAGGGTGCCCGTCACCGGCCAGCCGGTGAAATTGAAGTCGTCCAGGATGAAAAAGCCACAGGGGAGGCTCCGCTGTTCGCCCTCTTTGTCCCAGTTGTGGGTATTGATGGCGGCGGTGATGGTGTCGCCCTTTGTCGGCAGCCATGCGGTTGTCCACTGGCGGTCCCGATCATTTAGGGCTATATCCACGCTGTCCGCCTCTCCACTCGCCGGATCCGTGTAGGTGAACTCGCCATATTGCCCCATAAGCTGGGTGGTGACTGCGGCGCCGTTGTAGATGATCTCCGCACTTGCGTGTCGCGCTTTCATGGTCACGTCCTCCAAACCGGCGCCCCGGCCAGCTGTTCGCTTTCCGGCAGTTCCGGCGTCTGGAGAACCACCCCGGCGTCAAACACGAAAATGTCCAGGTGCGGGAAATTGTTTTGCATAAGCCACCCGGTATATTTCACGTCACCGTAGACGCGGAACGCGATCAAGTCCCAGGTGTCGCCCTGCTTGGTTGTGTAGGTGTTTTCCATGGTGGCCTCCTCTTACGCCGGGGAAAAACTCTTGCGGCGTTCCTCCGCTTTCATGCGGTCATATAGTCGTTTGAACTCCGCAAAACTCAACCGCCCGGCCTCCATGGCCTCCTCCCGCGTCGGGGCGCCTCCGTAGAAGTTGAAAACGGGGGCAAAGGTCACGCCGTCGCCGGTGCCTCCGCCGCCACCCGGTTTCGGTTTCGGGTTCCAGCGGGACAGCAGATCCGCCAGCTTGGAAAGCGGCAGGACGGCCTCCGGTTCTCCGCCCTCTCCAATCTCTGCGATTGTCGGCCCGGTGGCAATGCCACCGACGGCCAGACGCGGCAGGGTCACTGTGGGGATCTCCGGTATTCCGCCCCACTCGATCCCGATAAAGGCGGCGGCCTTTTCAACAATGCCGCTAAACCCGCCGATGAACGAATTTATAGCGTTTATAACGCCGTTGATCATTCCCTCGACGAACCCCAGCAGGCCGTTTACGATCCCTTTCACAAAGTCGCTCACGGCCTGGAAAGCGGCGTTAATTGGTGCGGCCACATTTTCCTGGAACCAGGCACCCACCGCGGACCACACGGAAACGATGTTGTCCCACAGGCCGGAGAAAAACCCGCCGATGGTTTCCACAATGGGGGAGAAAAAGCCCACCAGGGGCTGGATCACGTTGTCGTTGAACCAGGTGGACACGGCTTTCCATACGGCCTGAATGATGATCCAGCACCCACGGAAAAATCCGCCGATGGTTTCCACAATGAGGGAAAAGAAGTTGACCAGGGGCTGGATCACCGTGTTGTTGAACCAGCCGGCCACAGTGGACCACACGGCCTTGATCTTTCCCCACACGGCAATGGCCGTCGCTTTCACCTTGTCCCAGTTCCTCACCAGGAGGATCACTACGGCAACCACCGCGGCGATTGCCGCCACAACGGCCAGGAGCGGCCAACACAGGGCGTTTGTAGCTACGGCCAGGGCAGTGGTCGGCCCGATTGCTCCCGCCGTGGCGGCGGTCTGTGCCACCGTGGCGGCGGTCTGCCCGGCTTGCGCTCCGGTGGAGGCTATGGACAGGATCTTGAACAGGGACTGCACTGTGTTGTATGCAGTGATCACGCCCTTGCCGATTTTGTACGCCGCTATGGCTGCGCCCACCGCGCCGGCCAGGGCCAGCAGCACGTCGCTGTTGTCCTGCACCCAGGCCACGGCCTCCTTGGCCGCCGGTATAATGGTGTCCACCACATAGGCCCCGGCCTTTTCCAGCCCCTCTTGCACCACCGGCAGCGCCGCCTCCGCCAGTTCCTTGACGTATGGCAGCACATTGGTTCCCAGCTGGGTCAGGAAGTTGGCCCCCAGGTTTTTGATCTCCTGGATGGTGTATTGCATGGTGTTGGTCTGTTTCTGAAAGGCTGCGTCCGTGGCTCCCACAGCTGTGTACATTTCCGCCGTTTTGCTGGTCAGGTTCTCCGCCTGGGTCCCCGCCATTGCCAGCACGGCGGTTTGGGCCTCCACAGAGGAGAACAGGCCCGCAAAGGCCAGTTCGTCGCCGTTTACGCTCTCTTTCAGAACGTCCAGGGCGCCTTGCAGGCCCTTACTTTCCAAAAGGGCCTGGCCGCTTTCGTAGCCCATCTTTTTCAGGGCGTTGGCCATGTTCTTGGATGGGGACAAAAAGCCCTGCATGGTCGCTTTTAACTGGGTCACAACCTCCGACGTGGACCCGGTTACACCCGTCAAGGTGGCCATTGCGCCGAAAAGCTGTTCCTGCTCCACTCCCAGGGTACTGGCCAGGGGGATCACTTTTCCCATGGCTGCGGCCAGTTCCGGGAAAGAAGTCTGGCCCAGCCGCACTGTGGCAAAGGACAGATCCGCCGCTTTCTGCACGGCCTCTGCGGAGGTGTCGCCGTAGCCCTTTGTGACTGCGGAAAGTAGGTTGATGGCGTCGGTTGTGGTCGCGTTGCCCGCAGCGGCGGCCTTTGCTGCGGTTTCCAGCTGACTGGCCGCGTCTGCGCTGTCACCGAAAGCGGAGATCACCTGATACATTCCATCCGTCAGGTTGGCGGTGGCCACACCCGTCCGGTTGGACACGTCCAGGATCTGGTTCCCGATCTCGCTTGTCCGGGCGGCGATCTCTGCCTCTGTCCCGGTCAGCAGTGTGGAAATGTTGGCCAGTTGGGTTTCGTACTCTGCGCCCGCCTTGATGGCGGCCACGCCCAGCGTTCCAACTGCGGCGGCCCCGGCCAGGGCGGCGCCGGCAATGGTCTTTCCCACGGACTTGGCCGTGTTCCCCAGGGCGGCCAGGTTCTTGTCCGCCACGGCGCAGGCGCCTTTCAGGGAACTGTCGGCCTTTCCGCCGATTTTCAGCATAAGTTCGTAGGTTTTACTTTTTGCCAACCTTTTCCACCTCCTCCGCGTACCGGTTCACCGTGTCCGCGATCTCGTTTAACTGCTCAATGGGGAGGCCGGAAAGATAGTCCATGCCGGTATGTAGGTTTATGGACAGGCCGGTGATGGCCTTTGTCAGAACGGCGGGGGTTAATCCTCCCCATCCCCGCCGTACAGAAAACCCACCACCGTGGTCTTGATCTTCATGGCCTCCTTGGCGGGCAGGCGCTCGAAAAACTCCAGCGGTTTGCCCGCAACTCTGGACGCCAGCAGGTTGGCGTACTCCATCGTCATTTCGATGGTGGAGGGGTTCAGGCCGGGCCGCTTTTTCAGCAGGGCACGGCTCACGTTCTCCAGGGCGCCGGCGGTCAGATCCTCCAGGCCGGTCAGATCCACGCCGTCATAGTCCTGCCCCTCGAAACGGTAGGGCTTGCGGAACTTCACATGGAGATCCACCACGGCCTCCTCGGTGTCCTCTCCCTGGTCGGTGTCAGCCGTCACGGCCCCCTCGGCGGCCAGGATCTCCTCCTGGTCGCCGGTCATTTTCTTGTTGTCGCTCATAGTCAGCACATCTCCTTAATCTTGGCCAGAATGTCCACGCCGCGGATCTTGAAAACCTCGTTGAACTTGTCCAGTTCCACCATCTGCTCCCCGTCCAGTTCGATCATAATGTAAAGAACGGTCAGGGTGATCTTGGTGTCCATGGTGCTACCCGCCTTGACCTTGCCGGGGGAAAACTTCTTGCACCGGCCACGGACCACCACCCGCATGGGCCGGAACTCAATGTTGCCGGCGGTGTCGGTGGTCTGCTGGGCACCCCGCAGGGTCAGGTGGACGGCCTTGGTCATGTCCATCATGTCCACGGCCTCTTTGTCCACCACCCGGAACGGGATTTCCATTTCCTGATTGCCAAAGTAGCCGACGGTGGGATCCTCCACTTCGCCCAGGATCCCGGCGCCGCTGATGGTGTCGCTCATGGCCTCAAAGTCCGGCAGGGGCACTTCGTCGCCGGCGCCCAGGAGGCGTTCCGCCTCGTTGTACAGGTTGTACTTGTTGATTTTGGTGGGGATCGTCTTTTCCATGGTTTACACACCTCCCAGGGCCGCCGTCAGGGCGTCCGTGTCGTATTCGCGGATGTTCTCGATGAACTCCGAGGGGATATAAGGGGCCAGCTTGGTGCGGACGGTCAGGTGCCCGTTCAGCAGCTCCGTGGTGGGGTTGTCGGTGGCCAAATACTCCGTTTTATACCCGGCGCAGTAGTCGCGGGCCACATAGCCGTTGCCGATGATGTTCTGGCTGTCCACAACGGACTGGATCAGGCGGGTGTTGCCGGGCCGGTCCACTTTCTGGCGGTAGGTCAGGATGAAATTGTTTCCGTCCCAGTTGAAGAACCGCCGGACGGCCAGCCACCGATCCTTGGGGTCGGAGGTCGCGGGGTAGGCCGCCGTGCTGTTGCCCCACAGGATAAAGCCGCCCTGGTTGATTGCGGTGATCACGCCGTTGGCGTTCAGCACGTCGTTGGCCTGCTGCTGATCCAGGACCACCTGGGTGCCGTCGGCCAGCACGGTGGCCGTGATCCGCAGGGACCGGTTGCTGGGGCTGTCATGGGGCACGTCGCCGTTGCTGGCGTCGTTGTGGGCCGTCATAGCCGCGGCCAGGGCGGACATGAAATAAACCTTATCGCCCACGGCGCCCATGGGCCAGAAAGCCGCCGCATGGGTGCCGGTGGCGCCCATCTTGGTCTTGGCCTCCGGCACGTCGGTGTACACCGTGGCGCCGGTGCTGTCCGCCGCAATGTCCAGATAGGTGACGCACTCGAAACAACCATTGATCGCCTCGGTCTTTGCCTGGAGGGCCGCCGCCACCACGGGATCCTGGGACCAGCCGGGGGCCAGGAGAATACCGGGCACCACGCCCAGTTTGGGGTAGATGTGGCGGACCAACTCCAGGCCTGTTTCCTCGCCGGTGGCGGCGTTCAGGCCGCCCACCACGTCCGCGCGGGTCACGCCCGCGGGGTTCAGGCTGGTGGAGGCCACGGACACCTCGGTGGCCGCCTTGGCTGCCTCCGAAAGCATGGAGATCACAACGGCGCCCGTGTCGTCATGTTCCGCGATATAGTCCTGGCCGGACACCAGCTTGACCTCGCCGGCCATAATGACCAGGGAGGCCAGCAGCACCATGGCCTTGTCGTAGATCACCAGGCCGTCCTTGACGGGATAGGTGGCCGCCTCGTTCTTGGTGGTGTGGGCCGGCTTCTTGGGATCCAGCACGTTCACCAGGACAACGGGCGCCACGTTGAAAACTCGGAAAGTGGCGTCAATGCTCTGGCAAAGGGTGAAGTTCTGGAAGTCGTCGGAATAACCGACGGCCTCCATGGCCTCCTTAAAGCTGTAACACAGCTTGGGGACGTTGACGGCCTTTTCCGGGTCCGCCGCCAGGTGGATGGGCGCGGTGCCGAAAATGACTTGCAGCCCGGCGGTGCCGCGGATGGGTGCCGTCAGGCTTGTGCCGATTTCTCGGTTGTAAACGCCGTGATTATAGGACATTTTCTTGTACCTCCTGTTAGAGTTTCGCCCGCACCAGCTGATACAGGCGGTAAATATGGCCGTAGCCTCCGTGCAGTTTCTTCATGGCGTCCGGCAGGTCCTCCAGGGGGATCACCAGCCCGGCCATGACGGGATCCGTCTTGACGGCCTCCGCCAGCTTCTTGGGCAGGATCCCGTCGGTGTAGTTGGTGAACTGCCTGGCCACTCCAGGAATGGTCGGCCCGCAGTACACCACGGTGCCGCCCTTTTCCGCTGCGGCGGTCTTTTGGGTCTTTTCTTTCATGTTTCCGGTTCCTCCATCGTGACCGCCGTGGCCTCAATGTTCATTGATACGGCGGCGTAATAGTACGGGTGGGTGTCGTCGTCCGGCACCACCCATTTGAACGGATACTGCACCATATACCGCCCGCCCACCAGGCGCTTGGTGATGTAGTGGTGCATGATCTCGTTGATGATGTGCATGGCGTCCCGGTAGCCCTGGCGGTTTTTGTCCCTGTCGCACACGCAGGCGATCAGGATAACCTCCACCACATGGGGCGCGGTTTCGTCCTGGATATTCCCACCGGGGGTCCGCACCACGATGTACGGTTCCGGCGGGGCCTCCTGGTCCACCGCTTCGTCGTCGCCCTCTCGGATCGGCGTGTCGTAGGGAAATATGTTGATCGCCCGCTCGACGCCCAGGGAGTTTTTCAGCCGGTAGTCCTTAAAGAGATCCTGCAGGTCCTCCACCACCGCGTCCTGCAAAAATTCCTGGGTCATTGTTCGCCGCCTCCTTGACTTGACGCTTTCCGTCGCTTATAATTGCGTTGTGCTAATAACCTGAATATTTCAGGGATAACCTGAATTTCAGGACACAGAAAGGGGTTTCACTATGAAACACAAAAAGCTGTTGATCGTTGTGGTTGTCGTGGTCCTGGTCCTGGTGGCCGCCGCAATCGGGAACTATTGGGACAGTAAAAAACCTGCTCCCACGTCGTCCCCGACGCCTCCGGCCACAGAACCCGCCCCGTCGGCTGTTCCGGCTCCCACGCCTGACGTTGACGCAAAAGCGGAGATCTTGGCGGCTGTTGAAAACCTTGTCCCGGATGAATACCGTGGCGCCTCTTATTCCTGCGATATTTTGACCAGCGCAGACGGCGCCGGTTATATCGTTTCTCTCCAGGTTGATGTTGATGTTGACGCCTCTAAAAGTTCGGAGGTGATCGCCTCGTTGGAGGACGCGATCAACGGCCTGGGCGACGCCCGGATTTCTTCCGTGGAAATTATCGCCGTCAAGGATATGCAGATCGTTGGCACCAACACGGGTGCGTAACCCTTGCCCGCTGCGGCCCCTCCGGGGGCCGCTTTTTTATGCCCTTTCGGCCATGGCTTTGTCGATCCGCTTCTGCACCTCTGCCTCCAGCGTCGAAAACGTCAGCTGTTCCGCCTGGGCCATGACCTCCTCGTTTCCCAGCATATGGGGCACTGCCGGGGACAGCAGTTTCTTGATCTTGGTCATGTCGGCCCGTTCTCCGTACTTCTGGCTGCGGCTCCCGCGCCCGGCGCTGTACTCCGCCGGCGGGTGCCGCTGGACGATGGCCGTATGCCCGGACGCAAAGGTGGTTACAAAGGCTTTCAGTCCGTTGGCCTCCAGCAGCTTCACGGAACCGCTCTGCAGGACCTGTGCCGCCGCCGCACCTGTGGCGGTGTTCGGCCTGGTCATAAAGGCCATAATATCCTGCATGGGACCCCTGGAGCGGATGGTGGCCGTCAGGTCGGACGCGCTGGCGGTGTACACCTGCGGGGCGCCTTGATCCTTTTGTTTCAGGATCGCTTTGTCCTTGATGGCGTACACGCCGGCGGCGTCCTTTGTGATCTGCTTTCGGACCTTTCTGGCGGTTGCGTTGATGGCATTTTTCAAGATGTTGGGCGCCGCGATCTTGTCCGGCAGGCTGTCCAGTTTTCGGATGATGGCCGCCAGCTGGGCCTCGGTGTCGATCTCAATAAATGCCCGTTCTCCGCTCATGTCCGGTTAGCCTCCAGTGCTATGGCCAGGATCCCGGCCTCCTCGGTGGTTCCTTGCGCCACGCGATAATCCCGCCCGTCCAGGTTTACCGTTGCCCCCAGGGCCGGGCGGTGCCCAAAGTCTGCCTTGGCCACATAGACCATTCGTGTGGCCTTGTAGCCCGTTCCGCCGGCGGTAGCGCCCACCAGCTTGAATTTGTCCCGCTCTTGCAGTTCGTTGTCGTCCACCAGGGCGGTCATTTTCTTGCCGTTGATGGTGTGGGTGTCCGCAAACTCCATCTTGTTCAGGAACACGGCGGAAATATCGGCGGCCAGGCAGTCCTTGAAAGTCGGGGCGCCCATCACTGGGCGTCCCCGGCTTCGGGGATCAGAACCTCCACTGCGGCGATCCGCTCCGCCCGCTCGGTGTTGGTCTTGGCCTCGGCCAGATCCACGCCCAGGTCGGCGGCCAGCTTCTCCAGATCCTCGGTTTTCAGCTTGGCCAGCATGGTGGCGTCCAGATGGACCGCCACAAGCGCCTTGGGGGGATCGTCCGGCTCCTCGGTAATGGCGGCGACGATCCGGGCGGTCAGTTCCTCCTCGCCGCAGAACTCCCCGGCGTCGTCGGTGATCTTAACGCCCAGCCCGTCCAGGGTCTGGAGAACGGCGGCGGCCATGGGACCCATGGCGCCCGGCGTACCCTCGCCCTGGGCGGCGGCTTGCTGGTTCTGCTCGGTGTCCTCCCACTCGGCGGATCCGTGTTTCAGCCACGCCTCCGTCATTCTGGGGTCGTGCGCGGGGAGGGTGTCCCCGCGGTCATAGGTGCGGCCCATGTACTGGATGGGACGGGCCGCGATCAGTTTCTTGGCCATGTTGGTGTCCTCCTATCAGCCCAGGAGTTTGACCAGCACCGTGGTGGCCGCGGCGGCAGCAGGGGCGGCGGCATAGCCCGCCGGGGTGTTCGCCACAGTTTCGGTGCTTTCTCCCTTTGCCACGGTCTTGGAGGCCGTGGTGGTGATGGCGTCGGCGGCGGCGTCGTAGTACACGGCGGCGCCCATGGTGATGGCCTCGTTGGCGGCCTTGTCCATCTCGAACACGCCCACCACATGGAGGTGGCCCTGCTCATTGGCGGCAATATCGGACCCGGCCACGCCGACGCGGGATCCGATGGGAACCACCTGGCCATTCTTCACGTCCGCGGTGGGGGTGAAGTCCAGGACTTCGCCTTTCTGCCAGTAGGTAGCTTTCATTTTCGTTTCCTCCCTTTAGTTGATGGCCACGCCGTTGTTGCGGGCAATGCCCCGGAAGTCGGTGGCGGTAATGCCCCAGTCCAGGAAAATGTCCCACACATAGCCCAGCTGGCCGGGCACCTCGCTGCGGCGGATGGTGGGGGTTTCCTGGCCGTTCAGGTAGTCCACCTGCAGGCTCTTGGCGTAGTTCTTATCGCCCACCATGAACCAGGGGGCAGGGCTGTTCTTGCCGGCCAGGGCGTTGATGGTGCCGTCCTCCACGATGGTCAACTGATCCCGGTACTGATACAGAGGGTTGACCGCCTGGGTGTTGTCGGTGGTGTTGATGGTGGGGGAGGCCAGGATCGTGGTCATAAGGAACTTGTAGCCCACGGGCACGATGATGAACGCAGGCTGGACCATGATGGACTCCCCGAAAGGATCCGTCTGGAGCAGCATTTTCATCATAATGTCCTGAATGGCCTGGTTGCTGGGCTTGCTGCCCGCGCTGATCAGGTTGTTGTGGGCGGCGTCAAACAGGGGCACACCGTCGAAAATGGCGGGGTTGTCCACCAGGATCTTGTACACCTGCTTGTTGATGGTCCGCTTGGCGCTGGCCGCATAGAGGCCGGGCACCTCGGTGATGAACCCCACGTCGTCATTGATGAACGCCTGGCGGGACATGGAGAACTGGCGCCCGTAGGTGTCCACCTGGCGCTGGGGCAGCAGTTCGGACTTGGGCGTGTCGAGCTTCAGTTCGCCGTTCTCGCCCACACGCAGGAACTCGCCGGCGCCGCCCACCAGGTAACTGTGATCCTTGGTGGGCTTGAAGTCGGACACGCTGCCCTTGCTGGTCCACAGCTGGAACGTAGTGGGCACCGCCTGATACCGGTGGACAATGCCTTTGCGGATCGCGTCGTCCAGGATGGCAGGGAAAGTGGCGGTGGGGTTGAAGAACTGGCGGGACAGGGACCGGAAAAGGTCGTCCTTGCCCATCCGCAGCAGGCTGGTGGTGCTGCCCTCGCCGTCGCGCACCATGCACTCGATGGCAATGTCCCGCAGGCTCATACCGCGGAACTGGTTGGCGTCCTCGGCAGGGGTGGCCACGGGAACGCCCGCCTGGATCAGCAGGGCGTCAGTGGCGGCCTGGCGGAAATTGTCGCCGTCGTTCTCCCGCGCACGGCTGGCCACGGGGGCGCCGTGCTGGATCAGGTGGGTAACGGCGGCGGCCCGCACGGCGTCCAGGGTGGCGCCGCTGCGGATATGCTCCGCGGGATCCATGCCGGCCTCCCGGCACAGGGCGGTAATGTCGCTGACGCGCTGCCGCTCCAGGGCAACGGCCCGCTGGGCGGCTTCATCCGCCCCGGCGGGGGCGGCGGCGCGGGTGCCCTCCGCAGGCTGGGTGCCCTCGGCGGTGGTAGCAGGGGCGGGATCTCCGGCGCTTCTGGCGGCGTCGATCTGGGCCTGGAGGCTGTCAAACTCGGCCTGTTCCTCGCTGGACAGGCTCCGCTCTCCGTCGTTCCGGGCCGCGGTCACAATCGCCTGCTGACGGGCGATCATTTCCTCAATGGTCATAGTTTTTTACCTCCGAAATAGATTTTTGTTGATCTGAACTTGTTTTTCATACAGGGACAGGGGCGTGGTGTTGGTCTGGCCGTCGGAACGGCCCACGCCCACGGTTGCGTCCGCAGGAACGGACACGATGGACACCTCCAGCGGCGTCCATCTTCTGGCGATCTGGCACGGACCGGTGAAACGCCCGTCCGCGCTTTGCTTGCCGGCGGCCACCTCCTCCCAGGCGTCCACGCTATACCGCACGGACGTGGTTTTCAGGGTGCCGGACTTGACCTTGCCGAAAATCTTTTCCGCGTCGTCGTCGGTGTCAAATTCCACCTCCGCCATGCCGCGGCCATTTTCAACCCAGGCCCGGATCACTTTTCCCAGCACCACGTCAGTGTCGTGGTTGAACAGGAGGACGCCCACCTGGTTCAGTCGGGACAGGTCCACGGCGCCGTCCGCATGGTCCAGGATCTCAACCCCAAACCAGCGCGTGTATGGCGTTTCGCTGGAAAAGCTGATGATCCGGCGCCTGCTGTCCTGGTCGTCGTTCTCGCGGAAAAGGATCTGCCCCATGGCTCTGGTGCCGTTATTCTTGTTCCCCGGCTCCTGTCTGGGGCGGTTGCTGCTGTGCCGCTGTCGTACCATTTCCAAATATCACACCTCCCATCTCTATACCGATTTCCCGGCCATACTGCAGGACCTCTGCCATTTCCTGCACGGCCTCTTTCCAGTCCTTTCCCCGCTCGGCGCAGAGATCCTGGAAAGTCTTTTGCCCGCTTTGCAAGGCGGTTTTGTCGGCGGTGCTTTCCTTGGCCGGGTCGATCCACTTCTTGGGGGCCTTGACCCACGAATGGTCCAGAAAGTCCGTCTTTTTATCCCAAAAACCGGGGATCTTGAATAGCCCGGTGAGATAACCAGAAATAACAAAGTGTTCGTACACTTCGGACATGAACGCCTCCAGCAGTTCGATCTCCTCCGTGTAGGTGCTTTCGTCCTCGATTGCGTTCTGCCGTGCGGAGGAGTAGGTGGCCCCGCTCATGTCCCGGCTTGTTGCCTCATAGGAAAGGCCCTGGCCGGCGCCGATCAACCCCTGCTGGGTTTTCAAAAATGCCGTGGCGTCAGTGGCCGCCCCCTTGGGGTCCACCACCTGGGCCTCATCCCCGGCGTTCATTTCCATGATCATGCCGGGTCCCAGCTTCTTGCCGGTGTAGTCCACCTGGCCGTCCGGCCCTCTGCCGCCGGATCGGCCAAAACCGCCGGATGGGATCGCTTTCTTGATCAGCACCGAAAGGCAGGCCGCGATCCGCTCCTTGACCGACACCGCCGTTATAAACTCGTTTGTGTCCCGGATCCTGGTAATTGTTGGTGCCAGGTCGGACATTTCCCGCAACTGGCTGGGCCTGTGTTTCGCTTTCAGGAAAAACACGTCTTTGGCGTCGATGTAGACGGGATCCTGGAGGGTCCAGCCCTCCAGGTCATATTGCCGGATCCAGTAGCCTATCGGGCGGCGGTATTTGTTGTACTCAATGCCGCCCACCACCTTGTTCCCGACGTGGCGCGGTGTGGTCACGGTGGTGTCCAGTTCGTCCACTTCCAGGCACTGGAGTTTGAACGGGACCACGCCGCCCGGTGTGTACCGGTACAATACCAGGATCCCGCCGTCCACCCGTTTCCGTTCCACCATCATCCGCAGGATCTGTGTAAAGGACTGCTCCCCGGTCACGTCGCAGTTCCTGGCTTTGCACCAGCGTTTCCATGCCTTTTCGATCTGCTTGTTCAGTTCATCGTCCCCGGTCATTGCCCGGAGGGTGTAGCCCTTGCCCACCACGTTCCGCTTGTAGGCGTGGAGAATGGACTGGGTTATGTCGCTGTTGCGCTCCAGGTCGCGGGCACGGGCGCGTACCACGTCCCGGCTCATTCTGTCCGTGGTTTCCGCGCTCTCGTTGTGGACGCGCCAGCCGGCGTTCAGGCGGCCAAACCCGGCGGCGTCATAGCCCCGGATGGCGTCCAGCCCCTGGCGCCACATTTCCCGCTCGTAGGCCCTCCGCGGGGAAAATATTTCAATGGTTTTTTCAATGATCCCCATGTTGTTTATCTCCCCTCAAAGTAGACCACAAAGGTGCGGCCCAGCAGGCCGTTTTCTCCCTCCGCTGCCACCTGGGCCTCCAGGTCGCTTTTCATGCTACGGAGGAGCGCCAGATCGGCACGGGTCAGGGACCGGCTGCCGATTTTATACGATTGTCCGCCCACCAGCACGGTGGTGATTGCTGTGTTGACCTGCTCCAGCAGATCCCTTGCTTTCATATCGCTAATTTCTGCCATGACTTCCTCCTGTTAGATCCAGCTTTCATTGTCGCGGATCCAGCCCTCCTCCGGTGTCGGTTGCTGTGCCGGCTTCGGCTGTGGCTGTTTTTTTTGCTCCGGCTCCTCCGTTTGCTCTTCCAGGAACAGGGACCGGACGCCGCGAATGTCAGCGGCTGCCGCCGCGTAAACCTCGCAATCCAAATAGTGGTTGTCGGCGTGGGTGGTCTTTTTAACCCATTTCAGGGTTTCCTTGCCGCCCGCTCGTTCCGTGATCTTATGCTCTGCCGTGACCTGCTCCGCATAGTCAAGATCGCACCCCTGATATACCATCCAGGATCCCGTCCCGTTTGGCCTCCTCATTCTGGCGGCGATCATGTCCTTGTACTTTCCGCCGTCCACCAGGACCAGGGTCATACCGTTGGCGCTGCTCCCGGCCTTGTCAACGGTTGAAAGTCTGTAATGGCCTTGCAGGGCGGTGGACGATCCTTTGCACGGCAGCGCCCACTCGGAGTTCGCAAGGCAGAAATTATATACTTCATCCGTTTGGTCGCCGCTGTCGATCAGGGCCAGATCCACCAGGAGTTTTTCGCCGCTCGGCAGTGGCAACTCCCGGTTCATAATGCGGACCACTTCCCCCATGGAAAGGGCCTGCCCATGTGCCACGTTCTGGCTGGTCATGTGGTTGCCCCACGCCCGGATCGTCCAGTACAGGCAGTTTTCCTGCACGTCCACGCCGCCCGTGACCAGCTTGGTCCACTCCGGCAGGATCCACTCCGGGATCTCCGTCTGGCGCTCCATCACCATTTCGGCGTTGGTTTTTAGCTTGGTGTCCTCCCACGGCTCCGCCAGCCAGGAGTTGATAAAGTTGTGGAGCAGGTCCGGGTCGTCTTTCGATTTCAGGAACTCTGCCACGATCTCCTGGAACGTGGTAAAGGGGGAGTATAGGGTGTTGATCCAAAAGGCCACGCTTTTGGGGTTCTGGCTTTTCTGCCGGACGATCTGCCACCGGCCAGCCGGCAGCATATTGGCCTTGTCCCGATCCGTGATCACGGCGCCACAGGCTTGGCAGGCATATGTGGCCATTGCCGCCCGGTCCGCACCCTCCGGCACTTCATCCTTTCCGGGGAACTTCACCTGCGCCCATACAAGTTCTATAAACTCGCCGCAGTGGGGGCAGGGGACAAAGTAGTGCTTTTCAACGTCTGCGTCCTCTTTCGCTTTCCATATGTGGCCGCTTTTCAGGGTCGGCGTTGATGTGATGTAAATTTTCCGGTTGGTCTTGTAGGTCTTGGTGCGCTCAATGGCCAGGCTCACTGGGTCAGCCTCTTTTTTGCTGGCCCCTGGGTATTTATCCACTTCGTCCAGGAACAGGTTTTTGATCGGCGTACTGGCCAGATCCGCCGGGCTGTTTGCTCCGTTCAGGTACACGGTCATGCCCTGGAATTTCAGTTGTAGCTTTTGGCTCTCGTTCTCCCGCCATTTTTCGGCCAGCGGCTTACATTGGCGGATCATGGGATCCAGCTTTGCCTCCACGGTGCGCTCCGCCAGCTTGTCCGACGGGTACACAATCATGGTCGGGCCTGGGTCTTGGTCTATGACCGCCCCCAGCATATTCTCCATGGCGGAGGTTCCGCCCACCTGGGTGGGCTTCACAAACACGATCCGCTCCACGCTGTCGTCTGAAAACGTGTCCATGATCTCCACCAGGTACGGGGTAATGCGATTTCTCCACGGCCCTGGGATGGCGTTTGTGTCCGGCAATATCCGGTATTTTTCAGCCCATTTTGATACCGGCAGGCGTTCACGGGGGCGGAGGGTGGCCAGCGCCTTTTTGACCCACGGCGTCACCGCGTAGGGCTTCACAGCATACTTTTTCACGGCTCACTCTCCGGCGGCGGCGCAATCTCCTGGGCCGCGTCCACGAATACGGCCAGCATGGCCTCCACCTCTTTCCGCAGGTTCTTTTCCATGGCGCGGGCGCTGGCTGCGTCCATATAGCCGGCGGCGGTGCCTGCCATGCGGGCCGGGATGGCCATGGCAAAGGACTTAAACGTGGCCATAAAGTCGGCCAGTTCTTCCGTGGCCTGATCTGCTGGGATATACTCGCCCTTGGCTATCGCCGTTTTCATCCGGTGGAGTTCTCCCTGGCTTTCTTTCAGTTGCACCTCCGCCTCCAGCTTTTTCAGCGTCAGTTCGGCGGTGCGGCTTTTCTCCCCGCTCTCCTTGGCCTTTTCCTCGACATGGGCGATATACCGGTGGACCGTTTCGCAGGTCTTGTATTTCCTGGCGCCTCCGCCTGGCGGCACCTCTGTTTCCAGGACGCCCTCCTGTGTCAGCTGTTGGATCCTCCGGGCGGTCTTTCCCAGGAGTTGGGCGATCACCGTTGTGTTGGCCCATTCCGGGACTGTCCCGGTCATGGCCTCCGGCTTGGGCGCTTTTGCCGGGGCCTTTTTCTTGCGCTCCGCCACCGGCAGCACCCCCTTTTTTCGCCCAGGCTGGCACCCAGGTGATGGGTTCCGCCGGTTTCGCGTTCCCGGTTTTGGGTTATTTCGCTTTTTCTCCCTCTTCCTTTTTGGCCTATCCCCCCATAGGGGGGATAACTTTTTCACCGTTTCCCCGTTCCGTAACGAAACAAACCCGAATTTTTTTGCTTTTATGCGGAAAAATGCCGGGCGTTCCTTGCCCCGCAGGTCTTTTCTCTCCAGGGAGTACCTAAACGGGGGGAGGGGATGCCCACGGCCTCCCCGAAGCGGAGGCCGTGGGCAACGGTGAAAAGGGCGGACCAGGCCGCCGCCGTTGGCGCGGCGACGGGCAAGGGTGAAAGGAGTAAAGCCCCTTGCGGTACGCTCCCCTGATCCCTTGGCTCTGGAAAGCAGGAGGCCACCAGGTTCTCACCTGGCGGCCTCGGTTATGTCGGGTAGGTTGTCCCTCACCCCTGCGCTTTCCATGCTACCATCATAGCACACCAAACCGTCCAAAAGCGTCCACACTTTCAGGACTTGGCATTTTTCTTTGTGTATTCCTCCGCCAGTTTCCCATCCCTCTTATAGCCCAGTAGGAGGTCCAGGGCGGCGTTGTAGTAATTGAACACGGCGGACCGGCTCATATAGACCTCCCTGGCGATCTGCTCCCAGCCCTTGCAGTCTATATGCCGCAGTTCCACCACGGTGCGCTCCATGGAGTTTTGTGGGAGTAGGTCGATCATGTCCATAACGCGCAGGACGGCCTTGGCCATTTCCTCCCGCTGGTTCTCGATCCGCTCCTCCACCTCTGCGATCCGAAAGACAACGGACACCGCCCCGTCCGTCTGCCCATTGTGCGACGGCGGGGTGGCCCTGAAAGCAGAGGATCCTGGCCCTGGGCTTCTCAACTCTCGCATTAAAGCCTCATGCCGCCGCTCCAGTATTCTTTTCATCCTCCGGGCGGTGTGGTATTGTTGCAGGTATTCCTTGATGGCGTCCCGCTCGTTGTCCGCTGTCTTTGTCGTTTTCATGGCTTTATACCTCGGTTATGGTTATTCCCAGCTTGTCTTTCATCATTTTGCGCTTGATCAGGTATTCCCTGGTCCTGGTGGCCCGGCTTTTCACGTCCTCAACGGTCAGGGCGTCGGTGTCCGGGGTTCTGTATGTAAAATCGGCCCTGTATCGGATGGCCCGGACACGGTGGCCGTTTTCGTCCGTGTATGCCTCCTGGAGCGTAAAATCAACCTGGAGGCGGAGATCCCGGATCAGGCCAGCGCGGAGGCGCTGGATCAGTTCGTCGTACCTCCGGGCCTCTTTTTGGCTGTCAAACTTGATCACCGTGCCGTCCTCCGCCACCCGCTCGGTGGGGGAGTTGTGATACTTTGGCCCCCTGGCTCCGTTCTGCACAGCGGCGGCGGAGGGCATAAGCCCCCGCCGCTTCTGCTGCTTCTCCAGTTCTTTCAATGCCTGCGCCTGGTATCGCGGCGGCAGGTCTGTGATGTTGATGGCCATGGCGTTCCCCTCTGCTCACTTCTTGGCGCAGTCCAGGCGGATGGTGCCGATCAGCTTTCCGCACCGCTCACACACGGAATAATTCCGGTGATACTCTTTTTTGCTGGGCCAGTGGCGGCGTTTCACCACGACATAGTGCGATCTGTCCAGCTTGTGCAGGCCCAGCCTGCAAAGGATCGGCTTTCTCATTGTCTTATACCTCCTCCGGGGCGGGATCCGGGATCTCGACATAACACCAGGACATGGGCGGGCGCTCCAGGCCCAGTTCGGCCAGCTGGGCGGGTTCGTCGAACTTCTCCGGGTTCTGCACCACCCACCCGTAAAGGCTCCCGCCCTTGGCGTATGCCCGCAGATCCTCCAGCGGGACGCAAGACTGATCCACCAGCATTTCCAGCAGGTTGGTTTTGATCCAGCCCGGACAGGTGAACTGCCCCTGGATGGCCCCGGTGCCGCTCACATAGACCAGGACGGTCAACGGCCAGGTGAACCTCCGCCCGTCCTTGCTCTGCGGGGCGGACTTCCTGATCTCCAGGCCCTTGTCGCCGGCCAGGATCTTCTTCCACCACTCCGGTTTAATGCTTGCAAGTATGGCTTTCATAGGTCATTCCTCCATTTCGGCGTTTTCCTGCTCTTTCTTTTGCCTGGCGGCTTCTGCAAATTGCGCCTCCAGGTATATCCTGGTCAATGTTATGGCCTCCTCCAGTGTCGCTCCGGCTCCTATGGCGGCTCGAAAATATACAAGGGACATTTCAGCCACCGCCCCCACGCCGGCAATCGCTTTTTCCATGTCGCCCATTTCAAAATTCCCCTTTCATCCCAGTTTTTCGTCGTAGTTTCGGAAGTCCGGCACGGTGTTGAATATGACCCGGTTATTGCACCACCTCTGCAAAAGCCTGGTTTCCCGTGGCGCTTCCTGCTTGTTGTAGATCATCACATACGGGTCAAACCCCAGCCGTCGCAGGGTGTAGATCCTGTGCAGATCCTCCTCTTGCGTACTTCCGAAATTGGTTAGAACATACACCACCTTGGTGCGTCTGTCTTTTCTCGCGTATCGCTCCGAAAATTTAGCAAAGAACGGCTCCAGATCCTCCGCCGGGTTGTCCCATGCGAAATGTAGGCATTTGACCCTCATTTTCCCCAGTAGGGCCGTCACGTCATTGTCGATCAGTCGAATGTCCAGTCCCTGGTTGAAGTCCACATAGGCGGCGGAGGCTACCAACTGGGCCAGCAGGTCCTCTCGATCCTTGCAGGCCAGTATATTTGGGTCCATGATGGTCACGTTTCGCTGGCCACTCCAGAACTCCGACAAATTGGCCACCTTTTTGCTGGCCCGCCCCTCTTTCCCGGCTACATGGCAAAAGGCGCACCCGCGTGGACACCCGCGTGTCAAAAATCCGAAAGCCGTTTCTTTCGTCAGTTCCGGGTATAGCGAATAATCCGGGTAAATGTGTTCAATCTCCGGCGCCAGCGGCAGGTCCCGCTCGGCGTGGTAGACCTCCACGCCATTTTCCAGGGTGATTGCGTACCCCGTCCCGCCCTTGATCACTCGCTCGGCGTTCATAGGCTCTGGCGCGTCCTTGGTGTATGCGTCACTGAATACCTTGGCCATGTAGACAAGATCGAACTGGAACAGATCGGACCACCACCATTCCACCGTGTCGCCCTTGGCTTTGTGCCATGCTGACAGCTTCATAAGCGCCAGGTTTGGGTAGTTGTGGCCGTCCACGTCGATCAATCCCACTTTCACGTTGCTGTCCTCCGTTCTATCCCGGTTCCATATCGCCGGATATAATTTCCGCCGTCGGCCTCCCGTCCGTCTGTGTGGCCCGGATCACCGCAACCTCTCCGCACTCGCATTTCCGGCGGGCGGTTTTCCCTGGCTTGGCGGCCAGCTTGATGAACATACATTCCCCGCACTTCCGGCATTTCAGGCGGAAGTAGCGGAACCCGGTTTCTATATACACGCCGTTGGCCTCCCGCTCTCCCGCTCATAGCAGAACATGATCTGCTGGACCAGCCCCGCAAACCCGGCATATCGGCCCGCAGGGAACCCGTCCGGGAACTCCCGTTCTAATATCCGCCGGATCCACACGTCCACGGGGAACGCCTCCAGGCGCCCCAGCCCGTAAAGCAAAATGCAGTTGGCCACCTTTTCCCCGATCCCCGGTATGGCTTTCAGGGCCTCCTTGGCGGCTTCATAGTCTGTCGTGGCCAGCTTCTCCAGGTCTACACTGCCACCAGCCACGGCAGAGGCCAGGGCGGCCAGGTATTTGTCCCTGTACCCCAGGCCCAGGCCGCCCAGGTGGGCCGCGTCGGTCAGTTTCTCCGGCTCCGGGAATGTATAGACCCACCCGCCGCTTGGCAGCGTGATCATGTGGCCAAACCTCCGGCATAGGGCCTCAATAATGGCCTTTATGCGGGGTATGTTGTTGTTTTGGCTGATCACAAAGCTGGCCGTGGCCTCCCACGCTGGCTGGCGCAGGATCACCATTCCGTCGGCATATGCCGCCGCTTTGGTCAGGTACGCCTCCGGGCCGTCCTTTTCTGCCCAGGCGTCGATGGTGGCCCAGTATTCCGGGTACGGATCGCATAGCCCAAAATAGCGCCGCCAGAAATTGACCATATCCGCCCGGCACCTGATTTTCAGCTGGTCCCGCTCCGGCATGAACGCCGTGCAGTAGTCGCCGGCGGCTGGGACGGTGTACGTCTGCGGCCCTTGCCGGATCCATCGGAACGTCTGCCCACTCCTTGCGATCTGTCCCAGGTTGAAATGGTCCACCCGCTCGGTGATCGTCACTCGCTCCACTACGCCGTCACCGTCCTTTTTCTCTTTAGTGTCTTTATCCGCCCGCTTTCATAAAACCGCCGACGGCTGCGTGTGCCTTGCTTTACCACGTCTGCGTACCCCTCCCGACGGGCAATCTCCCTCGCCCTGGCAATGGCCTTTTCCGCCGTTTGCTCTTTCCCTTGGATGGTTCCCGCCCGGCTATATACCAGAAAACACGCCATTTGTTACCCCTCCTGTACTTGCGGCAGGCTCCAGTCGTCCTCCCGGAGTTGGAAAGCGTCCCCCAGTTGGATGGTGTCCGGGTAGTTGGCCATGGTCGTCTTGATGGCGTACTTGTCGATCTCGGTTGCGTAGTATCTGACGACGGTGGCACCCGGCTTGTCCAGCGCAATATGGCCACAACTCATTCCGTCATACATGGATAGGACTTCTACCCGCTCGGTGGTGATCCCCTCAAAGTGGGACATGATGTGGGCGATCACGTCCACCGTCCAGCCATTGCCCAGCATTTTGTACGCCTGACTTTCTGAAACAGGGAATATGTAGCCCTCCGGCACTGTCTGGAGGCGCATACACTCCAGAACTGTCAATTTTCGGATGATATAGAACCCATCGGGCAGTTTTATGGGGTACGTTTTCCCTTTTATTGTGATTTGCCCGTCCCAGACAGCATAGATCGGTTTCAGTTTCCCGTCCGGCATTTCAATGGCCATTTCCTCGATCTTTCCGTTTTCGGTTTCCAGTTCTTTGATCTGGATGGGAATTGCCACCATGTTGTCTTTTTCTACCGTGGAAAGGCAGTTTGTTTTTTGCGGGTCGATGTTCACCTCGAAACGCTGGAAACGCTCGATATTCTGGTTGTAGTCGTCCCTGTGGCCGTCCGCATTTATTCGGCGCCCCACAACCCGCCCGGCGGCGCAAGCGGCGCAGTCAGTCAGCAGTATGGCGTATAGCCCCGTGGAGGCTCCATCCGCTCCGCCTCCATTCGGCCTTGCCTGGAGGGGTACACTTTTCCCGTCCGCGCTATAAATTCGCCCGCTTTGGCTCCCGCTCACTTCTCCTTTGGCGTTTGGCATATCGCCCACCCGTATTGGCTGGATTATGCAGTCGTACTGCTGCTTTGCCGGGTTCGGGTCGTTTATCCTTGGCACCAGGTTGTTTTCCAGCTTTCCCATGTGTGCGTCAACGGTTCGTGATTTCCCGCTCGAAAGCTGATTTATACATATCGGCGTTGCGTATAGCCCGGTCTTGGCGCCATAGCCTCCAGCTTCACCCTGGAGCGTGACCGCCTTTCCATCCGGGCTATACACTCTGAACGGTTTACTGTCGTGTTCGGTCTGCGTCCCGCTCTCAATGGTTCCAACCCTCACAGGCATGGTTACATTTACGGGTTCCGCCGCCATGGGTGCGGGAAAGTGGCGGCCACACACACCATTGACCGGCCCGGCGTTTGCGTAATTTGCTTTCAGCGTATAGCCCTTTTCCCGCATGGGTATTCCGCTTTCCAGAATGTCCCGGAGGAGTATTCCGCGATCTTCCGGCAGTTCCATTTCCACCCGGCTATAAGTCCCATCTGGGTTGCGCTTGCCAACCCAGTAAAGCCGCTGGCGGCTTTGGGCGCTCACCAGGGCGGAGTTTATCAGGATTGGCTCCATGCCCAGTTCCTCGGTGATTTGTGCCCGGATGGCTGCGGACATAGACTTGTTATTTTCATACAGGAAATAATCCGGCTTGTATTTTTCCAGGGCGATCAGGTAGTTTTTGAACAGTTCCCAGCCCATTCCGCTGGCCTCTGTTTCCCGGTTCTTGGTCTGCGCTATGCTCCAGAACGTACACGGAGATCCGCCTATTAAAATCCTTTTCATCGGCGGCCACCCCCTTGCGGCTCCAGGTACAGACCCCACGGCTTTCCGATCCGGCGGCAGTAGTCCATTTCCACCATGGCTCCCGCGCTCTCCTGGTAGTCCGGCAGGAATGTGACCTGATCCGCCGTGTCCAACATGGCCATGCCGATCCGCATATAGTCGGCGTCCGTCAGGCCCGCCGGCAGGGTGGCCGGGTTCAGGACCACATGGCCAGCCGTCTGCAGGTTCTTTGCCGCCGCGGCGAACTTGGCTTTATATCGCTTGTCGCCGGTAATCTTCCCGGCTATGTAAATTTTCATCGTCTTGCCCTCCTATTCGTTGAAAACCTCGAAATACTCCTGGTATGGGTAGCCCGTCATTTCGTGCCACCCGCTCCGGCTGGTGCTGCCGTCGTCGAACTTGTACAGGTACGCGCCCTTTCTGGCCTTGGGTTCTTTCTTCCAGGAGGAGGCGGGCACCTTTTCATACGTCACCGTGGGCTTGACCATGTTCTGGCTCTTGGTGTACCTTTTCCCGCGGATCCCCAGTTCCTCCCGGTATCTCCGCATGGTGTCCCGGCTCTCCTTGACCAGATAATGGGCCAGCTTGTAATGATTTCCCCGGTTGTCCAGGCTCTGAAAACTGATATAGCCCCCCTGGGGCGGGACGGCCTCCCAGGCGTCCTGGATGATCTCGGTGTCAATCCTGGATATGATAACGTGCAGGTGTGGGTTGGTCATGCTCTTGGTTTCGATCACCACCAGGACCTTGGGCTTGACCTTGTGCTTTCGGCACAGCTTCCGCAGGATCTTTAAGAACTCCGCTTTATCGTCCAGGATCTGCCGCAGGGTGGTGGGCTTGTCCAGAAAAGAGTAGTGGAGAACCGCGTGTAGGTCCTTGTGCTTAAAGTTGGCGTTTATATCCCAGCGCAGGTGTTCCTCGGCCACCCTCTCGTTGATCTTGGCCTGCTTCTCCGTGGTGGTGCCCTTGTTTGGCCCCCTCTTGACCCCCTTGGTGTGTACCCGGTAGGATTGCATTTTCCTGTGTTCGACGGTCTGGCCAGCTACCACCCGCCTATGGACATAGGCCACGGTGTTACCCTCCTTTTCAGGTTGCTGGTCACTTTACTAATCACTCTTACCGGCGCCTCACGGGGCGCCTGGCCCCGTGAATTTTTGCTGTTGCACACCGCCCAGGGATATGGTATAATATAGGTATCTCTGGAGCGGTGAAAGCCGCCGTTATATCTCCCCCTGCGCCCGGTGCTGACAACACGGCGCAGGGGGTCTTTTTATGTCAGGGATCCGCCGCTTGCGCGGCTGGATATTTCTGGATATTTCCAGATTAGAAGTCAAAGCCGGGGGCCAGCGCCCAGGAAGCGGTGGCGTTGTCGAAGCTGGCGCTACCGCCACCGTAGACACGGCAGAAATAGTAGGTGTTGCCGGAATGGACGGAACGGCACCACTGGGGGTATGTGCCATAATCTCCGCACAGCTTCACCCGGTCCCGCTCGGTCATGTAGATGGGCAGTTGGAAGTCGTCGGGGCCGTCAACCTTGCCGTGCTGCCAGCTGTCCTCACCCCGGCCAAACATATCCGTTTCGGAGGGCAACCACAGGGGATCCTCATACTCCAGTACGCCCTCCCGGATATTCTCCACGATCTTGCGGGGCCGGATCAGCGCCCGTAGGTCGGCGGGCAGGCGGGGGTAGACCTCCTCCAGAATGTACCGGCGGCCCTCGCTGGCCTTATAGCCGCCCTTGTTGGTCCAGTCGTCGTTCATGCGGTGCGGCTCGGCCAGGGCGTCCTTGAACACAAAGCGGATCCCGGCGGGCTTGTCCGCCGTGGCAGGGAGGTGGGCGGCCACCACCACGGTGACGGCCTCGCCGCCCTCCAGGGTCAGATCGATCTCGCTTTTCAGCGGGGCCAGGCTCTCCGCCGTCCCGGCCTCCGCCGCCGCTTTCAGTTGCTCCCAGGTGATGTTGTTTTCAATGGTGTGTCTGATCTTCATGGTGTTTTCCTCCTTTTTACTCATGCGCCCGGCTGGGCGTCATGGCCAACCAAATGATGGTTATTAGTGCCCCCCCCGCGTCAAAGAGGGTGTACTGTGCGGCCTCCTCGGTAATCCGCCGGGCCGCTGTTTCAAAATATCCCTTGTCCAGTTCGATCCCGATAAACCGGCGCCCGGTGGTGATACAGGCCACGCCGGTGCTGCCGGAACCCATAAAGCAGTCCAGGACGGTGCCGCCCTCCGGGCAGATGGCCAGGATCTTCTCCAGCAGTTCCACCGGCTTCTCGGTCTGGTGGTTCTTTTTCTGGTTCGGTACGGATCCGATGTGGTAGCACCCAGGCATGGCGGATCCACCGGCTTGCCAGTCCACGGGCTTGTCCCCGTTGGTGCCCCACACGATATACTCACAGTCGGAACGGAAACGCCCCGGAATATTCCGGGCGGTGCCTTTATCCCACACCACCAGGCCGCGCCATACCCAGCCTGCAGACTGGATAGCGTCCGTAATGGCCGGGAGGTTCCGCCAGTCTATGAACACGGCCAGGACCGCCCCAGGCTTCGATTTCATCCTGGCGGCCATGAATACCCGCCGCATGAACTCGGTAAAACTGCGCTGGTCCATGTTGTCGCCGCTGAAATTCTGAAAACGGGCGGCGCCGGAAAAGTCCGCGTCTGTGTACTTTTTCCGGGTGCTGGCTTTTCTGTCCCCAGCGAACAGTCCGCCGGAGGAGTAGGGGGGATCCGTCAGCACCATGTCGGCCACACCGTCCTGGACGGCCTCCATTTCGCACAGGCAGTCCCCGCAGTACAGGGCCACCCGCTCGGTTTCCAGCTTTTTCATGGCGCTATCTCCTCCAGTGTCAGTTGTTCCGCATACTGCTGGGCGGTGGCGATCCGCTCCCTTGCCATTTGGCAATATGCCGGGTTCAGTTCTATGCCTAAAAAGTTCCTGCCCAGCCGCTTTGCGACGGCGCCGGTGGTTCCGCTCCCGGCGAAAGGATCCAGCACAGTGCCCCCAGCCGGGCACCCGGCCAAAATGCAGGGTTCCACCAGCTTCTCCGGGAACACGGCAAAGTGGGCACCGCGAAAGCCTCCGGTTCCGATGTTCCACACGTCGCGCTTGTTGCGCCTGGCGGTTGGCCGGTATTCTTTCCCGCTCTTTGTTCTGGTTTCCTCTGCCGTGGAGGCTCCATACTTTTCACCGCCGAACCGTGGCGCCACCGGCTTCATGGGCCTGCTGCCGCGCCCTTGCTGTTTCCTGGATCCCGCTTGACCCTCCAGATCCTGCAAAAGCCGCTTTGTTGTGGCCCCTTGCACCGGTTCGCTTATTGCCTCGGCGTCGAAATAGTAGTGTTCTTGCTTTGACAGTAGGAAAATGTATTCGTGGGATCTGGTGCAACGATCCCGGACGCTCTCCGGCATACAGTTGGTTTTCGCCCATATAATGTCTTGGCGTAAATACCAACCATCTGCCCGGAGGGCAAATGCCAGTAGCCACGGCACCCCGATCATGTCCTTGCGCTTGTAGCCCTCCGGCACGGCCTTTTTCGTGTGCCCCGTGGAGTTCCTGGTGTTGGCCGGCGGCTGCGGGCCGGAACTTGTGGCGTAGCTGTCCCCGATATTGACCCACAGCGTCCCGGCTGGGCGCAGGATCCTGTGGATCTCCCGGAAAACCTCCACCAGTTTGCCTATGTATTCCTCCACCGTTTCCTCGTTGCCGATCTGGCCAGGCTCTCCATAATCCCGCAGGTTGTAGTAGGGCGGGGAGGTCACGCAGGTGTCTATACTTTCCGCCGGGATCCCTTGCAGACGGTCCAGGGCGTCACCCTCCAGGATGATTTCCGCCATTGTTGCCCACCTCCAGTCCCAGCCACCACAGGATTGCGGCGTCCCGCACCTTTTGATACGGGCACCCCTCTGCGTTGCAGTCCTGGACGGCGCAGGTGGAGCAGAAAGCCTGGTCAAATGCTTTATCCCACGGCCCCCGCATGGTAGGGAGGGAGGCCAGGAACGTGGCCAGGGCGGCGGTGGAGGCTGTGATCTGGTCAAAGTTCGTCGCCATGGTCAAACCTCCTCGCGGTGCAGGTCCACGCCCTCCAGGGCCTCCCACACCACGCGCTCCCAGGCTCTCGCCCAGCCGGACGTGGCTTTCCGCACGGCGTCGATCACGATTGCCTCACCCTCGCCGCGCCACAGCAGGCGGTCATTGTCGATCACGTCCGCCGTCATATGCTCGGCGTCCACCCGCTCCAGGAGGTCCAGGTGCATGACCGGGGCGCCCCAGCAGGCCCCGCGGCCCTCCGTCGTCTGGAAAATCTGGTAGCCCTGCATGATCACTGGCACCATTGTCACCTGGTCGCCGCTTTGGCCGGTACACCAGTGCGTCATGTCGTCCTGGGCGGCCTCCGCCATGACCAGCTGGGGATCGCCTTTCTTGGTCACGGTCATGGGCACCCCGTCCTCCGGGATTGTCCCGATATGCTCCACGATGGTGGCCAGCGCCTTGCGCGGGAATTTCTGGCGCGGGCATTTGATGAACCATTCCTGGGCATAGATGGCCACCGTGTCCTCCTCCATCATCACTGTGTAACCGCCGTATCTCTTGGCGTCTTTAATGGCCCGGTTCAGGCCGCTTTCGCTGATAATCATTTCCGTGCCCTCCTTTTATATAATGTGGGGCATGGTGGCCACCCTGTCCCCAGGCTCGGCCCTCCATACCTCGGCGCCCTCCAGGCTTGTCCAGTTGCACCCCCACACCTCTGCCGCGCACATGATGGCGGCCAGCTTTGACCTGCACGGCACCACCACGGTGCCATGGTTCGGGTGCGTCACCCTGGCCGCTGCCGGAAAGCGCCAGCGTTCTATCCTTGCCCGCTCTGCCTGGCTGCCCGGCTTTCTGATCCGGTCCTGCGGGCCGTTCAAATACCGCGCCATGCGTTTACCAGGGCCTCCCACTTCTCCACGTTCTCGGTGAACTTCCTGGAGTATTCGGTGGAGGTGATCCCGGCCTCCCACGCCTTCGCGGCACCAGACGGCCCCATGTTGTAGGCCATGGCCGCCTTGTTCGTGTCGCCGCCGTAGGCGTCCATGTACTTCCCCAGCAGATAGCACCCACCGGCAATATTCCCCATGGGGGTGTTCGGGTCCATGCCCGTGTTCTCCTCCAGGTCGGCGTGGTATCTCCCATTCGGGCCGGGGTTCAGCTGGAATATTCCAACCTCTCCCACCCGGCCAACCAGGTCCATGTCAAAGGTTCCGCCCGTTTCACAGTCTGCCGCGGCCAGGGCCACGGGGTAGGGGCACCCATAGACGGCGGAAAAGAACCGCATATAGTCCTGGTATTCGTAGGGCAGTGGCACTGTGTCCGAAAGGTAGCCCTGGGCCAGCAGGATCTCCACGATGGCGTCCGTGACCATTTTGGGGTCCGCCACCTCCGCCGGGGGTTCTTCCGCTGGCACCTGGGCGGCGCCGGGATCCACCAGGCCCATGTCCGGGTCGATGATGGCCATGGTTTCCTTGACCTCCACCCGCTCGGTGGGCGTCGGTGTGGGCGTGGCCGCCGGCACCTCCACGCTGTCAGCCCCAGGCAGTGCCCTGGCTACCACAACGGCCACCAGGACCAGCAGGATGGCCACCAGGATCCCACGCTTGATCCGTGCCTGCCTGCGGGCGATCCTCCGACGCTTTTCGTGCCGGGCCTCCCGCTCCTGTGCGGCAATGGCGGCCCGGTCCCGGATCTCAACCTCGAAATACTTTTCCGTCATGGCTTCGGATCCTCCTTTTCTTCGGCGTTCACCGCCTCATACGTCCGTCCAAACCGCCGACGGCCACAGGCGGCACAGGTGATCTTTTCCGTCCTCCCGGACACGGTTTTCAGCCGTACCCCCTGGCGGGACTTCTCCGCGGCGCAGGGTTTACACAGGTCCAGCCGTTCAGGTGTTCCCATTGTCCCCGCTCCTTTCGTCCTCCCAGGCGGCGATCATGTCAGCCTGGTGTAATCTCCAAACCCACGGGGTCATTCTCATGGCTTCATTGAAAGCCTTGGATCCGCCTTTCACGGCGTCGTCATAGGCCCCCATGTGCCACCGGATTGCCAGGGCCTCGGTGGGGTACAGTTCCATGTACCGGGTGATGATGTACACGCTCTTTTCTCCGTGCCCCAGAGGGAGGGGGTCCCGGAATTTATAGGTGCTGGTGGCCGGATCCTTGTGGTAGCAGTCCGTTTTGCAAACGTCGTGCAGCAGGGCCATGATGGCTATGCTTTCCAGCGGGAGAACCTTGGTTTTGTATGCCGGGGTCTGGCCGTCCTCCTCTTTCTCCGCGATCTCTACCAGGCGGCGGTACACGTTCAGGCTGTGCAGGGCCAGGCCGCCGGGAACGGCCAGGTGGTGCTTGCTGGAGGCCGGGGCGGTGAAAAACTCGTTTCTGTCCAGCCAGTCCAGCAGTTTCTCCGCGCCGGGGCGGTGGATCTTCTCGGTGAAAATCTGGCGGAACTCCTCCCGCACCCGCTCCGACAGGGGCGGTCTGTTCAACAGTTCCATGTTTCTGCGTATGTTTTCGGTGGCCTCCTCTGCGGAGATCCCCGGCACCGCGATTTTTACGTCGTCCATGTTTTCCTCCTTGTGTGTGGCCCGCTCGATGGCGGCGGTCAGCTTGTCCATCAGCCATTCGGCCAGAGTGCCCGCCCATCTAAATGGCGGCATTTTGTTGATCCCGGCCAGCAGGCCGTCGTAGGCGTCCGCCACCACGGTGGCCAGGCTTTTTTCATTCTTCATTGTGTTTCCTCTTTCAAAAAGCCGAATATCCAGGCTATGACCTCCGCCGTCCAGCCGTTCCCGATTGCCGTTTTCCGCTCCGTCTGGGTTATCCCCTCCGTGTAGCCGTCCGGCAATGTCTGGAGGCGTTCCAGTTCTGTGATGGTAAAATGGCGGATTATTCCATCGTAAAAAATGCAGGCTTCACACGAACAGTCCAGGGCGTTGCTTTTCCCCTTTATGACCCTGCCGCGCCTGGTGGTAGAGGTCGGAAAGGCCAGGTTTACGCCGTCGCCGTCCTCCGCCACAATATAGCCCGCCTTTGTTGCCTGGCGGATCCGCACCTTGTCGCCGTCCTTGGTGACAAGCGCCCGCGCCCGCTCCGGGATCGTAGGGTCGAATAGGATACCCCCCCCCGCAACATATTGTGCGGTGTTCACGGACCTGTCGATCACGTCCGCCAGCTTGATATTTCTTTCCGGCGGTTGCTTTACGCCCGGAATGTTGGTCCAGTAGACCCGCTGGCGGTTCTGCGCTGATACCTTGGCGCTGTTGATGTGGATGGGGGACACGCCCAGGGTTTCTGTTATGACCGCCTCCCACTCTTTTTTCATGGCCACGTTTTCCAGCAGGAACCTGGCCGCCGGATTGATGGCCCGCACCTCCGCCAGCACCCTTGCGTACTCAAAAAATAGGGCGCTGCGGGGGTCGTCAAAGTTCAGGTGCCTGCCCGCCCTGGAAAACCCCTGGCACGGGCTTCCGCCAATCACCAGGTCGATCCTGGGCAGATCCTCTGCCTTTACCCGTCGGCAATCTCCAATCTGTTCCACGTCTGGCCAGCGCTTTGCGCTGACGGCCATGGGCGCCGGTTCCACCTCGCTGGAGAAATACCGGTCAACCTGGATCCCCGCCATATCCAGCGCCAGGCGCCCTGTGCTGATACCGTCAAAGAGGCTTAATACGTTCATGTGAACTCCTCCCGATACCAGGCCAGGATCCGTTTGGCGTACTTCTTGCGGATCCTCCGCTTTTTGGTGTGGTGGTAGAAGTGGGCCAGTTTCGGGTTGTAGACCTCTGCCCACCGGATCGCCTTTTGCAGTTCATACCCCAGCGCAATGGCAGTGGCAAACCTCCCCAGTGACCTGGCCAGTTGCTCAAACGTCGGCACAATGGCGGCAAATGCGGCGTTGATTGTTTCCGTTACCTCCGCCAGTTTCTCGGCAGTGACGGTTCCACGGGCCGCGGCTTCTTCCGCTGTCACCGGCTCCAGTTCTGTCAGCGTCGGGATCTCCTCGCATATCTCCACCGGCTTGCCGTCCATGTATGCCACCATCCCGGCGGCGTTGTTTTCTTCACCCATTCGGCAGGCCCTCCCCGCGCTCCCAGCCCACCAGAATGCTGTGGGCAATGCCGGACAGGTTTTCCCGCTCGGCCTCCAGTTCCAGCAGTTTGTGGTAGGAAATGCCGGCGGCCTCCAGCTTGGCGCGGAACTCCTTGGCCTCCGCCGTGGCCGCCTGTACGGCTGCCTGCTCTTTTGCGGCGTCCTCCGCTGCGAACCTCTGGCGCAGTTCCTCCAGGTCGATCTCGCCGGCGGCG
This sequence comes from uncultured Oscillospiraceae bacterium, assembly GCA_950075865.1. Lineage (GTDB taxonomy): Bacteria > Bacillota > Clostridia > Oscillospirales > Oscillospiraceae > Vermiculatibacterium. Next base: position 112,642 of record CATMVA010000003.1, on the reverse strand, counting down.
ATCTGCTGGCAGAACTCCTTGGCGCCGTCCAGGTGGAAACGGACGTGGCCCGATGTGCTGATTGTCCGGCCCTTGTCCTTTGTGTCGTAGGCGCTGACGGAATAGGCAGGGGCACACGTTCCCAGCAGTGTGCGGTCTACATTGATCCGATAGATCACACCGTCTTGGCGTCCCTCACAGCCGCCGCCGAGTTTCCGCATGAACTTAATTTCCTTTCTTGCCATACCCTTTTCCCCCTCGTTTTAAGTTGCGCCCTGGCTGGTGCGGCTGGCTTTTCTGCCCCTCCGCTCCAGGGACCTGTTCACGGCCCGCTGGGCCACCGTGGCGTCATATTTCAGGCGCCCGTCCTCCAGCCGGGTGCCGTCCCGGCCCCGCCGCAGTTCCGTGTAGATCACTGTGACGGTCTTTTCCATCTTTTCGGACAATTCCCTGGGGGACAGGCCGGTTTCGTAGAGATCCTGCAAATTCCGGCGGTCCTCCAGTGTCCTGAAAGCATAGTCGGCCATTTCCTCACCTCCAAACGGCATAAAAAAATAGGTCACACGTAGTCGATTGACTGGTGTAACCTAACTATAATGGGTAGGTCCTGATTTCTATATTTGCGCTGCCCTTGAAAATGAAGCGGAAAAATGATATAATCAATCATTCAGCATACCCGAAAAAGGAGGGGTGGAGATGGAAAACCGGACCACCCGTATTTCCCCTGAAGAGATCGCCCGGCAGGGGGAATTCTGCGAAAAAGTACAGGAGCGGCTCACGGCCGCTCCCAGAGAATACAGGGCATTTGTGGACACCTACGGCTGCCAGCAGAACGAGGCCGACTCGGAGCGCATCCGGGGCTACCTCAAAAGCATGGGATACGGCTTTACCGGGGACGAGAATGAGGCCGACGTCATCGTCATCAACACCTGCGCCATCCGGGGCCACGCCGAGGACCGGGTCTTCGGCAACATCGGGGCGCTGGTCCACACCAAGCGGCGGAAGCCGGGGCAGATCATCTGCGTCTGCGGCTGTATGGCCCAGGAGCCCCAGGTGGCGGATAAAATCAGGGAATCCTACCGCCATGTGGACATTGTGTTCGGACCCCACGCATTGTGGAAATTTCCCGAGCTTCTTTACCGGGTACTCTCCCGCCGGGGGCGGGTCTTTGAGAACACCGACGAGCCGGGGAGCATCGCCGAGGGCATTCCGGTGGTCCGGCAGGGGAAGGTAAAGGCTTGGGTCTCCATCATGTACGGGTGCAACAACTTCTGTACTTACTGCATCGTGCCCTACGTCCGGGGCCGGGAGCGGTCCCGGCTGCCCGAGGATGTGCTTGCCGAGTGCCGGGAACTGGTGGCCGAGGGGTATAAGGACATCACCCTGCTGGGGCAGAATGTGAACTCCTACGGCAAGGATCTGGGGCTCAGCATGGATTTTGCCGACCTTCTGGAGCAGATCAACGCCATCCCGGGGGATTTCCTCATCCGGTTCATGACCTCCCACCCCAAGGACGCCTCCCAGAAGCTTTTTGAGGTGATGGGACGGTGTGAAAAGATCGCCCCGGTATTTCACCTGCCTGTTCAGGCGGGAAACGACCGGGTGCTGAAGGCCATGAACCGGCACTACGACCGGGAGATCTACCTGGACAAAGTGAGAAGGCTCCGGGAGCAAGTGCCCGATGTGGTCATCACCAGCGATATCATCGTGGGCTTCCCCGGGGAGACCACAGAGGAGTTTGAGGACACCCTCTCCCTCATTGAAGAGGTGGAGTACGACGCCCTCTTTACCTTTATCTATTCCCCCCGGGAGGGCACGCCGGGGGCCAAAATGCCCGACCCCATGCCCATGAGCGAGAAAAAGGCCAATTTCCAGCGGCTGGTGGACGCCCAGAACGCCATCTCGGCCAAGAAGCACGCCGCTTACATCGGCAAAACGCTCCGCTGTCTGATTGACGGGGTCTGCGAGGAGGAGGGCTTCGCCCTTACCGCCCGGACGCCGGGGAACCGGCTGGTGCGGGTGAAGGAGGGGGAGGAGAGCCTGATCGGCACCTTCCAGGAGGTGACCGTCACGGGGGCCAACACCTGGTCGCTGTGGGGAGAGCTGGCCTAAGGGATGTGGATGCCCAGCTTCACCAGAAAGGTGAACAGGGCCCGCCGCTCGGCATCGTCCCGACGGAAAACCTCCATCTGATAATCTTCAAGCAGGACCATCTGCTCCGGGGTCAGGGTGGCCACCAGGGCCTGTTCGGCATCGTTGGGATGGGGGACGACGGGAAGAAAGTCATCGACAAAATAGTAAAGACGGGTTATTAAATCATCCATTATAAAAACCTCCCATATGGGAATATTATAATACTCCCATATGGGAATGTCAATAGGGGGATCGTATGGAAATTTTGGGGAAAAGAATGAGAGAAGTCCGGAAAGAAAAAAAGCTCCGGCAAATAGACGCGGCAAATGCTTTGGGGGTTGCGTGGACGACCTATCAGCGTTATGAAGCTGGGGAGAGGGAACCCATGGCGCCGTTTATTGCGGATTTTGCCCGGTATTTCGGGGTTTCGGCGGATTATCTGCTGGGGCTGAAGGATAAGAGGTAATGGTTTGCTTTTTGTAGGGCGCCGGCATGGCGGCGGGGCGAGGGCGCCCTGCCCCACGAAGAAACAGAATTTTTTGAATAAAGAAAGAAGGTTTCCCTATGGCCGAAGGCACGCCCATGATGCTGCAATACAATAAAATCAAGGCCGACCACCCGGACTGCCTGCTGTTCTTCCGGCTGGGGGACTTCTATGAGATGTTCAACGAGGACGCCAAAATCGCCTCCAAGGAGCTGGAGCTGGCCCTGACCACCCGGGACCGGGGGAGGCCCGCCGAGGAGCAGACCCCCATGTGCGGGGTGCCCTACCACTCGGTGGATGCCTATCTCTCCCGGCTCATTGCCAAGGGGTACAAGGTGGCTATCTGCGAGCAGATGGAGGACCCGGCCACGGCCAAGGGACTGGTGGAGCGGGACATCATCCGCATCGTCACCCCCGGCACGGTCATTGAGGAGACCATGCTGGAGGAGGGGAAAAACAACTTCCTGTGCGCCCTGTGTCTGGAGGGGGAGTCGGCAGGGGTGTGCTTTGCCGACCTTTCCACCGGGGAGGCCGCCTGCACCAGCTTTGAGGGGAGCGCCTGGCGGGAGCACCTGGAGAACGAGCTGGGACGGTTTGCCCCGCGGGAGGCTTTGCTCTCTCCCGAGGCCTGGGAGGACGCGGCTCTTCGGAGCTTTCTGGACGAGCGGCTGGGCTGCCGGCTGGAGAAGGCGACCGGGAGCGATTTTGACCCAGACAAGGCCCGGCGGACGGTGGAAAAGCAGTTCCGGAAGGGAAAAGAGGACCTGACGGCCGGAGTGGCCGTCCGGGCGGTGGGGGCTCTGGTGGGCTATCTGTACGCCACACAGAAGACCGACCTTTCCTATATGTCCGAGATCCAATATTACACCACCGGGGAGTTCATGGAGCTGGATCTGGCCGCACGGCGGAACCTGGAGCTGACCGAGACCCTGCGGGGAGGCGAGAAGAAGGGGAGCCTTCTCTGGGTGCTGGACAAGACGGCTACCCCCATGGGACACCGGCTCATCCGCTCCTGGATCGAGAGGCCCCTCCTCTCCCCGGCCCAGATCGGCAAGCGCCAGGGGGCGGTAAAAGACCTGGTGGAGGACTCGGTGGCCCGGCAGGAGCTGGAGCGGGAGCTGAAGGAGGTCACCGACCTGGAGCGGCTCATCAGCCGGGTGGCCTACGGCACCGCCGGGGGACGGGACATGGTAGCCCTCTCCCGCGGGCTGGGAAAGCTGCCGGTCCTGCGGCTGCTGCTCTCCCCTTTGTCCTCCTCCCTGCTGAGTGTGCTCCGGGAGGAGCTGAACGACCTTGCCGAACTGCGGGGGCTCATTGACGCCGCCTTTGTGGACGAGCCCCCCTTCTCGGTGCGGGAAGGAGGATTCATCCGGGAGGGCTACAACGCCGAGGTGGACCGGCTCCGGGGCATCCTGACCGGAGGCAAGGACATGGTGGCCGCCCTGGAGGCCCAGGAGAAGGAGAAAACCGGCATCCAGCGGCTGAAGGTGGGCTTCAACCGGGTGTTCGGGTACTATATCGAGGTGAGCAAGGCCAACACGGTGCCCATCCCGGACAACTATATCCGCAAGCAGACCTTGGTGAACTGCGAGCGGTACATCACCCCGGAGCTGAAAGAGATGGAACACACCATCCTCACGGCTCAGGACCAGGTGGTGGAGCTGGAGTACAAGCTCTTCACCGAGGTGCGGCAGATGGCCGCCGGGAAGGCTGAGGAGATCCAGCGTTCGGCCGCCGCCGTGGGGCAGGTGGACGTGCTGTGTTCCTTCGCCCGGGTGGCCGCCGAGAACAACTACTGTATGCCCCAGGTGGACCTCTCGGACGCCGTTGAGATCACCGAGGGGCGGCATCCTGTGGTGGAGAAGGCTGCCAAGAATACCCTCTTTGTCCCCAACGACGCCAGGCTGGACAACCGGGAGAACCGGGTGGCCATCATCACGGGGCCCAACATGGCGGGAAAATCCACCTATATGCGGCAGGTGGCCCTGATGGTGCTCATGGCCCAGATGGGGTCTTTTGTCCCCGCCCGGGCGGCCCGGATCGGCATCGTGGACCGGGTGTTCACCCGCATTGGAGCCAGCGACGACCTGTCGGCCGGGCAGTCCACCTTCATGGTGGAGATGACCGAGGTGGCCGAGCTGCTGAAGAACGCCACGGGCAAGAGCCTGCTTATCCTGGACGAGATCGGACGGGGGACCTCCACCTATGACGGCATGGCCATTGCCAGGGCGGTGCTGGAGTACTGCGCCGACCCCAAAAAGCTGGGGTGCAAGACCCTTTTCGCCACCCACTATCACGAGATCACCGCTCTGGAGGGGGAGATCGACGGGGTGAAAAACTACAACATTGCCGCCAAGAAAAAGAAGGATGGGGTGGTCTTCCTCCGGAAGATCGTCCCCGGTCCCGCCGGGGCCAGCTACGGCATCGAGGTGGCCCAGCTGGCTGGGGTGCCCGACAGGGTGATCGCCCGGGCCAGAGCCATTCTCTCCGAGCTGGAGGCCCACGACTGGCAGCCCGGGGCGGTGGGGACGCAGCGCCCGGCAGCCGGGAGCGACCAGTTCTCTCTGGAGGGCATGGCGGCCCAGGCATTGCAGGACAAGCTCCGGGCGGTGGATGTGGACACTCTGACGCCCATCGAGGCCATGAATCTGATTTATCGGTGGAAAAAAGAATTGGGGTAAGCGGGCCTGTCCGAAGAAAATATGGTAAGAAGGGGGGGAAGCCCATGTTCCGTCGCAACTGGAAAAGTGAATTGAGCCCGTCGGCCCGGCAGCGGGGCACGGTGCTTTTCCTTCTTTATCTGTTCGTGTTTCCCCGGCTCAACGCTTGGTTCCAAGGACTGGCCATGGGGGAGGGAGAGAAAGGGGAACTCCTGATGGCCGAGGCCAATGTGGTCTACTACGCCGTCCTCTTCCTCCTAGCACTGTTTACCTTCTGGAGCCAGCTCAGGAGGGATCTGGTAGGGCTGGTGGACTGGCTACCCGAGAACCTGTACGCCATTCTGGCGGGGCTGGTGGCGGCGGGAGGGCTCCGGCTGCTGCTCCAGAGGCTGCCTTTCCCGGTGGCGGACCCCATCCCCATGCAATATGCGCAGGAATACCTGCTGGCGCCGGGGCCTACCCTGACCCTTGTGCTGCTGCTGATCCCTCTGGTGGAGGAGACCATGTACCGGGGGTTCCTGTACGGACAGCTCCGGGAGTACAGCAAGCCTATGGCCATGATCCTGGTCACCCTGTTCTACGCCGTCTCCATGGTGTGGCGGTACGCTTGGGACTTCGGGGATCCCCGTTTTTTGCTGCTTTCGGTGCTCTACCTGCCCACGTCGGCGGCGTTGACCCTGTGCTATGAGAACGGCGGAAGCGTGTGGGCCTGCACGGTTTTGCACGGCGGGCTCAACGCGCTGATCTTATTTATAGTATGAGAGAGGAAAGAGGTGACGTTTCATGCCCCATATTCAGGAGCTTGCGCCCCATGTGGCCGATCTGATCGCCGCGGGCGAGGTGGTGGAGCGGCCGGCCAGCGTGGTCAAGGAGCTGTGTGAGAACGCGGTGGACGCGGGGGCCCATACGGTGACTGTGGAGATCCAGAACGGGGGCATGAGCCTCATCCGGATCACCGACGACGGCTGCGGCATCGCCCCCGAGGAGTGCGAGACCGCCTTTCTCCGCCATGCCACCAGCAAGATCCGCACCGAGTACGACCTGGAGGCCATCGGCACCCTGGGCTTCCGGGGGGAGGCTCTGGCTGCCGTGGCCGCCGTGGCACGGGTGGAGCTATTCACCCGGCGGCAGGAGGACGCCCTGGGTACCTCCCTGACCCTGGAGGGGGGCACGGTGGTGATGCGGGAGGAGACCGGCTGCCCCCTGGGCACCACCCTGCTGGTCCGGGATCTCTTTTTCAACACCCCGGCCCGGCTCAAGTTCATGAAAAAGGACGCCGCCGAGGGAGCCGCCTGCTTCTCGGCGGTCCAGAAGCAGGCGCTCAGCCACCCGGAGGTCTCCTTCAAGTTTATCCGGGACGGGAAGCAGGAGCTGCTGACCCCGGGGGACGGACAGCTTCGCTCGGCCCTGTACGCCGTGCTGGGCCGGGAGCTGGCCCTGGGTTTTGTGCCCGCTGAGGGCAGCGGGGAGGACATCAGTGTGTCCGGCTTCGTCTCCCTGCCCACCTGCTGCCGGGGAAACCGGGGCTACCAGTTCTTCTTTGTCAACGGCCGGTATGTGAAGAGCCAGTCCATGACGGCAGCCCTGGAGCAGGCCTACGCCAATCAAAGGATGGTAGGCAAGTTCCCCGGCTGTGTGCTCCACCTGACCGTGAAGCTCAACGCGGTGGATGTGAACGTCCACCCCACCAAGCAGGAGGTCAAATTCGGCGCCGAGCGGGCGGTCTTCTCGGCGGTCTACTACGCCGTTCTCTCGGCTCTGGGGGGAGACAGGACCCGACCCCAGGCGGCGGAGGAGGCTCTCCATCCCCATGTGGACGAGGGGCGGCAGACCAGTCTGCCCATGCGTGATTTTACGGCGCCCGGCAGCGGCAAAGCCGCTGCCGGGACAGTCGTTGACCGAAAGGCCAATGACGTCCCGCCGGTGACGGATAAGGGGACGATGGGGAGAGTGACTGCCGCCCAAGACAAAGGAACCGTCCCCTTGTCTTCTTCCCTGTCTTTTGGCGGGGCGGGGGCGCCCCGCCCCACGGGATCGAGGCAGGAAAAAGAAAACACCCCACTGGTTTCAGAACAAGACAAAAGAACCGTCCCTCTGTCTTCCTCCGCTGCCGATTTTTTGCCGGTGAAGAAAAATATTACGGAGGAAAAGCAGGGTACCCTTGCAGAGCGAGCCACCCCCACTGTGGCGCGGGGCGCTCCCGCCCCGCGCCCCTCCCAGGCTTTCCAGACCTTGGAGGAGGAGCCAGAGCAGCCATGGCGCATTGTGGGGGAGCTTTTCCGCACCTATGTGGTGGTGGAGCAGGGGGACAAGGCCCTGCTCATCGACAAGCACGCCGCCCACGAGCGGATGAACTTTGACCGGATGCGCTCCGCCGGGTATACCCCCATGTCCCAGCTTCTGCTGACCCCCGTGGTCTTTACCCCCACCCCCGAGGAACACAGTCTGCTGCTGGACTATGCCACCGAGCTGGACAAGGCGGGCTTTGAGGTGGAGGACTTCGGGGGTGGCGCTTTGGTGGTCCGCCGGGTCCCCGATTATCTGGAGGCCGGACAGGCCCCCGCCGCCCTCACTGAGATCGCCGGGCGGCTCTCCCTCACCGGGGAGACCGGGGAGACCGAGCGGATGGACGAGATCTGGCACACCATGGCCTGCAAGGCGGCCATCAAGGGGGGCTGGAAGAACGCCGCCGAGGAGCTGGAGGCTGTGACACGGGCCGTCATGTCGGGCGAGGTGAAATACTGCCCACATGGAAGGCCTGTGTGCGTGGAGCTGCCCAGGGCTCAGCTGGAAAAGCAATTTAAGCGGCGGGTTTGACAGGGTTCGACGGTTTTCACGTTATAACTGGTATATTATGGAAACATCTTTTATAGAGAAAGGATGTTTTCCATGTCAAAACCCAATGACCTTCAGGACCTGTTTCTCACCCGCGCCCGCCGTGCCCAGGAGCCCGTCACCATGTTTTTGATGAACGGCTTCCAGATGCGGGGCAAGATCACCGGATTCGACCCCTTTGTAGTGGTGCTGGATTCCGATGGAAAGCAGCAGGTCATCTACAAGCACGCCATCTCCACCATTGCGCCGGTACATCCTATTGATTTAACCCCAGACCCTATAACGTAAGCGCATCGTTTCCCCGAAAGAGAGAGAACTTATGAAGCAAGGCACTCTGGTCAATCGAATCGTGATGGTCCTCTTCTTCCTGGCCATCCTGCTGTATCTGGGCGGGGCGGCCTGGAAGGGGCTGCGGGATCCCTACCCCACCGTGCAAGCCTATGGCTATGAGCTGGACGACACGGTGGAGACTACCGGCTGGATGGTCCGCTCCGAGCAGGTGCTGACCGGCCAGGTGGGGGGGATCGTCCGGATCACCCCCGTGGAGGGGGAGAAGGTGGCGGCAGGAGCCACCGTTGCTTTGCTGTACGCCGACGCCGAGGCCATGGAGCGTTCGGAACGGCTGGAGATGCTGCGGACCGAGGAGGCCCAGCTTGCCCAGGCACTGGCCGCCGCCGATGACGACAGCACCGGGCAGGGAGACAACGTGGGCCAGCTGGTGCTGGACACCATGGTGACCCTGCGCGCGGCGGTGGAGGCGGGGGACTTTACCCGCCTGGAGAGTCAGACGGCCTCCTTCCGGAGCGCGGTCTATCAGCAGGCCAGGCGCAACGGCGACGCCGACGCCCTGTCCGCCGCCCTGTCCAGCACCCGGAGGGAGATCGACGCGCTCCGGGCTCAGACCGTGGAGAGCGTGGGGCGGGTCACCGTGACCGGGAGCGGCATTTTCTCCGGCCAGGTGGACGGGTATGAGAGCATTCTGACCCCCGACATGGTGGAGAGCCTGACCCCCGCCGACCTGGACGCCATGGAGGAGAAAGGCCGGGCGGTGAGCGCAAACTCTTTGGCCAAGCTGATCACCAGCTCCACCTGGTATTTTGTCTGCCCCCTCACCGGGGAGGAGGCCAACCGGCTGGTGGAGGGGGAGTCCGTGACCGTCCGCTTTTCCCGTGACTGGGCCGGCGAGGTGGATATGAAGGTGGAAAAGATCGGAGCGGATCAGCAAGGGAGGGTGGCCGTAGTGCTCTCCTCCAACAAGTTTCTGTCCGACACCACCCTTCTCCGCCGGCAGACGGTGGAGCTGGTCTTTGTCCGCAGAACGGGGATCCGGGTGCCCACCGGGGCCCTCCGGGTGGAGACCGTGGAGCAGACCGACAAGGAGACCGGCGAGGTCAAACAGGTGAATGTGGCCTGCGTCTATGTGCGGGTGGGAGTCACGGCCGAGCGCAAGCCGGTGAGCATCCTGGCCCAGGGGGAGGATTTTTACCTGGTGGAGCCCCTGCTCAGCGAGGATGCGACTGAGAACCAGCAGAGAAAGGTGCTCCGGGCGGGGGACGAGGTCATCCTGGCCCGTGGAGAGATCTGGGACGGAAAGGTCCTGGATTGAGATGCCGGCGGAAAGAGAGAGGATGGCTGTGAGCTTGGAAGAGAATATCCGCGCGGTAAAGGAACGGATCGCTGTAGCCGCCCGGGAGGCGGGCCGGGACCCGGCCGGGATCACCCTGGTGGCCGCCACCAAGACCCAGACCGACGAGACCATCCGGGCGGCCATCGCCGCAGGGATCACGGTGTGCGGGGAAAACCGGGTCCAGGAGATGACGGCCCATCTGGAGGCAAACGCCTACGACGGTGCGGGGCTCCACTTCATCGGCCATCTCCAGCGCAACAAGGTTCGGCAGGTGGTGGGGCGGGTGGACCTCATCGAGTCGGTGGATTCCCTCCGGCTTCTGGAGGCTATCGAGGCCGAGGCGGCCAGGCTGGACCTTCGGCAGGATATTTTGATCGAAGTCAACATCGGCCGGGAGGAGAGCAAGTCCGGAGTGCTGCCGGAGGAGGTCAAAGCCCTGTGCCGGAAGACTTTGGAGTGTCCGCATGTGCGGCTGCGGGGGCTGATGGCGGTCCCGCCGGCTCTCCCGGAGGGGGGCAGCCAAAAAATTTTCCGGGAAATAAAGCAACTTTTTGTTGACATAAAACGGGAAATGGATGATAATAATTCTGGTATCACCTGTCTGTCCATGGGGATGAGCGGGGACTATCCCGACGCCGTCCGGGAGGGGGCCACTCTGGTGAGAGTGGGTACTGCTCTCTTTGGCCCCCGGGTGAGGACAGAGAGGACCGAATGAGTTATTACAATTTTCTGAGGAGGAAATAAAAATGGGACTGCTTGACGAGCTGAAGCGCATCGCCCGGCCTTATGAGGACGAGGAGGACGACTTCGACGATTTCGACACCATGGGCACTGGCAAACTGGACCGTACCGCCATCAAGGAGAAGGCGGCCCGGACCGAGACCCTCTCGGCCTTTGAGCCTGACCGCACGGAGCGGCGGAGCAACAAGGTGGTCAATATCCACACTACCACTCAGCTCCAGGTGGTCCTGGTGAAACCCGACCGGTTCGAGAACGCCGCCGAGATCGCCGACCATCTCCGGGAGAAGCGGACCGTGGTGCTCAACCTGGAGCAGACCAGCAAGGATGTGTCCCGGCGGATCCTGGACTTCCTGTCCGGCGCCGCCTATGCCCAGGAGGGCAAGGTGAAGAAGGTGGCCCTGTCCACTTACATCATTACCCCCTACAATGTGGACATTCTGGGCGACCTGATCGACGAGCTGGAGAACAACGGTCTATACTTCTAAGAAAGAAAGAGTGGGATGAACATGCTGACGCCTCAGGAAGTGGCGGAGCACGCCTTTACAAAAGCCTCTTTTGGCGGGTACAATATGGCCATGGTGGATGAGTTCCTGGACCAGGTCACTGCCGACTATACCACCCTTTTTAAGGAAAACACCACGCTGAAAGCCAAGATGAAGGTCCTGGCCGACAAGGTGGAGGAGTACCGTTCCACCGAGGACGCCATGCGGAAGGCCCTGATGACGGCCCAAAAGATGGCCGACCAGATGGTGAGCGAGGCCGAGGCCAAGAAGGCCACCATCGTCCGGGACGCTGAGTCCGAGGCTAAGGACAAGATCCAGGAGATCCGGCAGGAGGTGGCCAACGAGCAGCTGCGGCTCACCGCCGCCCAGAAGGCCACCGCCGCGTATATCGCCAAGCTCAAGGAGCTTTGCCAGCACGAGGTGGAGTACATTGACGGTCTTTCCAAGCTGGTGGCGGCAGCCCACCAGGGGGACCAGGTGGCCGCGGCGGCCGAGTCCATCAGCAGCGCCGTGGAGAAGGCCATCGGGGAGGAGCTCCCCCCTCAGGAGGAGCCTGCTGGGCCTGCGGAGCCCCTGGAGGAGAATGAGATCTACGAGGCCCTGAAGCGGGGGCCGGTGGTCACACCCGTGATTCCCAAGACCGTGGAGCCCAAGGCCGAGGAGGACGAGGACGACGAGGAGGAGAAGCCCACCCGCCGCATCGACTTCAAGAACCTGAAGTTCGGGAAGGATTACGAGATCTGAGGATGAAAAGGACCCGGCGGAACGCCGGGTCCTTTTTTGCCCATTTTGACCCTTTCCCCTTGACATCCGGGGGAAAACCCGCTACAATTCCTTTGTAAAACGTGACGATGAGGACGAGTACCCGGTCTGAGCTGCCCAGAGAGCCGCCGTTGTGGTGAAAGGCGGTCAGGGAGGATGGGGGAAGGATCACCTCAGAACGACGGAGCTGAAACGAAGTAAGTCCCGGCGGGAGCGCCCGTTACCGCGCGCATGAGTGCCGTACTGTGTACGGAATTGGAGTGGTACCGCAGAGGTTTGCGCCTTTGTCTCCTTTTGGGGGCAAGGGCGTTTTTTGTTGCCTGTGGTCAAGGGAGGGAAGGCAATGGAAAGAGAAACGGGCTTGCGGCATTGCGGCTCCTGCGAGCTGCGTTACGGCGAAAATTTTCTGGCCTTTCAGGATATTCAAAGCGACTTTAACGACCCCTATTGGGGCCGGGGGTGCTACGATTCGGGCTGGCTTATGAAAGTAAGCTCTGACGGATTTTCCGGAACAGGATATTGGGGCTGCGGTTGGAAGGACCTCTGCCGTTTCACGGAGGAGCTTGGAGCGCTCTATGAATTTCAATGCCGGGAGGTAGGGCTCCGGGACGCCGAATATGGTTGCTGGTTCAGGCTGGTGATGAACAAAACCGGCCGGATCACGGTTTCCGGTGTCCTTTATGGGGAGGCCTGGGCACAGACCTTGTCCTTTGAATTTCAGGCGGACCAAGCGGCCTTAAAGCCCTTTTTGCAGCAGCTTCGGCAAATATGCGATATGGGAAAAGACAGGGGGCGCGATCAGCCATGACCTTGACCTGGAAGGAAAGCTACCGGGCGGCCTACGGGTTTTTGGACGGGATCTGGGACGGGGTGACCGGGGAGGATCAGGCGCTGCTCTCCGAGCTGGACACCTTTCTGGGCGGGATGATGCCCCAGGAGGATGGAAGCTCCACCGACCCGGCCATGATGGAGCTCTGGCATGAGGCGGCGGCCCGGATCACCCGCGGCGGCGGTTGGGGGGACCTGACCGAGGAGGAGGCCTACTGGGCCATGGTCCTGTTTCTGGAGCTTTGGGCCCGGGATAATTCCGACGGCACGATTTTGGGCATCTGCGAGGACCTTGCCCGCACCGGGCCGGAGCGGGAGGACTGGACCGGGACAGTGCGGAAGGTGCTGGACGGCGAATTCGACCCCTATTTTGGGTTGACCGGGGAAGAGAGCGGGGGTATGGTAAGAGTGACCCTCATTTATCTGGTGAACGGGGACATGGTGCTGACCAAGCGGCCCTATACCCTTCCCCAGGAGATCCGGGCGGAGTATGTGGGCTATCGGTCCAGCGTCATGTCCTTGACCTATGAGGAAGTGGAACGCTTTTTTACAGAGGATTGCGGAGATGAGGAAAACTGGCCCATCAACAAGCAGGACCTGCTGGACTTCTTTGAAAGTGACGAGGAGACAGCCCGGTATACCGAGGGATAGGAGGCGTTTATGAAGGAGAAAAACCTTTGCCCCCACTGCGGCGGGGAAACCGCCTACTCTGCCCGGCATGACGCTCTCTTCTGTCCCCGATGCGATGTGTGGTGGGAGAGCACCTGCGCCGACCCGGCCTGCGAGCTCTGCGCCCATCGGCCCGAAAAGCCTTCTCAGGCAAACAGAGAGGAATAAAGACGTTTTTAAAAAGGAGGGGCTATGCGGCACTATATTATCGTCAAATTTAAGCCGGAAGTAGACTGGGGCGTCCTGGTAGAGCCCATTCGGGCCCTTTTTCAAAGGACATTGGACATAGAAGGGATCACGGGGGTGTGGACCTACCCCTCCAACAGCTGCCGGGCAAACCGATCCCACCTGATGATCGAGATGGAGTTGACGGCAGCGGCACTGGAGACCTACGACCGTTCGGAGCTCCACTTTCGCTGGAAAGAGACCTATGGCCCCCTTTTGGAGAGTAAGATCATTTTTGACAGGGAGAGCTGAAACAAAAACAAATTTCGCATAAAGGAGACATTACTATGGACTACAACGCCACCGTACACCTGCCCCAGACCGACTTTCCCATGCGGGCGGGGCTGCCCAAGCGGGAGCCTGAGATGCTGGAGGGGATGGAGAAAAGGGATCTTTACCGTAAGATGGTGAAGCAGAACGAGGGCAAGCCCCGCTTCATTCTTCACGACGGCCCGCCCTACGCCAACGGAAACATCCATATTGGCACCGCCATGAACAAGACCCTGAAGGACATCATCGTCAAGAGCAAAAACATGATGGGCTTCCAGGCCCCTTATGTCCCCGGCTGGGACACCCACGGCCTGCCCATCGAGACCGCCGTTCTGAAAGACAAGAGCGTGAAGCGGGAGGAAATGTCCACCGCTGACTTCCGGACCAAGTGCCAGGAGTACGCCGAGGGCTACATCGCCCGGATGACCGAGCAGTTTAAGCGGCTGGGGGTGCTGGGCGAGTGGGAAAACCCCTACATTACCTTAAAGCCCGAATTTGAGGCCAAGCAGATCGAGGTTTTCGGCAAGATGGCCGAGAAGGGCCTGATTTACAAGGGTATGAAGCCGGTCTACTGGTGTCCCCATGACCAGACCGCCTTGGCCGAGGCCGAAATCGAGTACCAGGACGACCCCTGTACCACCATCTTTGTGAAGTTCCCTGTGAAGGACGACAAGGGCGAGCTGGGGCGGTACTGCGACCTTTCCAAGCTGTACTTCGTCATCTGGACCACCACACCCTGGACCATTCCGGGCAACTTCGCTATCTGCGTCAACGCCGAGTTTGATTATGTGCTGCTGAAGGCCCCCAATGGGGAGGTCTATATTATGGCCAAGGAGCTGGCCGAGAAGGTGTGCAAGGCTGCCGGGCTGGACTATGCCGCCTGTGAGGTGCTCTGCACCCTTAAGGGCAGCGAGTTTGAGCTAATGACGGCCAAGCACCCCCTCTTTGACCGGGAGAGCGTACTTCTCTGCGGCCAGCATGTGACCCTGGAGGCCGGCTCGGGCTGCGTTCACACTGCCCCCGGCTTCGGCGCCGACGACTTCAACATCTGCCGGCAGTACGACAAGGCGGGACTGACCAACATCGGGGTACCCGTGCCGGTGAACGCCAAGGGCATCATGACCGACGAGCGCTACAACGGCCAGTACTATGCCAAGGGCAACGACATGGTGGTCCACGATCTGGAGGCCGAGGGTTTCTTGCTGTGTAAGGAGAACATCACCCACTCCTACCCCCACTGCTGGCGGTGCAAGCACCCCATCATCTACCGGGCCACCGAGCAGTGGTTCTGTTCTGTAGACGCCATCAAGAAGGCCGCCGTGGACTCCTGCGAGGGAATCACCTGGCACCCCGCCTGGGGCAAGGACCGGATGATCTCCATGATCTCGGAGCGCAACGACTGGTGCATTTCCCGCCAGCGGGTGTGGGGCGTGCCCATCCCTATCTTCTACTGCGATGACTGCGGGGCCGACATTGTGACCCCCGAGACCATCGCCAATGTGGCAAAGCTCTTCCGGGAGCACGGCTCCAACATCTGGTTCGACGCCGAGGCCAAGGACCTGCTGCCTCAGGGTTTTGTCTGCCCCAAGTGCGGCAAGCGCCACTTCACCAAAGAGACCGACATCATGGACGTGTGGTTCGACTCGGGCTCCACCTGGGCGGCTGTGGCCGACGAGCGGGAGAATCTGGGCTACCCCGCCGACCTCTATCTGGAAGGGGGCGACCAGTACCGGGGCTGGTTCCAGTCCTCCATGCTGACCTCCATCGCCATCAATGGGGTGGCCCCCTATAAGCAGATCGTCACCCACGGCTGGACCGTGGACGGCGAGGGCAAGGTGATGCACAAGTCCCTGGGCAACGCAATCTCCCCTGATGACGTGCTGAAGGAGTACGGCGCCGATATCTTCCGGCTGTGGGTGGCCTCTGCCGAGTACACCCAGGACATGCGCATCTCCCCCGAGATCCTGAAGCAGCTGAGTCAGGCCTACCTGAAGATCCGGAACACCGCCCGGTACATGCTGGGCAATCTGGACGGCTTTGATCCCAACACCCGGATGGCTCCCGTTGACATGAGCGATCTGGACCGGTGGGCGGTGGCCCAGCTGGGCAAGCTGGCCCAGACCTGCCGGGCGGCCTACAACAGCTATGATTTCCACATTGCCTACCGGGCCATCTACAACTTCTGCGTGGTTGAGATGTCCAACTTCTATCTGGACATCATCAAGGACCGGCTGTACTGTGGCGACGCCGCCAGCCGCGCCTCCGCACAGTCCGCCCTGTTCCTCATCCTGGACGGCATGACAAGGCTCATTGCCCCGGTGCTGGCCTTCACCAGCGACGAGATCTGGGCGGCCATGCCCCATGGCAAGGAGGACAATGCCGAGAGCGTACTATTCAACGACATGCCCGATTTCGACCCGGCCTTCGCCCTCAGTCAGGAGGAGGAAGCCCGCTGGAACACGATCGTCAAGCTCCGCGACGTAGTCAATAACGCCTTGGAAACTGCCCGGAGCGAGAAGAAGATCGGAAAAAGCCTGGAGGCGAAAATTGTGCTCACCGTCCCGGCTTTTGAGACTGCTTTTGATGGGCTGGACGCAGGGACGCTGGCCGACCTGTTTATTGTCTCTCAGGCGGAGCTGCAAAAGAGCGATATGAACGAGGTGAAAGTGGATGTTACCCCCGCTGTTGGGGAGAAGTGTCCCCGTTGCTGGAAACACGACGAGCACATCGGCACGGAAGGACACCACGCCGAGCTGTGCGATCGGTGCGCCCGGGTAGTCGCCATCGAATGGTGATTGGACAGAAGATCAGGGGTCGGCCTTTGGGCCGATCCCTGATTTGCTTCCGGCCCATAAAACAGTTGATTTTCCGGCCCGGATGGCGTATAATGTGGTTTACAGAATATTTTCCCCACGTCTCGAATTTATGGAGGAACACAGAATGAAACTGAAACGGTTTGGCGCGCTGGCCCTGACTCTGTCCCTCACCCTTTCCCTGGCCGTGATCCCGGCCCATGCCGCCGCCTTCCCCGATATTGAGAACCATTGGGCGAAGGATTATATTGAGGATATGAAGGCCCGGGGTTATGCCGCCGGCTCCACCGACGGCAACTTCTATCCCGAGCGGAACATGAGCGCCACCGAGAGCCTTCTGTTCTGTGCCCGGGTCACTGGCATTGCCGAGGAGACCCGCAATGCCATCTACGCCGACCGGGGGGCTGAGGTCACCGCCGTTCTGCCCTCCAGCGTGGCCGCCTGGGGCGCCGGAGCTATCCGGGAGCTGGCTGTGGCGGTGGAGTCCGGGATCCTCTCTCTGGACGAGCTGGAAGCCCTGGGGCAGATCGCTCCCTCCACCCTCAATTATTCGGGCGGGCCCCAGCCCTATCTGCTGTGGAATATTTCCCGGGAAAATGTGTGTATGTACCTGGTCCGTGCCATGCAGCTGGAGCCCCTGGCCCGAATCGTCTCTGACGAGCAGTGCCTGAGTTATCTCCGCAGCCGCTACGCCGACGCTGACCAGATCACCCCGGCCCTGCGGCCCTATGTGTATATTCTGACCTACTACAAGGTGTTCAGCGGTCTGGATAACAGCGAGGGGGTCCGGATCGCTGACCCCAAGGGGGCCATCAAGCGGGGACAGATGACCGTTCTGATGAGCCAGGCCCTTCAGGTCATGGAGGATTTGGGGATCCAGCCTGAGCTGAGCGAATACACCGACTATAAATGGGTGGCCGGACGGATCACCAATGTGACCACCGAGCTGGATGGGGGCGTGAGCCTGACCCTGGAGAGCGAGATCTCAGGTACCAGGACCTGCCGGGTCCCGGTGGAGGGAAAGGTCTACGAGGATAACATGCTGGCCGACGTCTCCTTCCTGCGCAACGGGAAGTATGTCCGGCTGAATTTGAATGAGAAGGGAGAGGCCCAGGAGGCCCGGCTCAGTGGCGTCCTCACCGCCCATCAGGGGCTGGTGGCCGCCCTGGAGGGGCGGAACATCACCCTGCTGGAGAGCGGCGCTTCCCACACCTACACCATGGACCGGTTCACCGAGATCCAGGCCAACAGCCAGGTGGGCGGCCGGGAGGTCATTGACCCGGAGGCCGGCTACACCAACGCTACCTGCTATGTGGACGAGACTGGGCATCTGGCCGGTGTTGTCCTGTGGGGAGGCACCACCCAGGTCCAGGGCCTGATCAGCAGCCTGACTTTGGCCGCCGACGGCTCGGCCACCATGACCCTGGCCACCCCCAATGGAGTGACTACCACCTACGGCATTCCCACCACGGCGGCGGTGACTGTCAATGGCTTTTCCGGGGCTCTGGCCGCCACCCAGGTCCGCTACAGCGCTACCCTCCGGGTGAATGAGAACGAGCAAGTGACGGCGGTGGAGGTGGACACCCTGACGGTCTACCGCCAGGGCCGTGTGGTCCGGCAGGGCACCCTCAGCGGCGCCAAGACCGTGGTCATTGCCGACGCGTTGGACGGTGGCCGGGAGGTCTCGGCCGCGGTGGACAGTAATGCAATCATCACCTACAATGGGGAGAGCCGCACCCAGATCGAAAACGACTGGTTCGTCACTGCCAGGCTCTCCAGCGGTGTGGTGGTGGAGATCGACGCCTACCCCGCCAACATCACGGTGGAGGGGACTCTGGCCTCTCTCAACTACGGGGCTACCACCGTGCTGACCGTTACCCGGCCGGACGGCGGCTCGGCCAGCTATGAACTGGACCTGAACCAGCTGCCCTCCATCACCCGGGCAGGCAAGAAGAGCACCCTGTTTGAGCTTCGTACCGGGGACAGCCTGGTGGTCACCCTGCGGTATAACAAGGTGGACCAGATCGCGGCCACCCCCCGTCAGCCCGACCTGACCGGCAAGGTGGCGGGCTTCAGCACCAATACGTCGGGCAGCGCCATCGTCCTCACCCTGAGCGACGGTAGCACCCAGACCTTTGCGGTGGGCAACGGGGTGTCGGTGACCAAGAACGGCGCCGCCGCCACCTTCCGGGACATCAACCAGGGGGATACGGTGGCCCTGGTCACCAGCGGGGACGAGGCCCTCTCCATCGACATTACGGCCACGGCCGCCCAGGCCGACCGGCTGTCCGGCACGGTGCTCATCACCACCAACCAGGGCAACACCCGGTCGGTGACCATCCTGCCCGACGACCGCACCGACCCGGTGACAGTGGATCTGCGGACCGGCAACGCCAAGATCATCGACCGCAATGGAAGTTCCCTGACCCTGAACAGCCTGAAGGTGGAGGACCGGGTGGAGGTCTACGGCAGCTTCAAGGGGACTACCTTTGTGGCCACCCTGGTCATCAAGCAGTAAACCCAGAGTAAACTGAAAGGCCGTCCCTCGACAGAGGGACGGCCTTTTTGCGGAGATTTATTCGGCCGCGGACCGCAGCTTCTTTTGACAGAAGAAGTAGGCCCCGGCCAGCCAGAGCATCATGGACACCCAGGCGATGGGCTCGGTGATGCAGGTGCCAAAGTAGCCCAGAGCGGGGATGATCCACCGGGCGGAGGCCAGCTTGAAGGTCAGCTCCACCACGCTGGAGATGATGGGGGCGGCCTTCTGCCCCATGGCCTGCATGCTGGTCCGCAGGCAGAGCAGGATCCCCAAGGCCGGGTAGAAGCTTACGTTCCATCGAAGGCCCATGACCGCGTTGGAGATAACCGACCGGTCGGAGGTGCCGGTGGTGAACCGGACCAGGGTGCCGCCAAAGGCGAAGACCACCACGGCGATAAAGGCGCACCAGGCCAGCTCCATCCAAATGGCCCGTTTCAGCGCATAGCGGATGCGGTCGGGCTGCCGGGCACCCCAGTTCTGCCCCACGAAGGTGGACACTGAGGTGGCGATGCCTCCCAGAGGCTGACAGGTCAGACCGAAGAGTTTGCGGACCGCGGTGTGGGCCGTGATGATGGTCTCCCCCAGGTCGTTGTTGGCCCGCTGGTAGATCACCGAGCCCAGATCCACCACGCAGAGCATCAGCCCCATGGCGATGCCCGAGGTGAGCAGGTCGCCCAGCATGACCTTGGGTATCCGGAGATCCTCTCGGGTGGGGCAGACGTTCCGGTAATGACGCAGCACATAAATGCCGCTCAAAATGGCCGAGACGGCTTGAGACACCACAGTGGCCAGGGCGGCCCCCGCTACCCCCATTTGGAAGACCACCACCATGAGAAGGTCCAGGGCGATGTTCAGGACGCTGGAGAAGATGAGAAAATAGAGGGGGGTCTGGCTATTGCCCATAGCCCGCATGAATCCGGCAAACATGTTGTAGGCGATGGTGGCCAGCATACCGGCGCAGATGATCCAGATATAGCGGTAGGCGTCTCTGAAAATGCCCTCCGGGGTGTTCATAAAGTGCATGAGCTGCTCCAGAAAGGTCAGGGAGAGCGCGGTCACGGTCAGGGTGACGGCGGCGTTGAGCAGGATCATGCCTGCCACGGACTGCCGCAGTTTTTTCTCATCATGGGCGCCGAAGCACTGGGTCACCACGATGGCGTAGCCGTTGTTCATGCCGATGGCCAGATTCAGCAGCAGGGAGTAAAGGGAGGAGGTGGCGCCAATGGCGGCGATGGCACTGTCCCCCAGAAAGTAGCCCGCCACCATGGTGTCCACCATGCTGTAGACCTGCTGGAAGATGTTTCCGATGAACAGGGGGATGGCGAAGGCTAAAATCAGCTTGATAGGCTCCCCCCGGGTCATGTCGCTGACTCGGGAGGTGGGCTTGGGCGTTTGGGACATGGGGATCGCTCCTTGTTGGGAAAAGTGAGGGCGGGGGAAGTATCCCCCGCCCCTTGATTTGTTTTTACTTCTTCAGTCCGGGGTTGTTCTCCAGCTCCCGGAGAGCGTCCTTGTAGGAGAGGTTCACGCGGCCCTTCTCGTCGATCTCGGTGACCTTCACCCAGATCATGTCGCCGATGTTGACCACATCGGTGACCTTGTCCACCCGGTGGTTGGCCAGCTTGGAGATGTGGACCATGCCGTCCTTGCCGGGGGCCAGCTCCACGAAAGCGCCGAAATCCATGATACGGACAACCTTGCCGTAGTAGAGAGCGCCCACCTCGGGGACAAAGACGATGGTCTCGATCATCTTCTTGGCGGCGTCACACTTCTCGGCATCGGGGGAGGCGATGTGGATGGTGCCGTCCTCCTCAATGTCCACTTGGGCGCCCGACTCGGCCACGATCTTCTGGATCACGCTGCCGCCCTTTCCGATGACCTCCCGGATCTTGTCCACGTCGATCTTCATGGAGATCATCTTGGGGGCCCACTTGCTCAGCTCAGCCCGGGGGGCCGAAATACAGGGGAGCATGATCTCGTCCAGGATGGCGTACCGGGCATCACGGGTGATGTCCAGGGCCTCCTTGATGATGGCGTGGCTCAGGCCGTCATTCTTGATGTCCATCTGGATGGCGGTGATACCGGCCTTGGTGCCGGCCACCTTGAAGTCCATCTCGCCGTGGAAGTCCTCCACACCCTGGATGTCGATGAAGGTGGTGAAGCCGCCGTTGTCGTCCTGAATGAGACCGCAGGAGATGCCGGCCACGGGGGCCTTGATGGGCACGCCGGCGTCCATGAGGGCCAGAGTGGAGCCGCAGATGGAGCCCTGGGAGGTGGAGCCGTTGGAGGAAAGGACCTCACTGACCACACGGATGGCGTAGGGGAACTCCTCCACCGAGGGGATCACGGGCTCCAGAGCCCGTTGGGCCAGGGCACCGTGGCCCTTCTCCCGGCGGTTGACGCTCTTGGCGGCGCGGGCCTCACCCACCGAATAGGAGGGGAAGTTGTAGTGGTGCATATAGCGGACCTCTTCCTCCTCCCAGATGGTGTCCATTTTCTGGGTGGCGGACAAGGTATTCAGGGTGCAGATGGAGAGGACCTGGGTCTGGCCGCGGGTGAAGAGGCCGGAACCGTGAACCCGGGGCAGAATGCCCACCTCGGCGGAGAGGGGCCGGATCTCGTTCTTCTTCCGGCCGTCCACCCGGTGCCCCTCCAGGAGCCACTGCTTGACGATCTTCTTCTGGAACTTGTAAGTGATCTCCTCCAGGAACTGGTCCATGTCGGGGTGATCCTCCAGGTACTTCTCGTGCCACTTCTCGATCATGGCGTTCCAGCGCTCTTCCCGGACGTTCTTGTCGTCGGTGTCCATGGCGGCCTTGGCCTCATCCATAAAGTCGGCGACGATCTTGTCGAAAAGCTCCTGGTCGAAGGCGGCGTGGTCGTAGGTCATTTTCTCCTTGCCCACCTCGGCCACCATCTGGTTGATGAGGGCCACCTGCTTCTGGATCTCCTCGTGGGCCTTGAGGATGGCATCATACATGATGTCGTCGGGAAGCTCCTTGGCCCCGGCCTCGATCATGATGACCTTCTCCTTGGAGGCAGCCACGGTCAGGTCCAGCATGGAGTCATGCTTCTGCTCGGTGGTGGGGTTGTAGACGATCTTGCCGTCCACATAGCCCATCTCCAGACAGCCGATGGGGCCGGCCCAGGGGATGTTGGACACGGCCAGGCAGGCACTGACACCGATCATGGCGGTGACCTCGGGCGAGCAGTCCCGGTCCAGGCTCATGACGGTGCAGGTGACCACCACGTCGTTGCGGAAGTCATAGGGGAACAAGGGCCGGATGGACCGGTCGATGACCCGGCTGGCCAGCACGGCGGGCAGGGAGGGCTGACCCTCCCTGCGCAGGAAGGAGCCGGGGATCCGGCCCACGGCGTACAGCTTCTCCTCAAAGTCCACGGAGAGGGGGAAGAAGTCGATACCGTCCCGGGGACGGGGGGAGCAGGTGACGGCCACCAGCACGGTGGTGTCACCGTAGCGGACCATAGCGGAAGAGGTGGCCAGCTCGGCCACATGGCCCATAGTGATGGAGAGGGGCCGCCCGCACAGGTCCATGGACCAGGTCTTTTCGTTGAACTGTTTGTGGGTGATAACGGTTGACATGAGGTTGTCCTCCTTTGTTTTCTCCCGCCATCCCCTTGCTTTAGCACTTGAATATAAATCCGGCGGTTCCCCTTCCGGGTCCATATTCAACTGCTAAAAACGCAGGTCGGCGGGGCGCTGAGTTTACTTGCAAAAATAGAAGCCAGGGCAGCGGGTCTGCCCCGCGCTGCCCTGGCCTATTTTTCTTACTTACGGATGCCCAGTTTGGCGATGATGGCGCGGTAGCGCTCGATATCCTTCTTCATCAGGTAATCCAGCAGCTTCCGGCGCTGGCCGATCATCTTGTAAAGGCCCCGGCGGGAGTGGTTGTCGTGGATGTGCACCCGAAGATGCTCGGTGAGCTGGTTGATGCGGGCGGTGAGGATGGCGATCTGGACCTCAGGTGAACCGGTGTCGGTTTCGTGGGTGCGGTTGGCCTCGATAACGGCCGTCTTTTCGTCTTTGCGGATCATGTTGTGTTTCCACCTTTCATTTAATCTGCCTGTGAGGCTGAGTAAAGGGCGGGCGGAAGACCGCCGTAGCGCGGCCCATGTCCCCAAACTAAGCCTCAAGGTATGCATGTATTTTTTGCATGCTATAATAATATAACACATCTTCTTTTATGTGTAAAGCAAAAAATTGTTTTCGCCTGTTCTTGCTGAAATAAGGTATTAGGTGCGGCATTGACTTGTGTATACCAAAGCTCTTCTGTAAAATTCAGTAAAGTCCACATCAAACCGTCTTCCCTGGTCGAAAAGGATTCCCTTCCGCAGCTTTATCTGCAAAAGGTCAGGTTCTCCAGATCCGGGCGCCCGTTGATGAGCCGATCCCTGAAGGTGATGCACTGCTTTTCCGCCTTCTCCGCGCTTTCTCCACTGGCCCGGTGGTTCAGGCAAAACCTTCCATCAGAACAATGGACCAGTTTCCTAAATGGACGAGACGGGGCTTTCCGTGGCGCATTCACATTTCCGTCTAGATCCCGGCTTCCTGGGTCCCTTCTGCCCGCTCCTCCGCCGGCCCGCCAGCCCAGCGGTAACCTCGGTCAAAGAGTGCCTGGGCAGTGAGGAGCTCCGGCCTTGGGTCCGAGGGATCCAGATAGCGCCGCTCGCCGGACAGGGTAAGCATATTCCAGAAACGGACTTCCTCCTGGTCCGGGGCCTCCGCCTCCGGCGTCCAGGCCAGAGTGCCCTCCACAATCTCGCAGGAAAGGCCGGACTCTTTGCAGAGCAGAGCGTAGGCCAGGGCCATCCCTTCGGAGTTGGCCTTCCCCTCCACGAGAACGTCATAGGGGGTATCCCCCTCTGGGTCGTATAGGGCATCCGGGATCGCGGTCACCGCCACATTTTGCTCCTCCAGGCCCTGAAGGTCTCTAGCCCGGGCCTGGACCTCCGCGGCGAGGGCCTCGCTTTTCCGCTGCAGCTCCTCGGCGCTCTCCGGGTAGGTAAGAAGGATCTCCACCACCCGCTCCCGGCCGGTTTCAGGATAGATGGCGATCTCCACCTGGGGGAGGCCGAAGGCGGCGGCTGGATTGTCGTAGTAAGCCTGCCGGATCAGGGAGGCGATGGTGTCCGCGTCCCCGGCGAAGTAGGCCACCCGGAGGACTACCTCCCCGGCGAAGCTGTTCAGAGCCTCCCGCAGCTCGGTGCGGATGGCAGAAGTGCCCGTGACCCGGACTATGGAATCCACCTGCTCCATGGTGCGGCGGTAGTGGATGGAGAGGGTAGCCTGATCATAGGAGACCACCCGCGTCAACTCGTGACGGATGTAATCCACGCAGTAGGCTCCTAGAGGATCCTCGGTGGCCACCTCCAGACAGGCGGCGGCCAGGGCGTCCTCCACATTCCCGGGATAGTCCAGCAGCTGGATGGAGCCGCTCTCCTCCCCCTGGGAGACGAAATAGAGCACTGCCGAGACCAGCTCCCGGTAGTTCGTAGCCTGAAGGACCGAGGGGTCCCCGGCGGTGGCGGGCCGGTCCATGTGGGCGGCCGAAACTTGGTAGGAGCGGTCCAGCAGATTGGCGCAGCCCGTCAGGCACAGGCACAGGGCCAGCGCCAGGGCAAGGCTTCGTTTTTTCATGGATTCCCCTCCCTTCCCGGAAACGGCGGTGTTACAGGGTATCGGGCCGGTAGCTCCCAAAGCCCTCTCCCAGCACCTCGTGGGCCGAGGTGACGATCATAAAGGCGTTGGGATCCACCCGGCGGATGGTCTCTTTGATGGTGACGATCTCCCGTTGCTTAAAGGCACACAGGATCACCTTTTTCTCGGTACCCAGATAGCCTCCCTCTCCCCGCAGGTAGGTGAAGCTTCGATCCAGGTCGTGGAGGATGGTGCGGGCGATCTCCTCGGGCTTGTCTGAGATGATATAGGCCACCTTGGCGTTGTCCATGCCGTAGAGTACCTTATCCATGACCACGGTGGAGAGGTAGATACCTACCGTGCCGTAAAGAGCGGTATTGATGTTGCGGAAGACCAGGGCCACCAGAGCTACCACCACAAGGTCGGCAGCCAGCAGGCACTTGCCCATGGGCAGCCAGGACAACTTCAGCTTCAGCAGCCGGGCCACGATCTCGGTGCCTCCGGTGGTGGCCCCCTGTAGGAAAATGATGCCCAGGCTCAGGCCCAACAGCACCCCGCCCACCACACAGGCCAGCAGAACATCCTCCATAGGCGGGAAATGGACCGTTATGGCCAGGGCGTCCAGTATCAGGGAGGACAGGGCCATGGCGGTCAGGGAGGAGATCAGCATATGGGTGCCGAAGAGCCGCCAGCCGATGAGAAAGAGGGGAATATTGAACAGGATCACCAGAAGGCCGATGTTGATCTGGGGAAAGAAAACGTTGACGATCTGGGCCAGACCTGTGACGCCGCCGAAGCCGATGGCGTTGGGCTCGAAGCACCAGTCAAAGGCCAGGGCGTAGACGGCGCACCCCAGAAAGATCATCAGATAGTTTTTAAGAAGCTGTTTGGGCGTTCGATCCATGTCGTTACTCCTCCAGCAGCGAGAGCTGCTTTTCTCCCCGGTCCTCGGGCTTCAGAAGGGCACCCATGACAGGGAGAGATTTGGCCCGGTAGCGGGCCGGGTCCTTGATGGCGGTATTCTCCAGCGGCCGGGCCCACTCCAGGCGGTGCTTGGCCTTGAGGGTCATAACCCCCACCCCCTGGGTGTTCCGGGTGGACTTGGGGGCCAGGACGGCGGTGTGGAACACCAGGCACCGGCCCTCGGTGGAGCCCAGGGCCAGCTCCCGGTCTTCGGTCAGGTGGAAGGCGGTGACCAGAGGGGATTTGTCCGAGTAGGCCCCGGTCAGCTTCTTCCGCCGGGTCTGGGTCTGGTAGGCGGAAAGCTCCACCCGTGCGGCCTTGCCGTTTTCAAAGAGGAAAAGCAGGTGGCCCGAGTAGTCGGTGGTGATGCAGGCCCAGACCACGGTCTCTTCAGGGTCCATGCCCAGCTTGGTGGGCAGGTAGTCGCCCAGCACGCTGGCCTTGGTGTCGTCAAAATCGGAAAGCCGGGTCTTGTAACACTGCTGCTGGCTGGTGAAGACCAGCAATTCGGCCTTGTTGGTGCCCTCCCAGAACTGGCTGGGGCCGTCCCCCTCCTTGTACTTCTGGTCGGAAGCCATCCGGAGAGACTGGGGGGTGATCTTCTTCAAGTATCCCTCTTTGGAGAGAAACACATTCACGGGATAGTCGGGGGTCTCGTCCACGGTCTCCTCCTCCACTGCGGCCTGATACTCGTAGATGATCTCGGTGCGGCGGGGGGAGGGATACTTCTTCATCACATCCCGGAGCTCGTCGGCGATGATGGTCTTGACCCGCTGGGGCTTATCCAGAATATCCTGGAGGTCGGCGATCTCCTTTTCCAGGCCGGCTACCTCCTCGACCCGCTTGAGGATGTACTCTTTGTTGATGTTCCGCAGGCGGATGTTGGCCACATAGTCAGCCTGGATCTGGTCGATGCCGAAGCCTATCATCAGGTTGGGGACCACCTCGGCATCCAGTTCGGTATCCCGGATGATCTTGATGGCCTTGTCGATATCCAGCAGGATCTTCTTCAGGCCTTTCAGGAGATGGAGTTGATCCTTTTTCTTTTTCTGAATGAACCAGGTCCGGCGACGGACCCCGTCGATACGCCAGGCCACCCACTCCTCCAGAATTTCCCGCACCCCCATGACCCGGGGCATGCCGGCGATGAGGATGTTGAAGTTGCAGGGGAAGGAGTCTTGGAGGGGGGTGGACTTGAAGAGCCGCGCCATCAGTTTGTCGGGATCGGTGCCCCGTTTCAGGTCGATGGTCAGCTTCAAGCCGGAGAGGTCGGTCTCGTCCCGCATGTCGGCGATCTCCTTCAGCTTGCCCGCCTTCACCAGCTCGGTGATCTTGTCCATAATGGCCTCGGAGGTGGCAGTGTAGGGAATCTCGTAGATCTCGATGACATTCTCCTCTTTCACATACCGCCACCGGGCCCGGACCCGGAAGGAGCCTCGACCGGTCTTGTAGACCTCGCTGAGGGCAGCGCCGTCGTAGAGCAGCTCACCGCCGGTGGGGAAATCGGGAGCCTTGAGAATGGACATCAAATCGCAGTCCGGGTCCTTCATGTAGGCGATGGTGGCTTCACACACCTCCTGGAGGTTAAAACCACAGAGGTTGGAGGCCATGCCCACGGCGATGCCCTGGTTGGCGCTCACCAGCACGTTGGGGAAGGTGGTGGGCAGGAGGGTGGGCTCCTTCATGCTGCCGTCGTAGTTGTCCACAAAGTCCACCGTGTCCTGGTCGATGTCCCGGAACAGCTCGTTGCAGATGCCGTCCAGCCGGGCCTCGGTGTACCGGGAGGCGGCCCAGGCCATGTCACGGGAGTAGACCTTGCCGAAGTTGCCCTTGCTGTCCACAAAGGGGTGGAGCAGGGCTCCGTAGCCCCGGGAGAGGCGCACCATGGTGTCGTAGATAGCGGCGTCGCCGTGGGGGTTGAGGCGCATGGTCTGGCCTACGATGTTGGCCGACTTGGTCCGGGGACCTCCCAGCAGCTTCATCAGGTACATGGTGTAGAGGAGCTTCCGGTGGGAGGGCTTGAACCCGTCGATCTCGGGAATGGCCCGGGACATGATGACGCTCATGGCGTAAGGCATGAAGTTGATCTCCAGGGTCTGGGTGATGGGCTGCTCCACCACCTCCCGCCGAAGCCCCATCACATTGGGGTCGGCCGGGCGGTGCTTCACTTCGTCAGGGCTTTTCTTCTTGGCCATAGGTATCAATCCTTATCCGTTTTTAAGTGTTCTTTGAAAACTCATTGTTAAGGTGCTTGCTTCATAAAATTTTCCCTGTTTGCTTTTTGTTCCTACGACAATAAGTTGCTAACACAAAAGTAAAAGAAAGAAGCTGCGCAACCATAATCCTGATAATTTGCAATTCATCTGCACTAGTTGAAGAAATTGCCGATATTATAATTCCGACAACTTTGTGGAGCACGTTTTCTCCAATAACTGTTTTATCTGCTTCAATTAGAAAATACTCAATGAATCTTACCGCCAGGCAAATTGTGCATATTGCCATGCACAAATTATCGGGTTTACATTTCGTTGTTCTCTCCATCACAGTCGCCCTTACAGATTCAGCGTTTTTTTGTTTTCGCAGGTCACCATTACTTTTGTGTGGTGATTATCCGTTAAAAGTTCAATGAATATGTCATTTTCTGAATCTGCTCATTCTTCATCCCCCGGAAAGACGATCCCCGCTTTTTTCCGGGCCTCCTCCAGGATCCCGGCCACCGTCAGGGAACCCTGCATCAGCTCCTCAGCGGCTGCCATGTCCCGGCGGGCGATGATATCCTTGAATACCAAAAACTCCTCGACCAGCCGATGGGCACGGCACGCTTCCAGCCGGACTTCCTCACGCTCCCCGGTCCGGGCGGTGAAGATGTAACCGTTCAGGAAGCGCAGGTCGGCCTGGAGGAAGCCCTCCTCCCCCATGAACACCGACTCTTTCGGAGAGGGGCAGTCCTTGGCGGCCAGAGCGGCGGCCTGGAAGTCCCCGTAATCTAAGGTAAGTACCCCGCTGGTGTCGATGCCCCGGGTGATGTTGGCGTGGTACTCTACCCGCTGGGGAGCCCCGAAAAGCCCCACCAGGGCGTGAATATTGTAAAGGTTTAGGTCCATCAGGGCGCCCCCCGCCTTGGCGGGGTCAAAGACCGGGTGGATATCCCCCCGGAGGAAGGCGTCGTACCGGCGGGAGCGCTGGCAGTAGTAGAGGGAGGCCAGCCGGACCCTCCCCACCTTGCCCACCGCCGCTTGCAGGGCCCGGAAGCCCTCCCGGTGGCGCATGGGGACAGCCTCCACCAGCACCAGGTCCCGCTCCTTGGCCAGGGCCCACAGCTCCTCCAGCTCGCTCCGCCGGGTGACGGCGGGCTTTTCCAGGATCACATGCTTGCCCCGGAGAAGGGCCCGTTTGGTATATTCATAGTGGAGGGAGTTGGGCAGGGCCACATAGACCGTATCCACGTCCAGAGCCAGCAGCTCATCGTAGTCATAGACCACTCCGGTAAGGCCGAACCTTTCGGCCATACCTTCGGCCCGCTCCCGGGAGCGGGGGGTGGCCAGCAGCCAGGCTGCCTCGGTTCCCAGGGCCGCCAGATCGGGCAGCAGCTCCCCTGCGATGGTCCCGGTGCCTAAGATACCAAGCTTCATGGGGGCGCCCTCCTTACGATATATCGGCCAATTCCAAAAATTTGTACCCGTTCTCGGCAATGTGGTCCTTCCGGCCCTGGAGGTTGTCCCCCTCCAGCAGGTCGAACATGGCGGCGGTGGCCTCGGCGTCCTCGGGCATGACCTTGATGAGCCGCCGGGTCTCGGGGTTCATGGTGGTGAGCCACATCATCTCGGGCTCGTTCTCACCCAGGCCCTTGGAGCGCTGAATGTTGATCTTCTTGTCCTCCCCGATCTCCTTGACAATGTCGTCCTTCTCCTTGTTAGAGTAAGCGAACCAGGTCTTTTCCTTATAGGTGATCTCATAAAGGGGGGATTCCGCGATGTAGACATACCCCCGGTTGATGAGGGTGGGGGTCAGCCGGTAGAGCATGGTCAGGATCAGGGTGCGGATCTGATAGCCGTCCACGTCGGCGTCGGTGCAGATGACCACCTTGTTCCACCTGAGGTTCATCAGGTCAAAGGCGGGCAGGTCTTTGGCCCGTTTGTCATTGACCTCCACCCCGCAGCCCAGGACTTTCAGCAGGTCGGTGATGATCTCGCTCTTGAAAATGCGGGGATAGTCGGCCTTCAGGCAGTTGAGGATCTTGCCCCGGACCGGCATGATGCCCTGGAAATCTCCGTCCCGGGAGAGCTTGACGGCGCCCATGGCCGAATCGCCCTCCACGATATAGAGCTCCCGCTTTTCCGGATCCTTGCTCCGGCAGTCCACGAATTTCTGGACCCGGTTGGAGATGTCCATGGCCTTGGTCAGGTTCTTTTTGATGTTGAGCCGGGCCTTCTCGGCCGACTCCCGGGACCGCTTGTTGATGAGCACCTGCTCGCCGATCTTCTGGGCGTCGAAGGGGTTTTCGATGAAGTAGACCTCCATCTGGGCCTTCAGGAACTCGGCCATGGCATCCTGGACGAACTTGTTGTTGATGGCCTTCTTAGTCTGGTTCTCGTAGGAGGTCTGGGTGGAGAAGTTGTTGGACACCATCACCAGGCAGTCCTCCACGTCCTGCCAGGTGATCTTGCTCTCGGACTTCTGGTACTTGCTCTGGGCCCGCAGGTAGGCGTCGATGGCGGCCACCAGGGCTGACCGTGTGGCCTTCTCGGGGGAGCCGCCGTGCTCCAGCCAGGAGGAGTTGTGGTAGTGCTCCATGACCTGCACCGTGTTGGAGAAGCACAGGGAAACCGACAGCTTCACCTTGTACTCCGGCTTGTCTTCCCGGTCCCGGCCCTTCCGCTCGGTCTGCCAGAAGACGGGGGCGGTCAGGGAATTCTCCCCCGAGAGTTCCTTCACATAGTCCAGAATGCCGTTTTCGTAGAGGAAATCGGCGGTCTCGAACTTGCCGGGGGCGGTCTCGTTCCGGAACCGGAAGGTGACCCCGGCGTTGACCACCGCCTGCCGCTTCATCACGTCGGTGTAGTACTCCGCCGGGATATTGATGTCGGTAAAGACCTCCAGGTCGGGCTTCCAGTGGAATTTGGAGCCGGTCTTTTTGCCCGTCCACGGGGTCTTGTGGAGGAAGGTCTCCTCGGGCTCGGTGATCTGGCCCTTCTCAAAGTGGAGGGTGTATTCAAACCCGTCCCGGTGGATGCAGGCGTCGAAGAACTCGCTGGCGTACTGGGTGGCGCAGGAGCCCAGACCGTTGAGGCCCAGGGAGTACTCGTAGTTCTCCTCCCCCGCCGAGTACTTGCCGCCGGCGTAGAGCTCGCAGAAGACCAGCTCCCAGTTCCACCGGCCCTCCTTCTCGTTCCAGTCCACAGGGCAGCCCCGGCCCTGGTCCTCCACTTCGATGGACCTGTCCAGGTACCGGGTCACGGTGATGAGGCTGCCGTGGCCCTCCTTGGCCTCGTCGATGGCATTGGACAGGATCTCGAAAACGGCGTGCTGGCAGCCGTCCAGTCCGTCCGAGCCGAAAATGACGCCGGGGCGCTTCCGGACCCGGTCGGCCCCCTTCAGGGAGGAGATGGAGGTGTTGTCGTATACCTGTTTTCTGGTTGCCATGGAAATTCCCTCGCATATCGGTAAAATCGGTTTTTGGGCCGTAACATTTCAGGATAATTGTACCACAAAAAGCGCAAAAATACAAGATGCTGTGCCGAAAAGAAAAAATATCACAAAAAAGCGAAGGGGGACCCGCGCCCGGGCCTCTGCCCGGTATACAGGTCCCCCTTTCACACTTTTTTGGGTCATGCTGCCATGTCCAACAGCTCGCTCTCGGCCTCGCTCTTGGTGTCGGCCGAGAAGCAGAAGTT
Source organism: uncultured Oscillospiraceae bacterium (assembly GCA_950075865.1). Taxonomy (GTDB): domain Bacteria; phylum Bacillota; class Clostridia; order Oscillospirales; family Oscillospiraceae; genus Vermiculatibacterium. The sequence goes on along the minus strand of CATMVA010000003.1, from coordinate 81,058 downwards.
TCCCCCGGCGTCGTAGACCTCCACGTGACCCCCTACATACCTTACTTCAAACTTTTCTGTCATCTGGGGCCAACTCCTTTTCCTTTGATGGTCCCAGTATAGCAAAGGGAAAGTCCCATAATCGGGACTTTCCCTTTGACTGGCTATTTTATTCAAAGGCGTCCAGTACCTGCTTCAGTTCGGGAAGGGCGGTCACCTGATCCTCGGCACGATAGCCGGTCTCTACCTTAAACCGAATGCCCCGAAGGAAGAAATTGGCGTAGTATTTGCCGTTTCCATCAAAGCCGGGAGGCAAACTACCCGGGACAGTTTTCGTACCGACGATCACGGTCTCCAGCCCGTTGGCGGCCAGATAACTCTCCTGTCCCTCCATGGTATCGAAGTCAGTGTTGACCCCATACCAGATGCCGGGGGTGTCAGTCTGATCCGGCTGGTCGCCCACAGAGATGGTAGCGGTTACTGTAAAGCCGTGATGCATTCCTATCGACCGTCCTCTTATAGCGGAAGTAACCATGATCCTGGAGATCCCATATTTCCCAATAAAAATATCCACGACGCAGTTCCCTTCCACGGTCACTCCATCCTCTTCATACCGCCGCCAAGTGGGGATATACTCTCCCGGGGCCAACACGGAGTTATCCACGATCTCATACCCCAGATATTCCTCGGCCTCCTCCCAGGAGTCGAAGGTAAGATGCTCCGTATGAAGGCCCGCATCCTTATATTGCTCCTCCAAGTCCTGAACCGCTTGGGAGAACGCCGAAATGGGGATGTCTCTCACCCCGGAGGCGTCCACCTCATAGCCGTCGATCTGCATACCATCTTCTTCATGGGAAAAGATCTTCACAAAATCGAACTCCATTACCTCAGCGGCCGCAACGCCCACCGCCAACAGGGCACAGATACAGGCCGCCGCCAGCAGCACCCGCATGGACATCGGGCGGGTCTTTTTGGTCCGTTCCTGTTCACTCATCTTCATGACCTCCATTCTCAACTGCTGGGAGGCCTCCACCCGGTCCATCATATCCCGATACTTGTTTTCCATGGTTCATTCCTCCGTCAGCATGGTTTTTAATTTAGCTCTCGCCCTCACCAGCCGGGTCTCCACCGTGGCCGCCTTCAGCCCCAGCAGCTCCCCCACCTCGGAGACCGAGTAGCCCTCGTAATAGTAGAGGTAGAGGGGTACCCGATACTGTTCCGGCAGGGCCGTCACCGCCTGGTAGAGCGCCCCCTGGTCCGGGTCCTCAAAGACGGGGGCCCCGACCGCCTCCTCCAGAGGGACGTTCCGCTTCCGCCAGGGGTGGAGGGCGATGCGCTTGCACTCGTTCACCGTCACCCGCACCAGCCAGCGCTTCAGGTGCTCCTCCCCCTGGAACTGGGTGTCGGTCCGCCACAGCCGGAGCATGGCATTCTGGGCCGCGTCCTCCGCGTCGGCGGGGGAGCGCAGCCAGCTCAGGGCCAGTCGGTAGACCATATTCAGCTGGCTTTCCGCAATCTGATGAAATTCCTGCTCGGTCAGCATAGGACCCTCTCCTTGAAACGCGTTTCACCCCTAATACCCTCTGAGGGAGAAAAATACTTCATGCTGTAGAAAAAATTTTGGAAATATTATACCACATCCCGATCCCGCAAAATAAGCGCCCCGGCGGGAAATTTTCCCGCCGGGGTGTGATGCAAAACTGATTACTGGAAATTGTCCAAAACTTCTTTCAGTCCAGCCAGAGTGGCTTCCTGCTCCTCGGGGCCGGAATAGTGGGCCTTCAAGTGAAAACGGCTTCCCCGCAGGAAGAAGAAGGCCTGATAGCATCCATCCTGCGTGACATTGCCATCCCGGACCACCTTCACGTCTATGATCGCGGACTCCAGCTTGTTGGCGGTCAGATAGTTCTCCTGCCCATCCACTGACCAAAGGCCGTTATTGCTGCTGAATGCCCAGATAGGGGATTGAAGCGGCCCCTCCCCAACGTAAAAATCGGCATCCACGCAAAGAGTCTTCTTTTTGCCATCTGAGAGAGGCATCGTATACACCGCAGAGATAGTGACCGAGTTGAGCTCTCCGTATTTGAAAGAGGCATCCAAGAGACACCTTCCCGACTGAACCAGTTTGTCACCATTCCAGCGTGTATACGGCATGCGCGGCGTCCACCCCGGCATGGTATTTATGGCAGCGGCATCTTCGGCGATCTCGTTGGACAGAAATTCTTCCAGCGCGGCATTGTAGGCGAGCTTGCGGCCCAGAAATTCCTCCGCTTCCGCCCAAGAAGCAAAGAATCGCTCCTCGCCGTACCAATCCTCATCCTTGCGCTTCTCCCCTAACTCCTGAAGGGCGGGGGAAAGCTCATTTAAAGGAATTCTTTCCATGATTCCGGAGCCGTCGATCTCGAAAATGCTGCTCCCTTCCAGCAGCTCATCTGACCCGTGGATCACATACGTGAACGTTTTCTCCTCGCCCTTATGAAAGAGCATCACAAAATCAAATCCCATTGCCTCAGCAGCCATGGCGGCTGTCACCAGCAGGGCGCAGATGCACGCCGCCGCCATCAGCACCCGCACGGGCGCCGGGCGCCTTTTGGCCTTGGTCTGTCCGTCCATGTCCTCGATCAGGGCGGGGTCCAGATGGTCAAGGGTCTCAGTGATCCAGTCTCTGTTTTCCTTCATAAATAGCCCTCCTTCTGCAAAAAATCCTTCAGATTGTTCCGGGTCCGGAACAGCGTGCTTTTGGTCTTGCTCAGGCTCCAGCCCATTTCCCGGGCGATCGCCTCCAAGCCCTCACAGCCCCAGTACCGCCGGAGAAAGACCCGGCGGACCTCCGGCTTCTGGGTCCATAGGAAAGCCGAGACGGCCTCCCCCAGCTCCTTGGCCTCAGCCCGGTCTTGGAGGTTCCCACCGGGGGACAGGTCCCGTAGAAGCTCCAAAGCGGCCTCGTCAACAGCCGGGGCCGCCCGGCCGTTTTCCTTCCCGATGGCAATGGCCCGGTGGCGGACCACCGCCCCCAGCCAGCCTTTGAAATGTTCCGGCCGGGCGGGTGGAATGGCCTTCCACACCGAAAGCCAGCAGTCGTTGAGGCACTCCTCCACATCCCGCCCGTCGGGGAGAATGTGTCCCGCGATGGTTCGGCAGTAGGCCCCGTACTGGGCCAGCAGGGAGGGGATGGCGTCCTCCGAGCGGGTGAACAGCAGCTCCACCAGCATTTCGTCGGTCACGGGCCTCACCTCCTTTTTTGTTTTGGAACCGGTTTCCATTTATATAGAGTATCAAATTCCCCGGCCGGTTGCAAATTTAAGACTTTTTTTAGACGCCGACCCGGCTCCGGGGCCATGCCGGGGCTTCCATTTTTCTAAAAAAACGCTATAATAGCAGAAGACACTGTTTCGGGAGGACCTTCTTCTATGAAAAAATTGCTGTTCATCTATAACCCTCACGCCGGCAAAGGCCGGGTCCGGGGCAAGCTGGGTGGCATTCTCAACGCCTTTGCCAAGGCGGGCTGGCTCGTCACCGTCTGGCCTACCCAAGGCCGGGGAGACGCCACCGTAGGCGCTCGGACGGCGGCCGACTATGACCGGGTGGTCTGCTCGGGAGGGGACGGCACCCTCCACGAGGTCATTCTGGGCCTGCTGGACCTGCCCCGTGAGTCCCGGCCGCCCCTGGGCTATATTCCCGCCGGCACCACCAACGACTTTGCCCGGAACCTGGCCCTGCCCAAGTCCATGGAGGAGCAGGCCGCCACGGCTGTGACGGGCACCCCCCGCGGGGTGGACCTGGGGAAGGTGAACGACCGGTACTTTGTGTACGTGGCCGCCTTCGGCGCCTTTTCCGACACGGCCTACTCTACCCCTCAGGAGCTGAAAAATATCTTCGGCCACTTGGCCTATGTGATGAAGGGGATCAGCGAGCTGAGTAGCCTGAAAAGCTGGCACCTGAAGGTGGAGCACGACGGCGGCGTGGAGGAGGGAGACTACATTTACGGCATGATCTCCAACACGGTGTCGGTAGGAGGGCTCATCGGGCTTCCCGCCGACGAGGTCTCCCTCTCCGACGGCCTTCTGGAGTGCATACTGGTCCGTGCCCCCCAGTCCATCGCCCAGCTCAACACCGCTGTCCGTGCCCTGGCCCGCCAGGAGTACAGCGAAGAGAGCGGCGTGGTGGGTCTCCACTCCACCCACCTCCGCTTCACGGGGGAGGAGCCCCTGACCATCACCCTGGACGGGGAGTTCGGTGGCGAGCACACCCAACTGGATGTCTCCGCCGTTAACACCCCTGTGGACATCGTATACGGAAACTGACCTCCGGGAGAGAGAACATGGACTATCACGCCGGACAATTTGATATTGCTGTCATCGGGGCGGGGCACGCTGGGATAGAAGCCGCCCTGGCCGCCGCCCGGCTGGGTATGCGGACCCTCTGCTTCACAGTGAATCTGGACGCGGTTGGCAATATGCCATGCAACCCCGCCATCGGAGGCACAGGCAAGGGCCACCTGGTCCGGGAGATAGACGCTCTGGGGGGCGAGATGGCCAAGGCTGCCGATCGTGCCTGCATCCAGTACCGGGTGCTGAACCGGGGCAAAGGCCCCGCCGTCTGGTCCCTTCGGGCTCAGGCCGACCGCCGCCGGTATCAGGAGCTTATGAAGCATACTCTTGAAAGGCAGGAAAACCTGTGGGTCAAGCAGGCCGAGATCACCGACATTCTCACCGACGAAAGCGGGGCGGTCTCGGCTGTCCGCACCGCCCACGGCGCGGTGTATGGGGTCAGGGCTGCCATTGTCTGCTCGGGCACCTATTTGGCCGGGCGCACCATTGTGGGGGAGGTCACCCGGGAGAGCGGCCCTGACGGTCTGGCCGCCGCGGGGGCACTGTCCGAGAGCCTTCGGAAGCTGGGCCTCACCCTCCGCCGGTTCAAGACAGGCACACCTCCCCGGGTGAACGCCCGCAGCGTGGACTTTTCCAAAATGGAGCTCCAGCCGGGAGATGAGACCCCGGTGCCCTTCTCCTTCTCCACCCAGGTTCCCCCCGAAAACAGGGTGGTGTGCTGGCTGACCTACACCACCGGGGAGACCCACCGGATCATCCGGGAGAATCTAAGCCGTTCCCCCCTCTATGATGGGACCATCGAGGGGGTAGGCCCCCGGTACTGCCCCTCCATTGAGACCAAGATCGTCCGCTTCCCGGACAAGCCCCGGCACCAGCTTTTTGTGGAGCCCATGGGCCTTAATACCGAGGAGCTTTACATCCAAGGCTTCTCCTCCTCCCTCCCTGAGGAAGTTCAGGTGAGGATGCTCCGCACCGTCCCCGGCTTGGAAAATGCCGAGATGACCCGGGCGGCCTACGCCATCGAGTACGACTGCGTGGACCCCACCGAGCTGCTGCCCACCTTGGAGCACAAAAGGATCCCCGGCCTTTACGGAGCAGGGCAGTTCAACGGTTCCTCGGGCTACGAGGAGGCCGCCGCCCAAGGGCTGATCGCCGGCATCAACGCCGCCCGGAAGCTCAAGGGACAGCCTCCGTTGGCCCTTACCCGGGATCAGGGCTACATCGGGGTGCTCATCGATGATCTGGTGACCAAAGGCACAAACGAACCCTACCGGATGATGACCTCCCGCACCGAGTACCGCCTTCTCCAGCGGCAGGACAACGCTGACCGGCGGCTTGCCCATATCGGCCATACCGTGGGCCTGGTGAGCGATGAGGATTATCAACGGGTGGTGGATAAATACGCCGCCGTGGACGCCGAGATCAAACGGCTGGAAAAGGCCCCCTGCCCCGGCGGGCACCTTGCCGATCTGCTCAAGCGGCCGGAAAACAGCTATGGGAGCCTTGCCCCTCTGGACCCCCAGCGGCCCAACCTGCCCCCCGCTGTCACCGAGGCGGCCGAGATCGAGATCAAGTACGCCGGCTACCTCCGCCGGCAGGAGAAACAGGTGGCCGAGATGAAGCGGCTGGAGGACTGGGCCCTCCCCGCCGGGCTGGATTACAAAAGCATGGAGGGCCTCCGGCTGGAGGCCCGGGAGAAGCTCAGCCGGATCCGCCCCCTGAACTTAGGTCAGGCCAGCCGCATCTCGGGCGTCTCCCCCGCCGACGTGGCAGCGCTGATGGTGTGGCTGGAGAAGGAGAGAACCCATGACAACGACCATTGAGACCGGCCGGCTTCTCCTGCGGCCCTTCCGTCGGTCAGACGCCGACGACTGTCTTGCCTTTCTTTCGGACCGGGAGACCTGTTATCTGGACGGGGGCTATGAGCCCTATCCCGCAAAGGATGAACAGTTTTGGAAGCTGATGGATATTTTTGCCTCGGGTGAGGGGCGGTATATGCTGGAATTGAAAGGAGAAGGCAGGGTCATCGGTACCCTCCACCTGTTTCCCGACGACCGCCGGGCGGTGAAGGCTATGGAGATAGGCTATGTGATCGCACCGAATTTCCGCCGCCGGGGCTATGCCGGCGAGGCGGTGAAGGCCGCTATTGACCATCTGTTTCAGGAGACCGATACCGAACTGGTCATAGCGGGAGCCGCTGTCTGCAACAGCCCCTCCATTGCCATGCTGGAAAAGCTGGGCTTTACCCGGGAGGGGACGGTCCGTAAGGGCTTTTACATCCCGGACCGGGGCGCAGTGGATCTGGTGAGCTTTTACCTGGAAAAGCCGTAGGTTTTTCCAGGTAAATTTTTGCCCTCTGGGAACTTTTCCCTTAGAATCTCGTCTAACGAGTATCCAAGCAAAAGCGAGGTGCCGTTATGAAGAAGCTTATTGCCGCTACCATGGTCCTGTCCCTGCTGATGGGCTGTATGGCCGGTTATATGCCCTCTATCCCCATCGAAACGCCGAAAATAGACGCCGACGACGCGCCAGACCCATCCCGGCAGCCCGTGGTTCTGGAGAAGGTCACTCCCAACGGCCTGGTGCTCCGGCTTCTGGAGCTGGAGAACGGAAAGGACCCGGCGGGGAATGTGATCCTCTCCCCCCTGTCCATCGAAATGGCCCTTGCCATGGCGGCCAACGGAGCCGCTGGGGAGGCGGCGGGGGCCATGGAGACCCTCTTGGGCCTGACCCCTGAGCAGCTCAACGGCCTGCTGGGCCCCTACATGGCCAGGGAGGACAACACCCTGTCCATGGCCAACTCCATGTGGTTCAACGGGAGTATGGAGCCTCTGGTCCGGGAGGAGTTCAAAAACTCCCTCCGGGAGGTCTACGCCGCCGGGGAGGGGCGCTTTACTCCGGGAAGCCAGGCTGATGCCGACACCATCAACAGCTGGGTGAAGGAAAAGACCCACGGCAAGATCGACTCCATCATCACCCCGGACGGCCTCACCGAGGACACCCTGGCCCTTCTCATCAACGCCCTCTACTTCAACGGCAAGTGGGTCGAGCCCTTTGAGGAGTGGCAGGTGAGCGAGGAGGTCTTCCATGCCCCGGACGGAGAGCAGAAGGCTGGGTTTATGACAGCGTGGCTGGGGACCTACTTCGAGACCGACTGGGGCATCGGCTTCGCCAAGGACTACGAGGACGGCTACGAGTTCATCGCCCTCCTGCCCAAGGCCGTGGGGGCGGTAAACCTTAGGGAGCTGGACATGGATGGTTTTTTAGCCTCGCGGACGGGGGCTTATGACGTGAACATCAAGATCCCCAAGTTTGAGCTGGAGTATTCCACCTCGCTGGTGGAGACCCTGACCGGCCTTGGGCTGGGAAGCCTCTTTGAGGACCACGCCCTGGATGCCATGCTCACCGACGAGGCCCAGGCCGGCGACTGGGAGGCCCACGTCAGCGATGTGATCCACAAGACATATATGAAAATGTACGAGGAGGGCACCGAAGCGGCCGCCGTCACGGCAGTGATCGCGGAGGCCACCGCCGCCGCCATGCCGGTGGAGCGGCAAGTCCGGGAGGTCTTTCTGGACCGGCCCTTTTCCTTCCTCATCCGGGACAAGGGGAGCGGCCAAGTGGTGTTCTGCGGGGTCATCAACAGCGTGGAATAACAGGCAAAAAGGGCGGCCCATCTTCGGGCCGCCCTTTTTAACGCGCACAGGAAAACAGCACCCCGCCCTCTGGGCGGGGTGCTGTTTTTCAGCCTTTGTGAATCTCGTTTTCCCGCTGTTTGAGGATCTTGGGGAAGCGGATGGCAAACATGGTGCCGGTGGTGGCGGCGGCCAGAATGTCGGCGATGGGCTCGGCCAGCCAGACGGCGAAAACTTTGTCGGCCAAGAACTGGGGCAGGATGAAAATGAGGGGGATGAGCAGGATGATCTTCCGCAGCAGGGCGAGGAAGAGGGATATCTTGGCCTGCCCCAGAGCCACAAAGGTCTGTTGGCAGGAGGATTGGACACCAAAGGCAAACATGCCGGCCATGTAGACCCGGATGGTCCGCCGGGCCACGTCCACCAGCTCGGGCTTGTCGTTGAAAAGGGCGATAAAGAGGTCGGGGCAGAATTCGGACATGGCCCAGATGACGCAGGTGCAGATCACACAGCTGGTCAACAGCAGGCGGAAGGCCTTTTTCACCCGGTCAAAGTTCCCGGCGCCGTAGTTGAAGCCCACAATGGGCTGGGCTCCTTGGGAAATGCCGTGGAGGGGCATGGAGGCTACCTGCATCACCGAGGTGGCGATGGTCATGGCCCCCACATAGACATCGCCGCCGTAAGCCTTCAGCGAGGTGTTGAAGGCGATGGACACCAGACTTTCGGTGGACTGCATGATAAAGGGGGAGACGCCGATGGCGATGACCGGAAGAAGGACCTCCTTCTTCAGCCGCAGCTTGCTCCAGCGGAGCCGGAGCAGGGTCTTCTTTCCGATCAGGAAGAAGACGACCCAGACGGCGGACACGGTCTGGGACAGGATGGTGGCCAGAGCGGCACCTTGGACTCCCATGTGAAGACCAAAGATCAGGATGGGGTCCAGAACGATGTTGCACACCGCGCCGATGATCACGGTCATCATGGAGAAAAAGGAGAAGCCTTGGGTGGTAATGAAGTTATTGAGACCGATGGAGAAAAGCACGGATATGGAGCCCCAGAGATAAATGCGCAGATAGCCCGAGGCGTAGGGCAGAGTATTCTCGCTGGCCCCGAAGAGGAGAAGCAGGGGATCCCGGAAGAGCTGGAAGCCCACGGTGGCCAGAAGGGCCATGACCACCAGCAGGGCGGTACAGCCCCCCAGAATGTCCTCAGCTCCATCCATATCACCGGCCCCCATACGGATGGCTGCCCGGGAGCCGCCCCCCACGCCGGCCAGAGCCGAGAGGGCCGAGATGAAGATGATGATGGGGAAGCAGACCCCAAGGCCGGTGAGGGCAAGGTCGCCTCCGTCCGCCATGTGGCCGATATACATCCGGTCCACGATGTTGTAAAGGGCGTTGACCAGCTGGGCCGCCACGGCGGGGGCGGCCAGCTTGAGCATCAGTTTCCCGACGGGGGCGGTACCCAGAGGATTTTGCTGTGTTTCCTTGTGTTCGCTCAATTTTGTTCCTCTCCTTCCAAGAAATAGGTGGCCTCCATATCAGCCACACTGAGGGCGAAGGCCAGAGGATACTGCTCCAAAGCCTGCCCCACCAGACGGGCATCCTCGCCCCCTGAGAAGCCCATATGCCAGCGGATGGCCATGGCCTCGGCCCGGGTGAGTTTCATGAAGCCTGAGATGATGTAAACGCTCTTTTCTCCGTGGCCGTAGGGCATGGGGTCCTCATAAAAAAAGGTGGGAACCTTTTCCCACTGTCCCGTAGCCTCGTTTTTCACGTTCCGGGTGCCCGACTTGTAGCAGCCGATCTTGCACAAGTCATGGAGGAGGGAGACGATGGCGATGCTCTCGCCGGAGGCCTCCACGCCGTAAAGCTCCTGGACCCGTTCCCGGTCCAAGTAATCCAGCAGACAGTGGTAGACGTTGAGACTGTGGTCACACAGTCCGCCGGCGTAAGCCCCGTGGAACTTGGCCGAGGCCGGGCAGGTGAAGAAGTCCGACTTGTTCTCCAGATAATCCAGCAGGGTGTCGGCACCCTCCCGGTGGATCTGGGATCTGTAGATCTCGATAAATTCCTCTTTGCCCCCCATGAATGAGCCTCCCGTGTCAGATATTTTTTCTATTTTAGCACAACCGGTCCATCCAGGCAAGGCCTTGCCCTTTTTGGAATTTTATAATATAATAACTTTAACTTTGCGTTTTGCGGGAAGGGAGTCCCATCCATGTCTCTTTTGCTCCATATCTGCTGCGCCCCCTGCTCGGTGGCCTGTATCAAACAGCTCAGAAACGAGGGCATCGAGCCCACCGGCTTCTGGTATAACCCAAACATCCACCCCTTCACCGAGTACCGTGCCCGGCGCAACTGCCTGCGGGAATATGCCCAGTCCATCGGCCTGAAGCTCATCGAGGAGGACGAATACGGCCTGCGGCCATTTGTCCGGGCGGTGGCCCACGACATCGAGAACCGCTGCGGTTACTGCTATGCTGTCCGGCTGGCGAAAGCGGCCCAATACGCCGCCGAGCACGGATTCGACTCCTTCTGCACCACCCTGACGGTCTCCCCCTACCAGAACACCCCCCTGATCTTCGAGACCGGGGAGAAGGTGGCCAAGCAGTTCGGGGTGAAGTTCGCTCCCTACGACTTCTCCCCCCACTACCGGGAGGGCCAGACCGAGGCCCGGGAGCTGGGGCTTTACATGCAGAAATACTGCGGCTGCGTGTTCAGCGAGGAGGACCGGTACTGCAAGAAGAAGGCAAAAAAAGCGGAGTGCTGAAGCGCTCCGCTTTTTACTGCCGCAATTTTTTCAGGACTGCCTCAAACCAGTCGGGGAGGGGACACTCCACGGTTATTTTTTCCCCGGTGGCGGGGTGGATGAAGGTGAGCTTTTTGGCGTGGAGGCACTGGCCGGCGAGGCCGGGGACCGGCTTTTTGGCGCCGTAGACCGTATCCCCCAGCAGGGGGTGGCCAATGGAGGCCAGGTGGATCCGGATCTGGTGGGTCCGGCCGGTCTCCAGCAGGCATTTCAGGTAGGTATAACCAGCGTACCGCTCCAGCACCTCCCAGTGGGTGACGGCGGGCTTGCCTTTTGCCCGGTCGATAGCCATTTTCTTCCGGTCCACCGGGTGCCTGATGATAGGGGCGTCCACGGTGCCCCGGTCCTCCTTGAAGCCCCCCACGGCGATGGCGTGGTACTCCCGGTAGAGGGAGTGGTCCTCCAGTTGGGCGGCCAGGGACAGGTGGGCGGCGTCGTTCTTGGCGGCGATGATGAGGCCCGAGGTGTCCCGGTCGATGCGGTGGACGATGCCGGGGCGCAGGACGCCGTTGATTCCGGAGAGGCTATTTCCGCAGTGATATAACAGAGCGTTGACCAGCGTGCCGTCGGGGTGGCCGGGGGCGGGGTGGACCACCATGCCCACCGGCTTGTTGATGACGATGACGTGGTCGTCCTCATAGACCACGTCCAAGGGAATGTCCTGGGGAGTGGCCTCCATGGGCTCGGGGTCGGGAAGGGCCACCACGTAGACCTCCCCGGGGGCGGTTTTGCGGTTCTTTTTCGGGGGCAGACCCTCCAAGGTCACCGCTCCCTCCTCCAGCAGCTTCTGAACCGCCGAGCGGGTCAGGTCCAGCTCCCGGGAGAGAAGCAGGTCCAGCCGCTCCTTCCCGCCGGCGGTGACCGTGACGGCGGTCATGGAGTCTTCTCCTTGTCCTTGTCCCAGAAAAAGAGAGCGTAGACCGCCATCAAGATCCCGCCGCACACCACGCAGATGTCGGCTACGTTAAAGACGGCGAAGTTGATGAAGGTGGTCATGAACATATCGGTGACGAAGCCCAGGAATACCCGGTCGATGAGGTTGCCCACCGCCCCGGCCAGGATGAGGCTGAGGGAGAGTTTTCCCAGAATGCCGGGAAAGTAGTTTTTCCACAGCAGAACGGCAAGGACCGCCGAGGCCCCCAGGGAGACCAGGGCCAACAGCCAGGTCAGGCCCGAGAAGCTGGAGAAGGCGGCCCCGGTGTTCTGGGTGTAGGTCAGGTCCATCAGCCAGGGGATGAAGGGGATGGCCGTCCCCAGGGGGATGGCGGTGCGGACCCACCATTTGACCAGTTGGTCAATGACAATGAGGAATATGGAGAGAATGTAATACGGCATGGGGACACCTCCTTTGCGGGGGATTATTTGCAGCGGCGCTCGGCTCGGGGGATGGCGGGGCGGCCCCGCCGCCAACGCCGCAAGGATAAACACGCAAGGCGGCGCCGATTCCAACAACAGGAGCCGAAGGTCACGATGATGTCAGCGGTAGCAGCGCAAGAAAGACCACGGGTCGCTGTGAGGGAGCCGCCGGAAATAAGGTTGGCAAGGGCTTTTCTTGGGGGTCCAGGGGGCCAATTCTTTTCACGAAAAGATGGCCCCCTGGGAGAAAAAAGAAAAAATTATGAATCGGTTCTCCCCATGAGATAGTCCAAACTCACATCGAAGAAATCGGCCAGGGTCAGGAGCTTTTTGATGTTGGGCTCCACGGTTCCCTGCTCGTATAGCTGATATGACCGCAAATTCATGCCCAGCACTTCCGCCGTCTGCTTTTGCGTCTTTTTCTTCTCCATGCGGATGGATCTCAAGCGGATATGAAATTCTTGCATAAAAATCACCATCCCCTATTGACATACGTATTTTATCTGCGTATAATAGTACGTAGATTTAATGCGTAAAGGAGCAATCACAATGGACGACATTTTAGCCTATCTGGAAGACGTCACCCGCCCGGACTCCCGGCCCCCGGAATACTTTGCCCTTCTGGACAGAACAGATCCTTACACCGCCGCAATTTTGGAGAAGTTTTCCCTGGACTTTTTGGACGGGCTCACCGAGGCCCAGTGCGGGGCTTCGGACTGGCTGCAAAGGGAGTGCTCTTCCCGGGGCTTCCGCCTGGGGGTCCGGCTCACCCTGGCCGCCCTGCAATAGAAGCCCATATTTATGACAGTATACCACAAAACAACGGGGCGGGTCAACCATATCAGGGGGGCCTTCCCCTCTTGCATTTCCGGGACGAAATCAGTATAATAGGGGGCAATGACGCGGCCTTTGGGCCGGAAAGGAACCGGAATATGAAGGAGATCATCCTGCTCAAGCTGGGCGAGCTGGTGCTCAAGGGCCTGAACCGCCACAATTTTGAGGAGCAGCTCATGTCCAACGCCAGAAGGCGGCTGAAGCTCTACGGAGACTTCAAGGTCTATTCCAAGCAGTCCATTACCTATGTGGAGCCGAAAAACGAGGAATGCGACATGGACCGGGCCTTCGAGGCCATGCGCAAGACCTTCGGGGCCAACCATGTGTGCCGGTGCTTCCCCTGCGAGAAGGACAAGGATGCCATGCTCTCTGGGATCCAGAATTTTCTGCGGGAGGAACTGGCGGCGGCCGGGACCTTCAAGGTGGAGTGCAAGCGGTCCGACAAGACCTTCCCCCTCAACTCCATCCAGCTGGCCCAGTATCTGGGAGGCGAGCTGGACGAGCGCTACCCCCATCTGACGGCCGAGATGCACCACCCGGACCTGACGGTCTATGTGGAGGTCCGGGATACGGCGGCCTACATCCACGGCACCCCGGTGCCGGGGGCCGGCGGGCTGCCGGTGGGCATGGCTGGGCGGGCGGTGAGCCTGCTCTCGGGCGGCATCGACTCCCCGGTGGCCTCCTGGATGATGGCCAAGCGGGGGCTGGAGCTGGAGATGGTCCACTTTTTCTCCTATCCCTATACCTCCCAGGAGGCCAAGGAGAAGGTGCTGGAGCTGGCCCGGCTGTTGACCCCCTGGACCGGACGGCTCACCGTCCATGTGGTACCCTTCACCGCCATTCAGGAGGAACTGCGGCGGTCTTGTCCCGAGGAGCTCTTTACCATCTTGATGCGGCGGTTCATGATGCGGATCTCGGCCGAGGTAGCCAAACGTTGCGGCGCCGGGGCCTTGGTCACCGGGGAGTCCTTGGGCCAGGTGGCCAGCCAGACCATGACGGCCATGGAGTGCACCGGGGCGGTCACCGACCTGCCCATCTTCCGCCCGGTGGTGGGCATGGACAAGGACGAGATCGTCCGCATCGCCCGGTATATTGGCACTTTTGAGACCTCCATCCTGCCCTATGAGGACTGCTGTACGGTCTTTACCCCCAAGCACCCCCGGCTCAAGCCCACGGTGGAGGAGTGCCTCCGGGCCGAAGAAGGGCTGGATGTGGAGGGCCTGGTAAAGGCGGCGGCCGACGGCATCGAGCGGGTCCATATCCCGGTAAAGCGGGAAGACTAAGGAGAGGGAGATGGGCCCATGGACAATCTGATCTACAGCCTGAACGCTACCGTGCCGGTGTTCCTGGTGATTCTGCTGGGCTACGCCCTGCGGCAGACCGGGATTCTCAATGAGAATTTTGTCACGGTGACCAACAACCTGAATTTCAAGGTGACCCTGCCCATCTACCTGTTCTGTGATATGGCGGGCTCCGACCTGCGGCAGGAGTTCCAGCCCAAGCTGATCCTGTTCTGCGCGGCGGTCACCACTGTCATGGTCTTCGGCCTGTGGTTCCTGGCCCGGCGGCTTTTGAAAGACAAGAGCATAGTGGGGGCCTTTGTTCAGGGCAGCTACCGCAGCAGCCTGGCCATCCTGGGGGCGGTGTTCATCGCCAATATCTACGGGAACACCGGGCCCATCTCCCAGGTCATTCTGGGGTGCGTGCCCTTCTTCAACCTCTACGCCATTCTGCTGCTGACCATCGAGGGACCCGGCCACGGGTTTCAAAAGGGGGACGGAGGGCGGCTGGTGAAAAAGCTGCTGACCAACCCCCTGCTGGTGGGGATTTTGGCGGGGGCGGCGGTCTCGGCCCTGCGCCTCCCCATACCCTTCATCCTGAACAAGGCCCTGACCTCGGTGGGGTCCATCGCCTCCCCCCAGGCCCTGCTGTGTATCGGGGCCGGGTTCGAGGGGCGGAAGGCCGTGGCCAAGCTGAAGCCCACTCTGACTATCGCTTTTATCAAGCTGATGGCTCTGCCCGGTATTTTTTTGCCCATCGCGGCGGCCATGGGCTTCCGGGACCAGACGCTGGCATCCCTCCTCATTATGCTGGGGGCGCCCACCACGGCCACCAGCTATGTGATGGCGAAAAGCATGGGGGCGGACGAGGTGCTTACTTCCAGCGCCATCGTGGTGACCACCCTTCTGTCGGCCTTCACCATTACCTTCTGGATATTCCTGTTTCGGCAGTTGGAATATTTGTAAAAAAGAGAGAGAAACATAAGGAAGCGATCCCGGGTTTCAGCAGGTTGAAAGGACTTTCCTTGACTTCACCTCCGGTATAGAGTATACTAAACGCCTGAGCTTGTCTCAGAAATAACAAAATTTTTGGAGGAAAAGAAGAACAATGAACAGAAAGAAACTTGCCTGCACACTGCTCACCCTTAGTCTGGTGTTGGGATTGGCTGCCTGTGGCGGTAAGCCGACGCCTACCCCCGAGGCGCCTCAGTCTGTCACTGGTACCGGAGAAGGAACCGGCTACGCCGGTGCCATCAAGGTTGAGGTCACCCTTTCTGCCGACAAGTCCGTCATCGAGGACGTGAAGGTCACCGAGCAGAGCGAGACCGAAGCCATCGGCGGCAAAGCCATCGAGCAGCTGACCGCTGCCGTCAAGGAGAACCAGAGCGTCAATCTGGACGCCGTCTCAGGGGCCACATTGGCTTCCGAGGGCTTCCTGACCGCCGTGAAGGCCGCCATCGAGAACGCCGGCGGCGACCTGTCTGCCTTTGGCGCCGCTGTGGAGAAGCCCGCTCCCTCCCCTGAAGTGCCCGATGTGACCGCCTTCGCCGTCCCCTACGTCCGGGTAGCCGGCTGCGCTATGGAGGGCGACCTCCCTGTGGCTGTATGGGTGGACTTTGACCCCGAGACAGACAAGGTGCTGGCCGTGGCCCTCACCGGCTACGGCAACCCAGCCGTGATGACGGAGTTCGGGGTGGAGATGGAGACCCTGTCCCAGGCGAAGGCTGCCTTTGTGGGCAAGTCCGCCAAGGACCTGACCGCCGGCGACGAGGCCCTGGCTTCCGCTGTGGCCCAGGCTGCCCAGAGCTACCTGGACACCAAAGATCAGTTTATCATCCGTCCCTACCAGAGCATGATGACCGACCGGTATATGGCCAACAATCCCTATCCTGTGGACCAGACCGGGCTGAAGGATGAGGTCATCGTGAAGACTGAAATCGTGGCCCAGTATCCCGCCGACGCCATCACCCTGGTGACCGAGGACGTGCTATACAAGGAGAAGGTAACCTATCCCGCTGGCCAGTCTGTGGCTGCTTTCGGCGATGACCTGACTGTCAGTTCGGGGGTCATTTACGCCAATAAGCCCGGCGTGGCCGTGATCGCTTATCGTCTGGGGGATATGGTTCTCTATGATGCCCTGGACATCTACGAGAACTTCACCACTGAACTCACCGGCGCCGACGCCTATGGTAAGCTCATCGGAATTATTGATGAGAGCGATGCCGCCGTCACCTACCGGGTGCTGGGCGACAAGGCCATGAACTTCCCCGGTGGTACCTGCGGTTCCACCGTGGTGGACGTGACTATCGACAAGAAGACCGACACCCTGAGCAAGGTTTTTGTGGCCGAGCACTCCGATTCCACCTACCTGGCCAATGCCTGGGAGTATGGCGGAGCCTTCAGCAATGTGGGTGAGCTGATCTACCATATCGAGGCCTTTACCGCTAAGTTCGAGGGTCTGAACGCCAAGAACCCTGTCACCCCCTACGAGCTGACCACCAAGGAATCCACCGGCGGTACTGTGGTGGAGGGCGGCATCAATATGGTGGTGTCGGGTGCCACCCGGACTCCCAACGCCATCGTCCGCGCGGTGAACGCCGCCATCGAGGCTTACGCCGAAAAATAAGATCCCGGCCCTTGCAGAGAAAACAAAAACACGGCAGGTCACGCGACCTGCCGTGTTTTGTTGTTTTTACAGTTCGATGAGGGTGCCTTTGTCGTATTTCAGCTTCTTTACCATGTTCCGGGTGCCACGGACGATGTTGTCCATCCGCAGGTCCTCGGTGACCCCGGAGACGAAGGTGTAGGCCACGCCGTGGCGCTTGGCCCGGCCGGTGCGGCCGATGCGGTGGACGTAGTACTCGTTCTCGTCGGGCACGTCGTAGTTAAAGACCACGTCCACGTCGTCGATGTCCAGGCCCCGGGCGGCCACGTCGGTGGCCACCAGTACCCGGAATTTCCCCTCCCGGAAGCGCTGGAGGCTTTTCTCCCGGGCCGACTGCTGGATGTCGCCGTGGATGGCCTCGCACTTCACGCCGTTCATTTTGAGCAGCCCCGAGAGCCGGTCGGTCATATTTTTGGTGTTGCAGAAGGCGATGGCCCGCTCGTAGCCCCCGTGGGTCAGGAGCTGGACCATCAGCTCGGCCTTGGCACCCCGGTCCACCTCGATGCGGTACTGGTCGATGTCGGGCTTGTTCTGCAGGTCGGCCTGGACGGTGATCTCGGCGGGGTCCCGCTGGTAGACCCAGGAGATATCCATCACTTCCCGGGAAATAGTGGCCGAGAACATGCCCAGGTTCCGCCGGGACTTGATCTGGTCTAAGATCCGGGTCACATCCCGGATGAAGCCCATGTCCAGCATCCGGTCGGCCTCGTCCAGGACCACGGTCTCCACATGGCCCAGCCGGACGGTGCGCCGCTTCATGTGGTCCATGAGCCGCCCCGGTGTGGCCACCACGATCTGGGGGTGCTTTTTGAGCTGCTGGATCTGCTTTTCGATGGGGGCGCCGCCGTAGAGCACCACGGTGCGGACCCCTTCCTTGAACTCGCACAGGTCCCGAAGCTCCTCCTGGATCTGGATAGCCAGCTCCCGGGTGGGGGCCAGGACCAGGGAGGTCACGTCGGTGCTTTCGGGGTCGGTGTGCTCCACCATGGGGATGCCGAAGGCGAAGGTCTTGCCCGTGCCCGTGGGGGCCTTGGCGATCACGTCCTGCCAGTCCATGAAGAAGGGGATGGCCCCCGACTGCACCGGGGTGGCCACCTGGTAGCCCTTCTTGTCCAGGGCCTTCAGGATTTCTGGGGAGAGGCCCAGCTCGTCGTAGCGCTTGACCTCGTTTACGGTTTGCCCGTTGATTTCCATGTTGTCGTTCCTTCCTTTTCCTGTCTCGTCTTTCCATTCTACCACGGTTTGGGTGGCTATGCAAGAAATTGGTTGAAAAAGCGGCCTTGCCATTCCATTCATTTCCAGATATAATGAGGACAGACAGTTTTGCTTTGCAAACCGGCTGAAATCTGAAAAAGGAGTGTATGAAGTATGGAACATCTTCACCTGAAACCCTTCCCCAAGGGCTTCCTCTGGGGTGCCAGTTCCTCGGCCTACCAGTGCGAGGGCGCATGGGACGAGGACGGCAAGGGTCCCTCTGTTCAGGACATGGCCCCCGTGATCCCCGGCACCTCGGACTGGAAGGTCACCAGCGACCACTACCACCGCTTCAAAGAGGACATCGCCCTCATGGCCGAGATGGGCTTTACTGAGTACCGCTTCTCCATCTCCTGGCCCCGGATCATCCCCGACGGGGACGGCCCTGTGAACCCTAAGGGCGTGGCCCACTATCATGAGGTCATCGACGAGTGCCTGAAGCAGGGCATCCAGCCCGTCATCACCCTCTACCACTTCGACCTGCCCTACGCCCTCCAGGAGAAATACGGCGGCTGGATCTCCCGGCAATGCATCGACGACTTCGTCCGCTACTGCGAGGTCTGCTTCAAGGAGTACGGCGGGAAGGTCAGGTATTTCCTCACCATCAACGAACAGAACATGATGACCATGTTCAATATGGGAGGCTATTCCTCCGACAAGGACCGCTACCAGGCCAACCACCATATGCTGGTTGCCATGGCCAAGGCCACCATCCGCTGCCACGAGCTGTGCAAGGCCTGGATCGCCCCCGCCCCCAACATCACCTGCGTCTACCCCCTCACCAGCGCTCCAATGGATAACCTGGCCGCCATGGACTACGACCAGCTCCGCAACCGACTCTACCTGGACACCATCGTCTTCGGCAAGTATCCCGAGGCCCTGTGGGTCTACCTGGAGCAACGGGGCTGCGCCCCCCAGTTCGCTCCCGGCGACGCCGAGGTTCTGGCCAATGCCCACCCCGACTTTATCGCCTTCAACTACTACGGGGCCAGCACGGTGAAGTATGTGTCCCAGGCTGACGGCGAGAAGGCCCGTGCCGTCCTCAAGACCCCCCGGGACAAGGCCAACATGGCCGAGTTTATGACCGGCATGATGACCGAGCCTGGTCTGGCCGTAGGTGTGGACAACCCCCTCCAAGACCGCACCTCCTACGGCATGGGCATCGACCCGGTGGGCCTGCGCATCACCCTGCGCCAGCTCTGGGAGCGGTACCGTCTGCCACTCCTCATCACCGAGAACGGCTGCGGCGTGCCCGACACCCTGAATGAGGACGGCACCGTCCACGACGACTACCGCATCGATTACCTCCGGGTCCACATCAAGGCCTGTCAGGAGGCCATCACCGACGGGGTGAACCTGATGGGCTACTCCCCCTGGTCGGCTTTTGACCTGGTCTCCACCCACCAGGGCATCACCAAGCGGTACGGCATGATCTACGTCAACCGGGACGAGCACGACCTGAAGGACATGGCCCGCATCCGCAAGGACAGCTTCTACTGGTATCAGAAGTGCATCAAGTCCAACGGCGAGGATCTGGACTGAGACAAAACCCCATAGAGACAGCGCAAGGGCCGGAGAATTTCTCCGGCCCTTGTTTTTTCTATTATTCTATTATTTCTGCGTGCGGATTTACTTCGCGGCGATGGCTTCCACTTCCACCAGGCCGCCCATGGGGAGGGCGGCGACCTGGAAGCAGGAGCGGGCGGGGACTTCGCCTTGGAAGTACTCGGCATAGATGGCGTTGAAGGCGGCAAAGTCCTTGATGTCGCTGAGGAAGCAGGTGGTTTTGGCCACGTCAGCATAGGTCATGCCGGCCTCGGCCAGGACGGCGCCCAGGTTCTTCAGGGCCTGGTGGGCCTGGCCCTCGATGCCCTCGGCCAGCTTGCCGGTCTCGGGGATAAGGCCCAGCTGGCCGGAGGTGTACAGGGTATTGCCGCAGAGCTTGGCCTGGCAGTAGGGGCCCACGGCGGCGGGGGCGGCGGGAGAAGCGATGGTCTTGTTCATGGGGATTCCTCCTTGAAAATATCGTAGCCGAAGCGGCTTTCGTCTACCAGTATAAAAGAATTTTGGCAAAAAGCAAGGGAGAAAAGGAAACGCTTTCCCCCATTTAGACCCTGGTTGGGGGAAGAATGGGCAAGTTTTCGACAAAAAGGCGGACAGCATACGCTGTCTGCCCCTTGTTTATCCTAAATCACCGGTAGGTCACATATTCTTCTGTCTTACGACGTTTCCCGTGGTTGGGAGAGGGCTCCCCGGCGGCGTAGCCCACCAGCAGAATGGCCACCGGCTCCAAGTTTTCCGGCAGCTCAAATTCCACCCGCACAGCCTCGGGAATAAAGTACATGACCCAGCAGGATCCCAAGCCCAGGTCAGCGGCTTCCGTCATCATATAGGCTGTGACGATACTTGCGTCCACATCCCCGCTGTCTTTGCCGTCATAGGAGCGCTTCCACACCCGGTCCTTATCGTAGCTGATAATAAAGGCAAGAGGGGCCTCATAATGGCATTCGGTACACTTCCGCAGCAGTGCCAACGCCTCCTCCGATTGGACCACGATGATCTCCTGGGGCTGGTTGTTGTGGGCTGTGGGGGCTAGCCTCCCCGCCGCAAGTATTTTGTTAACAGCCTCCTGCGGGATCGGCCGAGCCCCAAATTTGCGGACCGAATACCGCTCCTTCGCCAATTCCAAAAAATCCATAGCTTTACCCTCCCGTCTGAACAGTCCCCCTTCGGCCCACTTACCAATTTGGCCGTCGCTTCCCTCCATCGTCGCTCGCACTCGCCTTCTTCGCGCTTCTTATTTCGCCATCCACCCCGTGGCTCTATATTGCAATGCCTCTGCGATGTGAGTAGCCTGGATATTTTCACACCCGTCCAGGTCTGCGATGGTCCGGGCCACCCGGAGGATGCGGTCGTAGCCCCGGGCTGTCAGGCCCAGGCGCTCGAAGGCGCTTTTCATCAGGTTCTGGCAGGGCTCGTCCAGGGGGCAGAATTCCTCCAGCTCAGTGCGGCCCATCTGGGCATTGCAGGGGACCCCTTCGGTGCCGAACCGCTTGGCCTGCAAATTCCGGGCGGAATCCACCCGCTCCTTGATGGCGGAGGAGGGCTCCCCGGCAGGCTTGTCCGAGAGAGTGCCAAAGTCAGGGGGCGGCACGTCCACAATGAGGTCGATCCGGTCCAGCATGGGGCCGGAGATCTTATACTGGTACTTTTCCACATCCTTGGGGTTGCACTTGCACCGGTCGGAATAGCCGTACCAGCCGCACTTACAGGGGTTCATGGCGCACACCAGCATGAACCGGGCGGGGAAGGTCTCGCTCCCGGCGGCCCGGGTGATCTGGACCTTGCCCTCCTCCATGGGCTGGCGGAGGACCTCCAGCACGTCCTTGTGGAACTCGGGCAGCTCGTCCAGAAACAGGACCCCGTGATGGGCCAGGGAGATCTCCCCCGGCCGGATGAGGGGGTTTCCGCCGCCTGCCATGCCCATGGCCGACACCGTGTGGTGGGGGGAGCGGAAGGGCCGGGCGGTAAGCATGGGCTGCTCTTTGGTGGTAAGGCCCAGCACCGAGTGGACCGCCGTGGCCTCCAGGGACTCCTTCTCGCTGAGGTCGGGGAGGATGGAGGGCAGCCGCCGGGCCAGCATGGACTTGCCCGAGCCAGGCGGGCCGATCATCAGCACATTGTGGCCGCCGGCGGCGGCGATCTCCAGGCACCGCTTCACGTTCTCCTGCCCTTTGACCTCGGAAAAATCGGGCTGGGGAAAGGTGTTCTCCCCAGGCTTCCAGGCCTCGGCGGGAGGGATCAGCTCCTCGCCCTTTAGGTGGGCCACAAGCTGCTTCACATTCTCCACTGGGTAGACCACCATGCCCTTGGCCAAGGTGGCCTCAGGAGCGGCGTCGGCGGGGACGAAGAGCCGCCGGATGCCGTCTTTCTGGGCGGCCAGGGCCATGGGGAGCATACCGGGGACGCTCCGGACTGTCCCGGAGAGGGACAGCTCCCCCACAAAGGCGCAGTCCTCCTCGGGCCTTGGCAGCTCCCCCTGGGCGGCCAAAATACCTACCAGAATGGGCAAGTCATAGACCGTGCCCCCCTTTTTCCGGTCGGCGGGGGCTAGGTTCACCGTGATTCGGGAGACTGGGAACTGAAAGCCGCAGTTCTTTACCGCCGCGCGGACCCGGTCCCGGGCCTCCTTGACAGCGGTATCGGGCAGACCCACGATCTCAAAGTTCGGGAGGCCCCCCGACAGGTCGCATTCGCACAGCACCCCGTAGCCCTCCACCCCGTGGAGGCCCAGGGAGTGCACCTGGGTCATCATGTCCATTCCCCCTTTTCTCTGTTTGATACCATTCTACCACAGAGTTGCGAAAAATGCTACCAGAAGGGAAAACCTTGTCAAAAACATAATTAGACGAAAAACCCTTCCCCTCCTCCTGTTTCTGTGGTACAATTTGATAAGAAGGACCCAACCAAATTTTTGAAAACGGAGGTTTTTCCCATGGGATATCTGACTGGTAAGACCGTTATCATCACCGGCGCGGGCCGGGCCGTTCTCTCCGACGGCAAGAGCTGCGGCTCCATCGGCTACGGCATCGCCACTGCCTTTGCCAAGGAGGGGGCCAACATCGTCATCACCGGCCGGAACGTGAAGAAGCTGGAGGACGCCAAGGAGGAGCTGGAGCGGCTCTACGGCGTGAAGGTCCTCACCGTCCAGGCCGACGTGGCCGCCGGCACCGACAACAAGGCCACCGTCCAGCACGTCGTTGACGAGACCATCAAGACCTTCGGCCACATCGACGCCCTCATCAACAACGCTCAGGCCTCGGCTTCCGGCGTCACCCTGGCCGACCATACTCCTGAGCAATTCGACCTGGCCCTGTACTCGGGCCTGTACGCTGCCTTCTACTATATGCAGGCCTGCTATCCCTATCTGAAGGAGACAAAGGGCAGCGTCATCAACTTCGCCTCGGGTGCCGGCCTCTTCGGCAACTATGGCCAGTGCGCCTACGCCGCCGCCAAGGAGGGCATCCGCGGCCTTTCCCGTGTGGCCGCCACCGAATGGGGTCCCGACGGCATCAACGTCAACGTGATCTGTCCCATCGCCTGGACCGCCCAGTTGGAGAACTTCCAGAACGCCTATCCCGATGCCTTCAAGGCCAATGTGAAGATGCCTCCTATGGGCCACTACGGCGACCCCGAGACCGAGATCGGCCGGGTCTGCGTCCAGCTCACCAACCCCGACTTCAAGTACCTCACCGGCGAGACCCTCACCCTGGAGGGCGGCATGGGACTGAGACCGTAAGTCACGCAGGCTCACGCAAATTCTATTATTCCGAGAAAAATGGCCGCCCGAAAGGGCGGCCATTTTTTGTGGGGATCCGTTACATCACGGCACGGCGAGGTCATCGTGCCCGCCCAAGAAGGTCATTGCAAATTTGGCAGAGACGGGGAACGTCATTTTGCTTCGCAAAACGACCGTTCCCGGGCGTTTGTGCGTTGCACAAGCGCCCCACAGGCCCTTGCTTTTGTTGTTTTTGTACAAAAACAATGGGCATTTTTCATGAAAAATGCCCATTGACAATCTTTGGACGGCTGCACTATACTAAACAACACAAACGCGGAATGTTACCGCCCCGGCGGGCATGACCGTACATAGCTCAAACCAAAACTCGTATTTTGGAATGTTACTCTCCTTGAGGCATGACCATGGCGACAGTTTCTGTTGCCGCGCGGCCTTTTGGGGAGTTTTTTATTGAAAAAACGCCCCGAAAGAGCAGAAAAAGAAAGGTGTGAGGCCCCTTGCGCGCGATCCGGAGACTGAACAACAATGTGGTGGTCTGTGTGGACAGCACCGGCCGCGAGGTCATCGCCATGGGGAAGGGCCTGGGCTTCGGGGACATTCCCCGGGAGCTGAAGCTCTCTGAGGTGGAGCGTACCTTCTACGATCTGGACGAGGGCGGGATCAACGTGATGAACGACCTGCCCGCCGAGGTGGTCATGTTCGCCGCCAGGATCATGGACGTGGCCATGAACGAGCTCTCCTACGAGCTTTCCCCCAACGCGGTGCTCCTGCTGGCCGACCACCTGAACTTCGCCATCGAGCGGGTACGGAAGAACATCCGGGTCAAGATGCCGCTGGCCTACGACGTGAAGCAGCTCTACCCACTGGAGTACAAGATCGGGCAGTACGCCGTGGACAAGGCCCGGAAGGAGTTTCAGGTGGGCCTGGCCAACGACGAGGCGGTGGGCATCGCCATGAACCTCATCAACGCCAAAAAGACCCCCTCCGACCAGCCCGACCCCCAGTCCGATTTTTCTGAGATGCTGGAGG
The DNA here is from genome assembly GCA_950075865.1 of uncultured Oscillospiraceae bacterium. Taxonomy (GTDB): domain Bacteria; phylum Bacillota; class Clostridia; order Oscillospirales; family Oscillospiraceae; genus Vermiculatibacterium. The sequence continues at coordinate 56,588 of CATMVA010000003.1, read as the reverse complement.
AGGTCACCGAGATCGTGGAGGACCACTTCCACGTGATGGTGGACCGGGAATCCTTCAACTTTACCCGCTATGCCACCCATATCCAATATCTCTTCCAGCGGCTCAAGCAGAACACCGCCATCGACAGCGAGAATCTGAAAATGTACAAGGACCTGCGGGAGGAATTTCCCGACATCGCGGACTGTGTGGAGACCATTTCCGCTCACCTGCGGGAGAAGTGGGGCAGTGAGCTCTCCGAGGAGGAGAAGCTCTACCTGATCCTCCACGTGAACCGCATCCTGGCCAAAGAGGGCCTGTAAATTCTTTGTATTGTATGCCGGAGGCGCCCCGGTTTGCAGTAGTATAAAAACCAAATCAAAGAAGAGAGGTATTTTATCATGGCAGTTGACAACAAGAAAATTGCCCAGGAGGTCCTGGAGGCCGTGGGCGGCAAGGACAACGTGACTTCGGCCACCCACTGCATGACCCGGCTCCGCCTGACCCTGAAGGACATGGGCCTTCCCAATGAGGAGACCGTCAAGAACATCAACGGGGTGATCGGTGTGGTCCAGGCCGGTGGTCAGTATCAGGTCATCATTGGCCAGAACGTGCCCAAGGTCTACGCCGAGTTCTGTAATATGACCGGCCTTGCCATGCAGGAGACAATTAAAGAGAATCTGGACGGCCCCAAGGAGAAGCTGAGCCTTAAGGGGATCGGAAAAGCGATCATGGACTATACCTCGGGCACCATGGCTCCCATGATCCCCGCCATGATGGGCGCCGGTCTCTGCAAGGCCCTGTTGGCATTGCTGGGTCCTTATATGTTCAATGTGATTGGGGAGACGGACAATCTTTACATTCTGCTCAATTTCGTGTATGACGGCTTCTTCTACTTCCTGCCCATCATGGTGGGCTTCAACGCCGCCAAGAAGGTGAATATTCCCCCCACACTGGGCGCCTTTATGGGCGGCATCTTGCTGGCCCCCGCTTTTATGGATATTGTGACAGCCGGCACGCCCTTTGACATTTTCGGAATCCCCGTGACCCTGGTGAACTACAGCCAGTCCATGGTGCCCGCCCTTTTGTCTGTGGCTTTTATGGGCCTGGTCTACCGTTTTCTTGCCAAAGTCATGCCCGATACGCTGACTACCATCTTTACCCCCTTCCTCACCCTTGTGGCCGCCGTCCCTGTTTCTCTGATCGCGTTGGCGCCGCTGGGTAATATCATTGCCAACGCGCTGGGCGCCGGCATCGCCGCTTTCGGTAACTTCGGCTTTATCGGTTCGGCCTTTATCGGTGCCATCTGGGAGTTCCTGGTCATGACCGGTATGCACGGCCCGGTCATCATGACCATGATGGTGGACTTCTTCGAGAAAGGCTATATGACAGGCGCAAGCGTTGCTCCCAATGCCGCCACATGGGCCTGTTGGGGTGTGGCTCTGGGAGCCTTCCTCCGGCTGAAAAACAAGCAGGAGAAGTCCACCGCCGGCGGCTTCTTTGTCTCGGGCATTGTGGGCGGCATCACCGAGCCCACCCTTTATGGTCTGTGCATGAAGTACCGCCGCTGCTTCCTGACACTGATCATCGGCGGCGCCGTGGGCGGCGCATATCTGGGCTTCACCAAGGCCTGCACCTATACTTTTGGCGCTTCCAACTTCCTGAATCTGATCACGTTTACCGGCTCTACCACCGCCAATCTGGTCAACGGTATCGTCGGCAGCGTTTTGGCTCTGGTGGCGGCCGCTGCGGCTACCTACTTCATCGGCTTCTCCAAGGAAGATCTGAAAGCGTAAACATCCGCGTTTTCTCACCTTTTACTCTCTGCTTCCGCCCCTGGCCCTGCCAGGGGCGGAACATTATCACATCAAGGAGGTCATCTTATGTCCCACATCCAACTCATCGTCCGGGCCGACGATATCGGCTACTCCGAGGCCGTCAACTACGGCATTGAAAAATCCGTCAAAGAGGGCATCGTCCGCTCGGCGGGCCTCATGCCCAATATGCCCGCCGCCGCCCACGGCCTCAAGCTGCTGGAGGGCACCGGCACCTGCATCGGCCAGCACACCAACCTGTGCCTGGGCAAGCCCTGCGCCGACCCTAAATTGATCCCCGGCCTGCTGGACGAGCAGGGCAACCTGAAAAGCAGCAAGCTCTACCGCTCCTCCTGGGAGAAAGGGGAGGAGATCGCCCCCCTGGAACAGTTTGTTATCGAGATCGAGGCCCAGTACCACCGTTTCCTGGAGCTTGTGGGCCATGAGCCCGGCTACTTCGAGGGCCACGCCGTCATGAGCAAGAACCTCTTCAAGGGATTGGAGATCGTGGCTCAAAAGTACGGCCTGAAGCACAACGCTATGAGCTTTGACGGAGCAGGGCAGTTCAACGGCAAGCCCATCACCACCTGCCCCATGGAGTCCATGATGCCCGACTACGACCCCTTTGAGACCCTGAAAAAGGGCGTGGCGGAGGCAACCCCCGGCATCCCCGCCGTCTTTGTGGGCCACCCGGGCTATCTGGACGATTACCTGCTCACCCACAGCTCCCTGACAGTCAACCGCACCAAGGAGGTGTCCATGTTCTGCGACCCGGCCGTGAAAGCTTGGCTGGACGACCAGGGCGTGGAGCTCATCACCTACGACGACGTGTGACTTTCCAAAGCAAAAAAGGTCCCGGACGTAAAACGTCCGGGACCTTTTTTCTATCCTTGCCAGCTTACCGCGAGAGATACCGCCACAGGAGGACCGCCGCCTCGCAGCGCAGGGCGGGGGCCGAGGCCAAGTAGTTGCCCTTCTCGTTTCCCACCACAAGGCCCAGGGCCTGGGCCAGAGCGGCATATCCCATGTGCCCGGCGGGGATAGTGTCGGCGTCGGCGTAGTCACAGCGGAAGATGCCGGGCAGATTGGCCACGGCCTGGTAGCTCAAGGAATCCAGCAGCATCCTCACCATGTCGGCCCTGGTCAGGATCTTGCCCTCGTCCCGCTCTCCCTCGGTGAGGATGCCCTGCCGGTAGGCATAGGCGTAGAGACTGTCGGCGTCCTGATCGGCGCTGAAGCGGTAGCCGTCAGCGCTGGAGAGGAGCTTCAGGTATTCCGCCTGGGTCAGCTTGCCCTCGGGGTCGGCCTTGCCGTCCCACCAGCCCACGTTGTAGAGGGCCAGCTCCCGGAGGGCGCTCTCGGCCCAGTGGCCGGAGAGATCGTCGTAGGTCATGGTCTGGGTCTCGCTCCGCGTCTCCATCACCGGCTCCCCGGTCTTGGCATCCACGCCCCGGCCCCAGCCGGACTGTTCACCCAGGGCGTAGCCGGGCTTCAGGGTATTATAGTAGCTGTACCCCGCCTTTACCAAGGGCTGGACGTCGGCGCCCAGCAGGTCCAGCTTCACCGGGATGGCCAGATAGGCAAGCTCCACGGCGTAAGTGCTTGCCCAGGAAGCTTTGGCCTCATCCAGGGAAATGAGCCCCTCGGCTTCGTCGAATTCCACGTCGTCGTCAAAGCCCTTGCTTGCCGCCATGATGGCGCCGTCATCGGCGCTGACCCGGACGGTGAGGGCGTTCTCGGGAAAGAAGTAGCCGTTGACCTTCTGGGCGAAGGTGAAGCTGTAAGCGTCGGACAGGCGGCCGGCATCGTAGGAGGTGTAGACCTCACACTTGGCCAGCTGGTCGGGCCAGAGCTTGGCCAGGAAGGCCTCGGCTCTGGCCTGAGCCTGGGCTTGGGTCAGCTTGACCGGCTCGTCCGCGTAGGAGTTGTAACCCGACAGGCCCTGGAGCTCCCCGGTCTTGGCGTCCAGGGTGAGGCTCCGGCGGGAGACACCGGTCCCCGTCTTTTTGGCGTAGGTCAGGTAGGCCGTGACCCTGGTATCGGCGGGGTTTTTGGCCTCTTCGGCCGTTCTGGCGGCGTCGTTGACGACGATGGGCATGGGGGAGATCCCGCTCTCCTCCCGCTCCACCCGGTAGGACACGGTGGAGAGCTCAAAACCGGCAAGGCCCAGCTCGGTCCAGACCCGGGCCGCCTTGTCCAGACCGTCCCGGTCCAGGACCCCCTCCAGCTTGGCGATGCCCTCCAGCTCGGTGGGGGAGAGCTGGGACAGGTTGGAGTCGGTCATTTCGGGGGTGGCCATCATATCGTTCTTTACGGTCAGGTCGGCCCCGGTCTCCCCCTGGGAGAGGAGCCGGCGCAGCTCGGTCAGGTTGATGAGCTCCCCGGTGGCGGCGTCCACATAGTAGTCGTCGGAGGCGCGGGGGACGTACCGCAGGACGGCCTTCTCGTCGGCCTTGTCCCGAACGTAGATCAGTTCAAAGTTCAGGTTCTCGCTGAGCAGGGCCCGGGCGGCCTCGGCCGTGGTGACGGTGGTGGGGGCAGGGACCTGACCCACATAGCCAGAGGGGTCGTCCCGATGGAAGTAGGTGACAGCCCCTTGGTCTACGCTCACCCGCACCCGGAAGGAGAGGGGGGAGGGGATGCCGTTGAGGTAGATGGTGCCCCCGAAGCTGTACTGGCTCACATTCAGCCCGGCGGAGGAATCCCAGCCATCGGAGTAGACGGCCTCCTCCCCCTCGGTCAGCACCCGGTCCAGGAAGGAATCGGCCAGAATCTTGGCCTGGGACAGGGTCATGGCGGGGAAGTGGAGCCCATTCCGGCGGACCGCGGCGGGGGAATTCTGCCAAAGGCTCATGGACAGGACCTTGCCCTCCTCGGTGGCCGTAACGCTCAAGCTTTTGTCCGGGGCGGTCCAGCTTAGGCTCCAGCGGGACCCCAGAAGAGTCTCGTTGGGTTCGCCGTAGAATTCTTCGTATTCGTCCTCCACCCCAAGGGTGCTCTTGACCGCCTGGGTCACCTTGACCAGACGCTCTTCGGCGGTGCCGGCGGCCAGGGCGGGAACGGCCAGGCCCATGCCCAGAGTGAGGGTCAGGACGGCGGAAAGCAATTTGCGGATCTTCACGATACTTCCTCCTTTTTCCCCCGAAGGGGCTTCTTACCAGTTAGACGACGGTGGGGCAAGAAAAGTTTCCACAGACGGTGAAAAAATTTTTGACTTTCCCCTTGACAGAATCGAACATCTGTTGTATATTCTTATCAGAACAGACGTTCGACTTTTTCGAATGTCCCCTCCGGGACAGTAAAAGTCCGGTTTTTGGGACAGCGGTTCTGGTATCCTGTGGATAACAGAACAAAGGAGGAAACGCCATGGATACCATTTATTATACCTTAAATACCCGCCGGGTCAAGGTCTGCGGTGGCCCTGACCTGGTGCGCTTTCTTCCCGCTACCGGTTCACAGGATCCCCGGGAAGGGAAGGGCAAGGGGGAGATCCTGGATCTGGAGCTGTGCAGAAAGCGGCTGGAGACCAAGAAGGCCTGGAGGGAACTCCACCAGGCGGTGGACGATGCTCCGGCTTCCGTGGAGGAAGAGGAGGAAGGGATGCCCACGCCTCCCTCCGCTGTTCGCCGGGAGAGGGGGGCCTCCTGGTTGGAGCTGGGGGCCTCAGCCGCCGTGATCCTGGCCGGACTGTCGGCCGCGGCCGCCTTCCTCAGCGTGCTGTAAGTTAGGCAGGAAAACCGAAGCCCGGCAGGTTCAGAAGGACCTGCCGGGCTTTTTTACGCTTTTTCGGGCTGGGGCAGGGGGCGTTACTCCGTCTCGGCCTTCTTCAGATCCTCCAGGAAGGTGTCCCAGGCTTCGGGGTGTTTGACAAAGTACCGGGGGCACTCCTTGCCGGTTACATCGTAATGGCGGATCACCGCGTCGGTGTCCAGGTCGTAGATGTTCCGGAGCCAGTTTACCAGCTTGATGAGGGAGTCGTAGCTGGCCTGGTTGAACTTGCCTGATTCGTCGGGGTGGCAGACCTCGATGGACAGGGTGTCGATGTTCCGGTCCTTGGAGCAGTAGGCCACCTCGCCGATTGGGACGCAGAGGATGATCTCCCCTTCCAGGCCGATGATAAAATTACTGGAGGCTGAGGTGGTGTGGTCCTCTGCCAGCCAGGCGAAATAGTTCCGGTTCTGCTTGGCGGTGGTGCCCGGGTTTCCCACATAGTGGACCACGATGCCGGTCATAGCCTCCATGGGAGTGCCGGGTCGGGACCACTCGTTGATAGGCAGCAGGTCCTCTTCGATCCAGTCGGGCAATTCGTCAGGGACATACACTCGGGGGGGCTCGGTGGGCTGGGGCATAGGGGTAGGCTCCGCAGTGAACGTGAGCTGGGGGGTGGGAGTATCCCCGGTCGCCGGGCCGGCCTGGCCCCGGGCCAGGAGAACCATCATCAGGGCAAGCAGGGCAAGGGACAAACCGCCTGCCAGTAAAACACGGTTCCAACGAAGGCTGCCCCCGTACTTGTGGGCAGATCCTCTGTACCTCACGCCGCTCCCTCCTTTGTCGTTTTTCCCCATTATACGACAAAAGAAGGCGGGACGCAATCAGGAATTTATGGTTGGGTGGCACTTTTTGCGCCCCGCCGGGGTCTCCGGACAAAAAAGCCCTCCTTCCCCGCGGTGGGGGAAGGAGGGGGCGCGTTCCTGTTCCGGCGGGTCAGACCTCGCCTTTGTATTTCTTCCGGGTGGCGATGCCGCCGCGAATGTGCCGCTGGGCCTTGTTCTCGTCCAGGATGGCCTTGGCCTGGCGGTAAAGGCTCTGGTTGAAGGCGGGCAGACGCTCCTGGATGTCCTTGTGTACGGTGGACTTGCTGACGCCAAACTGCTCGGCCGCGGCGCGAACGGTGGCCCGGTTCTCTATGATGTACTGGGCCAGCTGCACGGCCCGATCTTCCATGTTCCCTTTCACACGCAACACTCTCCCCTTGGCGTTCTGAGAAAGGTATATGAATGGGATCACTAAAATATGAAGGGTGGGCTTCTCTTTGTCTCCCACCGCCGGGCCTTGCCTTTTTTCCTCAAGTCAGATATAATATCGATGCAGAAGCCTCCGGGCCGGCCTACCCGGAGGATCACGGGAGGGAAACAGATGATCCAGGAATTTACCGACCGCCGCCCGGCCCTTTCCGCCGTGCTGATCGCCCTTCTTTTCACCCTGGTCCCCGGCACTGTCATGCTGGGGACGGCTTACGCCACCGGAGGCCGGGAGAACGCCGCGGGCTTCATCCTGGGCTACACCCTGTTCCTCCAAACCCTCCTCTGGATCAAGGTGGAGCGCCCCATCCTGAACCTGCTCCCCTTCATCCTGTCCCTGATGAGCTTCATTATCAGCGAGGTAGTCTACACCGTCTCGCTGAGCATGGCTCCCATCGGCGCCGGCCCCGGCCTCCTGGCCATGCTCATCTCCTCCGCCCTGGTCTCCCTTTTCGGCACTGTGGCCGCCGGCAGCGTAGGCGGGCTCCTTCTGGCAGCGATCCTCGCGATCCTCAAAAAGCTCTGGGAGTTCCTCCGCCCATAACCCCGTCCCTTGCATTTTTCCGCCGGCCATGTATAATATCAATCAGAAAAAGCCGCGCCAAAATGGTGTAGAAATGGTGTAAAATCCACTTTCCAAACGCCGCAAACCTTTGAAACATCAGGAGGTATACAGAGATATGAAATTAGGCATCGTGGGTCTGCCCAACGTGGGAAAATCGACTCTGTTCAACGCCATCACCAACGCTGGGGCTGAGAGCGCCAACTACCCCTTCTGCACCATCGACCCCAACGTGGGCGTGGTGGCCGTGCCCGACGAGCGGCTGGACTGGCTCAGCCAGCTCTACCAGCCAAAAAAGACTACCCCCGCCGTCATCGAGTTCGTGGACATCGCGGGCCTGGTGAAGGGGGCCAGCCAGGGGGCCGGCCTGGGCAACAAGTTCCTGGCCAACATCCGGGAGTGCTCGGCCATCGTCCATGTGGTGCGCTGCTTCGATGACGAGAACATCATGCACGTGGTGGAGAACGCCAGCGTCAATGTGCCCGTGGACCCGGTGGGCGACATCTCCACCATCGACCTGGAGCTCATCATGGCCGACGTGGAGATGGTGGACCGGCGCATCAAGAAGGCCGAGTCGGCCGCCAAGGGGGACAAGAAATTCCTCCACGAGGTGGAGGTCTTTTCCGGCCTTCGGGACTGGCTCAACGACGGCAACTCGGCCCGGAGCTACCAGTGCGACGAGGATGACGCCGCCCTCATCGCCACCGCCGAGCTTCTTTCTCTGAAACCCATCATCTACGCCGCCAACCTGGACGAGGACGGCTTCGCCGCCCCCGAGAGCGTCCGCTATTACCAGCAGGTCTCCGAGCTGGCCGCAAAGGAGGGCTCCCAGGTCATCCCGGTCTGCGCCAAGCTGGAGGCCGAGATCGCCGAGCTGCCCGAGGACGAGAAAACCATGTTTCTGGACGACCTGGGTGTCTCCGAATCCGGCCTGGACCGGCTGATCCGGGCCAGCTACACCCTCCTGGGCCTCATCTCCTTCCTCACCTCGGGCGAGGACGAGTGCCGGGCCTGGACCATCACCAAGGGCACCAAGGCCCCCCAGGCCGCCGGCAAGATCCACACCGACTTTGAGCGGGGCTTCATCCGGGCCGAGGTGGTCTCCTTTGACGACCTGAAAGCCAATGGTTCCATGGCCGCCGCCAAGGAGAAGGGCTTGGTCCGCTCCGAAGGAAAAGATTATGTGATGAAGGACGGGGACATCGTCCTGTTCCGGTTTAACGTATAAAGCGGGGCATAGATATGCACATCAACAGCACCCTCGTCTATCTGGAAAACGCCGCCGGGGAGTACCTGATGCTCCACCGGGTCAAAAAGAAAAACGACATCAACCACGATAAATGGATCGGGGTGGGCGGCGGCTTTGAGCATGGGGAGAGCCCCGAGGACTGTGCCCTCCGTGAGACCAAAGAGGAGACCGGCCTGACCCTCACCGACTACTGTTTCCGGGGCATCGTCACCTTCGACTGCGCCGGCCAGGAGACCCAGTACATGCACCTCTTCACCGCCGCCGGCTGGACCGGGATGCTCACCGAGTGTAATGAGGGGGATCTGGAGTGGGTCCCCAAGGAGAAGGTGCAGGAGCTGCCCATCTGGGAGGGGGACAAGATCTTCTTCCGGCTGCTGGAGGAAAACCGCCCCTTCTTCTCCCTGAAGCTGAGCTACGACGCCCACGATAACCTGATCGGGGCGGTCCTGGACGGCGCGCCTCTTTCTCGGGAGGGCCTGTGAAACCTCTTCTGTATCTCTGTCTGGGGGCCAGTCTGCTGGATTTTATCCTCATGGGCATCGACAAGCGCCGGGCCAAAACCGGAGCGTGGCGGATCGCCGAAAAATGGTTCTTCCTCATTGCCCTGGCAGGCGGCGCCCCGGGCGCCATTCTGGGCATGTACACCTTCCGCCACAAGACTTTGCACAAACGCTTCCGATGGGGCCTGCCTGCCATTTTGGTTTTGCAGCTGGCCACCCTCTGGTTCCGTTACGAATATGCCATCGAGCTTTTATAGCACAAGGCCCCGGTCGGATGACCGGGGCCTTGTGCTGTGTTGTCAATAAATGTTTGTGTTTTACTTTCCGGCCAGAGGCAGGACAAACATGGCCGCTTCCGCACCTGTTTGTACCGTGATCGCACCAGTCTCCTCATCAAAGGTGAACCGCTCGGCGCTGGGGGGGATGTGGTTGCCGGGGTAGACCGTCAGATAGACGGTCCGGTCGGCGTAGGGCTCAATGGTGTTACAGTCCAGCAGGTAATAAAGAACCCCGTCCTGGGCGAAGGTGGTGGTGCCGCCGTTAAGAGTCCAGGCGTTCACAAGCCAGGGGGCGTAGCCCTCGATCAGGGGGGTGACGGTGAGGTCTGGGACATTGTCCTCAATGGGGGTGCCATCGGCGCGCTGCATAGCCAGCACGGCGTAGGTCCGATCCCGGCTCACGTCCAGATTCTCCAACCCCTCGCCGCTCACCAGCCCCATCAGGGTCACCGTGTAGTCCCCCACGGTCCTGGTCTCGTTCACCGTGACGGCGGCCTCGCTCTCAAAGGCGGCGGCCAGAGCCTCGTTCCCCGCCCGCTGGGCCACGTCCCGGGGCTCCAGCAGGGTGACGGCGGCGTAGGCGCTGACCACCAGCACGGCGGCCGCTGCCGCTGCCATAAGTCCGGTTCTCCAATGTGCTTTTTTCATGGTTTTCTTCTCCTTTTCCTGGGCCAGCTCTCTCAGGCGTGCCATGGTCCGGTCCTGAAAGTCGGGGGAGAAGGAGACGGCGTCCACCTGGGCGCGGTATGCTTCCCTGTTCATGCGAAATCTTCCTCCTTCAGTAAGTCCCGCAGCCGTTCCCGCCCGCGGGCAAGCCGGGTCCCCACCGTGGGGACGGGCAGCGCCAGCAGCCTGGCGATCTCTTTGATGGAATAGCCCTCGTAATAATAGAGATGGATCACGGCGCTGTACGCCTCGGGCAGGGAGCGGACAGCGGAAAGAAGGGGGCCGTAGTCGGGGGCTTCCAAGGCGGTGCCGGCCAACTCATCCAGAGGGGCGTCGTCACGCCTCCTTCGGCGGATGTCGGAGGCCCGGTTCAGCGCGGCGCGCAGAAGCCATGCCTTCTCATGGTCCCTGTCCCGGAAACAAGGACGCTTGGAGAGCACCCGGAGGAATACGTCTTGGACCGCGTCCTCGGCGTCGGCTGGTGTTGATACCCTGGTCAGGGCGGCCCGGAGGAGCATTGGGCTATAGGTCTCCACCATCCGGCGGAGCTCCTGCTCCCAGTCGAAGTCGGTCACGGTCTCATCTCCTTTCACCCATAACACGTTTGAGGGGGCCGGAATTTTTCAACAGGGGAGAAAAAATATTCGGGCGGCCCTCCCCGAAAGGCCGCCCGGTGTTTTTATTCCTTTGGCTTCAGCTTCCGCCGGGTCCCGTCCGGCTCAATGACTGTGGTGTGGTCCAGCTGCCCCTGCAAGCTGGCCTTCACCGCGTCCACATATTCCCGCCGGAGTTCGGCCTGCTCGGCTTTTTCGGCCTCGGTCAGCCCTTCGGCTGTCCTGGATTTCCGGGCCAGTTCATTGATGCGGGCTACCTTTTCGTCAGTGATCATGGCGTGGCCGCCTCCTTTCACAAATATCTCTCCATGACGATCATAGTGCGGCCCTTTTTGGAAAGGCCGCCCACCTCTGTAAGGACGCATTTCCCCAGCCCCCGGCAGGTGAGGGTGTCCCCCTGTCCCACCGTCCGGTCGGATTTCAGGCAGAGGGCGTGGTTCACCTCCACCCGCCCCGCCGAGATCAGGTCGGCGGCCTTGCCCCGGGAGAGGGAGAACCCGGTGGCCATCACCGAATCCAGACGCAGGGAGTTCACCGTATCGTGGATGACCTTCACCTGCTTTTCGGGGACACGGAGGCCGCTGAGCGGGATCTCCTCCACCTTGAGCTTGGTGCGTCCCGCCGAGTCAAAACTTTGGAGCAGGTATTGCCTCAGCTCCTCCATCACTAAAATGTCGCAAACCCCGTCCCCCACTAAAATATCTCCCACCTTCTCCCGGTCGATCCCCTGGCCTAGGATGGAGCCCAGAAAATCCCGGTGGGTCAGCTTGTCCCCTGACTGCCAGCGGCAGCGCAGGGCGGTGAAGGGGGGCTCGAAGGAATCCTCCTCCTGCCAGTCGGGCAGCAGGGCGCAGATTTTCCGCTCGGAGCCCGGATACCCCCCGGTAAAAAAATGCCGGGGATGCCCGGCGGCGTTCAGCAGCCGGACGGCCGCCTCCTGCTGGGCCTCCGAGAGAAAGGGCGTGTGGGCCGGGACACCCCGGCCGGCCTGGCCGATTTTATCCAGCAGCCGGGAAAGGAGCTGGCGCTCCTCGGCGGACCGGGCCACCCGGTCCAGAAGTTCAGTCTTGGTCACGGTTTGACCTCTCCGTTTTCGGCTTCATAGACTTTCAAATATTGTTTCACCGCAAATTCAATTTGTTTGTTGAGGGAACGGCCGTTTTCCTTGGCCAATATACGCATTTTGTCCATGATCTCTTTTTCGATACGAACGGAAAAAGGGGCTTCCTGTTCTTGTGCCGCCATATATGACACCTCCCCAATAGTATCTAAATGATATCATTTAGATTCTATTTTTTCAATAACTCTATTTGCCTCTATTAGAGGTTGACCAAATAGAATCTATATGATATCATATAGAGGCAAAGGAGGTGACGATCATGGAAGAAGAGGAAAGGACCTGCGAGACCTGCCAGCACTTTTACCGGCACTATGTCCGGCGGAGCAGCACCAAGTACTTCCCCCTTGATGTGGGCCACTGCGGGGACCCCCGTGCCCGGTACAAGACGGCCGGGACCCCGGCCTGTTTCCGCTACATCCGGCGGAAAGAGGGGGCCTGAACCCCTCGCGGCAAAAAAAGGACCCCGTGATCCGTCACGGGGTCCTTTTTTACCGGTCTCACATCCTGCTCTTTTTTTGCAGCCGGATGTCCTCGCCGTAGAACCGCAGCACCCGGTACTCTCCCTCCAGCCGGGAGGCGGTCTGTCCGTTGTACCGGCTCCGCACCCCGTCCATGCTCAGGTTGGAGGAGATGACCGTGGCCTTGTCCCTGACCAGCCGGGTGTTCACCAGAGTATAGAGGGCCGACTGGTACAGGGGGGAGTTGAACTCACTGCCCAGGTCGTCCAGGATCAGCAGGTCACAGCTGAGATACCGCCGGGTATCCTCCCGGGCCTCTCGTCCCTCGGGCAGGTCCCGGCCGAACTTCTGTTCCTCAAACTGGGCAAAGAGGTTCCCCGCCGTGTCATAAACCACCGAAAACCCGTTCTCTGCCACCGTCCGGGCAATACAGGCCGACAAAAAGGTCTTGCCCAGCCCCGGATCTCCGGTGAGAAACAGGTTTTTGAAGTAGAACCGCCCGAATTTCTGGGCGTAGTTGATGCACACGTCGTAGATGAGCTCCATGTTGTCCCGGGGGGACGCGCTCTCCCCCGGCCAGGGCAGGGGGGAGTACCAATCCAGGGAGAAGGAGTCGAAGGACTGCTCCCCCAGGTCCAGCAGCTTGCTTAGCTCCTTCACCTGCTCCTGGGCGCACAGGGCCTTGAGACAGGAGCACATCTGCCCCTGTACCCAGCCGGTGTCCCCGCACAGCTTGCAGGCAGGGGCGTCATCCAGGGCGTCGGCGCTGTATCCGGCCTCCTCCAAAAGCCTGGCCCGGCGGTGCTGAAGATCCATGTTCCTGTCCTTGATGACCTGGAGGCTGGGGGCGGGGTCGCTGCCCTGCCGCAGACTGGCTGAGATGATGTCCAGAATGGTCCCCCGAAGCTGCCGGTCGATGCCCTCCAGCTCGGGGGTCTGGGCGTAAAGGCGGCGGCGCAGCTCATCCCGCTTGCGCTCCCGGTCGTTTCTCTCCACCTCCAGGCGGGCCGTGGCCCGGCGGAGGACGGCGGCGTCGTATCCCATTTACATCCCCTCCTTTTCTTTGGCTTTCCGCATCTGCTCCCGGAGCCGTTCCATATCGGCGCGGGCCCGGAGGTCGGCCTCCCCTCCGGTGGGCTGGGGGGCGGTGGCTCCTGCCCCGGCGGCGGACCGCCTGGGCCGCCGGCTGTCCTGGGCGCTGACCTGGGCGGCGGTGTGCAGCCCCTTCTGATGCCAGCTTTTCAGGATGGAGTCCATATAGGGCCAGTTCATGCTCTGCTTTTTCATCACGGTTTTCTCATAGGCCAGCCGGATGGCGTCGTCGGAAAAGCCCATGTCGATCCAGACGGCGATGTACTCCTTCTCCTTGGCCACCGGGGGCCTGTCCCGGATATCCAGCAGCCCCAGGATCTGGACCGACCGCTCCCGCAGGAGGGTCAGCCGCTTCAAATGGGACTCGGCGGCGTCCACCGAGTCCACCCCCCGCTCCTTCCAGCGGATGGCCTCCCGCTGGATCTGGGGCATCCGGGGCATCCGCCCCGGACCGTATTTCCGCTGGTACTCCTCGATGGACCAGCTTACCGCCAGCAGAATGACCTCGGGGGGCAGTCCGGAGAAATCGTAAATGGCGTACAGGCTTTTCAGGTCGGCGGTGGAGAGCACCTTCCCCAGCCGCCGCTGGACCTCGTCCACCAGCAGGGGGAAGGGGGAGGTCTTGTTTTCCAGCTCCCGGTTGATGTCCTCGGCCGAGTATTCGGGGGGCTCGGCGGGAGCGGGAGCCGGCGGAGGAGCCGCCCCGTCGGCCAGCTCCAGCTTGACCAGCAGGGAGAGGGCATCGCCGCACCGCTGGGGCTCCCAGCGCAGGGCCCTGGCCGCTCCGGCCGGGTCGAACCGCCCGCCGGTTTTCAGCAGATACAGGTACAGCAGGGCGGCGTCTCCGCTGCCTGCGGTCAGAAGCCGGTCGGCCGCCCCGGCGGCCATGGACAGGATGTTGCCGGGCAGATATACGTTGTCAGCCATGGGGAGCGCCCCCCCCCTTTCGACGGATTTTTATGCCCCTCTATTGTACACGAAAAGGGGGAGAAGGTAAATAGGAAAAATAAAAAGGAAAAATTCACGATTTTTTGTTTTTCAAATAGCTATGACTGTGTTATAATTACCCTATATATAAAAAGGGGGAGTACACCGTGCAAAACAAGGTGACTGTTACCATCAACGGCCAGGAGTACAACCTGGTGGCCGCCGAGGACGCCGCCTACATGACCAAAGTGGCCGAACATGTGGACGCCAAGATCCAGGAGGTGCGGGAAAGCGGCAAGATCTCGGCATCCGACGCCGCCGTCCTGGCCGCCCTCAACATTGCCGACGAGTACTTCAAGAGCCTGGACGCCGCCGAGAACCTGCGTGTCCAGATCAAGGGCTTCCTGGAGGAGTCGGCCGATTTGAAGAACCAGCTTTCCAAGGCCAAGCAGGAGATCTTCAAGCTCCAGAACAAGAAGTAAGATGCTGGAGCTCTTGTCCCCCGCCGGGTCCATGGAGGCCCTCACCGCCGCCGTTCAGAACGGGGCCGATGCGGTCTACCTGGGCTTTGGCGACTTCAACGCCCGGCGCAATGCCCGGAATTTTACCGAAGCGGATTTCGCCTCGGCGGTCTCCTATTGCCATTTACGGGGGGTCAGGGTGTACCTGACTCTCAATACCCTGCTCACAGACCGGGAGCTTCCCGCCGCCGCCGACCTGGCCCGCCGGGCATCCGACCTGGGGGCCGACGCCGTGCTGGTCCAGGATCTTGGGGTCCTCCGTGCGGTGAAGCAGGCCGCCCCCGACCTGCCCCTCCACGCCTCCACCCAGATGACCGTCCACAACCTGGACGGGGTCAAGGTCTGCGCCGACCTGGGTATGACCCGGGCCGTCCTCTCCCGCGAGCTCTCGGCCGAGGCCATCGGCTATATCTGCGACCACTCCCCCATCGAGATCGAGGTTTTCGGTCACGGGGCCCTGTGCATGTGCTACTCGGGCCAGTGCTACTTCTCCGCCGTGGTGGGGGAGAGAAGCGGCAACCGGGGTCTGTGCGCCCAGCCCTGCCGCATGAAATACGGCTGGGGAGGCAAGCCGGACGGCTACCCTCTCTCCCTCAAGGACATGTGCCTGGCCGACCGGGTCCGCCAGCTTCGGAAGCTGGGAGTGGCCTGCCTGAAGCTGGAGGGGCGGATGAAACGCCCCGAGTATGTGGCCGTCATCACCCGCATCTACGCCTCCCTCATCAAGGAGGACCGTATGCCCACCGCCGGCGAGCTCCGGGACCTGGAGACCGCCTTTTCCCGCAATGGCTTCACCCAGGACTATTTCGACGGCAAAAAGGGTCCCCAAATGTTTGGCACCCGGGATGAAAAGACCCCCGAGCCCAAAGAGCTCTTCGCCCAGGCCCGCCAAACCTACGAAAACCAGGAGCGCTCCCGTGTGGACGTGAAGTTCTACGCCATGCTCCGCCCCGGCGAGCCCGTCCGCGTCGGCGTGGAGGATCCGGATGGCCGTGTGGTCACCGCCGCCGGGGACGTACCCGAGGCCGCCCAAAATTTTCCCATTACCCCCGAGCAGGTGGAGAAGCAGCTCTCCCGCACCGGAGGCACCCCCTACCGCTGCCTGGGAGTGAAGGCCCTGGTGGAGCCGAACCTCAACGTGCCCCTCTCCGCCCTCAACGCCCTGCGCCGTCAGGTGCTGGAGGACCTTTCCGATCAGCGCCAGGCCCTCCCCCAGCGCCGGAGCGGGGAGTATAAGCCCGGCGTCCGCTACGAAAACCCCGCCGCCCCCCCCGCTCTGACCGTCTCGGTCCGCCGGGCGAGCCAGCTCAGCGACGACCTGCTGGCTCTGGGCCCCGCCGCTCTCTACGTCCCCTGCGGCGAGCTTGCCGCCCACCCCGAGCGGGTCCGCCGCGCATCCCAAGGGACCGCGGTCATTCCCATCCTGCCCCGCATCGCCTGGGACAGCGAGCGGGACCGGGTGGCCGGCGAGTTGAAAAAATGTCTGGACCTGGGTTGTACCGAGGCCCTGGTGGGCGACTACGGAGCCGCCCGCCTGGCCTCCTCCCTGGGCTTCGCCCTCCGGGCCGGCTTTGGCCTTCCCGTCTTCAACGCCCAGGCCCTCAAGGAGCTCAAGCGCCTGGGCTTCCGCTCGGCCACCGCCTCCTTCGAGCTCAAGCTGGCCCAGATCCGGGACATCAGCAAGGCCATCCCCCTGGAGGCCGTCGTCTACGGCCGTCTGCCCCTGATGATCACCGAAAACTGCATCATCAAAAACCGTTCCGGCCAGTGCGCCTGCGAGGGGGAGAACACCCTCACCGACCGGAAGGGGGAGCGCTTCCCCGTGGTCAAGGCTCCCGGCTGCCGCAGCGAGATCCTGAACAGCCGCAAGCTCTTCCTGGCGGACAAGCCCGAGTGGAGGCACGCCGGCCTGGCCTACGCCCGGCTCATGTTCACCACCGAAAACCCCTGGGAGTGCGTCCAGGCTCTGGAGCGCTACCTGGGCAAAAGCGACTGGGCCCCCAGCCAATACACCCGCGGACTTTATTATCGAGGAGTCGAATAACATGGAACTCAAGCTCAAACCCCTCTCCCCCAAGCTGGGGACCGAGATCCCCTACCCCGCCTACGCCACCGCCGGCTCGGCGGGCATGGACCTGCGGGCCTGCATTGACGAGCCCATGACCATCCGCCCTTCCGAGCGGGTGAAGGTCCCCGCCGGCTTTGCCATCAGCCTCCCCGGCCCCGAATGGGCGGCCTATATCTTTGCCCGCTCCGGCCTGGGCATCAAGTCGGGCATCACCCTGCCCAACTGTGTGGGGGTCATTGACAGCGACTACCGGGGGGAGATCATCGTGGCCCTCACCAACCTGTCCCAGGAGGACTACACCATCCAGCCCGGCGACCGGGTGGCCCAGCTTGTCATCATGCCCGTGACCCAGGCCGCTGTCACTGTGGTGGACGAGCTGGACGAGACCGTGCGGGGAAGCGGTGGATTTGGCTCCACAGGGAAGGCGTGACATGGACATCATTCTTGCCTCCCAGTCCCCCCGCCGTCAGGAGCTCCTGACCCGGATGGGCCTCACCTTCACTGTCCGCCCCGCCGGCATCGAGGAGACCGTGGACCCCGGCCTCACCCCCCAGGAGGTGGTCATGTCCCTCTCCCGCCAGAAGGCCGGGGCGGTGGCGGAGAGCCACCCCGACGCCCTGGTCATCGCCGCCGACACCATCGTGGTCCTGGACGGGAAGATCCTGGGCAAGCCCCACAGCGTGGAGGAGGCCAAAGAGATGCTCGCCGCCCTTTCGGGCCGGCAGCACCACGTCTGTACCGGATTCACCCTCCGGAGGGGGGAGCGGGTGGAGACCGGCTGTGAGGAGAGCGAGGTCTGGTTCCGGGACCTGACCGGAGCCGAGATCGATGCCTACATCGCCACCGGGGAGCCCATGGACAAGGCGGGCTCCTACGGCATCCAGGGCTACGGCGCCCTGCTGGTCAAGGGCATCCACGGGGACTACTTCAACGTCATGGGCCTGCCCGTCTGCCGCCTGGGCCTGGCGCTGAAAGACTTCGGGGTAAGCTGTCTGTGACACGCCGCAACGGAACAAGACAGAGGGTCGGCCGTTCGGCGAAGCCGAATGACGTCCCCCGGACAGAAGAACCGTCCCTGCTGTCTTGTGCGAGGAGAAAGCATGAAAGATTTTTTCAAAGACAACGGAATTATCATCCTGGTCATCGCCCTCCTGCTGACCCTGATCACCGCGGTGGTGTCCTTCACCTTCGGGGGCATCGCCAACCCCTTCGCCAACCTGGCTGGGGTGGTGGCTACCCCCTTCCGCAACGGTATCCATAGTGTGGTGACCTGGGCCGAGGGGCTCTATTCCGACGCCTTCCGGCGGGAGGAGGTGGAGGCCGAACTGGAGCGGTATAAGCAGCGGGTGGCCGAGCTGGAGGAGCAGGCCCGATCCGGAGAGGCCGCCTCCCGGGAGAACGAGAGGCTCCGCGACCTGCTGGGCTTCCAGCAGAAGCATACCGAGCTTCAAACCGAGCCTGCCACGGTCACTGCCCACGGCAGCTCCAACTGGTCCTCCACCCTGACGGTGAGCAAAGGCTCCCGCGCTGGGGTGGAGCCGGGTGACTGCGTCATCGACCAGTACGGCAACCTGGTAGGGATCATCTGGGAGGTGGGCCTTAACTGGTCCACCCTCATCACGGTGGTGGATGTGGATCTGGAGATGGGGGCCATGATCGCCCGCACCGACGAGGCCGCCATCATTGAAGGGGACTTCTCCCTCATGGGCCAGGGCAAGCTGAAGCTGACCTATCTGCCCCAGGGGGAGCAGCTCCTGGCCGGGGACGAGATCCTCACATCGGGCCTTGTGTCCGGGGGCACGGCCACCTACCCTTCGGGGATCCTGGTGGGCCACGTGGAGCAGGTCCGCACCGACGCCGGCGGCATGAACGACTATGCCGTTCTCTCTCCGGCCACCGACCTGGCCAGCCTGGAACAGGTCTTTATCATCAAGGAGTTTGAGGTGGTGGAGTGAAGCCCCGCCCGGAGAAAGGAGGCCGGAGATGACAACCAAAGATTTCGCCATCAAATGGCTGGTCTACGCCCTGGCCCTTCTGCCGGTGTGGTTTCTCCAGTCCTTTGTACTCAGCAGGTTTCCTCTCTTCGGGGTAAAGCCCATGCTCCTTCCCCTGGCCGCCGTGGCCGTCGCCACTCTGGAGGGGGCCGCCGGCGGCGCCGGGTTCGGTCTGGCGGTGGGGCTCCTCTTTGACGCTGCGGTTCCCGGCTTTCCCGGGGTGTGGATCCTGGTCCTCACGGGCATCGGCCTGGGTACCGGGCTGCTGGCCCGGTATGTCCTGCGGCAGGATCTGGTGGGATGCTTCCTCTGTTCGGTGATGGCGCTTGCCATTATCGACCTGCTCCGGATCCTGGTCCGGCTCCTGACCGGCGCGGCACCTCTGGAGGCCATGCTGTCCCTGGCCGGCCGGGAGAGCATCTGGTCATTGTGCTTCGTGCCTCCGGTGTACCTTATCTTCCGGTGGGTATTCAACCGGGTGCCCAAGGCCACAGTGCTGTAAGGAGGGCGGCGGATGGATTCCAAACGCTTTCATTTCCGGGCCTGGACCATGCTGGTCCTCCTGGCCCTGATCATGGCGGCTTACGCCGTGGTCCTCTTTGACCTCCAGGTGGTCCAGGGCAGCTATTACAAGGAACAGTCCACCCGAAAGATCGCCAATACCGAGACCGTCCAGGCCGCCCGTGGGGAGGTGCTGGACCGCTTCGGCCGGGTGCTGGTATCCAACCGGGCCACCTACCAGGTGACCCTGGACGTCAAGCTCCTGGGGGATGTCCAGAAGCGCAACCAGACGATTTTGGAGCTGCTGAAGATCTGCCGGGAGCAGGGGGTGAGCTGGAACGACTCCCTGCCCATTTCATCGGGCCCGGCCTTCTCCTTCACCACCGCCATGCCCTTCCAGAGCGTCACTGCCGACGAGGACGGGAAGGAAAAAACCTCGGACACCCGGCTTTACCAGCTTCTGAAGAAACTGAAGCCCGCGGGCTTCCCCCTGACCGTCCCCGAGGGGGGGGCGCTGAACGATCTGGCCACCGCCGACGCGGTGATGGCGGCCCTCCGCTCCGCCTTTCAGGTGGAGGAGAATTTGTCCGACACCGAGGCCCGTGCCCTTGTGGGGGTCCTCTACGAGCTCTCCCTCCGCAGCCAGGAGATCTCTTACACCAGCTATGTCTTCGCCCGTGATGTGGATGTGGAGTTCATCACGGTGGTCAAGGAGCGTAAACTCTCCGGCGTGAAGATCGACACGGTCACCGTCCGGCAGTACGAGACCGCGTACGCCGCCCATATCCTGGGCCGGGTGGGGGCCATCCAGAACTGGGAGAGCTACAGGGACAAGGGCTATTCCCTCAGCGACAACGTGGGCCTCAGCGGGGTGGAGTCGGCCTTCGAGTCCCTCCTCCGGGGCACTCCGGGCACCAAGGATGTGGAGCTGAGCCAGTCGGGCAAGGTGGTCAGCGAGAGCTGGCACCTGGACGAGGAGACCGGGGAGGTGCTCTCCCCCAAACCA
Source organism: uncultured Oscillospiraceae bacterium (assembly GCA_950075865.1). Taxonomy (GTDB): domain Bacteria; phylum Bacillota; class Clostridia; order Oscillospirales; family Oscillospiraceae; genus Vermiculatibacterium. Next base: position 36,221 of record CATMVA010000003.1, on the reverse strand, counting down.
GGCAACAACCTGATGCTCACCCTGGACATCGACCTCCAGGAGGTGGTGGAAGAGGCCCTGGAGCGGTATATCCCCGGCATGACCGAGGAGAGCCAGGTGGGGGCCTGCGTGGTCATGGACATGACCGGGGGCGTCCTGGCCGCCGCCTCCTACCCCACCTACGACCTGTCCACCTATACCCAGGATTATAACGACCTGCTCACCGACCCCCTTAAACCCATGTTCAACCGGGCCTTCCAGGGCCTATACGCCCCCGGCTCTACCTTCAAGCCCCTGGTGGCGATAGGCGCCCTCCAGGAGGGGGTGGTGACCGTCCGGGAGAAGATCCAGGACACGGGCCGCTACAAGCACTATGACCGGATCGAGGACCAGCCCATGTGCTGGATCTACCGGCAGTACGGCTCCACCCACGGATATGAGAACGTGACCGAGGCCATCCGGGACTCCTGCAACGTATACTTTTATGAGGCGGGTATCCGCCTGGGCATTGCCAAGCTGGACGAATACGCCGCCGCCTTCGGCCTGGGGGAACTGACCGGCCTGGAGCTCTACGAGGCACGGGGCGAGGTGGCCGGCCCGGCCACCAGCGCCAAATACGATCAGGAATGGTACGAGGGCGAGGTCATGTACGCCGCCATCGGCCAGGGGAATACCCAGATCACCCTGGTCCAGCTGTGCAACTATATCGCCACCCTGGTCAACGGGGGCACCCACTACCCGGCCCACCTGCTGAAAACGGTGAAGACCAACGACTTCTCCCAGGTGGTGGAGGAGTACCGTCCCCAGGTCCGTGGCCAGGTGGAAATAGCCCCGGAAAATCTGGAGGCCATCAAACAGGGCATGGCCCTGGCCGCCGACCAGTACTTTACCGGCCTTCCCGTGCAGGTGGGGGCCAAAACCGGATCGGCCCAGGTGGCCGGACATGAAGAGGCCAACGCCGTCATGGTGGTCTTTGCTCCCTACGACGACCCTGAGATCGCCATTGCTACCGTGGTGGAGCAGGGAGGCGCCGGCGCCCGCATCGCCGACATTGCCGCCGAGATCATCGAATACTATTTTTCGGCCCGGGATGTGATGGATGCCCCCGCCGCCGAGGGCACTCTGGTCCGGTAAGGACCGTCAACCTTGCAGAGAGAATGAGGGGATCAGTCATGACAGGAGAAGAGATACCGTGGTTCGACCCCGCCGACCTTCGGTGCAAGACCCCCTACGGGGCGGTCCCCACGGGCACGGCGGTGGCCTTTACCCTCCGCCCGCCCCGGCGGGAGGGGTTTGTTCGGGGAGAGCTGTTGGTCCAGTGGGAGTTTCAGGACGCCCGGGTCACCGAGCACGACATGCCCTGGACCGGACTGGACGGGGCGCGGGACCTGTTCTCCTGCCGCCTGGAGGTGGGGGACCAGGTGGGCCTGGCCTGGTATTCTCTCCGGCTCATCCGCATGGACGGCTCGGTCTGGGAGAGCGAGGAGTACCAGCTCACCATCTATGACCGGGACGAGCACGTCCCTGCCTGGTTTGGGGAGGGGGTCAGCTACCAGATCTTCCCCGACCGGTTCTGCCGTCTGAGCGTGCCCGACCCCACCGGCATGGTGGGGGGGCGCTGGGTCCACCAAAGCTGGGAGGAGGAGCCGGAATGGCGGCCCGACGAGCACGGGGAGATCCGCAACCGGGACTTCTTCGGCGGCTCCCTGGCCGGCATCGAGTCCAAGCTGGACTATCTGGAGAGCTTAGGGGTGGAGACCATCTACCTCTGCCCCATCTTCGAGGCCCCCGAAAATCATCGCTACGGTACCGGCGACTATGAAAAGATCGATCCCATGCTGGGGTGCGAGGCGGACTTTGTCCGCCTGTGTGAAAAGGCCCATAAGCGGGGGATGCGCGTCATGCTGGACGGGGTGTTCAACCACACCGGCTTTGTCTCCAAGTATTTCAACGGGGACGGATCCTACCCGGTCCCCGGCGCGGCCATCAGTCCGAACTCCCCCTATGGGGACTGGTTCTGCTTCCAGCGCTGGCCCGACCATTATACCTCCTGGTGGGGCATCTACTCCCTGCCCACCACAAACAAGGAGAGCGTTTCCTGGTTGGACTACATCACGGGGGAGAACGGCATCATCCGCCGGTGGATCCGGGCCGGGGCCGACGGCTGGCGGCTGGATGTGGCCGACGAGCTGCCCGACTTTGTGGTGGAGGCCATCCACACCGCCGCCCGGGCGGAAAACCCAGACGCCGTCATCATCGGCGAGGTCTGGGAGGATGCCTCCAACAAGGTTTCCTACTCGGTCCGCCGGAAGCACGTGCTGGGGGGACATTGCGACGGGGTGATGAACTACCCCCTTCGCACCGCCCTCATCGGCTTTCTGCTGGGGGAGGACGGGGCCCAATTCCGGAACGTGCTGGAGTCCCTCCGGCAGAACTACCCCCGCTGGGCCTTTTACTCCAACATGAACTCCCTGGGTACCCACGACACTCTGCGGATCCTCACCTACCTGGCCCTGGGCAGCGACCACAAGGGGGATTCCTCCCGGGAGTGGCGCGCCTCCCGCTGGCTCAACGACGGGGAGCGTGCCCTGGGAGAGCGCCGGCTCATGCTGGGTGCCCTCCTCCTCTACGCCCTCCCCGGCTCCCCCACCCTCTACTACGGGGACGAGGCGGGAATGGAGGGCTTCGAGGATCCCTTCAACCGCCGGCCCTTCCCCTGGGGCCATGAAGATGCCGGTTTGCTGAACTGGTTCAAAGACCTGGGCAGGCTGCGAAAGACCCTTGCGCCCCTCCGCCGGGGCGACCTTCAATGGCATACCTGTTCCGGCCGGGTGGTCTCCTTCTCCCGGACTCTGGACGGGGAGAGGGTCACCGCCGCGGTCAACGCCGGGGAGGGGGAGGTCCTCTGGATGTCCCCCGCCGGGGAAGAGATGGCCCTCCCCCCCATGTCCGGAAGGCTCCTTTCTTCAAACGGAGGTCAAAACCTGAAAATTGAGGGGTAAAACCTCCGTTTTTGTGGTCAAAACGAAGAAAATATGTTACACTGATTGCACACAGTTGCATGTTTGGTTGTACTCTGGGTACAACTATCCCGGAGACAGAGAGGATGGACCCCCATGAAAAAACGGCTTTTTTTCCTGCTTCTCGCCTGTTTTCTGCTGACCGCCCAGGCTCTGGCTTCCCCCTTGGAAAGTTCTGAAAATCAGCATGAAAACCCGCAGAATCAGCAGGAATTACAGGAAAATGGACCTGAAGAATCAAAGGTGTGGCCGGAGAATCCCTTTACCGATGTCCCCGACTGGGAATGGTATACCCCCCTTGTCAAAGAGGTCGTGGAAAAAGGCCTGATGACCGGCACCGACCTCAACCTCTTCGGCCCCAACGATTCCGTGACCCGTGCCATGGTCGTCGTGGTCCTCTGGAAGCTGGAGGGCTCCCCCACCCCTCAAAATTCCGATTCCTTCCCCGACGTCTCCCCCGACGACCCCGTCACCGCCTGGTACGCGATCTCTGCCGCCTGGGCCAAGGAGCAGAAGGTGGCCCGCGGCCACGACGACGGCTGCTTCCGGGGGGAGGATCCGGTGACCCGGGAGGAGTTGGCCGCCTTCCTTTACAGCTATGATCTATATCAGGGAACCCCTGCGGCAGAGGGATTTCTGGGCATGTTCAGCGACGCCGCCAGCGTGTCCGACTGGGCCCAGGTGCCCATCCGCCATGCCGTAGGCATGGGGTATTTCCGGGGGGATGAGAACGGCCTGCGTCCCCAGGACACGGTTATCCGGGCCGAGCTGGCCGCCATTCTTCTGCGGCTCCTGACACCCGCTGTTGGATAAGGCTTTCCTGCCTTCGCTGCGCTCCAAATATTGCCCGGAAAGGAGGGGATCAGGTGCGCAATTCATATGGATATGAGTCCTACCGGGGCCGTTCCCGGCTCCAGACCGCCCTGACCGCGGTGGCGGTCATCCTCTTTATCATCCTGCTGCTGGCCGTGGCCTTTTTCTTTTTCGCCCAGCAGTATATCGTCTATGACGACCAGGGGAGGGCCCACCTGGAATTCCCCTTCCTCCAGCAGGTCCAGGTCACGCCTACCCCGGCCCAACCCAGCGAGCCCAACATCGTGGTGGTGACCGAGACCCCTCAGCCCACCCCCACGCCCACCCCGGAGCCTATTCCGGCGGTGGTGGAGCTGCCCGTCACCGCTCTCACCGACGGCACGGCGGCAGAGCGGGTGGCCGACGCCGGCGGCAACGCCGCCCTCTTTGTGATGAAGGGGGAGGATGGCACCCTGGCCTATGTGTCGGAGCAGGAGATGGCCCTGGGCGCCGGGATGAATTCCGTCCAGGAGGGGATCAACGAGGCCATCGCGGCCCTGAACGGCGGGGAGCTCTACACCATCGCTAAGATAAGCCTTTTCAAGGACTTGAATACCCCCTATTATTACAGCGAGGGCAATTCCCTCCGCTCCCAGAGCGGCAACTGGCGGGCCCCCGACGGCTGCCGCTGGTTCAGCCCGGCCTCCCCGGCTGTCCGGGAGTACCTGACCGGTATCTGCCGGGAGCTCTGCAAACTGGGCTTTGACGAGATCCTGCTGGACCACTGCGCCTTCCCCGCCGAGGGGCATTTGGAGTGGATCGTGGAGGGGGAGCTCTACGACCCCGCCCGGCTGACCCAGGACCTGGAAGCTTTCTGCGCCCAGCTTCGGGAAGACCTGAGCGACTACCCGGAGGTCAGGATCTCCATGACGGTCTCTCCCGCCGTCCTTACCCTGGCCGAAGGGGACAGGAGCGGCCAGACCCCTGAGCTCTTCGCCCAATACGCCGACCGGGTCTACCTCCCCGAGCCCGGAGAGAGGGAGGACTGGTCCGAGGCCCTGGCGCGCATGGGGTTTGAGGGCAAGGACCTGATCTACCCCGCCGGGACCGGCCCCCAGGGCATGGGCACTTACCGCTGAAATATCATAGCATGACTGCGCCCCGGACGTCTCTTTCGTCCGGGGCGTTTTTTCGCTTGCTTTCAGCACGTTTTATGGTATGATAAAGGACAGGGAGGATGAGCCTATGCCAAGCCTGTTTATCTGTCCGGTTTGCGGGGAGCCTTTGGGCCTGGAGGAGAGGCGGTACGCCTGTCCGGCGGGACACAGCTTCGATGTGGCGAAGGAAGGTTATGTAAACCTGCTCCCCGCCAGTCAGAAGCACTCCAAGGCCCCCGGAGACGATAAGGAAATGGCGGCGGCCCGGACCCGGTTTCTGGAGGGGGGCTGGTACGGTCCCTTGCGCGAAAAATTATGTAAACTTACGGAAGAGAATCTGCCCACGGGCGGCGTCCTGGTGGACGCGGGCTGCGGGGAGGGGTGGTACACTGCCGCCCTCTCGGAGATCGTATCGGCTAAGGGGGGACGGACGGCGGGGGTGGACCTGTCCAAGCCTGCCGTGAAGAAGGCGGCCAGGCGCTGCCCCGGGGCCGAGATCGCCGTGGCTTCGGTTTATCACCTGCCCCTGGCCGTCCGGTCTGTGGACCTGCTGGTGGATTGTTTTTCTCCGCTGGCCATTGAAGAGTTTTACAGAGTGCTATCTCCGGGTGGAAAATTCCTCTATGTTGTGCCCGGCCCCCGGCATTTGTGGGAGCTAAAGGAGATTTTGTACGACACCCCCTACGAAAACGAGGAGAAGGTGGAGACCTATCCGGGCTTTGGCCCCCCGGAGGTGGTGGGGGTGGAGACCGCCTTCACTCTCACCGATCCCCAGGACATTCAGGCCCTCTACCACATGACCCCCTACACCTGGAAAACCCCCAAGGAGGGAGCGGAGCGGCTAGAGGGGGTCGCAGCACTGACAGTGACAGGTCAATTTCGCATCCACACCTATCAAAAAATTTGAAGGAGGGATCCACTATGAACGAAGTACTCAATGCCATCCAAACCCGCCGGAGCGTGAGGAAATTTAAGCCGGACCCGGTGCCTCAGGCACTGCTGGACCAGGTGATGGAGGCCGGGACGTGGGCGGCCTCGGGCCGGGGAAGGCAGCCCGTCATCATCTTGGCCGTCACCGGCAAGGAGACCCGGGATATGCTCTCCCGTTGGAACGCCGGGATTTTGGGCTCTACCGCCGACCCTTTCTTTGGGGCCCCGGCGGTGCTGGTGGTCCTGGCCCAGAAGGACATCAGCACCCGGGTCTACGACGGCAGCCTGGTGATGGGGAACATGATGCTGGCCGCCCACAGCCTGGGGCTGGGGACCTGCTGGATCCACCGGGCCAAGGAGGAGTTCGAGACCTCCGAGGGCAAGGCTTTGCTCCAAAAGCTGGGTATCGAGGGGGAGTACGAGGGTATCGGCCACTGTATCATCGGCTGGCCCGAGGGGGAGCCCCCCGCCCCCAAAGCACGTAAGGAAAACTGGGTGTACCGGATCTGAATGGCATAAAAAGGACCATCCGGAGGGATGGTCCTTTTTATGCCATTATTCCTTGTCCCGGTTTTTGTGATACCAGTCCAGCTTGTCGTCGTACTTCCGGCCCGAAAGTTTGAAATAGAGCTCGAACCCCGCCGTGCAGAGGACGAAAATAACCACGAAAACAACCCCGAAGGTGATCCAGGCGCCGGGATTCTCGATGGGGAACCAGCGGAAGGCCACGGCGCAGGCGGTAAGGATGGCCCCGAAGGGAAGGGCAAAGATCACCAGCCGCCAGGCGTAGGACAACTTTTTGATGATAAGGTTGGAGAAGGCCAGAATTTGCATAAAGGCCGCCGCCATGCTCACCAAAAGCATGGAAAAGAGCATGGACAGGGGAACGCTCTCCCACCGGAATACAAAAAGGAAGAACAGATAGAAGCACATGGCGCCGGTATAGATCATGGCGGTCCGCTCCTTGAGGGCCATGGCCACCGACCAAAACTGTTTCATATGGGACACTCCCTTCATAAACCTAATTTTGCTTTGATGGCGGGCACATACTGGCGGTTGGCCATCACCACCTCGCCGTTGGACATGGTGAGGAGCAGCCGTCCGCCGAAGTCGGGGCGGAGGGACTTCACCTGATTGAAATTTACAATGGCCGACTTGCTCACCCGGAGGAAATCCCGGGGGGCCAGCTGCTTTTCCAACTCGTAGAGCCGGAGGTGGCTCTCATACACCCCGTTGGCGGTATAGAGGAAGGTGTCCCGGTCCACCGTGTCGATGTAGAGGACATGGTCCTCCTCCAGGATACAGGTCTGCCCGTCCTTCTCTCCGGTGAGCCGGGCATCGCTGAGCCGCAGCAGCTCCAGGATGCGGGACACCTGGAGGTCCAACTTTGAGCACCGAATGACCACCTCGGGCTCACTGAGGCCGGGGCGTTCCTCTACGGTCACTTTCATGGGCTTCACTCCTTTCGCGATCGCAAACACAGCATACAGGAAGTTTGCTCCCTTGGCAAGGGGGTAGGACGCGACCTGCGGAATGGGGGGCGTGAGATGCAAAAAAGAACCACCCATGGCGGGTGGCTCTTTTTCCTGAAGCGTTCCGGAGGACTTTATCCCCCCAGATAGGCCTTCTTTACGCTCTCGTCCTTCAGCAGCTCGGTACCGGTGCCCGAGGAGACCAGCTTGCCGGTCTCCAGCACGTAGCCCCGGTCGGCCACGCCGAGGGCCATCTGGGCGTTTTGCTCCACCAGGAGGATGGTGGTGCCGCTTTGGTGGAGTGTCTGGATGATGCCGAAGATCTGGTCCACCAGGATGGGGGCCAGGCCCATGGAGGGCTCGTCCAGCATCATCAGCTTGGGGGAGGACATGAGGGCCCGGCCCATGGCCAGCATCTGCTGCTCGCCGCCTGACAGGGTGCCGGCCACCTGCTTGCGCCGCTCCTTCAGCCGGGGGAACTGTTCAAAGACCCGATCCAGGTGGGGGGCAAGCTCGGAATTGGGGCGGGTGTAGGCGCCCATCTCCAGGTTTTCCTCCACTGTCATGCGGAGGAAGACGGCACGGCCTTCGGGGACCTGGGCCAGGCCCTTGCCTACCAGCTTGTGGGGGGCCATTCCGGCAATGTTCTCCCCCTGGAAGGCGATGGAGCCGGTGCGGGAGTGGAGCAGGCCGGAGACGGTTTTCAGGATGGTGGATTTGCCTGCGCCGTTGGCCCCGATGAGGGTAACGATCTCCCCCTCGTTGACCTCGAAGGATACCCCCTTGATGGCGTGGATGGCGCCGTAATAAACGTTGATGTCCTTGACCTCCAGCATGGCCATCTTACTCGCCCTCCTTCCGTTTGCCCAGATAGGCCTCGATCACGTCGGGGTTATTCTGGATGTCGGCGGCGGTGCCCTTGGCGATGACCTTGCCGAAGTTGAGCACGCAGATGCCCTCGCAGATATTCATGACCAGGCTCATGTCGTGCTCAATGAGCATGACGGCGATCTGGAAGGTATCCCGGATCTTCACGATGTTCTCCATGAGCTCGGCGGTCTCGGAGGGGTTCATACCGGCCGCCGGCTCGTCCAGGAGCAGGAGAGAAGGGTTGGTGCCCAGAGCCCGGACGATCTCCAGCCGCCGCTGGGCGCCGTAGGGAAGGCTCCCCGCCTCGTGGTCGGCCAAATCGGCCATGTCGAAGATGGAGAGAAGCTCCAAGGCCCGCTCCCGGGCCACCTTCTCCTGCTTCCAGTAGGAGGGGAGCCGGAGGATTGCGGCGGGCAGGCTGTAGGACATGGAGTCCTGGAGACCGATGAGCACGTTGTCCATCACGGACAGGCGGGAGAAGAGCCGGATGTTCTGGAAGGTGCGGGCGATGCCGGCGTGGTTGACCTGGGCGGTGGTCATGCCCGCGGTGTCCACCCCGTCCAGCATGATGATGCCCCGGGTGGGCTGGTAGACCTTGGTCAGCAGGTTGAACACGGTGGTTTTGCCCGCGCCGTTGGGGCCGATGAGGCCGGCGATCTCGGTGCGTCCGATGGTCAGGTTGAAGTCGCTTACTGCGGTGAGACCGCCGAAGTCGATGCCCAGGTGGCGGCACTCCAGGATGGGGAGCTTGCCCACGTCACGGTCGGGGATGACGCTGGTGGAGGGGACGGGGACCAGGCGGGTGTTTTCGTTGTAGCGTTTCATCTGGCATCCTCCTTCCCCGCGGGCTTTTTACCCACGCCCAGCTTTTCCAGAATCCGGGAGAGGGAGAAGTCATAGTCCCCGAAGAGACCCGAGGGCTTGAAGATCATCATCAGGATCAGGGCGGCCGAGTAGACCACCATACGGTAGCGGTCAAAGCTGCGAAGGGCCTCGGGCAAGATGGTGAGCACGGTGGCCGAGACCACCGAGCCCAGCATGGAGCCCATGCCGCCCAGCACCACCATGACCAGGATCTCGATGGATTTCATGAAGCCGAAGCCGCCGGGCTGGAGGGAGCCCAGGTTGCCGGCGTAGAGGCAGCCGGCCACTCCGGCGAAGAAGGCCGACATGGTGAAGGCCATCACCTTGTAGAAGGTGGTGTTGACCCCGCAGGACTCGGCGGCGATCTCATTCTCCCGGATGGAGAGGATGGACCGGCCGTGGCGGGACTTCATCACCATGTGGATCACAAGGCAGGTCATGACCACGCAGAGGAACACGTTGAGAGCGCCGGTGAACTTGGGGATCCGCTTGAGGCCAGAGGCGCCGTAGGTGAAGTCGAAGCCCAGCACCGAGTCGATGTTGGTGATGACCACCCGGATGATCTCCCCGAAACCCAGGGTGATGATGGCCAGGTAGTCTCCCTTGAGCCGCAGGGCGGGCACGCCGATGATGACGCCGAAGAGGGCGGCCACGGCCCCCGACAGCAGGATGGCGGCCGCGATGGTCAGGACCAGGGGGGCGCCGCTCATGGCGGCGGCATTCACGGACTTGAGGAAGATGCCGCCGGTGTAGGCCCCTACCGCCATGAAGCCGGCGTGGCCCAGGGGGAGCTGCCCCAGATAGCCGGTGGCCACGTTGAGGGAGACGGCCAGAATGATGTTGATGCCCACCAGGATCAGGATTTTGGTGAAGTAGTCGGATAGCAGGCCTGAGGCCGAAAGGCCTTTCAGGCCCAGGATCAGGGCCAGGCACAGCGCCGCGTTGATCAGGTACCGGGCAGACATGGGAAGTACGGCTTTTCTCTGATTCATACCGGACACCCCCTTAAACCTTTTCCACCATGGGCTTGCCCAGAAGCCCGGTGGGCTTTACCAGCAGGACCACGATGAGGATGGCGAAGACCGCCCCGTCCTTCCACACCGAAAGGCCGGCGGCCGATACCAGGGCCTCGGTCAGGCCGATGGCGAAGCCGCCGATCATGGCGCCGGGCAGGGAGCCGATGCCCCCCAGCACGGCGGCCACAAAGGCTTTCAGGCCCAGCATGGAGCCCATGGTGGGGGAGGCCTGGCCGTAGGTGCACAGGTAGAGGACCGAGCCCACCCCTGCCAGAGCCGAGCCCATGGCGAAGGTGAAGGAGATGGTGCGGTTCAGACTGATACCCATGAGCTGGGCGGCCGACATATTTTCCGACACGGCCCGCATGGCCTTGCCCAGCTTGGTTTTCTGGACCAGGAATGTGAGGCCGGCCATACAGATCACCGACACCAGGATGGTGAGCATGGCCGAAAAGCTCACCGTTACGCTGCCCACCTGGAGACTAGGCCCCGAGATCAGGTTGGGCACGGTCTGTGCCCCGGCGCCGAAGATGAGCTGGAAGCTGTTCTCGAGCAGGAAGGACACGCCAATGGCCGTGATGAGCAGGCTCAGCCGGGGGGCCGAACGCAGGGGGGTATAGGCCAGCTTTTCGATCAGGACGCCCAGCAAGGTACTGGCCGCCACGGCCAGGAGCATGGAGGGGATGGGGTGGAGCCCAAGGTGGGCCATGGAGAACCACACCGCGTAAGCGCCCACCATGATGATGTCCCCGTGGGCAAAGTTCAGCAGCAGAATGATACCGTACACCATGGAGTAGCCCAGGGCCACCAGAGCGTAGATAGCCCCCGACTGCAAACCATTGATGATCTGACTGATCAAGATAGAAAACAAGTGCATCCGTCCCTTCTTCTCTCTTCATCTCATAGACGCAATAAATACGGAAAGGCCGTGCGGGAGAGGCTTTCCCCCTCTCCCGCACGGTCGGATCTCCACGGGTTTGTCGGTCCCAGGTGGGTTAGAACAGCTCGGTAAAGACCTCGGCGCCGCCCTCCAGCTTCATCATGGAGGCGGACTTGATGGGATCGTTGTACTGGTCGAAGGCGAAGGTGCCGGTGAGACCTTCCAGCCCGTTGGTGGCCTTCATGGCGTCGATGATGGCCTGCTTGTAGGCGTCGCTACCCGCCTCCAGGCCCTGCTTCTCGGCCTCGGCGATGGCGGCGCACAGGAGCATGGCAGCGTCGTAGCCCAGAGGCTCGAACATACCGGTGATGGGCTCGCCGTACTTGGCCTCGTATGCGGCTTCGAACTCAGGGTTGGCGCCCGAGCCGTAGCCCGAGCAGTAGACCGAGCCCTCCAGGTCGGCAGCCGAGGCGTAGTCCTTGACACCGGCCCAGCCGTCGCCGCCCAGGAAGGTGCCGGTGACCCCCACCTGGCGGGCCTGGGTCACGATCAGGCCGTCGTCCTCATAGTAGTTGGGGCAGAAGATCACGTCGGGCTGGGAGGCGGCGATGTTGGTGAGCTGGGCCTGGAAGGCCTTGTCGCCCGTAGCGTAAGCCTCGGTGTTGGTGACCGTGATGCCCTCCTGGGCGCACTTGGCCACAAAGGCCTCCATCAGGCCCTCGGAATAGTCGCTGCCCGTCTCGTAAATGACGGCGGCCGTCTTGGCCTTCAGCTTCTCGGCGGCGTACTGAGCCATCTTCTCCCCCTGGAAGGGGTCGATAAAGCAGGCCCGAAACACATTAGAGCGGATCTCGTTGCTGTTGCCCGGATCCAGCCGGGTCACGCCGGCGGCGGTGGCCGAGGCGGTGATCTGGGGCATGTTGCCCTCGAAAGTCTCGTCGGCCACAGCGATGGTGGGACCGGTGAGCACGCTGCCGATGACGGCGGTGATGCCGTCGCTGACCAGACGGCTGTAGGCGTTGATGGCCTCGGTGGCCTCGCCCTTGTCGTCGTACTCGATGACCTTGACGGTCTTGCCGTTGATGCCGCCCTTGGCGTTGAGCTCGTCAATATAGAGCATGGCGCCATTGCGGACCGAGATGCCGTAGACGGCGGCGCCGCCGGTGGTGTTGGCCAGCAGGCCAATCACGATCTCGTTGCTGCCGGATTCAGGCTTTTTGTCGCCGCCGCAGCCGGCGAGCAGACCGACCGTCAGGGCGCAGGACAGGGCAAGGGCGATGATCTTTTTCATTTTCATGGGGATCTACCTCCTTGTAGGGTTAGTTGACATTATACGGACTAAAGCCAAGATTGTCAACCGTTGCTTTTGCCAATATGTACAAAAAAGGAGGCTTGAATTTATGCAAAACAACGAACACCCTGTCAGATCACCAGCCCGCCGTTGGGGGCGATGACCTGCCCGGTGAGGAAATCGGCGGCGGGGGAGCAGAGGAAGGAGACGCACCCCGCCACGTCCTCCAATCGGCCCAAACGGCCCAGAGGAGTCTCCTCCGCCAAAACCCGGAGCGTCTCGGCCCCAAGGGGTTTGACCATATCGGTGTCGATGACGCCGGGGGCGACACAGTTCACCGTGATGCCCGACGGGGCCACCTCTTTGGCAAGGGCGCGGGTCAGGCCGATGACCCCCGCCTTGGCCGCCGAGTAGGCCACTTCGCAGGAGCCCCCCACCTGTCCCCACATGGAGGAGACCGTGACGATCCGGCCCGATTTTTGCCGGATCATCTGGGGAAGAGCGGCCTGACAGCAGTAGAAGGTCCCGTCCAGATCGGTCCCCATGACCTGCCGGTAGGCCTCCTCACCCATGTCTTGGGTCAGACCCTGCCAAGCTACCCCGGCGCAGCACACCAAAATGTCAAGTTGACAATTTTTTTCTAACACTGTGTCAACCATCTTCCGGACCTGTGCCGGGTCGGATACGTCGGCACGGAGGGCGATCCCTCCAAGCTCGGCGGCCAGAGCTTCGGCCCGGGCTTCGGAATCCCGGTAGTTCACCGCCACGGTGCAGCCGTCGGCGTGAAGCCGCCGTGCCACGGCGGCTCCGATCCCCCGGCTTCCGCCGGTCACCAGCGCGACTTTTTTCACGGTCGGTCACTTCCTCTCTCAGTTTTCCCGAATGAAAAATCATATACCATGAAGTATATCAGGTTTTTAGTCTAATTACAACGATGCCCTTTTTCCGGATAAAGGGAGATTTTACAGCCGGTTCATTGTTTTTTCCGCGCTCCTGTGGTACAATAACCCGTACGATCCCACTCTTACCAAAGAACCGGCAGAGAAGGAGTGAACAGATATGCTGGAAATCAGTCATCTTCGTTACGACGTCACCGCCGAGGACGGCGGGGCGCTGGATATTTTGAAGGATGTCTCCCTGACGGTGGAGACGGGCAAACTGGTGGTCATCACCGGGCCCAACGGAGGCGGCAAGACCACCCTGGCCAGGGCCATCATGGGCCTGAACCAGCCCACTGGGGGCACCATCCACTGGAACGGTCAGGATATTACAAACCTGTCCATCACCGAGCGGGCCAAGCTGGGCGTCAGCTACGGCTTTCAGCAGCCCCCCCGGTTCAAGGGCCTCCGGGTGAAAGACCTGTTGGCCCTGGCCGCGGGCAAGCCCGACCTGGCTCCCGGGGAGGGGTGCCAGTACCTGACCCAGGTGGGCCTGTGCGCCGACGATTATATCGACCGGGAGGTGGACGCATCCCTCTCGGGGGGCGAGGTCAAGCGCATCGAGATCGCCACCATTCTGGCCCGGGGGGCCGGGCTCATGATTTTTGACGAGCCCGAGGCCGGCATCGACCTGTGGTCCTTCGCCAAGCTCACCGAGACCTTTGAGAGGATCCACAAGCAGGGGAACGCCACCCTCCTCATCATCTCCCACCAGGAGCGTATCATCCAGCTGGCTGACGAGATCGTGGTGGTGGAGAAGGGCGAGGTGGCCCACCACGGCCCCCGGGAGGAGATCTTCCCCCGGATCATGGCCCGGACCATTCCGGGCTGCGGCTACATGAAGGGAGGCGAAAGCTGATGGAACAGGTGGATTGGAAGATCCTCAGGGAGATCGCCGACCTGGAAAAGACCCCTCAGGGGGCCTATAACTTCCGGGTCAACGGGGCGCTGGACTCCCGGCAGACCACCGCCAACATCGACATCGTCTCCAAGCAGGACAAGCCGGGCATCGACATTATTGTCAAGCCTGGCACCAAGAAGGAGAGTGTCCATATTCCTGTGGTGCTCAGCGCCACCGGCCTCACTGACGTGGTGTATAACGACTTCTATATTGGAGAGGGTGCCGACGTGGACATCGTGGCTGGCTGCGGCATCCACAACACGGGCTGCGAAACTGCTCAGCACGACGGCATCCATGTGTTCCATATCGGGAAAAATGCCCGGGTCCGATATGTGGAGCGCCATTACGGCGAGGGTCCCGGCACCGGGGAGAACATCCTGAACCCCCGTACCGAGGTTTATCTGGAGGAGGGCGCCTCCATCACCATGGAGATGACCCAGATCCGGGGGGTAGACTCTACCATTCGGGACACGGTTGTGGAGGTGGCGGCCGGAGGGGAGTGTATCATCAACGAAAAGCTCCTCACCGATGGCGCCCAGCGGGCCGAGAGCAATGTGGAGATCATCCTGACGGGGGAGGACGCCACCGGGAGAGTGGTCTCCCGTTCGGTGGCCAAGGGGGAGAGTGTCCAGGTCTTTCGCCCCTGCATGACGGGCAAGGATAAGTGTTTCGGCCATGTCCAGTGCGACTCCATCATCATGGATACGGCCAAGATCAAGTCCATCCCCGCCATCGATGCCCAGAGTGTGGACGCCCAGCTCATCCACGAGGCGGCCATCGGCAAGATCGCCGGGGACCAGATCCTGAAGCTGATGACCTTGGGCCTCACAGAGGAGGAGGCCGAGGAGAAGATTTTGGAAGGGTTCCTCAACTGAACGCTCCGCCCCAGCCAGACAAAAACGCCCTCCCGTATGGGAGGGCGTTCTTTTTTGTCCCTGCAGGGGGGCGCAATGTGTACCCGCTGCGCTTACACCTCTAATGCTAACCCGGTCAGCCTCCGCCGCACTAAGTCAAACCCGTGGCTGGCCGCGCTCTGGCGGATCCTCCCCCGGGGTCCGGTGGCGTGTACCTCCCGGACGAAGTCCCCTCCGTCCCACGCAAGGCCCACATACACCAGCCCCACCGGGTTGCCCCTCTCGTCCGGGTCGGGTCCGGCCACCCCGGTGACCGACACCCCCAGGTCTGCACCGGTGAGGGCCCGCACACCCTGGGCCATGGCCCGGGCCACCGGCTCGGATACCGCGCCGTATGTATCCAGAAGCGCCTGGGGCACCCCCAGAACGCTGTGTTTCACCTCGCTCCAGTAGCTCACCACGCCCCCCCGGAAGACCGCCGAGGCCCCGCTCAGGTCGGTGATCCGCTTGGCCATCAGCCCCCCGGTGCAGCTCTCGGCGGCGGCCAGGGTGAGCCCCTGCTCCTTCAGCAGCCGGAGGCAGACCCCCTCCAAATTGTCGCCGTCCACGCCATAAATGAGCTCCCCCAGCAGCCCTCTCAGCTCCTCCTCGGCGGGGGCAACGAGGGCCCGTGCCCCGGCCTCGTTCTCCGCCCTGGCGGTGAGCCGCAGCTCCACCTCCCCCTCCTTGGCGTAGGGGGCCAACGTGGGGTTGACCATAGAATTCATCCTGTCCCGCAGCAGGTCCTCCACCGCCGACTCCCCCATGCCGAAGATATGAAGGGTCCGGCTCACGATGGCCCCGTTGGTCCAGTCCCGGAGGAAGGGCACCGCCCGCTCCCGAAACATGGGCTGGCATTCAGAGGGGGGGCCGGGCAGCATGACCACCCGCGCCTCGTCTGCCTCAAACCCACAGCCCGGCGCGGTGCCCCAGTCGTTCTGGAAGGGCACGCAGCCCTCGGGGAGGTAAGCCTGCTGATAGTTGTTGGGGGTGATGGCCCGGCCGGCCCGGCGGAGGTAGGCCTCCATGCGTTGGGCGGCCTCCTCGTTGTAGACGAGGGTTTTCCCGAAGCACTCAGCCAAAACGGTCTTGGTCAGGTCGTCACAGGTGGGCCCCAGCCCCCCGGTGGTGATGATGAGGTCGGCCCGGCTCCTGGCCAGCTCCACGGCTTCCCTGAGCCGCCCCGGATTGTCCCCCACCACCGTGTGGTGGTAGACGGCGATGCCGAGGGCGGAAAGTTCTTGGGAGAGGAATTGTCCGTCGGTGTTGGCGATGCTGCCCAGCAGCAGCTCGGTCCCGACGGCGATGAGTTCGGCGACATGGGGCATGGGGATCACTCCTTTGGGACCATTATAACATGGGGGTCAAGATGGCCCTTAGCAATTTTTCTGCCTTATCAATAACGAAGCGGAGAGTAGAATATCAGCGCCCTCAGATCCGGGCCCTGTTCCTCCCAGTCACAGTGGACATAGAAGTCCCCAACACTGAAGCCTAACAACCGCCGCTCAAAAAGCTTGATCTCCCCCGTAGCCAGGTCAATGACCCCGAAGCCCAGCTTTCTCTTGCCCCCTTCCGGCAGGATATTCTCCATACAATCCGCGCACAGAAATTCGGCCGCCTTATGCCTGTCCGCCCACTGGTCGCTGCCCGGTTCAATGGTCAATGAGGTACGGCCCCGGTCCGGATCCTCGGTCACGAAAACATGAAAGCCGTCCTCCCCGGACTGCGTCCACCACATGGTGATGTTTCCCGCCCGCTCCTCGATCAGTTCCCCCGCGGCGTCATAGCGGTTGACCTCCACCTCGGCCATCTCAAAGGTATTGAGACTGATGATGCCGACATTGTTCCGCTCCCATGTCCCCGTACACAAAAAGCACTCCTCCGAAGGCACGCAGACCACCGGCTCCGCCGGGGTCTCCTCCGGGGGCTCCCCCCTGCAGCCGGCAAGCAGGCACAGGGCCAAAAGGAACAAACAGACCTTCTTCATACTTCCGTGTGCTCCCATCAGAAGTCGTGGCGGTCAACAGGGACCCCGGCATGAAGAAAGGCTGACACGATAGCATCGATTTTCATAAAACAGGTGGAATCCTCCAAATCAGGGTCATCCAAGATCTGCCGGATCTCCTCCAGCAGACGGATGGCTTCACTTTCTACCGGCTTGCCTAAAACCTCCGGGGCATAGTCCCGGAGATACCGCATCATATCCTGTCCAATGGTTTGGGCATAAAGTGCCTCCGAAACCGACAGTTGGTCAATATCCCGCTCATCCATAAACATCACCTCAATTCAATTATAGGTCAAAATCACCCTAATATCAATAGGTCAATTTGCCATAATTTAAATGGGTGATGGATATGAGCCGTTTATGGGAATTGCGGAAAGCCAAGGGTTTTTCACAGGTGAAGATGCAGATGCTGACGGGAATCGACCAGAGCGACTACTCCAAAATCGAAAGCGGGAAACGGCATCTCTCTTTTGAGCAGTGCAAGCGGTTGGCTTTGGCGCTGGATACCAGTATGGATTATCTGGCCGGGCTGACTGACGAGCCCGCTCCTTATCCCCGGCGAAAAAATCTGTAAAACAAAACGGACTGGAATACCAGTCCGTTTTTGTTTGCCCTTGTAGGGCACGGCTTCCCAGACGCGCCAGCCCTTGACCTTGCCCTTTTCCCTTCGTAGGGGCCGATGTCCTCATCGGCCCGCCGTGCCCGGAGCGCCACTACGGAGTGTGGCGCGCAGGCCATCTTACTTTTCGGTAGGACAGCTCGGGGAAGATTCCATAAGGAGGGGGACCGCAGTCCCCCTCCTTTGGTCGCTGGGGGAGGGGTTCCAAGGGGAGGGCGAATCGAAACGCCCTTCCCTTGGTGGTTCTTGGGGGGTGTGGGAGGCCATTCTTTTCAAAAGAATGGTCGCCCAGAAATATGCCCTTGCCCTCGGGCAAAAAAACGGGCGGTTAATAGCCGCCCCTACAAAATCTGTTTCCATGAGTCCTTCTCTTGTCTAACCATTTTCTATCGTCTCCAAAGCGGTCAAAAACTTCACAAACGGCGAATTTCCAATTTTCGTCCAACTTTCCCCCAAAATCGGGCCCCAAATCCCCTAATTGCACACCGTTGCACGGTCTCCCCTGTTTGGCCTGATTCAAAACCCCGTTTTTCATTGCCAAAACCCTCGAAAGCGGGGTCAAACCTGCGTCAAAACCCTTCAAAACCGATTTTCCAATTTTTGTGCAACTATCTTTTTGCCCTGTCCCCGTCCCCGCCCTCAAAATCGACATGCGAAAAAGGTTCTGGATACAGAAAAAACATCCCGTTTCCGTATGGAAACGGGATGTTTTTGTTTTTTCGAAATTTACCTCGAAAATTTTTACTGCCGGAGAGGCCCTTTTTACGCCTCGTGAAGTGCCTCCCGCAGCTCGTTGAAAAATGCCAGTTCCTTCCGCGCCAGCAGCTTTCGGAGCAATTTCCGGCTCCCCTCATTGGGGAACAGCCCCGCCGCGGCGGCCACGCAGAGCAGCATCATGGCGGCGACCAAAACCCCAGACAAAATCATCATCTTTTCCATCCTCCCGGCATCCTTCGTGATGATAAAAGGATACCCCGCCGGAGCGGAAATTGCAATTAAGCCCGCCTGAAGAGTTTATGAAGATTCCTTTTAGTCCGGGATATACTCCCGCACACGGAGCTTGGCCCCCAGGCTCTCGGCCAGGGCGCGGCAACGCTCGATCTCCTCGGGGGTCTTGTCCTTGTTGACCACGGTCATGACCACATGGGGCACATATTGGGCCGCCAGGCGGGTGAACTCAAGCATATCCTCCCAGGCCTGCTCCCCGTGGCCGGGCTGTGTCACCGCCACATACTCCTCCGCCGTGGAACCGTTGAGGGAGATAGACACCACGTCGATCCGCCCGGCCATTTCCGGGGTAATATCCCGGTAGTTGATATGGTTTCCGTGGCCGTTGGTGTTGATACGGATGGGCAGCTTGATGCCCTGGGTCTTCAACTGGTCCACCGTCCAGGCAATGTCCTCCCAGCGGAACATGGGCTCCCCGAAGCCGCAGAACACCAGCTCCCTGTATTGGGACAGGTCCCGCCGGGCAAAGTCGGCCAGGATCTCCTCCCGGCTGGGCTCGTGGTCCAGCCACAGGTCGTCGGCGTAGATGCTCCCCTTGTGTCCGTTGTGCCGCAGGCAGAACACGCAGGAGCAATTACAGCGGTTGGTCAGGTTGACGTAGAGAGCGCCCTCGTACTCGTAGGTAATGGTCATCATAAGGAGTTGTCCTCCAATCCAAAAAATCGTAGTCCATTTAGAAATGTAAGTTCTGCGGCCTCCTCTGTGGAGAGGCCCTTCACTTGGGCCACGGTCTCGGTCACCCGGTAGACGTAGCCCGAGTCGTTCCGGCGGCCCCGGAAGGGCTCGGGAGTCATGTAGGGGGCGTCGGTCTCGATCATGATGCGGTCCATGGGGGCCGCCGCAATGACCTCCAAGGCCCTGCGTGCCTTCTGAAAGGTGATGTTCCCGGTAAAGGAAAGATACCACCCCAGGTCCAGGGCCACCTTGGCATCCTCAGCAGAGAGGGCGCAGCAGTGGAACACGCCGCGGGCCTTTGGGTGGGCCCGGACAATGTCCAGCGTGTCCTTGTGGGCGTCCCGGTCGTGGACGATGGCGGGCAGGTCCAGCTCCTCGCTGAGGGAGAGCTGGGCGTCAAAAAAGTCCCGGGAGTTTTTCCGTTCCTCGGGGGTCTTGACCCAGTAGTAGTCCAGGCCGATCTCGCCGACGGCCACGCATTTGGGGTGGGCGCACAGCCTTTTGACCTCCTCCAGATCGGCCAAGGCGGCCCCTTCCCGATTCTCCGGATGGAGCCCGGCGGCGAAATAGAGAAAGGGGTATTTTTCTGCCAACGCCATGCTCTGCCGGGAGGACGCCAAATCGCAGCCCGGGCAGACAACCCGCTCCACCCCCTTGCCGGGCAGGGAGGAGAGCACCGCGTCCCGGTCAGCGTCAAAATGCTCGTCGTAATAATGTGCGTGGGTATCAAATAAGCGCATGGGATCACCTCGGGATTGGATTTTATATTGGAATTGCATGCTCTATCTGGTCGGAAAATCTCTCTAGACACCGAATAGTATTAGAAAAATCCCGGTCTATGGCTTCTTTCTGCCTTTTGTGGAGCAGGGAAAGGAGGGAGCGCATTCCGTCATTAACGATGGATAAGAAGTCAAAATAATCGCATTCAAACTCATGCACGGATGTATTGTTATCCATACATTTGACCGTTAGATGCATTTTGTCATCCTTACAGACATCCAGCCAATAGTCTCCGTCCATAAAATACAGCGTAAAATGGGAATAGTGCCTGTTATTGCGGTTCAGCAGTTCATTTGCCCACATGGTCAGCACTTCTTCGGTGAAATCGGTCCAGTCCACACAGGGAAAAGCATATTCATCCGCATGAAAATAGATAGTTCCAAAGATACGCCCACCTGCATGGCTGAAAAACGCATCGTCTTTCACAATAAGTTCCATGACATTGCCCCCGTTCATGCATGATCAATTTTACCACACCCCCCTGCCTGGCGCAAGGGTATCTAAGATTGGCCGGTGAAAACCCTCTTGACATATCGAACAGATGTATTATAATGATGGTACATCTGTTTGAGAGGAGAGGCCGCCATGGACCTGATGGAGAAGCTGAACATTCTGGCTGACGCCGCCAAGTATGACGCGGCCTGCACCTCCAGCGGGGTGACCCGGGGCGGCAGGGCGGGCACCATCGGCAACGCCTCCAATTCGGGCTGCTGCCACTCCTTTTCGGCCGACGGGCGGTGTGTTTCCCTGCTCAAGGTGCTCATGACCAACCACTGCAGGTACGACTGCGCCTACTGCGTGAACCGGCGGTCCAACGACCTGCCCCGGGCGGCCTTCACCCCCCGGGAGCTGTGCGAGCTGACCATCCAGTTCTACCGCCGGAACTACATCGAGGGGCTGTTTCTCTCCTCGGCGGTGCTGAAAAGCCCGGACTACACCACCGAGCAGATGATCGAGGCCCTGCGGCTGTTGCGGACCGAGTACCACTTCAACGGCTATATCCACGCCAAGGCCATCCCCGGGGCCGACCCGGGTCTCACCTACCGGCTGGGGCTGCTGGCCGACCGTTTGAGCGTCAATATTGAGCTGCCCTCCGAGCAGTCGCTGAACCTTCTCTGCCCAGACAAGTCCAAGGGGGCCATTCTGGCACCTATGGCCCAGATCCGGGACGGGGCGGCCCAGTCCAAGGCCGAGCTCAAGCTCTACCGCCACGCGCCCAAATTCGCCCCGGCGGGCCAGTCCACCCAGATGATCGTGGGGGCCACGCCGGAGAATGACCTGCACATTTTGCGCCTCAGCGCCGGGCTTTATCAAAAGTACGGGTTGAAGCGGGTGTTTTTCTCGGCCTATATGCCCGTGTCCGACAACAAGCTCCTCCCCGCCCCCGCCGGATTCAAGCCCCCTCTGCTGCGGGAGCACCGGCTCTACCAGGCTGACTGGCTCATGCGGTTTTACGGCTTTTCCGCCGGGGAGATCTTAGACGAGGACCACCCCAATTTTGACGCTGCCCTGGATCCCAAGAGCGACTGGGCCCTGCGGCATCCGGAGTTCTTTCCGGTGGAGCTGAACAAGGCCCCTTATGAGGTCATCCTCCGGGTCCCGGGCATCGGGGTCCGGGGAGCCCAGCGGATCGTCACCGCCCGGCGGGTGGGGCCCCTTACCTTCGAGGGGGTGAAGCGGCT
The DNA here is from genome assembly GCA_950075865.1 of uncultured Oscillospiraceae bacterium. GTDB lineage: Bacteria > Bacillota > Clostridia > Oscillospirales > Oscillospiraceae > Vermiculatibacterium. The sequence continues at coordinate 14,449 of CATMVA010000003.1, read as the reverse complement.
GGGCATCGTCATGAAGAGGGCCCAGTATTTCATCACCTGCTCGGGCCATTTCCTCCCCGGCCTGAAATCCGGTCAGGACACGGTGTATCGCCGCCTGGCGGGGCTGGAGCGGGAGGCCCTGCCCGCCGGGCAGGGGGAGCAGCTGAGTTTGTTTGATCAGGTGGTTTCGTGAGAGCAGCCCTGCGGAAGGCCAATTGCATTTGGCGGGCCGGGGGCGGAGGTTACATAATACAATTTACATAATTAAAATGGAGGTGAGGTGATGTCCGCGGTTTGTTACCGGTATGACGGCATGTTTGACGGTTTTCTTACCTGTGTTTTTGAAAGTTATGTAAACAAGGAGCTTCCGGCGGAATTTCTGCTGCTGGACGACCCGGCCCTCACCCTCTGGCCGGAGCGGGTGGTGGAGACCCATCCGGCGCACGCCAAGCGGGTCCGGGAGGGGCTGGGGAAAAAGACCTCGGCCCAGTTCCGTACCCAGATGGAGCGGGCCTACCTCACCTGCCTCCCCGACCGGGACATGATTTTGTACCGGCTCATCCGCCGGGGCTTTGACGAGGGGGACCGGGTGAGCCGGGACCTGACCGACCCGGACATGGCCAAGGTGACCCTGGCCCTCCAGAAAATGTGGACCGAGTGGGACCATTTGAAAGGCTTTGTCCGCTTTTCCGAGCTGGAGGGCTTTCTGGTGGGGGAGATCGAGCCCAAAAACCGGGTGCTTCCCCTGTTGGCACCCCACTTTGCCGCCCGGCTCAATGGGGAGAAGGTCATCCTCTACGACCGTACCCACCATGAGGCCCTGTTTGCGGCGGGCTTCCGGTGGACCATCGAGCCGGTAGAAGATTTCTCCATGGGCCCCGCCGGGGCGGAGGAGCGCTCCTGGCGGCGGCTGTGGAAGAGCTTTTTCAACACCATCGCCATCGAGGGGCGGATCAACCCCAAGTGCCAGGCCACCCACCTGCCAAAGCGCTATCGCCATGTGATGACCGAGTTTATGGAGGAGGAGCAAAAGGGACTGGATGGGGGATATACAAAAAAGGAAAAATGTGGTATAATAGGCAAGCCAGCTCGGCTGGGGGGATAAAACCCAGGGAGCGGGAAAAGATGGATCCAGGGAGGCTTTGCTGTGTATGATATTCTGATCGTGGGGGGTGGGACCGCCGGGCTCACCGCCGCCATATACGCCCGCAGGGCGGGGAGGACCGTCCTGGTACTGGAGGGGACTGCATTCGGGGGACAGATCACCTCCTCCCACCTGGTGGAGAATTACCCCGGCGTCCCGGCGATGAGCGGGATGGACTACGCCGACGCCCTGACGAACCAGGCCAAGGCTCTGGGGGCCGAGGTAAAGTTCGGAATGGTGACCGCCGCCGAAAAGACTGAGAACAGTTTTATGTTAACTGTTCGGAAGAAAACGTACGAGGGCAGGGCCCTCATTCTGGCCACCGGGGCTAAGCACCGGAAGCTGGGCCTCCCCGGGGAGGACGCTCTGGTGGGCCGGGGGGTGAGCTACTGCGCCACCTGTGACGGGGCCTTTTTCAGGGATAAGAATGTGGCGGTGGCCGGAGGGGGAGACAGCGCCCTCCAAGCCGCCCTTTACCTGTCCGGGATCTGCTCTGGGGTGACCATCGTCCACCGGCGGGAACAGTTCCGGGCCCAGCAGGCCAATGTGGATGCCGCCCGGGCGAGGGAGAACATCCGGTACGCCCTGGGCTGCCGGATCACCGGACTGCTGGGGGAGGAAGCCCTTACGGGGGTGGAGCTCACCAGCGAGAAGGGAGAAAAGAACCAACTCCAGGTGGAAGGTCTCTTTGTGGAGGTGGGGCAGGAGCCCGACAACAGCGCCTTCGCCCACCTGGCCGCCCTGGACGAGGGGGGCTATTTTGCCGCCGGGGAGGACTGCCTGACCAAGACCCCCGGCGTGTTCGCGGCGGGGGATTGCCGGGCTAAGGCTTTGCGCCAGCTCACTACCGCGGCGGCCGACGGCTCGGTGGCTGCCACGGCGGCCTGCCGTTGGTTGGACGGGCAATAACGTTTTCCAAGGGCAGGCCCCGCGCCTGCCCTTGCTTTTTTGCCCGTTTCGTGCCATAATGTTGGTTACATTTGGCAAACAGGGGAATCCTGTATTTGCGAAGGAGGAATCAACATGGAACTGACAGTTGGACAGGCGCTCCACGGCTTTACCGTCACCCGTGTGCGGCAGGTGGAGGAACTCAACGGCAAGCTGGTGGAGATGAAGCATGACAAGACCGGGGCAGAGCTGTGCTGGATGGACAACGGGGAGGAGAACAAGCTCTTTTCGGTGGCCTTCAAGACCCTGCCCGAGGACAGCACGGGGGTGTTCCACATCCTGGAGCACTCGGTGCTCTGCGGCTCGGACAAGTACCCGGTAAAGGAGCCCTTCGTGGACCTCATCAAGAGCTCCATGAATACCTTCCTCAACGCCATGACCTTCGGGGACAAGACCATGTACCCGGTGTCCAGCCGGAACAAGCAGGACTACCTAAACCTGATGAGCGTCTATCTGGACGCGGTCTTTGCCCCCGCCCTCCTTCACAACCCCAACATCTTCTACCAGGAGGGCCGCCACACCGAGATCACTGAGGACGGTACCACCTCCTACAAGGGCGTGGTCTTCAACGAGATGAAGGGCTCCATGTCCAGCGTGGACCAGAAGATCTGGCAGGACCTGACCACCCAGCTCTTTCCCGACAACTGTTACCGGTTCAACTCGGGCGGCGACCCCAAGGTTATCCCCGACCTGACCTATGAGCAGTTTGTGGCTACCTATAAGCGGTTTTACCACCCCTCCAACGCCCGGTTCTGGCTGGACGGTACCGTGCCCGTGACCGAGACTTTGGAGATGATCGACAGCTATCTCTCCAAGTACGAGAAGAGCAATAACCTGCCCGTGCTGAACTTCCAGACTCCGGTGGCCAGCGAGGGCACCAATTATTATGAGATCGACCCCGACCAGGGAACCGACAAACGTTCCCTGCTGAGCATGAGCAAGATCATCGGCACCTGGGAGGAGAGGGAGAAGATCATCGCCGCTCAGGTCTTGTGCGACTATCTGGCCGATACCAACGAGTCCCCCTTGAAGCGGGCCGTTCTGTCCTCGGGGCTGGCCGAGGACGTGGAGATGGAGATCGACGACAGCATCGCCCAGCCGCTGATGGCTATTATCGTCCGCAACATGAACGACGCCGACAGCGGCAAGATCCGGGAGATCATCCGGGACACCGCCCGGGAGCTGGCAGACAAGGGGCTGAACGGGGAGGGGCTGACCGCCTCCCTGAACCGGCTGGAGTTCAAGGCCAAGGAAGGCAGCGAGCCCCAGGGGCTCATGCGGGCTATCGAGTCCCTGAGCGGCTGGCTCCATGGGGGGGACCCCATGCTCTACCTGACCAACGACGCCGTCTTCGGCAAGGTGCGTGAGATGATCGGGAAGGGCGGCTTCGAGGCGCTGCTGAAGGAGCTGCTGCTGAATGACACCGGGCTGGCCGTCCTCCACACCTTGCCCTCCAAGACCCTGGGCCAGGAGGAACGGGAGGCCGAGAACGCCCGGCTGGCCAAAGAGCACGCCGCCCGGAGCCAGGCTGATATTGAGGAACTGAAGAAGCTGAACAACCACCTGCTGGCCTGGCAGCAGTCCGAGGACAAGCCCGAGGACATTGCCAAGCTGCCCACCCTGCCGCTGAGCGAGGTGGGTCCCGATCCCCTCTGGGTGGAGACCCGGGAGAAGGATGTGGACGGGGTGAAGGTCCTTTTCCACCCTGTCCCTTCTCAGGGCATCGTCCACCTGGCCCTCTATTTCCCCCTGACGGGCTACTCTTTGGAGGAGCTGACCCGGCTGACCCTGCTGCCCTCCCTGCTGGGCGAGCTACCCACCGAGAAGCACACTGCCGCCGAGCTCCAGCAGTTGGTCAAGACCTATATCGGCACCCTGTCCTTCCGACTGGACACCCAGGCAAAGCTGGGGCAAACCGAGACCTGTACCCCCTGCCTGTCCGCCTTTGCCAGCGTGCTGGAGGAGAATTTGGTGCCTGCTCAGGAGCTTCTGTGCGAGATCCTGACCGCCACCAAGCTGGTTGAGGCCGACAAGATCCGTGAGATCGTGGCTCAGAAGGACGAGAGCAACCGTCAGTTTGCCGTGAATGCCGGCCACATGCTGGGCCGGCTGGCTACCCAGGCCCGGTACTCGGCCGCCGGGGCCGTCCGTGAGGCCACCGGACGGGGGTATACTGCCCTCCGGTATATCCACGACCTGGCCCAGAACTTCGACGCCAAGGCTCCCGCCCTCATTGCCCTGCTCCAGAGCGCCCAGGCAAAAGCTCTGGGCAAGGCTAACCTGATCGTCAGCGTTACGGCCACCGGGGAGCAGGACGTGTCGGCCCTGCTGAAGGCCCTGCCCGCCGGGGACAACTTCCCTGCCGAGGCCCATTACGAGGCCGGGCTGCCCCACCGCATGGGCATCCGTATTCCTGCCCAGATCTCCTTCGCTGAGAAGGGGGCCCATCTGTCCGGGCTGGCCACGGCCCATTCCGGCAGCCTGGACGTGTGCACCAACATCCTCACTTACAGCTACCTGTGGAACGCCGTCCGGGTCCAGGGCGGCGCTTACGGCGTAGGGGCTGTGGGCACCCGGAGCGGGGACCTGACCTTCCACTCCTACCGGGATCCCTCCCCCGCCCGCTCGTTGGGGGTCTACGATGAAAGCGCCAAGTTCCTCCGGGAGTTCTGCGCCGGGGGGGAGGATCTGGGTAAGTTCATCATCTCCACCATCGGCAACTCGGAGCCGCTGGACGAGCCCGCCGTCCAGGGTATCCGGGCCGACACCCTGTGGTTTGCCGGGGTCACTCTGGCCGACCAGAAGGCCCTGCGGCAGCAGATCCTGGCCACCACCCGCCAGGCCATCCTGGACTGGTGCCCCGCGCTGGAGCAGGCCGCCAAAGAGGGAGCTGTCTGCGTGGTGGGCCACGAGGAGGCCCTGAAAGCCTGCGGCGGGCTGGAGATCGTGAGCCTGTAAGATTGGAAATTATGTAAACCGCTGATTCCGACCTGAAATGGGGGAAACCATGACGGGGCCTTTTATCTGTAAGATCGCCTCGCCCGAGGACATGGAGGCCAAATGGGCCTATGAGATCGCCCGGCACGAAGAGGACAAGGAAAACTGGATCGTCTGGAAGCGGAGGAGTATGGAAAATTACCGGCGGGGCCACACCCTCCCCTACTACGGGCTCCTTGGAGGACACGTCATCTGCGAGGCCACCGCCATGGTCCACCCCAGAGCGGTGCAGAACAGCGATGGCCTGGTGGATGCTCAGACGGTCTACCTCTGCGCCTTCCGGACAGTCAGCGAGTTTCAGGGGAAGGGCTATTTCTCCAAGCTGTTCCGCTTTATGACGGAGGACCTGCGGCGGAGGGGGTACACCAAGGCCACCCTTGGGGTGGAGCCCGACGACGGGGTCAACAAGGCCCGATATGCCCACTACGGGTTCACCCAGTTCATCAAATCCGCCCAGGAGGTTTACCCCGACGGAACGGTGATCGACGTGGAGTATTACGGGAAAAGGTTATGAAAATACCGCCCTGCCGAATTCGGATCGGCAGGGCGGTATTTTGCGGCGGGGAAGTTTTTTCCCGGCTTATACTTTTTCCAGGGGAGCAATGTAGGCCAGCTTGTTTCCAATGACATTTGTTATTTTGGTGGCCCAAAAAGCGAGCAGGAGAACAACGGCCAAATCTATTGTTCCTGTGGGAAGGACCTCAACAACTGAATCCAATACGCTGATAGGATGTCCAGGTTGCCGAAAAAGTTCTGCGTAAATTACAAGGAAACTGACCGATATCACTATACCTCCAAGCTTTTGGAGCATTTGGCACCAAAATGGAATGCGATATCGACATTGGCAGTATGGGCAGGTGAACGTGTAAGCATTGCATCTGTGTGCTCTCTCTTCCAGAGAGCACAACTTCCCCACACGCCGGACATTCCAGATAGGGCTTTTTTTCGGTGGGTCTCATGGTGTTCTCCCCCCATGGCATGAAGATAACCGCAAGGAGCTGCCGCAGAGTGGAAACCCGCGGCAGCTCCTTTTGACGTTTCGTTTTTAGCAGAGCTTGGCTCCTGCCGGAATAGCATCGTCCACCATCAGCAGGTTCAGCTTTTCCTCCCCTTTCTCGGTGTGGACGGCCGAGATGAGCATGCCGCAGGAGTCAAGCCCCATCATCTTTCGGGGGGGCAGGTTCACGATGGCCACCAGGGTCTTGCCGATGAGGTCCTCGGGCTTGTACCACTTGGCGATGCCGGAGAGGATCTGGCGGTCGGTGCCCGTGCCGTCGTCCAGAGTGAAGCGGAGGAGCTTTTCGCTCTTCTTTACGTTCTCGCAGTGTTTCACCTTCACCGCCCGGAAGTCGGACTTGCAGAAGGTGTCGAAGTCCACGTTCTCGGGGTTCAGAGGCTCGGTCTCCAGCTCGGGGAGGGCGGTCTTTTGGGCCTCCTCTTGGATGCGCTCCAGCTCGGCAAGCTCCTTCTCGGCGTCGATCCGGGGGAACAGGTTCTCCCCCTTGCTGACGGCCGCGGCAGCGGGCAGGACGCCCCACTTTGCGGCACTCTCCCAAGTGCGGGCAGGCTCCTCCGCGCCGATCTGGTCAAAGATCTTCCCGCAGCTCTCTGGCATGAAGGGGGTCAGGAGCACAGCGCACACCCGGACAGCCTCCAGCAGGTTGTAGAGGACGGCGGCCAGCCGGGAACCATTGGCCTCCATATCCTTGGCCAGCGCCCAAGGGGCGTTCTCGTCAATATACTTGTTGGCGCGCTGGATGACCTTGAAGATTTCCTCCAAGGCGTTCTGGAACTGGAACTTCTCCATCTGCTCCTCGTACCTGCCCCGCAGGGAGGTGACCAGAGCGGTCAGAGGTTCGTCCAGCGCCGGGTCGGCCTGCCGCGCCTCGGGCAGCCTGCCGCCGAAATACTTCTCGGCCATGGCGGTGGTGCGGGAGACTAGGTTGCCCAAATCGTTGGCAAGGTCGGTGTTGATGGTCTGGATCAGCAGCTCGTTGGTAAAGTTGCCGTCCGAGCCGAAGGGGAAGGTCCGCAGCACAAAGAACCGCAGAGCGTCCACCCCGTACCGCTCGGAGAGCAGATAGGGGTCCACCACGTTGCCCTTGGACTTGGACATCTTGTCCCCGTTAAAGTTGAGCCAGCCGTGGCCGTAGACCTTCTTGGGCAGGGGCAGGTCCATGCTCATGAGGAAGGCGGGCCAGTAGATGGCGTGGAACCGGACGATCTCCTTGCCCACAAAGTGGACGTCGGCGGGCCAGAACTTCTCCACCTCGTCATACTTGTCATTCTGGTAGCCCAGAGCGGTCATGTAGTTAAAGAGGGCGTCCAGCCACACATAGACCACATGGCCCGGGTCGAAGTCCACGGGCACCCCCCAAGTGAAGGAGGTCCGGGAGACGCACAGGTCCTGAAGGCCCCCCTCGCAGTCAATGAAGTTGTTTACCATCTCGTTGACCCGGCTGCGGGGCTCCAGGAAGTCGGTGTTGAGCAGCAGCTCCCGCACCCGGCCGGCGTATTTAGAGGCCCGGAAGAAATAGGCCTCCTCCTCGGCATCCATGACCTCCCGGCCGCAGTCGGGGCACTTGCCGTCCACCAACTGGCTTTCGGTCCAGAAGGACTCGCAGGGCTTGCAGTACTTGCCCTTGTAAGAGCCCTTGTAGATGTCCCCCTTGTCGTACATGGCCTTGAAGATCTTCTGGATGGCGGCGACATGATAGTCGTCGGTGGTGCGGATAAACCGGTCGTAGGAGATGTTCATCAGCTTCCACAGGTCAAGCACCCCGCCGGGGGCGGCCACAATGTTGTCCACGAACTGCTGGGGGGTGACCCCGGCCTCCCGGGCCTTGTCCTCGATCTTCTGGCCGTGCTCGTCGGTGCCCGTGAGGAACATCACCTCATGGCCTTGGAGCCGCTTGTAGCGGGCCATAGCGTCGGTGGCCACGGTGCAGTAGGCGTGGCCGATGTGGAGCTTGCCCGAGGGGTAGTAGATAGGTGTGGTGATATAATAGGGCTTTTTCTCATTCATGGTCGGTTTCCTCCCTTTCATCATTCGTGACAGCGGGCTCCTCCTCCGCGGCGCGGAGAAGGAGGGCCGAGTGGGAACCCAGGAACAGGATGGCGAAGGCGTACCGGCACACGTCGGCCAGGCTGTGGCCGTCGGCCAGGGTCACCAGGGAGAAGTAGACCCCCAGCAGACACAGGACCATGGTACGCCGGGGCTTGCCCGCCTGGAAGGAGTAGCCTGCCAGGTAGTAGAGCCCCATGAGGGTACAGACGATGGCCAGCACCTCGTAGACAAAGTTGGTGGTGACCGGCTCGGCCGCCCGGACCTGGTAGTCCGAGATGAGCCACACGCATCCCAGCAGGCACAGCTCCAGCAGGGGCAGGGACTGTCGGGCCTTCTCCACCTCCCGGAAGAGTTGTCTGGCCCAGAGCAGGGCGCAGAGGAAGCCCCCGGCGCACAGGGCCAGGCGCAGGGCGGGCAAGGCGGCAGGGAGGGCCGAGGCGCTCTCTCCGGCGGCCTGCTTCAGGTCGGGGTAGGCCATGGCGTCGGCCGCGGCGGAGGCCAGTAGCAGGAAGGCCGAGAGGACGGCGGCGGTGAGGAAGAGTACATTGTCCCGGGCGTCCAGGGCGGCCAGGTCGGTGGGGTCCTGATACCGCAGACAGAGCAGGATCATGGCGGCGGCTACCAGAGCCGACCAGCCCATGAGGGCGAGAGCGGCCGGGGCGTTGGGGATGGGCAGGCCGGCGCCCGGCTCAAAGCCGGAGGCAAGCTGCCATTTCCGCAGGCCGAAGCCTACGCCGCCGGCCAAAAGGGTCAGGGCGGGGAGAAGAATGTGTTTTCGCATAGGCGTCAGGTCCTCTCGTACCACAATAATTTCGCAATAACATAGTATACCACAGTTGGAAGAATTTGAAAAGGGGTGGTTTTCCAGTCTCCGCCTTGCGTTTTGGGGCGTACTGTGATAAGGTAAAGGCAGAATAACAGGACAGGAAGGAGAACGGCTATGCACAACGAGTATGACAACGAGCATTTCTTTGGGGAGTACGCCAAGATGTCCCGGAGCCGGGAGGGGCTGGCGGGGGCCGGGGAGTGGCACCAGCTTAGGCCCCTCATTCCCCCGCTGGAGGGGAAGACGGTCCTGGACCTGGGGTGCGGCTACGGCTGGCACTGCAAGTACGCCGTGGAGATGGGAGCCCGGCAGGTGCTGGGGCTGGATTTGAGCCGGAAAATGATCGGGGAGGCCGCCCGCCGCAATGGGGACGGGCGGATCGAGTACCGGGTCTGCGGGATCGAGGAGTACGAGTATCCGGAGGGGGTCTGGGACTGCGTGATCTCCAACCTGGCGCTCCACTATATCGAAGACCTGAGGCAGGTCTTCGGACAGGTACGCCGGACCCTGACAACCGGGGGCGTGTTCCTGTTCAACATCGAGCACCCGGTGTTCACCGCGGGGGTGGGGCAGGATTGGGTCTACGACGGGGACGGGCGGCCCCGGCACTGGCCGGTGGACGACTATTTCCTGTCCGGGGAGCGAAAAACCCATTTCTTGGGGTGCGAGGTGGTCAAGCAGCACCATACCCTGACCCAGATCCTGATGGGGCTATTGAACGAGGGGTTCCTTCTGGAGGCAGTGGAAGAGGCGGAGCCGCCCCGGGAGATGATGGAACTCCCCGGTATGGCCGACGAGCTGCGGCGGCCTATGATGCTGCTGGTCAAGGCACGGAAGGGGTGAGATCTCCGTCCAAGGGCAGGGGGACTACTTTGGGGCTATTCTTGATGTCAAGAACAGCCCCAAAGTAGTCCCCCTAAATCTTTATTTATCCGTCCTCCCCATCAGATAATCCAAACTCACCTCAAAGAAATCCGCCAAAGCAATGAGCCGGGCAATGTTCGGTTCTTTTTGCCCTCTTCATAATATTGATGCCCTCGAAGGGCCTTCAAACCCAGATACTCTGCGGTTTCCGCCTGGGTTTTTCCTTGGCTCATTCTGATCTCTCTGAGCCTGACAGAAAACTTTGACACTTTTTCTTTCCCCCATCGACAAATGACTAATTTATTAGAATGAATAATATACGAATAAAACGTTCGAGGAAGTGAAACTATGGACGACATTTTGACCTATCTGGAGGAGCTTACCCACCCGGATCCTCTTCTTCGGGAGTACTTTGCCGTGTTGCGGAACACAGATCCCTTTACAAAGGTGATCCAGGAAAAACTGTCCCTGGGTTTTCTGGATGGTCTGACAAGCGCCCAGGGCGAGTTACTAAGTGGGAACGGCAGGAGGCCTTCTCCCGGGGTTTCCGCCTGGGAGTTCAGCTCACTTTGGCCGGGATTCAGCCTTCGCTTTGAGCTTTTCTCTCCAGATACTCGTCATAGGTCATATCGGCGTCGATGAGCTTGCCCTCGGGGGTGAACTCAAAGATGCGGGTGGCCACGGTCTGGACCAGCTGATGGTCGTGACAGGAGAAGAGCACGTTGCACTTGACGGCCTCCAGGCCGTTGTTGACGGCGGCGATGGACTCCAGGTCCAGATGGTTGGTGGGCTGGTCCAGCAGGAGCACGTTGGCCCCCGAGAGCATCATTCTCGAGAGCATGCACCGGACCTTCTCGCCGCCCGAGAGGACCTTCACCGGCTTATACACGTCGTCCCCCGAGAAGAGCATCCGGCCCAGGAAGCCCCGAAGATAGGCCTCGTGGGGGTCGGAGGACCACTGGCGGAGCCACTCCACCAGGTTGTCGTCGCAGTCCTGGAAAAACTCGGTGTTGTCCTTGGGGAAGTAGGAGAAGGTGGCGGTCTGGCCCCACTTCACGGTGCCATCGTCAGGCTCCCACTCCCCGGTCAGGATCTTGAACAGGGCGGTCTGGGCGTTCTCGTTGTCCCCTACGAAGGCGATCTTGTCCCCGTGGCGGACGGTGAAGCTCACCTTGTCCAGCAGCTTGACCCCGTCCACCGTTTTGCTCACATCGGTGACGAAGAGAATGTCTTTGCCCACCTCCCGGTCGGGGGAGAACTGGACCCAGGGGTAGCGGCGGGAGGAGGCGGGGATCTCCTCCAGGGTGATCTTCTCCAGCAGCTTCCGCCGGGCGGTGGCCTGCTTGCTCTTGGACTTGTTGGCCGAGAAGCGGGAGATGAATTCCTTGAGCTCCTGGGCCTTCTCCTCGTTCTTCTTGTTCTGATTTTTCATCAGGTTCTGCATGAGCTGGGAGGCGTCGTACCAGAAGTCGTAGTTGCCCACATACATCTTGATCTTGTTGTAGTCGATGTCAACGATGTGGGTACAGATGGTGTTGAGGAAGTGCCGGTCGTGGGAGACCACGATGACAGTGCCCTCGAAGTCCAGCAGGAAGTCCTCCAGCCAGCCCGTGGCCGGGATGTCCAGGTTGTTGGTGGGCTCGTCCATCATCAGAATGTCGGGATTGCCGAACAGGGCCTGGGCCAGCAGGACCTTCACCTTGAGCCGTCCGTCCATCTCGGCCATGGGGGTCTGGTGGTAGGCGGTGCCCACGCCCAGGCCCTGCAAAATGCGGCTGGCGTCGGATTCGGACTCGTAGCCTCCCTGCTCGGCGTACTCGGCCTGGAGCTCGGCGGCACGGACCCCGTCCTCGTCGGTGAAGTCCTCCTTCTCGTAGAGGGCATTGAGCTCCTTGCCCATCTCGTAGAGGGGCAGGTTTCCCATCAGCACCGTGTCCATGACGGTGTAGGCGTCGTACTGGTTCTGGTCCTGCTTCAAAATGGACATGCGGGTGTTGGGCAAGACGGATACCTCGCCCGAGGTGGGCTCCAGCTGGCCGGACAGGATCTTCAGAAAGGTGGACTTACCTGCCCCGTTGGCCCCGATGATGCCGTAGCAGTTGCCCTTCACGAACTGAAGGTCCACATGGGAAAAGAGGGGGGTTCCAGAATAGTTGAGGGAAAGATCGGAAACGGTGATCATGATGTACTCCTTTATGTGGAAATAGTCAGCCTCCCTATTCTATCAGCAAACGGCGGGAAAGACAAGCAAAAAAGTGCCGTCTTGCTCTTGCGGGGAGATTTTTTATTTTATATAATGTTCCCCGGGGGAAAGAAGGCTGTGTTTTTCTTCCCTTCCGCCCCAAACGGGGCGGAAATATGATGTGATCAAGGAGGAAGAGAAGGTGAAAAAGAGACGTCATCTCTGTCTGGATCTGATATCCTGCTTTCTCATTCCGTGCTATACGCTGCTTTTTGCTGGGAGCATTCAATGGTTCAGCACCAACTTTTCGGTCATCGCGGTGACCGGGGCTGACCATTACCGGGGCTTTGTCTACTGGGGCATCCTGGCCGGGAGCTATTTCCTGGTCATGCTGATCCGGCTGGTCCTGATCCTTCCTTCCTTGCCGGTTCGGCTGGGGGTCCTGGGGATGACCGCGGGGGCCATACTCTGCCTGGGCTATGCCATTGCCATTCCCTATCTCCCGGCCTACTTCCCCAGATATGCCGCCCTCCATGTGCTGCTGGCCGCCCTGGCCTGCGTTCTGCTGATGGCGGCCCTGCTGGTCATCCTGCTCTCCCTACGGCGGGGCGACCGGGACCGATGGCAGAAGCCTCTATGGGCCTGGCTGGCTATCGTGGGTCTTTGCGCCGTCATTTTCCTCATTCCCCGGATGGTGTCCACTGCCCTGGAGGTCTTTTTCACCATATCAGCCACTCTGCTGACCCGGGACATCTGGCTGCGCTATTGCAGGGGCAGGGAAGACAAGAAAACGTGAAATAAATCTTGCATTACGCGTCTGGCGGTGCTATACTTTCTGGGAAATGACGGAAAACTTGCAAAAAGGAGTTGACTCTTTATGACCGTCGATCCCAATGTTCCCCTTCGCAGCGAACATGATTCCATCGGAGAGCGGACCCTCCCCAAGGATGTATACTATGGCGTCCAGTCCCTCCGGGCGGCCGAGAATTTCCATATTACCGGCCTTCAGATGCACCCCGAGATCATCAACGCCATCGTGGAGATCAAGAAAGCCTCGGCCATGGCCAACCGGGAGGCCGGACTGCTGGACGAAAAGGTGGCCGGGGCCATCATCACCGCCTGTGACGAGATCGTCTCGGGCAAGCTACACGACGCTTTCATCGTGGACCCCATCCAGGGGGGCGCCGGCACCAGCCTGAACATGAACGCCAACGAGGTTATCGCCAACCGGGCCATCGAGCTGCTGGGAGGCGAGAAGGGGGACTATGCCCTGGTCAACCCCAACGACCACGTGAACTGCGGCCAGTCCACCAACGACGTGTTCCCCTCGGCGGGGAAGCTGGCGGTGCTGAAGCTGCTCATCAAGGCCCAGCTCCAGCTGGAGCGGCTTTACAAGGCCCTGATGGCCAAGGCCGGGGAGTTTGACGACGTGATCAAGATGGGCCGCACCCAGCTCCAGGACGCGGTGCCCATTCGTCTGGGCCAGGAGTTCCAGGCTTACAGCGAGGCGGTCCACCGGGACATCGCCCGGCTGGAGAAGGCCCAGGACGAGATGCGCTGCCTCAACATGGGGGGCACCGCCGTGGGCACCGGCATCAACGCCGACGAGGTCTATCTCAGGCGCATCGTGCCCATCCTGTCTGAAGTTTCCGGCCTGCGCCTGGTCCAGGCCCGGGACCTGATCGACGGCACCCAGAACCTGGACGGCTTCGTGGCGGTGTCCGGGGCGGTGAAGACCTGCGCCGTGAACCTGTCCAAGATGTGCAACGACCTGCGGCTTCTCTCCTCGGGTCCCCGGTGCGGCTTTGGGGAGATCAACCTGCCCGCCAAACAGAACGGCTCCTCCATCATGCCCGGCAAGGTCAACCCGGTGATCCCCGAGGTGGTCAACCAGGTGGCCTTCAACATCATGGGCAACGACTTGACCATTACCATGGCCGCCGAGGCCGGCCAGCTGGAGCTCAACGCTTTCGAGCCCATCATCTTCTGGAACCTGACCCACGCGGTGGAGTTCCTGACTTATGCCGTCAACACCCTGGTGGACAACTGCATCGTGGGCATCACGGCCAACCGGGAGCAGTGCAAATCCCTGGTGGACAACTCGGTGGGTATCATCACCGCCCTCACCCCCCACATCGGCTACGAGTATGCCGCCGACATCGCCAAGGAGGCCATCCGCACCGGCGCCTCGGTCCGGGATCTGATCCTGGCCAAGGGCATCCTGGACCGGGAGGCCCTGGAGAAGATTCTGGATCCCTACTCCATGACCCAGCCCGGAATTTCGGCCAAGGAGCTGCTGACCGATCCGGACCGGAAGCATAACGGAAGGTTCCATTTGTAAGAGAGGTTATCGCAAAAAGAAAACGCAGTACCCGTTTGGGTACTGCGTTTTTTGGAGCGGGCGACGAGGCTCGAACTCGCTACCTCCACCTTGGCAAGGTG
>CATMVA010000002.1:75597-189052 GCA_950075865.1 uncultured Oscillospiraceae bacterium | reverse complement strand
ACATAGAGGGGAAAATCGCGGACGACGGATATTCCCCGGAAGCTGCCCTGCACAAAATCAAGGAGGACGGCTTGACCTTCTCCGTGACCCTCTCAAAGTGGACCGTGTATAAGTACATCAACGATGGGGTATTTCTGCGAGTGACCAATAAGAGCCTGCCGATGGGCGGAAAGAGAAAGACCGAGTACAAGAAGGTCCAGGCGGCGAGGGTGCCGAAGGGGGACAGTATCGAGGACAGGCCGGAGGAAGTGGCGACACGGGAAGAGCCGTTTCACTGGGAAATGGATTCTGTGCTGTCCGCCAAAGAGGGCGGGAGCAAGAAGCGGTTCCTGACCATGACGGAAAGAACGTCGCGGGCGGACCTCATGTTTCTTATACCGGACGGGACAATGGCAAGCGTGGTGGCCGTGCTGGATATGCTGGAAAAGAAACTGGGGAGCTTCAACTTTCGGCGGATATTCCAGACAATCACCGTGGACAATGGCAGCGAGTTCCAAGACTGGGAGGGCATGACGCGGACCGTGACCGGAGAAGGGGACCGGACGCATATCTATTACTGTCATCCGTACAGCGCCTACGAACGAGGGAGCAACGAGAACGGAAACCGCATGATTCGGCGGCGGGTGCCGAAGGGGACGGACTTCACCGGGATAACCGAGGCGGACACACTGGAAGTACAGAGGTGGGTAAACGAGTACCCGCGCGGCATCCTTGGGGGAAGGTGTGCCGGGCGGGTGCTGCTGGAGCTTGCCCAGAAGGCCGGGGTTGAGGGGGTGGAATTGCTTTTGTAAATATTGCACAAAAAAGTTTTTTAGATTTTTCTGCATTTAACCCTTGACATTTTCGCCGATGGCCGCTGATATTTACAATTTCTACTTTTTTATTATCTCAATGTGTGATATACTTACCAGATGACAACACAAAGGAAACTGTTGGCAAATTGAGACAGTCAAAATTCCGCAGTGCGAAAGGAACACGGAGTATGAATATTCTGAAGAAAATTTTCGGTACCACCTCCGAGAAGGAGGTCAAGCGGCTGGAGCCCACCGTGCAGAAGATCGAGGCCCTGGAGGAGGAGTACCGCCATCTCACCGACGCCCAGCTCCAGGCCAAGACCCCCGAGTTCAAGGAGCGGCTCAAAAATGGGGAGACCCTGGACGACATTCTGCCCGAGGCCTTTGCCACCGCGCGGGAGGCCTCCGATCGGGTGCTGGGCCTGCGGCCCTACCGGGTCCAGCTCATCGGCGGCATTATCCTCCACCAGGGGCGCATCGCCGAGATGCGGACCGGCGAAGGCAAGACCCTGGTGGCCACTCTGCCCGCCTACCTCAACGCTCTGGCCGGCGAGGGAGTCCACATCGTTACGGTGAACGATTACCTGGCAAAGCGTGACTCGGAGTGGATGGGCAAGCTCTACCGCTTCCTGGGCCTCACGGTGGGCCTTGTGATCCACGATGTGGAGCCCAAGGATCGGAAAGGCTCTTACGCCGCCGACATCACCTATGGCACCAACAACGAGTTTGGCTTTGATTACCTGCGGGACAATATGGCACTTTACGCTCAGGAGCTGGTCCAGCGGGGCCATGCCTTTGCCATTGTGGATGAGGTGGACTCCATCCTTATCGACGAGGCCCGGACCCCCCTGATCATCTCGGGTCAGGGGGACCAGTCCACCCAGCTCTACCAGATCGTGGACCAGTTTGCCGCCCGACTCAAGTGCCAGCGGTACGCTAAAACCGACTCCAAGCAGGAGGAGGATCCCGATCTGGACGCTGACTACATTGTGGACGAGAAGGCCAAGACTGTGGCCCTTACCGCCCGGGGCGTGGCAAAGGCCGAGCAGGCATTCAATGTGGAGAACCTGGCCGACCCGGAGAACGCCACCCTGTCCCACCACATCAACCAGGCCATCCGGGCCAGGGGCCTGATGAAGAGGGATATCGACTATGTAGTGGAGAACGGTCAGATCATCATCGTGGACGAGTTCACCGGCCGGCTCATGTTCGGCCGCCGGTATTCCGAGGGCCTCCATCAGGCCATCGAGGCCAAGGAGGGGGTGGACGTCCAGCGGGAGAGCAAGACCTTGGCCACCATCACCTTCCAGAATTATTTCCGGCTTTATGGGAAGCTCTCGGGCATGACGGGCACCGCCATGACTGAGGAGGAGGAGTTCAACGGAACCTACGCCCTGGACGTGGTGGAGATTCCCACCAACCGTCCCGTGGCCCGGCAGGATCACGACGATCTGATCTACAAGACCGAGGCGGGGAAGTTCCGGGCGGTGATCCAGCAGATCCAGGAGTGCCACGAGAAGGGCCAGCCCGTGCTGGTGGGCACCATCTCCATCGAGAAGTCCGAGCTGCTCTCTGCCCTTCTGAAGCGGGCGGGGATCAAGCACAACGTCTTGAATGCCAAGAACCACGAGAAGGAAGCCGAGATCGTGGCCCAGGCGGGCAAGTTTGGAGCCGTCACCGTGGCCACCAACATGGCCGGCCGTGGTACCGATATCATGCTGGGCGGCAATGCCGAGTTTCTGGCCAAGGCTGATCTCCGGAAGCAGGGTATGAGCGACGAGCTCATTGCCGAGGCCACCGGCTTTGCCGAGACCGACGACCAGGAGATCATCGCCGCCCGGCAGGCCTTTCAGACCGCCGAGGCCAAGTATAAGGAGGAGATCCGCCCCGAGGCCGACAAGGTCCGGGCGGCCGGCGGTCTCTTCATCGTGGGCACCGAGCGCCATGAGTCCCGCCGGATCGACAACCAGCTCCGGGGCCGTGCCGGCCGTCAGGGGGATCCGGGCGAGACCCGGTTCTACCTCTCTCTGGAGGACGACATCATGCGGCTCTTCGGCTCTGAGCGGGTCATGGGCATGATGGATAAGCTGGGCGTGGACGAGGACACCCCTCTGGAGCAGAAAATGCTGACCAATGCCATCGAGAACGCCCAGAAGCAGGTGGAGTCCCGGAACTTCCAGGCCCGGAAATCTACCCTGGAGTACGACGACGTGATGAACACCCAGCGGCATGTCATTTACAAGCAGCGCCGCCAGGTGCTGGACGGGGAGGATGTGCAGCAGAGTATCCGCAAGATGCTGGAGACCGCCATCCAGAACGCCGTCCAGGGTCACATGGGCGAGCAGGGACACCTGGACGCCGACGGCTGGAAGGCGGCCACCGACCATTTCCGGGGGGTTTTCCTGGGTGCGGCTGAGCTGCAGTATACCGATGAGGAGCTTGCCCACAAGTCGGTGGAGGACCTTGTGTCCGAGCTGACCGAAAAGGCGGAGACCCTCTACGCGGCCAAGGAACAGGCTCTGGGTGCTCCCCTTATGCGGGAGCTGGAGCGGGTGGTCATGCTCCGGGTGGTGGATGAATACTGGATGGACCACATTGATGCTATGCAGGAGCTGCGCCAGGGCATCGGCCTGCGGGCTTACGGCCAGTCCAACCCGGTCATCGAGTATAAGCGGGAAGGCTACGATATGTTTGAGGAGATGATCGCGGCCATCCAGGAGGAGACCGTGCGCCGGATCTTCCTGGCCCGGGTCCAGCCCCAGGGCGAGGTCAAGCGGGAGCGGGTGGCCAAGGTCACCGGCACCTCGGGGGGCGGCGACCAGACTGTCCAGAAGCGTCCTGTGGTCCGCAAGGGCGAGAAGATCGGCCGCAACGATCCCTGTCCCTGCGGCAGCGGCAAGAAATGGAAGAAATGTACCTGCAAGGAGTACCATTCGGAAGCGGATATGTAACGCGAGGGCAAGAGCTACCCCGCCGCTGGGGACAGCGGCGGGGTATGTTTTCTCTTAAATAAATGTTAACATAAATATAGTAGACATAACTCTAACCAAAAATATATAAAGGCTAACTTATAAAGGACTTGATTAATATAATTTTACATAATATAGTTGACATAATCGAAAGGAGACCTTCATGGACCTGATCGATGTGACACTGGGGCGGATCCCTATGCAGGTTTCCCTGCGGATGACCATGGCAGGGGTGCCCCATGGTTTTACCACCCGGCAGGGGGGCGTGTCGGAGGGGATCTATGCCTCGCTGAACCTGGGAAAAAACCGGGGGGACGATCTGGATAAAGTCCGGGAGAACTACAGCCGCGTGTGTTCCGCTCTTGGGGTGGAGCGGGATAAGCTGGTTTTTTCCAACCAGGTCCACGGCTCCGGGGTGCGGATCGTGACCGCAGAGGATGCCGGAAAAGGGTTGGACCGGAGGGTGGATTATGAGGCTGACGGGCTGGTCACAAACGTGGAAGGCCTTGTGCTGACTGTGTTTGGGGCGGATTGTCTGACGGTGCTACTGTGCGACCCGGTCCACAGGGCCATCGGGGCGGTCCACGCCGGGTGGCGGGGGACGGCGGAAAACATTGTGGGGCAGGCAGTCCGGACAATGAAAGAGGCCTACGGGACCCGGCCGGAGGACTTGACCGCTGCTCTGGGGCCCTGTATTTCCCGGTGCTGCTTCGAGACCGATGAAGATGTGCCGGAAGCCTTGCGCCGCAAGCTTGGAGAGGATATTTTGCCCTATCTGGACGGCCCCGGCGAGGGGGGGAAATTTAGGGTGGATTTGAAGGGGATTAACGCCCTTTTGCTGCAAAAATCGGGGGTTTTGAGGGAGTTTACCGACATCTCGCCCGATTGCACATTATGTAAACCTGAAAAATACTGGTCCCACCGGTACACCAAAGGGGAACGGGGGAGCCAGGCGGCCCTCATCGCCCTGCCGGGAGAGAAAGTGGGGGCCTGAACGGGGAACTGCCGCGGGGAGCGGGAGAGCCTTTGAACATGATCCTGATGTGAGGAATGAGAGAATATGAAAAAGAGACGACAATGGATGGCCCTGGCTCTGGCCGGGCTGATGAGCCTGGCAGGGTGCGGCGATCTGGCGGCCCAGGTCACGGATACGCCCGCGGCTTCGGCCACGCCCACGCCCACGGCGCTCCCGGCGGAGGAGCTGGAATTTGCCCTGCCCTGCTATCCGGGGGGCGGGTTCCACCCCATCACGGGGACCAACCGGCTGAACCTGACACTGGCTCCCCTGCTGTACCGGGGGCTGTTCGCTCTGGACCGGAATTTTGTCCCTCAAAAGGACCTGTGCGTGGACTATGAGGTGAGCGAGGATGGGCTGACCTGGACCCTTACCCTGAAGGAGGACACTTTCTCCAACGGGGCGGCTCTGACCGCCGCCGAGGTGGTCTCCTCCCTGAATGCCGCCCGGCAGAGCGACCGGTACGGGGGACGGCTGGAGGATGTGATCCGGGTACGGGCCCAAGGGGAGGATAAGGTGGAGGTCACTCTGTCCCGGCCCAACGGGGCTCTGCCGGCCCTTTTGGACGTGCCTATCGTCCGGGAGGGCGAAGATCCTCAGCGGCCTTTGGGAACAGGGCCCTATTATCTGGACGAGGGGGAGGAGGGACTTTTCCTCTCCGCCCGGGAGGGGGCGGCGGTGCCCCGGCAGAGGGTGGAGCTGCGGACAGTAGGATCCAGCGACGAGTTGGTCTACGCTTTTGACACACGGGAGATCTCCCTGGTGGACACCGACCTGACGGGCACCAACATGCCGGGCTATTCTGGCCGGCAGGAGACTGCCGACTATCCCACCACGGGACTTCTTTATGTAGGATGCAACACGGCCTCGGGGGCCTGCCGGGAGGAGGCGGTGCGGCAGGCGGTGGCCCTGGCCTTTGACCGGGAGACCATTGTCCGGGAGATCCTGCTGGGTCATGCGACGGCCTCGGCCCTGCCCATACACCCCAACGGGGCGGGCTATGACAGTGAGCGGGCCGGGGCGTTGGCCTGTGACCGGGAGAAGGCTCTGGAGCTGTTGACTGGGGCTGGGTGGAGCGCCGACGAGGAGGGGAAGTTGGCCAAGTGGCGGAACCGGCTGACCCTGCGGCTTATCGTGAATCAGGAGAATGTCTACAAGGTGGCCGTGGCTGCGGCGCTGCGGGACGCCCTGGAGGAGATGGGCTGCACGGTGACCCTGACCAAGCTGCCCTGGGATGATTTTGTCTCGGCCCTGGAGCGGGGACAGTTCGACCTGTATCTGGGGGAGAGCATCCTCACCGCCGACTTTGACCTGGAGGACCTGCTGGGCAGCGGGGGGAGCCTGAATTACGGCAGGTACGCCGACCGGGAAACCGACCGGCTGCTGGAGGAGTACCGGGCGGCGGCCGGGGAGGCGCGGGAAGAGGCGGCCTCGGCCCTCTGGGCCCGGCTGGAAGAGACGGTGCCCCTGGTGACATTGTGCTTCAAAAACGGCTCCCTGCTCACCCAGTGGGGACAGGTACGGGGGGCGGAGCCCACGCAGCGGGACGTGTTTGCCGGGTTGGAGAACTGGTCGGTCACCGGCGGGGAATAAAAAAGAAAAATTTTTGCTCTTTCGGAAACTTTTGATTGACAAGCCGGGGGAAATCGGATATACTAATCCATGCCCTCTTTTGGGGGCAGGTATGGCGGCATAGCTCAGTTGGCTAGAGCACACGGTTCATACCCGTGGTGTCCCCGGTTCAAATCCAGGTGCCGCTACCAGTCCCCGGGGCGCCCGGCCGGGCGCCCTGTGGGAGTTTTCCGGCGGCCTGTGCCGCAAAGTTATGGCCCGTTGGTCAAGTGGTTAAGACACGGCCCTTTCACGGCTGTAACATGGGTTCGAATCCCGTACGGGTCACCACGTCGGAAGAAACCGATTCCGTTCCGTTTCCGCCTGGCGGCGAAAGCTGCACATCCATCGGTTCCTTCCTCCTTTTCCCCACAAAAGCTGAGGACCGCTTTTGCAGGGACCCCCGGGGCCAGGGCCCCATAATTTGGAGGCTTAGCTCAGCTGGTTAGAGCGCTTGCTTCACACGCAAGAGGTCACTGGTTCGAGTCCAGTAGTCTCCACCAAAAAAAGAAAGACACGCTTAGGCGTGTCTTTCTTTTTTTGGTTCCGCTGCCCTGCCTCAAGGTTTTTGCCGCAATGCGAAAACGCTTGTGACGCCGCACTTGCGGCGAGGGGCGAAGGGCTGGATGGCAAATCATCGTGAAAGCCAAAGACGGAGCGGAGAGCCCGGATGGTATGTGCTTTTCAAAAATTTAGTTATTGACAGCGTGATGTGCTGTCGGGCTGTTTTCGTCCAAGGGCCTGAACGTATACCCATTCCGCAGCCCCCACTCGATAATCTGGGGGACGGCATCCACACTGAAATCCTTGGTGTCATGCTGAAGGACAACAGACTTGCTCCTTCTGCTGCATCCATTGATCACATTGCTGACGACCACGCTTGTCTCTGTCGTTCCGCCACCGTCCGTGCTGGATACGTGCCAGTCGAAATAGTGGTAACCATCTTCCTCAAGAGATTCCGTCAGAAGAGACATAATACCCATGCAGTACCTCTTGCTGACCGCATTGGAGCTGCCCCCGGGGAAGCGAAACAAGGTTGTCGTCTCTCCGGTCTGCTCCAAAATGATCTCCTGCATTTTATTCAAATCGTCGTAATAGGCATCCTTGCTCGCATAGATGGCGGAGTAGTCGTGGGAGTATGTGTGAATGGCTATCGTATGGCCTCGCCTGTAAGCCTCGCCAATCATGTCCCTGTATTCCGGGTATCCATTCGTAACAAAGAATGTCGCTTTCACGTTATATTCATCCAGGATATTCAGCAGCTTCTCCGTATATGGGCCGGGGCCGTCGTCAAAGGTCAGATAGATGATCTTATCGCCGCTGTTGTTCGACGGATCATAGATCGAGGACACAACGGTCACGGTCCTCTTCACCGCGGCCTGATTTCCGCCGCGGTCCTCAACGGTATAAACGACATCATACACCCCGGGCTTCTGGCTGTCGATCTGATGCTCCACAGCGACCTGGCCGCTCAGATCTCCATCGATCTGATCCGTAGCCGTATAGCCCGGCTCGTGATAGGTCTCACCGACCTTCAGCGTCATATGCTCCGACCCGATTAACGTGATCACAGGCGGTTCCGTGTCTTTATACCGGATGATTCGCTCTGCGGTCGCGGTATTGCCGGAGGTGTCTGTTACGGTATAGATCACCCTTCCATTCTCTTCCCTGCTCTTTACCTGATCCGTGATGTCTCCGTCGACATTATCCATTGCCCTGTACCCGCACTCCTGAAACGGTTCGCCGGGCAGAGTCAGCTCCGTGTCCTTCTGCTCCGCCAGCTCAATTACAGGCGGCTCCCGATCGACAACCACCACCGTCCGCTCCGCGGTCACTTTTTGAAACAGGAAGCCGGCCTCGTAGACGACCTGATAGGTTCCGACCTCATTCCTTACATCATTCTGGATGACGCGCGGGCGGATGGAGATTAGATCCTTGCCAAAGAATTTCTCCACCAGCCTGGCGGCCGCGCCCTTCTCCTCGTATGTCTCACCGTAGTCGATCTCCACCTGGTCGCTGCCGTTCAACGCGATAACCGGTTCCACATCGGCGAGAAACCATACGCAAACCGCGGCGGCAAGCGCGGCGGATGCCAACAGCACACCAGTTTTTTTCTTTTGCGGGTAAACCATAATATATACCTCTACTGTATCCCGAAGGGTTGGATTCCATGGAGGATCAAGGCTTCGGCCAGGGCGGCCATCTCCTGGGGGGTCTCCCGGCCGCCTCCCTCCAGCCAGCTCTGGACCAGGCCGATAATGCCGCCAACCAGGAAGTTCAGGCAGTGTTCCCGCTGAACGTCCCCGGAAAAGTGGTAGAGATCGCTCCAGTCCCGGGCCACCTTGTCCCGAAGCAGGGCTTTGAGCCGCTCCAGAAAGCTGGACCGGCCCCAGAGGTTCATGGCCGAGGCGGCCAGATCCAGATTCCGCTGGATAAAAAGGAAGACGTCCTCCAAAATGGGGCGGAGACCCTCCCGGAGCCGGACGGCAGGGTAGGAATCCATCAGGGCGGAGAACTCCTCCAGAGTCTCGGCCTCCAACTGGTCCAGCATGTCGTAGATGTCCTTGTAGTGGCAGTAGAAGGTGCCTCGGTTCACGTCGGCACGGCTGGTGAGCTCGGTGACCGAAAGGACGTCCGCGGATTTCTCCTGCAGCAGCTCGGCCAGGGCCTTGCGGAGCTGGGCACGGGTCCGGCGGACCCGGCGGTCGTCCCTGCGGGCCTCCTTGTGGTCCCCTCTGCGTTCCTCCTTGTGCTCCTCCATGGGGAGCGCCTCCTTTACAAAAAATTCACAGGTATTCTTCAACATTTTTCACTGTTTTGTCTGCTTTTGGACGGCGGGGCTCTGTTTGACCATTGAATCCTACGTGAAATATACTATAATTATAATAGACTTCTGTCAAAAAATCAACACCTGTTCGATATTGTGCAAGGGGGAGCCTTCATGGCATACATATCTTTGGAGCACGTAGTCAAGCGCTATCAGATGGGCGAGGTGGTCATCACCGCCGTCAGCGATATCTCCTTCGACATTGAGAAAGGGGAGTTCTGCGTCATTGTGGGGCCCTCGGGCGCCGGTAAGACCACAGTACTGAATATTCTGGGTGGGATGGATGCCTGTGACGAAGGGGTCATCCTGGTGGACGGACAGCGGATCGACGGATACAGCCAGAAACAGTTGACCATGTACCGCCGGTACGACATCGGGTTTGTGTTCCAGTTCTACAACCTGGTCCAGAACCTGACGGCTTTGGAGAACGTGGAGCTGGCCGCCCAGATCTGCAAGGATCCGCTGCCCGCTGAGGAGGTCCTGCGGCACGTGGGGCTGGGAGAGCGGCTGGGGAACTTCCCGGCCCAGCTCTCGGGCGGCGAGCAGCAGCGGGTGGCCATTGCCCGGGCGTTGGCCAAGAACCCCAAGCTGCTCCTCTGTGATGAGCCCACGGGAGCTTTGGACTACGTGACCGGCAAGGAGGTTCTGAAGCTCCTTCAGGACACATGCCGGAAGGAGGGAATGACCGTGGTGGTCATCACCCACAACACCGCCCTGACCCCCATGGCCGACCGGGTGATCCATATTAAGAACGGGCAGGTGGCCAAGGTGGAACTGAATGAGCACCCCACGCCGGTGGAAAACATCGAATGGTGATGGAACCGTAAATCCACTGCGGGACAATGGGTTACAAGTGTAGCCGGAGGATGGCGATATTTGTAGACAAGAAACCAAAACGAAGGGGAGAGACCCGGTTGAAAAAGCATACTCCCAACCGAATCAATACGGACGCATGGAGAGAGATCAAGAACACGGCCAGCCGGTTCCTCTCCCTGTTTTTGCTCTCGGCGCTGGCCGTGGCCTTCCTGGCGGGACTGCGGACCACCGCCCCCGATATGGAATATACCGCCGACGACTATTTTGACCGAACAGCCCTGATGGATGCACGGGTGCTGTCCACCTTGGGGCTGACCGAGAAGGACATCGAGGCCCTGGGGAGTGCCGAGGGTGTGGAGAAGGCTGAGGGCGCCTGGTATATCGACGCCACCATCCACGCCGGGAACAACGACCTGGTGGTCCGGTTCCATTCCATGAGTGAGGAGGGCATCAACCTGCCTGAGCTGGTGGAGGGCAGGCTTCCGGAGAATGGGCGAGAGTGCGTGGTGGAGCCCGACCTGCTCACCGCGGCCGGCCTTCGGATGGGGGACACCATCCGGCTGGATACGGCGGGGACCGATTATGAGGATTCCCTGGTGGGGGACACCTATACGGTGGTGGGCACCGTGACCACCTCCCTCTATATGTCCCGGGATCGGGGGACCTCCACCATTGGTACGGGGCGGCTCACCGCGGTGGCCTTCCTGCCCCGGGAGGCCTTTGATATGGAGGTCTACACCGAGGCCTACCTCCGGTTCGAGGGGCTGGCTGAGCTGATGTGCTATGACGACGCCTACCAGGACCGGGTGGACGACCTGCTGGACGCGCTGGAGCCTATGAAACAGGAGCGGGCGGGACTTCGCTACGACCAGGTGGTGGGGGAGGCTACCGACAAGCTGAACGACGCTCAGAAAGAATATGACGACGCCGAGGCCGAGGTGGACCAGGAGCTGGCCGACGCCGAGGCTGAGCTCTTCGACGCCCGGAAAAAGCTGGACGACGGCTGGGCTGAGTACTACGACGGGGTGGAGACTCTGAAACGGGAGACGGCCGACGCCAAGAAAAAGATCGCTGATGCCGAGGTGGAGCTGACCGACGCCCTTACTGAGCTGGAGGACGGAGAGGCCGATTACGCCCGGGGAGTTCTGGAGCTGGAGGACGGCAAAGAGCAGTACGCCGACGGCTTACGGGAGTATGCTGATGGCAAGGCCGAGCTGGAGAAGGGGGAGGCCGAGTACGCTGACAGTCTCCAAAAATTGGAGGACGGGCAGGCTGAGTATGAGGACGGGCTGAAGGAATACGAGGACGGCCTGAAAGAGTACGAGGACGGCCAGGCTGAGTTGGACGATGCCCGGCGGGAGCTGAATGCGGCCCGGCGGGAGCTGAACGCCGCAGAGGCCCAATTGAAGAGCGGGCGGGCGGAGTATGAGCAGGGGCTGGAGGCCCTGGAGGAAAAGCGGCCGGCTTATGAAGCCGCAGTCCCGCTGGTGGAGGCCGGCCTTGTCCAGGCGCGGGAAATGATGAAGGGGTATGGCGTCGATACCGACGCCATGACAGACGTAGAATTGATCGAAACCTTGAAATCCTACCTGAGTTTGATCCAGATGGTCGCTCCTGATAAGGTTGCGGAGGTCCAGCAATTGATCGCCGGCTGGGACGGACTGCGGGAGTTTGAGGCCGGGGAGGCCGGGCTGAGAGCCGCCAAGGCTCAACTAGACAGCGGGCAGGCAGCCCTGGATTCGGGCTGGGCCCAGTACAATACCGGGCGGCGGGCCTACAACGAGGGTTTGGCCGAGCTGGAGGAGGCCAAGGCCGAACTGGAGGACGCTGCGGCCCAGCTGGAGGACGCCAAGGTCGAGCTGGAGGACGGCTGGGCTCAGCTCGCTGATGGACGGAAGGAACTGGATGATGGCTGGGCTGAGTTGAGCGACGCCTGGACCAAGCTGGAGGAGGCCCGGCAGGAGATCGAGGACGGTGAGGCCGAGCTTTTGGATGCCCGGCAGAAGCTGGATGACGGTTGGGCCGAGTACCGGGATGGGCTGGCCGAGCTGGCCGACGCCAGGGAGGAACTGCCCCGGGAGGTGGCCAAGGGGGATAAAGAGCTGGCCGATGCCTTAGTGGAACTCAACGACGGGGAAGCCGAGTATGCCGACGGCGTACAGGAGTATGAGGATGGAAAAGCCGAGGCCGAGGAGGAGCTCTCCGACGCCCGGCGGAAGCTGAACGATGCCCGGCGGGAGATCGCCGAGATCGAGGATTGCAAGTGGTATATTCTGGGCCGGAACACCAATGCCGGCTATGTGTCCTATCAGCAGGACGCCCAGCGGATGGGGAACCTGGCCCAAGTATTCCCCCTCATTTTCTTCCTGGTGGCCGCTCTGGTGTGCCTGACCACCATGACGCGGATGGTGGAGGAACAGCGGATCCAGATCGGCGGGCTGAAGGCCTTGGGCTACAGCCGGTTGACCATTTCCAAGAAGTATGTGGGCTACGGCTTCCTGTCCTCCTTCTTCGGGGGTGCGGTGGGTCTGGCGGTGGGCTGTACTCTGATCCCCACCATTATTTTCAATGCCTGGAAGGTCATGTACACCGTGGGGGACCTTGAGATCACCCTCTTCCCGGGGATCTATCTCCTGGCGGTGGGAGCGGCAGTGGTCTGCGTTACCGGGGCCGCCCTGGCGGCCTCCTTCGCCGCCCTGACAGCGGTGCCGGCCACCCTTATGCGGCCCAAGGCCCCCCAGGCGGGCAAGCGGGTACTTCTGGAGCGGGTGGATTTCATCTGGAAGCGGCTCTCCTTCACCTGGAAGGTGACGGTGCGGAACCTGTTCCGATATAAAAAGCGGTTCTGGATGGCGGTCATTGGCATCGGCGGCTGTACCGCCCTGCTCATCACGGGCTTTGGCCTCCGGGATTCCATCCATGGCTTCTTTGATACCCAGTACGACGAGATCACCACCTACCACGGCACGGTGAGCCTGGACGACAAGGTCACCGGGGATGAGCTTTTGGAGATCGGACGGGAGCTGGACCGGCAGGAGTTGGTGGACGGATGGACCGCCATCTCCAACACCATGGTCACCGCCGAAAGCGAAAAGCGGTCCCTGGACAGCAACGTTTATCTCTGTGGGGTCGCCGACCAGGAGAAGTTCGGGGAGTTTATCCACCTGCGGGACAGAAAGACCGGAGAGGAGGTCCCTCTGACCGACGAGGGGGCCGTGATCACTGAGAAGCTGTCTGAGATGCTGGACGTGGGGGTGGGGGACACCATCACCCTGGTGGACGCCGACAATGTGCGCACCGAGATCCCCATCGCGGGCATCACGGAAAACTATATCTTCCACTATATCTATCTCAGCCATAACGCCTATCTCTCGATCTATGGCGAGGAGCCCACGGTGAACAGCATCATGCTCCGGTACACCGAGGATACCGAGGCCAACTCGGATGCCGTGGCGTCGGCCCTTCTGCCTCTGGCGGGGGTGTCCTCGGTCTCCCGGACCGACTCCCTCAGGCAGTCGGTGCTCCGGGGACTGGAGGGGGTGGATTACGCGGTGATCGTGGTGGTGGCCGCGGCGGCCGCCCTGGCCTTCGTGGTGCTCTATAACCTGACCAACATCAACATCACCGAGCGGCTCCGGGAGCTGGCCACCCTGAAGGTGCTGGGCTTCACCGACCATGAGATGAGCCAGTACGTCTATCGGGAGAATATCTTCCTTACCTTCTTCGGTATCCTGCTGGGGCTGGTGATGGGAAAATTCCTCCATCAATGGCTGGTGCTCACCGTGGAGATCGACATGGCTATGTTCTACCGCAGTGCCAAGCCCGTGAGCTATGTGCTTGCCGCCATCCTGACGGTGGTGTTCTCCGTCCTGGTGAATTTCGCGGCCAAGAGACGGCTGCGGAAGATCGACATGGTGGAGTCCCTCAAGACGGTGGAATGAGAGACGGAAAAGTGTGACTACAAAATAAAACCGTTGTGGCGCAACGGAAATGGAGGAATGACTACAAAGTGCGCCAGTTCGAAAAGGAGCAAAAAAATCCCGCCCCGTGAACTTCACGGGGCGGGATTTTTTGTGGTTCAATTACTCAGCGACGACGTTGACGGCGCGGAGCTTGCCGGGATCCTTGGGATCGGGCTCGGTGTCATAGGACACCTTCTGGCCCTCGGCCAGGGTACGGAAGCCCTCGGCCTGGATGGCGGAGAAGTGGACGAACACGTCGCCGCTGCCGTCATCGTTGGAGATGAAGCCGAAGCCCTTTTCGTTGTTGAACCATTTGACAGTGCCGTGATTCATAGTGGAAGTACCTCCCAAAAAATGTTATCCCCCTGCAAAAATAAAAGCCACCAGAGCCGTATGTCAAAATGGAAACTGACCTGGCACAGGCGGCAATCAATTTTTACATTTTAAGATACAGGCTTACTATACTACGGCCGAAAGAGAATGTCAAGGAAAATTTTGAATAAAATGCCATGATGGGCGAAAAAAGGTAGAGACTTTCGGTTGACAGAATAATATTATAAATGTGAAGCGGTCAAACTTCCTCACGATCTTCGAAAAAAGCGGTCAAAACCAGTGAAATGAAGGAGAAAATTCCCTTGAGCTTTTGAACAATTGAAATGTGGAAAAAACGGTGAAAAAATGTGAAAAACAACCTCTATTTAAAATAATAATTTTGAATTGCTCCGGAATGCCCTCAAAACATTGAAAAATCAAGGAAAAATTCGTGTAAAAATTTGTGGAAAAGACTTGATTTTTACGTTAACTGGTGACATAATATATGATACCATTGCAATAGTATGGGAAACTATGTAACCCGCCGGAATGGCGAAGAGAAAGAGGCGATGAATGATGCAGGCAAAAGAATCAGTCAGCAAACGGCTGGTATCCGGGCTTTTGAGTGCATCCATGGTGTTGTCGATGCTTACTTCCGTTGTACATACATCGGCAGCCGAAACAAGTGAAACGCAGATTACCGCACCCACCTCCAGGAGCACCTTAGCGCGAAGCGTCGACACGATGTTGGCGACCAAGCAGCAGCAGGAAGGCTCTGTTGCCATGCCTCTGGTACTTGACAAATCCAGCATTGGCTTCAATGAGGGACTGGAGGAGGTCGAGCTGACCGCTTACATGACCGACATCCAGTACCTTGGTGTACTTTCGGAGGCTGAGTATGCGGCCTTTTTCCCTGCCTCTTTGAACATGGATAACGTGAGTTATCTGAGCTATCGGGTGCGCCAGTATATCGCCGGGCGTACCGAAGAAGCACGCATGCAGTACCGGACTGCTGCCGAGGCGAAATTGGATCTGAAGGAACAGTTCATTTGGGAAGCTGTTCTGAACGATATTGATTACAGCGATAAGATCGAGATCGAGCCTCAGAGCTGGACCATCTATGAGGCCACCGAGACCAGGGCGCCCATGATCGCCTGCCGGGTCAAGGTGAAGTGGGTGGGCGAAAAGCCGGTCAACTATACCAGTGACAACTCTGGTGACCTCTCCTCCTTGCTGGGTGACAGCACCACGTCCGGCGCGGGGACCAAGAGCGTGCTGGAGGAATCCCCTGAGGTTCAGGCCTTCCTGCGGGAGCTTTATCTGGAGGGGGGGCTGACCCAGGAGAACTCCCCCTACTATGACCTGCACCTCCTGACTGAGGATCAGACCGGAGCTGCGGGGAGCAGCGCTTCGGGCAGCTCCTTCAACCTGATGGGCGGCAGCTCCGCCGAGCCTACCACCAGCCCTGCGCCCGAGAGTGAGGACGGCGAGAGCATTGAGGACAATGAGACGCCCAAGGCCCAGTCTCCCGAGGGGGGAGCCGACCGGGCGCCCGAGGCCAGCCCCGCGCCTGAGAGCGGTGAGGGCGACGGCACGGGCGAGGAAGAATCTCACACCATTGAGGAGGATCTGGAAAGTCTGGGCGTGCCCTATGCCTTGTTCTCGGTCCGGATGAAAGCGAGAGAGAGCATTATTACGGGAGGCTACTCCATCTATATGCCGACCACCAAGACGGCGCCTGTATCCGAGGACAACAAGAAGGATCAGAGCAAGACGGACGATCAGACCAAAACAGACGATCAGACCAAAACGGATGAGACCGCGGAGACCGACGGAGACCAGACCGCCGCTGAACCCGCTGACGATGACCAGACGACAAAAATCGACAACACGTCGAAGACACCGTCCGACAGTCAGACACAGAAACCGGCGGAAAGCCTGAATGGCAATGGAAACGGACAAACGACGACAAACGTAGACAAACAGGATGTGACCCCCAAGGCCCTTGCCGCGGCGGCGCCGCCCGTCTCTCCTTATACGGTTCGGATGACGGTGGGTACCGAAACCTCGGCTTCCGCGCTGACGATCCCGGCCTCCGGGTTTGTGGGAGACAATAATGTGAGCCTGACCAATATCGTGGCGGCCGGCGTGCTGGATGACCGGGTGGCCGACTGTGAGCTGGTGGGAGACAACGCGATCAAGCTCACCGCCAAGAGCGAGGGCCGGACCAAGGTCTACGCCTGGGACAACGGCGGGAATTTCCGAGTGCTGAACCTGGAGGTCACGGGGCGCTACACTGAGAGCAGCGCCGATCCCGCCAACCCGGATATCAAGTTCACTATTCCTATGGTGCGGGCTTACTCCAGCCACACCCTGGCCCTCTGGGCCGACGGTACGGTCAGCGGCTGGGGCGTGGCCGGCGACGGTCAGCTGACCCGGAACAATGAAGATGCCGCCAGAGTGCTGACGCCGGTGCAGATCTACAAGGATGCGGAGGAAAAGGAACCTCTGGACCACATCACCATGGTGGCGGTGGGCGACCGGCACTCTCTGGCTCTGGATGAGGACGGAACGGTCTGGGCCTGGGGCGCCAACGGAAACGGCCAGGTGGGCTGCAACAGCCTGGAACAGTCGGTGCCCTATCCCACCAAGGTGGTGGATCAGGATGGGAATGTGCTGAAGAATGTGGTGGCCATCGCGGCTGGCGCCAACCACTCCCTGGCCCTGACTGCCAACGGTGAGGTCTGGTCCTGGGGGCGGAATGTCCGGGGCCAGCTGGGCCTGGGGCCCACCTTGAGCGACGAGAACTACACTTACGCCCAGAAGGTCGTTTTTACCAACCAGAAAATCATTCAGATCAGCGCGGGCGGTAACTTCAGCGTGGCGCTGAGCAGCGAGGGTACCGTGTGGAGCTGGGGTGAAAACCGCGGTGGCCAGTTGGGTATCAATACAGCCTCCAGCATCATGTCCAGTTCGGATACTCCCAGAAGTGTGAGTGAGAGCCGGGGCACCAGCAGAACACTGAACGTGGTGGAGATCGCGGCCGGCGGCCAGTCGGTCTCCTCGGGCGGTGATACGGTTTCCAACGAAGGCCATGTCCAGGTCATCAGCGTGGGCCAGAGCGGCGCCACCCAGGTCTGGGGCTGGGGCACTAACGCCCACGGCGAGGTGGGTAACCAGAGCGCCTCCAGCATTGTGATCAAGCCGGCGATCGTGGAGTGGGCCGCGGCGGTCAACAACGTGGTCTCCCTGAGTGTGGGCAACAGCCACACCGCGGCGGTCACCGAGGATGGCAAGGCCTACACCTGGGGCTATAACTACAACCATCAGCTGGGACACGGCGGCAACGCCACCACGTCCAGCAGCGTATCCGGTCCTACCCCCGGCGAGGTCTGGGGCTCCCAGGACAGCAACTATTTGATGCTCAAGACCATGCGGGATCTTTACGGCGAGGTGGTAGGCACCACGGCCGGCCTGGATTACACCCTGTTCTGGTTTGCTGACGGAACCGTCCGGGGTGTGGGCCTGGCGGACGAGGGCCGTCTGGGCAGTCCGGACGCCACCTCTGGAAGAGCCCCTGTTCCCGTGCTGACCGGCACCGAGTTCAGCGAAACCCTGGTGTTCAACAAGATCTGGGTCTACACCGTGGAGTTAGATCCCCTGACCCAGGTGCCCACGGGAAAGAGCACTCTGAGCAGTCGGTACGCCAGCATTACGGGGCTCTACCAGGAGAATGACCTTGACGCTCTGAAGATCGCTGAAAAGCCGCTGCCCATCGTGCAGCGGAGAAACGAGGATGGGACGGTGGTTTCTTACCCGCTGCTCACCATCACCAACAATCAGTACATCGTGATCTTCCGGGACGGTGTTGGCCGCTACTACGATGTGGGCTTCAACCTGAGTGAACGCAACCGCTCTCACAGTTACAGCGAGACCGAGCTGAGCGGCATTGATCTGGAGTATATTTCGGAGAATCCCATGGTGGTGGTCCGCGATACGAGCGGCGCCACGGCGGGTGACGCCCGGTTTGATCCCGCTACCAACGGGCTGCTCAACACGGAGGGAACTATCCGGGTCCAGGATCCCACTGTGCGGGAGTTGGGCGGCGAGCTGAAGTACAAGGGCTCTTTCAATGTGGTGGTCAAGGATTCCGACAACTTTACCGAGCCTTTTATCAAGGGCAGCGATGATTTCACCGTGGCCCTCCGGGCTGACGGTACGGTCTGGACCTGGGGCAGCAATGCCTACGGCCAGTTGGGCATCGGTAAGAGCGAGACCGAGGTGCCCATGACCACCTTCCCTGTGCAGGTGAGTATCGGCCAGCTGATCGAGGAAATCGCGGTGGGCCGGCACCATGTGCTGGCCCGGACGGCCGACGGCGACATTTACGCCTGGGGCCGGAACAGCCGGGGTCAGTTGGGCCAGGGCGAGGATGACCGCACCGATTACAGCAGTCCGGTACAGGTGAAGATGTGGGAGGGCGGCTCCGGTGAGTACTTTACCGGCGCTACCAGCATCGCCGCCGGTGACGAGCACTCCATGGCGGTCTCGGGCGGCACGGCCTATGCCTGGGGTACCAACCAAAAGGGCCAGTTGGGTCAGAAGCTGACCCCCGAGCCTACCGATACCACGGAATATTATTCCTGCGTACCGATCCCGGTGCTGGGCGAAAATGAGGGCAACCTGACCGGCGTCATGAAGGTCTACGCCGGAGCGGATCAGTCCTTTGCCTTGAGTGAGGACACGAACCTGTTCGCTTGGGGCAATAACGAATACGGCCAGCTGGGCCGGGGCGAGCCTTCGGCGCCCTATTATACCGGTCAGGTAGGCCGGAGCATCTTCAGTCAGGGCAACATCACCATGACCGGTGTGACCGATGTGGCCGTGGGACGGAGCCATACCCTGGTTATGGTTCAGGATACCAACAATAATATTACGGTGCGTGGATTCGGTTCCAACCTGTATGGTCAGCTGGGCATTATCTTCAGCTGGCAGAATGCCGATCCCGCACTGATGGGCTACGGCACCCAGCAGGTCCCTGCCGCCTGTGTCCTTCAGCTGGATGTGGAGAGCGGCTATGCCAACTCCATGCCCGACAAGCTGACCACCGACCTGAATGATGTGGTGGCCATCGCCGCCGGCGATAACCACTCCATGATCATCCGGGGCAAGCGGAATACTGACACCAACGCCATTGAGGACGGCCAGGTGTACATCTTTGGTATGAACACCAGCGGCCAGTTGGGTGTGCCTATTGGAACCAACTTCAAGGCCTATATGCTGAATAACCGGTTTACGGCGGTTGACACCACGGAAGGCACCAACATCTATCAGGTGATCACCGGGCTGGAGGGCGGCAGCGCCATCGCCGTGGGCGGCGGTGCTGCGCACACTGCAGTCGTGGCAGAGAATGGCCGGGTCTCTACCTGGGGCCTGAACACCAGTGGCCAGTTGGGTGAGATGTCCACCATCGACCGGGGTCAGGACAATATGACTACGGGCGTAGACAACGCGCCTACTACGGGTTCCAACAGCACCACTCACACGGCGGCGACATCTGTAGTCACGAGCGGCGTCTCCAATGCCGATAAGACTTTCGAGCGTCAGGTGACCCTGCTCCTGGGCGATCGGATGCGTGTCCAGTCTCTCACCGATCAGCGGGTGGACGAGTTCCTGCTGCGGAAAGAGAGTAAGGACGCAGAGGTCTACAATGACATCGAGAATTTTGAGATCACCAGCACCGACACCCGTATCGTGGAGGTCGTTTCCTCCAATGTGATCCGGGCGGCCGGGACAGGCGTGACCACCGTGCGCGTTTATAATAAGACAAGCGGGAATTCCCTGGTGCTGCGGGTCCTGGTTCGGGATAAGACCACGGACGCGAAGGGGGATCCGATGGATGGGACCGCCCCTGACCTGAAGGTGGGCGAGAGCTTTGCGGTGGCCCTGAAGACCAACGGCCAGGTGCTGACCTGGGGTGACAACAGCGTGGGCCAGTTGGGCCGCAGCAGCACGATCGACGATGGACTGAGCCCCCAGCGGGTCCTGTGCGGGACCGGCTACCTGGAGAACGCGGTTTCCATCGCGGCGGGCAGGGACCACGCTCTGGCCATTGTGGAGGACGAGAATGGCACCCGGACGGTCTACGCCTGGGGCAATAACCTCCACGGCCAGCTGGGCCAGGGGACTTTGGGCGGCGTTGAGACCAGCGCGGTTCTGGTGCCCATTCCCAGTCTTTATAGCTCCAATAGCGACCGGGCCTGCGCGGTTTACGCCGGGGACGGCTATTCTCTGGTGCTCACCGAGGCCGGCGCCATCTGGAGTTTCGGTATGAATGACCGGGGCCAGCTTGGTATCGGTTACACCGGCAAGGACCAGTTCCAAAGCTGGGATCTGGAGGTGGTGGATTATCAGACCCACTACACCAACTACGCGGCATACCTGGCTGCTGCCGCCAACTATGAGGAAGAGTATGGCGTGAGCCTGCCCGACTATGTGCCGGCGCCTGAATATGTGGGCGATATGCCCACGCCTACCCTGGTGTATCAGGGCCTGAGCGCCAGCACCTCGGAGAAGCTGACCAACATTGTGGAAGTGGCGGCCGGCGGCGCCCATGTGCTGGCCATCCGCTCCGACGGCACCCTGTTTGCTTGGGGCGACAACACCTACGGACAGCTGGGGACCGGCTATGACCGGGATGCCACTGATGTTCTCTTCAATTATCACGTGCCCGTGACCGTGATCCCCGGCAAGGCTGAGGAGGGACAGGTCCAGTGCGCTATGGATATTGCCGCCGGTGACAACCATAGCATCGTGCTTCTGGCTGACGGCAGCGTGCTCACGTGGGGCCGTAACGGATACGGCCAGCTGGGCGATCGGGCCCGAGCCGACCAGACCTACAACCCGGTGCTCCGGGAGGAGATGGTGGACGGCGTTCTGGACTGGTATGCCGATCCCTTTCCTACTCCCACCGACGAGATGACCGTGCTGCCCCGGCAGATCACGGTGGGTAAGGACGGAGAGAGGGTTTCGGGTGTGGCGGCCGGCGGAGATAACTCGGGCGTCATTATCGGCGAGAAGTACAACGTCCTGCTTTGGGGTACCAACGAGAACGGCCAGTTGGGCCGGGACGATACGGCTACCCCCGAGAAGACGCTGGCCTACTCCTATACGCCTACATATTTAAATAAGGGCGACAGTGAGAGCGTGGCTGTGGACGGCGTCAGCGCCCCCTACTTTGAGGGCGCCCTGACTGTGGCTCTGGGTGGTACCCACGGCGCAGCCGTAAAGGACACCTACTATGTCTGGAGCTGGGGAGCCAATGACAATGGCCAGTTGGGCAACGGCACCCACATGAACGCCGAGGAGCCCGTGTTGACCGGCGACCGGGATTCCAAGATCCTTCAGATCCAGGATTACAAGGTGATGCAGACCGTGCCCAACGGCACCGACCGGGAGATCGCCAATTACAGCGACGACACCGCCTCGGGCAAGGATAAATCTCCCGCCATTCAGGATCTGGCATTGGACCAGTATCTGACTCTGGATCTGAGTGATGTGGTCAACAGCCATCTGATGGGCTTCAACCTCCATTCCGATGGGGAGAAGATCACCACTACGCTCTCGAATTTCCATGTGGTGGTGGCCGATCCCGAGATCCTGGGCGTTACCAGTGTCTCCTCCACCGGCAGTGAGCTGATCACTCTGAAGCCCAAGGGAAAACTGGGGACTACAACTGTAACCATTCTTTATGACGATCCCACCAATCCGGATGTGCAGAACACCCGAGTCCTGGCTGTGACCGTCCGGCGGCTGGAGGCCGGCTCGGGTAACAAGGGTCAGACCCCAGGCGGCACCAGCACCTCGCCCACTGATCCGCCCCCTGCTGTGGCCGCCATCCCCAAGGTCTCGGCCGGACAGAGCCATACGGTGGCGCTGGATACCGCAGGCCGGATCTGGACCTGGGGTGACAATACCCACGGCCAGCTGGGCATCGGCGAGGCCGCGCCTCTGCTGACCATCCCCTCGGGCACTACCGCGGCCGCGACATACAGCCGCAACCCCATCGGCGTCAACGAACCTATGGCGATCAAGAACGCCACCGGGGAGAAGGATTCCGACGGCAACTATGTTTTCCGGGACGAGAAAAACCGGGTCGTGACCTTTATCGACGTAGCGGCAGGGGATGGGTTCTCCCTGGCGGTGGATAACTATGGCCAAGTTTGGTCTTGGGGCGACAACGCATACTGGGAGGATAACGGTGAGGGGAAGATCACCCCGATCTGGGACGATAAGAATCGGACTGCCCAGACAGGCAAGCTGGGCCGGACCTCCGAGTATACCTATGATGTGACCAGGGTCGATCCCGACGGCAATATCACGACCACCACCGTCACTGACCGCTGGCTGGATCCCTATCCCGGCCAGGTGATGATGGAGGGGGACATTCCTCTGGGTACCGGTCAGGTGGAGATCACCGTGGGTAAATTTGTGGATGATCCCATTGTTTCTGTCGCCGCAGGCAAGGACTTCTCTCTGGCGCTGAGCCGGAGCGGACGGGTCTATGCCTGGGGCCGGGATGACTGCGGCCAGCTGGGCCAGAGCGGTACCGACCTGACCTGGTCCCCTGTGGCCATCCAGGTGGACAAGGGCAACAGCCCCAGCTCCATCGGCAGTAAGCTTTCTGACGTGATCGCTATTGCCGCGGGCGGTGACACCGCCTATGCTCTGCAGGCCAACGGGACACTGTGGGCCTGGGGCGACAATAGGTATGGCCAGCTGGGCGCTGACAGCCCGGTGGAGCGCCGTACCACCCCGGTCCGGGTGATGAAGGACCGTATCGTGAGCGTCGCCGCAGGCGATTCTCACGCTGTTGCTGTGGCCGCGGATGCGGTGGAGAACGGCTCTGTCTGGGGTTTCGGCCGGGCCGACAGCAACCAGATCGGTGACCTGAACGGCGCTGAGATGAGTCGCCTACCTGTGCTGATGGTGGAGCGGGGCGGCGTGGCCGTGGCCGCCGGCGGAAACTCCACCCTGGTCCAAGCTCCTTATCCTGTGAAGGATGGCGATACCGGTCTGCCCGGACCCCTGACCCTGCTGGCCTGGGGCGAGAACACTCTGGGTCAGATGGGCACCGGCGAGACGGTCTCGGTGCCTGTGGAGGACCCCGAGAGCGGCGTCATCGAAGTCGAGATCCGGAACATGAACGCCATGAATAAGCCCGTGGACGGCGCCGGCACCGCCAATGAGAACAACAGCACCTATATGCAGATCGCCTGGTCCTTCGACGTGGGCGGTGACCATATGGCCTTCAGCGTTAATAACGGCGATGTGTACGCCGCTGGTGTGAACAGCCTGGGCCAGCTGGGCGATTTCACCGACCTGGACAGCAATATTCCCGTCCGGGTGGGCCGGGAGGGTTTCTCTTCGCTGGAGCTTTACGGTTACATCACCCCCGGCAGCAGCACGCTGGTGGCTCTGGACCGGGAGATCGTGATGAAGGACAGCGAGCAGCTGACTATCTCCCTGACCGATCCTACCGTATTCAAGATCGATATGGGCTTCAACCTCCACACCCATGTGAAGCCTGCCGACATTGATTCGGGCGATTTGGTTCTGAACGTGCTGGACAGCAATATTCTGAAGAAGACCTCGTCCACCGCTACCGCCGCTGAGTTCCAGTTTGGCGGCACCTACGGCACCACCTATATTCTGGCTACCAGCCAGAGTACCAACATCAACGCCGTCATCAAGGTGAGCATTCGCAAGGACGGCGCTTTCACCGAGCCCAAGATCGCCGCTGCCCTGAACCATACCGTGGTCCTGAAGGCTGACGGTACTGTGTGGGCCTGGGGTGACAACACTTACGGTCAGCTGGGCGACGGGACCTTCCTCAGCCGGAGCTATCCTGTCCAGATGACCAACAACGAGAAACCCTTTACAAAGATCGTGGATATTGCCGCGGGGGATACCTTTACCCTGCTGTTGGATGAAAACGGTCATGCCTGGATCATCGGTGAGCTCAACGGCGTTACCAGCCTGAGCCACGAGGTGGTCCTGGATCCGGATACCTACGTGCCCGAAAATTGTCCCAACTGGAACTGCAATGCGGACAGCAGCCACCTGACCGGTGAGGTGTGGGATAAGCCCATTCCTGACACCATCAAGTTTATCCCCGGCGCCCAGCATCAGGTGGACGACGAGACCAAGCCCCTGCCCGACAGCGAGGGCCGGGAGCCCAATACCCCCGACTGGGTACCCACCTATGAACAGAAGGACGCTGAGGGAACTCAGCATGTCAATGGCGACACTGGCGACATGGACGGCTACACCTATGAGGGCCGAAACTATATCTACCGTGACAGCGGCGGCTTCAATGGCTACTATGTAGCCTATAATGCCGCTGCCAACGAGTCGCCCGCCGATCTGCCTGAGGGCGAGCGGTTTATCATTGACGCCAATGGCAAGGTCTTTGAGATGGACGTGACCTATGAAAGCCGGAAGGCCTACACCGGTGAGTGGCGCTGTGAGGAGTGCGGTCTGGTCTGGAACGTGACCTCCAACGATCCCTTTATGTGTGCC
This sequence comes from uncultured Oscillospiraceae bacterium, assembly GCA_950075865.1. GTDB lineage: Bacteria > Bacillota > Clostridia > Oscillospirales > Oscillospiraceae > Vermiculatibacterium. The sequence goes on along the minus strand of CATMVA010000002.1, from coordinate 164,165 downwards.
TGCGGTCAGGCGGGTGGCGATCACAACGACCATGGCTGTGAGAGTGTGAACAGCGAGGGTAAAGTGGTCACACCTGTCAAGATTTATGACGACGCCTGGGAGCAGAACAACATTCCCGAGGAGGAGTGGGAGTTCCAGGTCTGGTTCTGTACCATCTGCCGCCATTCCTGGCGGGTGTATCCCTACAAGAACATGGGCGACAAGAAGCCCACTGTGGAGCAGATCGTGGTCCCGGTGAAGAATGAAAATGATGGGACCACCAGCGAGGTGGCGCTGGAGAACGTTATCTCCATCGCTGCCGGCGCTGATCATATCCTGCTCCTGACTGAAAACGAAAACAAGGAGACCAAGCTGTACGCCGCCGGCAACAATGACCGGGGCCAGCTGGGCTTGAACGATACCAAGGTCCACTACTATGCCAATCCCGTTCAGGACCGGAAGGGCCTGCACGATCTGGAGCACGTTCAGCGTATCGCCGCCGGGAATGGCTTCTCCCTGGCTGTGATGGAGGACAGCACGCTTTGGGCCTGGGGTGCCAACGACAAGGGGCAGCTGGGCAACGAGAAGACTGTGAACAGCTCGGTACCTGTCCAGGTCTTCAACGGTGAGTATCCCTTGCCCGAGAACGCCCGGAGCCGCGGCATAAGCCAGGTGGTGGACATCGCCGTCGGACGGGATCACGCCATGGCCGTGGCCTATCAGAAGAACACTGCCGACAACAACTATACTGCCTATGCTTATCTCTGGGGCGACAATACATATAGCCAGCTGGGCACCGGCTGTTCTACCGGCATCTCCACTTCACTGGTCCTGGCCCGGAAGGGGGACAAGACCCCCGTTGCCAATGTGACCGGTGTGGATGGTGGTATCTATCATACGGTGATCCGCCAGATAGATCAGGTCTATGCCATGGGCACCAATCTGGGCGGTCAGCTGGGCAACGGCAGCACCGGCGCCAATGACAATACCTATATCATCCAGGGTGAAGCCGCCCACGGTAAGAATGTGAACGGCACCGCTCTGTTGACCCATGCCGCGCTGGTAGCTGCCGGCGGGAACCGGACCTACGTCATGACCGATGACGGCGTCCTCCTGGCTGTAGGCGACAACACCCGGGGCTATCTTGGCATGGGCGCCTTTGGCGTGGAGGGGACCATTACCGCCGCCGCTGTGCAGCAGCTTACCCTGGAGCCCCGTGTGGTGGGCCCCAAGGCTGACCGCACGCTGGAGTTTGACTTTACCAATACAGGAACCGGGAACGGCCCTGTCTTCCAGGGCTTCAACCGGCTGTCCTTCTATTACGGTGAGCGGATCCGGGTCACCGTAAAGCAGGACCATGAGTACCACGGCTTTAACCTCTGGGATACGGCTACCACTGATTCCGCCCTGAGTCTCTCCGCCGCAGGCTACCGGTTGGTCTCCAACGACGAGAGTGTGGTCTCGGTGGACAACGCCACCGGCACCATCGCCGCGGCCGACGAACGGACTTATGCCCGCTTCCAGAAGACCGGTACCACCACGGTGGCTGTGGTGGATGCGGATGATAACATCGTCAGCCTTTTTGTGGTCTCGGTGATCAGCACCGATGAGAGCGTGAACCCGGCTGAGGCCCGCTTTGTGACCCCCATGGTCTCGGCGGGTAAGAATGGTTCCATCGCTCTAAAGGCCAACGGCGATGTGTACACCTGGGGCGTCACCGCTTATGGCGAGAATGGCCGGCCTGTGAATGAGAGCGAGCCCTATATGATCCCGCAGTTGGTGAACTTTGCCAACGAGGAGGGAAGCCTGCTCCATGACATCGTCTATGTGGCTGCCGGCGAGAACCATTTCGTGGCCATCCAGTCCGACGGCACAGTCTGGACATGGGGCTCCAATACCTATGGCCAGCTGGGCCAGTACAGCTCTGACTATACTTTAAAGAAGATCATTATCCACAGTTGGGATGATTCCTCCAACGCCCTCTACGAGAACGTATACGACCTGAACTTCAGCTATAACGACTCTGTGGCCCGGCCCTCCAATCTGACCCAGTATTTGGAGCAGCGGTACCAGGATGTCACCGACCGGGAGACCGGCGGCTATGTGCCTGACGACGAGGATATCCCCGCTGGCATTACCATTGACCGACGTAGCTATCCCCATGAAACTGTGCCCCGGATCAATGAGATCAAATTTGTGGCTGCCGCCGCGGGTGACCATCATACCCTGCTTCTGGCGGACGACGGTACTGTATGGGCCTTTGGCGATAACAGCCGGGGACAGCTGGGCGTAGGCGACGATTTGCCCCGATACGGCCCTGTCCAGGTGCTGACTGGTATGAATGGCGGCAAGCAATTCCTCCATGACGGCGAAACCGCTGAGGATACCTTGCAGTACAAGTACCTGTCCAATGTTATTCAGATCGCGGCTGACGGCAATAACAGCATGGCACTGACTGCCGATGGTACCGTGTGGACCTGGGGTGACAACAACAAGGGCCAGTTGGGCATGGAATCTGCTGGAGGATCCTGGGTGCCCGTGCAGGTGGAGAAGGCCTCTATCGACCCCGATTTTGACGAGGCTATGCCCGATGCTGCTGGCGAGTTCAGCAAGAAGAACTACTATCTGGAGAATGTCTTCCAGATCTCGGCGGGTAAGGATTACGCCCTGGCGGCCGTTTTGCGCACCCTGAATGGAAAGGCCATGAACGCCTACGCTCTGGCCTGGGGCGACAACAGCCAGGGGCAGTTGGGCGTGGGCGCCGGCAACGTGACCGACTGGACCCGGGTGCCCCAGATCGTGCTGAACCATCAGGACAACACCGACGCTACCCAGCCCTACCTCGTCGGTGTGCGGCAGGTGTCCGCTGGTTCTGATCACAGCCTGGCTATCACCTCGGATATTCTGTATCGGGCCAGCAACATGCGGCCCATCTACGACAGCGCCGTGCTGGGCTGGGGCAGCAATGCCCGGGGCCAGATGGGCAATGATATTACCGGCGGCCGTTATGATGTGCCCGTGAAGATGTACCGAGGCGATACCTCTTCCGGTATTGACAACATTTCCAATGAGGGCAGTCCCTCTCACGTTCGGGAGAATCTGTTCATTGCGACCGGCGACGGTTACAGCGTGGTGGTCCGGGAGGAGGGCTCTGTTTGGGCCACTGGCGCCAACAATACGGCCCAGGGCGGTAATACCACGTTTAATGACACCAAGCTGCTGGCTCAGGTGGGCAACGGCAACTACTATGCTCTGGAAGTGGGCGGCGGCATCTATCCGGGTACCGACGCATACCAGATCATGGTAGGCACCACTGTTAAGGAGCAGGGCAACAAGATGCCGCGTTCGGTGACGCTGTCCCCCAACGAGCAGCTCCATATCAACAAGAAGGCCCTGATCGAGCTGTACAGCAGCTCCTTCAACGTGATCGCCGATGAGATCCGCCGCTTGATCGAGGAGGACGCCGAGATCACTATGGTTTCTTCCGATCCCACTGTGGCCTATTTCCAGCAGATCGACGGCGAGTGGTATCTGATCCCCACCGGCCGCCGGCACGGTTCGGTGATCATTACCATCGAGCATGTGGGCACCAACTACCGGGGCTACTACGAGGTGGTAGTCCTGCCCAACGTGGAGTTGGAGCACAACTCCATCGTGGAGCCCAAGGTCTCGGCCGGTTACCAGAACAACCTGGCCCTCCGGTCTGACGGTACGGTCTGGTTCTGGGGCAATTACAAGGCATACAAGACTTATGGAGCCAGCAGCTGGAACTGGTCCGGCACTTTCCCCTACAGCGACGCTGACAGCCAGCAGCCCAACATCGGCTATGCCGCCAATGTCTCCGTCCAGTATCCCACCCAGGTTAGCTTCGGCACTCTGCTGGCTGAGGATGAGTACATCATCGATGTGGACACCGGATACAACTTCTTCCTGGCACTGAGCAACAAGGGCAGAGTTTTTGCCTGGGGTGACAACGCCCAGGGCCAGTTGGGCAATGGAAACCAGGCTTACAGCGCTGATCCTGTGGTTGTCCTCATGGCTGGGGAGACTACCACCGAGCTGACCGATGTGATCGCCATCGCGGCCGGTGAGTATCACAGTTTGGCCCTTCGTGCCGACGGTTCGGTCTATGCCTGGGGCTTCAACGGCCAGGGCCGTCTGGGCTTGGGCTTTGTCCCTGACGGGGTCCATTCCAGTACCTATTATGTCCTTACCGCGCGGCAGGTGCTGGCTATGGCCTCCGAGGGTGAGACTGCCAAGATCCGTAACATCATCTTTATCACTGCCGGCGGCACTCATTCGGTGGCCGTCCGGGCTGACGGCGCCGTGTTTTCCTGGGGCGACAACAGCGAGGGTCAGCTGGGCAACATCCTGCTGACCGACGCTTACTCTGCTCGCCCGGTCCAGGTTTCTTCGGGCGATTATGACGCGGGCAGCTATTACATCAGCCAGGTGGTCCGTGTGGCTGCCGGTGCGCAGCATACCCTGGCCCTGACCCGGGATGGACGGCTCTTCTCCTGGGGACGGAACACCGAAGGCCAGCTGGGTATCGGTACCACTGTTCGGAGCAACTCGCCCAAGCTGGTGGACCTGAGCCAGTCCGGCCTGGCGGGGAACGCCGTGGTCATCGACATTGACACCGGACGCTACCACTCCTTGGCCCGGACCTCTGACGACACCCTGTTGGCTTGGGGTAGCAACACCGCCGGTCAGCTGGGCGTCACCGGCAGCGCCGTGACCCCGGTCACGCCCCAGACTTACCCCCAGCGGGTACTTCGGGGTGATGGCGTCAATGATTATGAGGTCTACTACACCTGCAACAACTGCGACTTTACCGGTACGGCTGACGAGTATACTGCCGGCGGCCCCACCGTATGTCCCAGCTGCCACACCGCCGTCAATCTGAACAATCTGGTGAGCTATCCCGACCCCAACGGCCAGGATGAGGATGATCCTTACTTCCGCACCCCCGTGTCTGTGACCGGTGGCCAGGAGCACACCATCATCATGGATCAGAGCGGCGCGGTGTACATCATGGGCTCTTATGCCAACTATCACTACAACAACCCTGTCAACCAGACCGCCAGCCCTCTGGCTTACCGGGAGTCCCTGGTGCCTGACCGGTTCGGGGCCAACGGGCAGCTGCTTTACAACTGGGTCATCGGCGGCCGCAACGGCGCCGAGCAGCCCATTGCCTGGACTATGTCGGCCTCCAATGGCGTGTATCCCAACGCGGTCCATACCAGCGTGACTGTGCCCACGCCCGCCTATCCCACCACCATGGAGATCCTTTTCAGCGACCTCTATGAGGAGGATTACGCCGCTTACAATCTGATCCGGGTGGCTTCCCGTGAGAAGGCCATCATCACCGGTGCCGGCGTGCTGACCGTGGATTTCAGCAACCCGGCCGTGGCCTCGGCTCAGATCCTGAATGACCGAATCGTCATCACCGCCGGCGAGTACGGCGTTACCAACATGCTGGTGCGGAACACCGCCACTGGCTACTCCTTCATGCTCAGAATTACCGTGACCGAGACCTCCACCGCGGTGGCCTCGGCTGTTGCCGTGCCCAAAGTTGTCGCGGGCAACAGCGGCAGGAGCAATATCGCCCTGAAGACCGACGGCACCGTCTGGACCTGGACGGGCACAGGTATTCAGGACGAGGGCCTGGGCTACGTGAACACCAACGGTTATCCCACTCAGGTGGCCGGTATCACCGGCGCTGTGGATGTGGCCGCCGGCAACAGCTATGTGGCTGCGGCCTTGGGCACGGGCGGTGTCTATGTGTCGGGCGCTATCCACAAGCCCTTCAGCGCGGTCACCGGTAGAGCAGCCAACATCACCCAGGTCACCGCCAGCAACGGGGTCATCTACGCCCTGGATGGCGACACGGGCGAGGTTTACTACGCCAACAACAGCTGGATCGCCCGGGTGCACGCTGGCATGGTGGCCAGCCACACCGGCGGCAAGCAGAAGTTTGCCGAGGACGCCAACGGCAGCATAGTGGAGACCACTACTTTCTACCAGTCCACTTATGTGACCAACATCGTGGAGATCGAGGCCGACAACGAGGTCCTGCTCCTGCTCCACCGCTCGGGCCAGGTCTTTGCCATGGGCACCAATGTGAACCGGTACATGGGTACCGGCCGGGGCACCAACGATCTCTATGGGCTCAGCGAATCTGCCCCCTATCCCGTGGCTGGCGGCGAGACCAACACCACTTATCTGGAAGATGCTCTGGCCCTGGCGGCTGGCGAGCATCATCAGATGGCTCTGGTCCGTCTGCCCAACGGTACCCACGGAGTAGTGGCTTGGGGCGCCAACGGCAACGGTCAGCTGGGTACCGGCAATACCAACGATGCCATCCGTCCTATGTATGTAAAGGACAGCACCGGTTCGGCCAACCTGACCGGCGTGATTGGCATTTATGCCGGCGCCAACACCTCGGCGGCTCTGGCGGAGCATACCCCAGCCAATGCGGGCACTGACAACCGGGAGATGGCCACCGCCCTCCTCTACATGTGGGGCAGCAACAATAACAAGCAGCTTGGCAACGCCGACACAGCCAAGGCCGATGTGCTTCTGCCCGGTCGGACCGTGCTCCAGGGGGCCTCTCACAACGACACCTCCCTAAGCAGCGAGTACCAGGGCAAGTTCAACCGGGTGGTGGATCTGAGTATTTCGGATAACTATACCCTGGCCGCCCAGAACAGCGGCGTGGTGTTTGGCTGGAGCGAGGATACCCTTTATGACGCACCCGACCAGGTGGGCCACCGGGATGTGAACCATCTGGTGCCGGTCACTGTGGACCTCTACGAGACCGGGAACACGACTCCCATCGCCAGCTATTCGGCCACCACCCAGCTGGGCGCGGCTGTCAACCCCAATCCTATGCCCAAGCACATTGTCCTCCAGTGGAATCAGTATCTGGAGATCAGCCTCAACGATATGGTGGCCCGGATGGACCACGGTTTCAACCTGCGCAACTGCGCCGACGGACGGGACGATTTGTTCTCGGAGGCCGCCAACCTGAGCGCCATTTCCGGCAACACTGACCTCTTTACCGCCAATGTGATCACTGGCTACGGCAAGACCTTGCGGGTGACCCCCAACGGGGATAACTCGGGGAATGCTATCCTGCAGGTGAAGGATAGTGAGTATAAGATCGTGGGCCTCTTCGAGATCGAAGTCGTGCCCGACGAGGCGACTGCCGCCGTAGAGAACGTGGTGGTGGATAAGACCCACATTACCGCTCCCAAGCTGGTTTCCTATGGCGCTACCGTGTTGGTCCTGAAGGCGGATGGTACGGTCTGGGGCTGGGGCGACAACGGCTCCGGCCGTTTGGGTGACGGCACAACCAACGGCCGGAACTATCCAGTCCAGATGGCAAGCGCTTCCAATGTGGTGGATATCGCTATCCGTAGCTCCACTTCCTTCTATCTGAAGGATGATGGTACCGTTTGGGGTGTGGGCTGGCTTTGTGGTACCGGTACTCAGATGTCCGGATTGCCTACCGCTGACCAGGACAAGGTGGTGGCCATTGCCGGCAACAGTGACCGGATCTACGCCCTGACCGAGGCCGGCGACATCTACTCTGCCTATACTTACTCAGAGGTCCATGGCGGTACTACCTACTGGTATTGGTCCGCATTCTCCAGGGACAGCTATCTGGACAAGATGCTGGCTATGAAGAGCTCCACCGGCTCTGCCGAAATCTCTTTCCTGCGCTGGGATGGCACTTTGGTCCACGACCGGACCGCCGTTTTGGATGCCGACAACAAGGATACCTTCCACGAGGATAACTTCCGCCACAACGTGCTGTCCTTTGACCGTGGCGCGGGCTATACCCTGGCCCTGCTGGACGACAACAGCCAGGTGGTGGCCTATGCGCCTGCCGGAGCCAACAGCAGCGCCCTTCTGGGGGCTACCGGTCCGGTCAACAGGACCATTCTGACCAATACCGACGCTTCCATGTCTGTTCCCGCTGGAAAGAATCTTTACTTCTCCGGCGTGTACGCTGGTGGTACTACCTCAGCGGTGACCGGTAGCCTGCGAACCAACCTGGCCGACCACAGCAGCGCCACCGGTGCCGACCATGGCCGGACCTGGGTTTGGGGCAGCAATGTGGTCACCTCCGCCGGTACTCTTACCACACCCACTCCGCTTCTGGCCGGCTATAACAGTGACGACTACATCGCCGATCCCAGCCGGGCCCTGAACCATGTGTCCCATTTGATTCTGGATGGTTCTCAGAGTGTCTATATGACTTATGACGGAGAGGTCTGGGTAGGCAGTGCCTCCAATGACTACGGTCAGCGGGGTGACGCATATCCTTACGGTCAGCTGCGCCGCAATGACCGGGTGACCCGGGCAGGAGACGAGGATACCGATACCTACCTCTTCCTGACGACCCAGGAGGATGGCACCGAGCAGGAGACCCTCTTCTTTACCGTGAAGGAGGGAGAGGCCATCCAACTCCCCGGTGTCAACTACCACGACCTGGAGGGTTTCAATGCCTATCAACTCTCCAAGAAGCCGGTGAAGCAGAGCTTCGCCGGCCTGACCCTGCGCTCGGGAGATGAGCGGCTCCTTACCGTGAGCGGCAGTGGCCTCATCACGGCCAACAGCAACGGTATGTACGGCCGGACCATGGTGTCGGTCTACAATGCCTCTACCGGCTACATGGGCCAGATGGTGGTCAGCGTGATCCAAGACGAAGAGCAGATCATGATCGATCCCATGGTTTCCAGTGGCTCCCGCTATACCTTGGCACTGAAGGCTGACGGAACTCTCTGGGGTTGGGGCACCAACGACCGGGGCATTCTGGGCACCAACAACCCCGCTGTCCTGGGCACCAGTGTGGTATCGAACGACTCCTATTACTATGGCTATCCCAACCAGGTCATGAAGGGGGACAACACGCCCCTGACCGATGTGATTTCGGTGTCCGCAGGGGAGAACTTTGCCCTGGCCGCCGATGCGGAGGGACGGCTCTGGATTCTGGGTGATTACCACACCTGGCATGTGAGTACTCAGCATGCTACCTATTGGTATTTTGAATATTACAATTATGCCCGCCAGCTCTCGGTTCCCGCCGGACGGAAGGTGGTCCAGGTGGCCGCCGGTCTGGATGTGGGTCTGGCCCTGCTGGATAACGGCACCGTCATCCATGTGTACAACCGGCAGGCATTCAATTACTATGACACTTCGACGGGCTATCTTACCACGGTCAACGGCAGGGATTACCATAACATCTATGAGCGGGTGGCCAACGTGGGCGGCGTTCTGACCAATGCCGCCGGCGGCACCAGCGAGGCTCGGGTCCTTGACCGGGTGGTGAAAGTGGCCGTCTATGGCTCCACCATGATGGCCCTGCGGACCGACGGCAGCGTGGTTTCCCTCGGCTTGCAGACCCTGACCGGCAACGCTGGTTCGCCCACCCGGGTGGCTAATCCCGGCCAGAATGACGACGGCCAGTTTGGCATCGGAACCACCACGCCCTCTGGCCAGTGGACCTACGTTCCTACCTACATGGTGAAGGATGCCGGCATGACCGGTCGTCCGGACGACGTGTATGTCCGTGCCGTCACCGACATTGACGTGGGCAGCACCGCGTCCCTGCTCATTACCCGGGACGACAAGGTATACACCGCTGGCAACCACAACTATGGCGGGCAGACTGGTCTGGACTATCTCCTGCCCGGTGAGGTCACCGGCGGCTGGAACCGGCCTGTGAGCGTGGATGCCTATGGCGACCACTACACTGTGACTGGTCAGAACGGTATTGCCTACGCCTTCGGTGTCAATTCGGACGATACCGCCAAAAACCAGATGAGCCTGAGCCAGTCTGTGGCCACCGACAGCGGCGTGGTCAGCGTTCTGGCTCCCCAGACCATCAAGAAGGCGGCCGATTATGATGCCCGCTCCGATGTGTCTTATCACTTCACCAACGTTTACAGCGAGGATATGGACAACATCTACGCTGTCTCGGTAGGCGATGATTTCACCATGGTTCAGCGTACCGACGGCAGTATCTACGGCGTGGGTCTCAATACCTCCGGCCAGCTGGGTTCCTTCCAGCGGTCGGACTACGGCATGAGTCTCAACAACGCCGCCGATCCCGTGAGCAATGATGCTCCCGCCAACCGGTACTATCCCATCCGTGTGGGTGCCGAGGATTTCCACTCCCTCTATCTGAATAATGCCATGTCCATCGGCAGCGCCGCCGTCACGGGGCTGGACGGCCAGGCCTATGTGACCATCCATGAGAGTGAGAGTTTGCGGGTGGATATGACCAAGGCCACTCTGGAGTATGTGCCCGGCTTCCTGCTCTTTAATGAGGACAAAGCGAACACTGCCGACGCCAACGGACTGAAGGGTTCCAAGTTCCTGGCCTGGTCTTCCAACGAGAACGTGGCCACTGTATCGGTCAACGGCTCTGCCATCACCATCAGCCCGGTGAAGGTGGACGCTGAGCATTACGGCTACGGCACTGCCAACATTCTCATTGAGATGGTGGGCAATGCCGCCACCAACTATGCCCATGAGTACGGTATGATCCACGTTACCGTGATCCAGGATACTGTCACCATCACCAACGCCGCGGGTGCGCAGGAGAAGGAAGAGAAGATCGCCGCGCCCAAAGTGGTCTCGGGCGCCAACTTTAACGTGAGCCTGAAGTCGGATGGTACCGTGTGGACCTGGGGCCAGAACAATGCCGGCCAGTTGGGCATCGGCGATACCGCCGACCGTTCCACGCCCGTGCAGGTGACCTACGTGGAGGGCAGCGAGGTCAAGGTCCTGGATCAGGTCGTTGACATCGCCGCCGGCAACTACTTTGCCCTGGCGCTCCAGGCCGACGGTTCGGTCTGGACATGGGGCCAGAACAACGTTGGCCAGCTGGGCGTTTCCGGTATTTCCCAGCGTGCCACCGCTGGCATGATCGTTATCAAGGACGCTGTGCCTGGTATTCCTGCCAAGTATGAGCAGGATAAGGATGAGGACGGGAACCTCCTTTGGGAGGACGAGGAAAAGACCATTCCCAAGATGATTGAAGTATCTCCCGAGGTGCCCGCTGTACCCGCCGAGTATCTCGACGACGTGATCGCCGTGGCCGCTGCCGGCAACTATGCCCTGGCTTTGGCCAAGGACGGCACCGTGTGGGCCTGGGGCGACAATTCCAAGCATCAGCTGGGGAATGTGTACAGCACGGCCAATCAGACCCGTCCCATCAAGGTGACCGCCGGAACCACCGCACCTGGTATGACCCATAGTGGTCTGCTCCACGCTACCCAGGGCGATTTGCGGGACGTGATCGCTATTGAGGCGGCCGCCAACTACGCCCAGGCTCTCCGTGAAGACGGCACTGTGGTGGCCTGGGGCACCAACAGCACCTCTCTGCCCAATATTTATCCCGACTCCATCCGGGCTGGTATTACCTATGAGCCTATGGACAACGATATGAACCATGTGGATTATAACCGCAAACTGCACAAGATCCTGGACGTGCAGTCGGGCAACGCGACCACTGCTTATTTGACTTACGACCACAAGGTCCTGGTGGGCGGCAGCATCTATACCCGTACTGGTACGGCTAACGGACAGACCGGAGCCGCCAAGCGGGGCGAGATTGTGGATCAGGGTCTTGCCTATGTGGGAACCAAGCGCAGCGGCCTTATGAACCCCGCCACTAACAGCTACGTGCCCGTGGAAAACATCCAGAGCATTGCTCTGGGCGGTATGCACGGCCTGCTGGTTCAGGGGACTATGAAGCTGAACGGCGCCGGTGCCAAGACCGAAACCACCAAGGTGCTGGGCTGGGGCCTGAACACCAGCGGTCAGCTGGGCCTGGACTACTATACCGGCCAGGATGGCACCAACTATGCTCCGGTGGACACTGCCACTACCCTGGAGCAGATGCGGGATACCGATAAGCCCATGGGCAACATCTACACCTACGTTCAGGATGTCATCGCCCTCTCGGGTGGGAGCAGCCACACCGCCCTCTACAAGGAAGATGGCTCGGTGTGGGCCGTGGGCCGTAACAACGAGGGCCAGATGGGTACGGGTAGCTTCGATGAGAAGATCATGACCCGGCCCGTCCAGGTGGGCGCAGCCGCCACAGACTCCATCAAGCCCAAGTGGGCCATGGTCCGGTACGCCAATGGTACCAGCCAGACCTATGGCAACGGCACCGTTCCTGACTATTTCACGCTCCATCTCAGCGATGACTTGGTGCTGGATGCTGCTCAGATGGCCCGGTATTACAACGAGGGCTTCAACCTCTACACCGACAGCCAGGTTACTGATGCCAACTACTCAGGCGTCAGCATGACCAGCAGTGACGAAACCATCGGTGTGGTGGGCGGAGACAGTGGTACCCGTTACCGCATTTACTCTCCCAGCAAGGATAAGACTGGTACTACCGTTATCACCCTGAATTACCGGGTCAATGGTGTGGTGGTGGCTACCAGCCAGATCCGGGTCACCTTTGTGGAGGATGACGTGGTCACCATCTATCCCATGGTGGCCGTGGGCAACCGGCATACCCTGGCCCTGAGCCAGGACGGCAAGTTGTGGGTTTGGGGCGACAACTCCCAGGGTCAGCTGGGTATTGGCAACAATACTCCCTATGAGTATCCCTACCAGGTGACCAATGCCCCCGCCAACATTTCCAAGGTCTATGCCGGAAATGATTTCTCCCTGGTCCTGTGCAGCGACGGAAAGCTCTACGGTGCCGGTGTCAAGGGCCTGGGCAACAACTTCAACAACATGCTGCTGGTCAGCAATGCCGTCATGGCTGCCGCTTACGGCGACAACTATGTGGTCCTGCTGGGCAACGGAACTGTGGGCGTCAATACGGTGACCAACACCTATGTTCTGCCCACCGAGCTCAGTGCCAGCGCTATCCGCAAGATGGCCATCGCCGCCGATGGCAGCTACCTGCTGCTCACCACCGCCGGTGAGGTGTACCAGGGCAAGGGCAACACGGCAGACGCTCTGGTCAAGCGGACCGATCTGGTCAATATCGTGGACATCGACGGCGGTTCCAGCTTCGCCGCCGTGGACGGCAGCGGTAAGGTTTACGAGTGGACCACCGCCGCCAACGCGGTTCCTACCCAGAAGACCATCAAGGACGACCAGGGGGCTGATGTGGCCATCAGCTCGGTCCGGGTGGGCAACGGCTACACCATCGCCGTGACCAAGAGCGGCTATGCTTATGCCTGGGGTGTGGCTGGCCAGGGCCAGCTGGGCATCGGCACCGACAATCGGAACATCGATCATGATGTACAGACTGGCTTTACCACGATCGATACTCCCACTGCGGTGTTGAAGGGCGAGACCTTCAACGCCGACGCCAGCCCCAACCTCCAGAGTGTTCTGGCCCTGGAGGCTGGCGCCGACCGGGTGGTCATGGTCCGGGCCGACGGCTTCGTATACGCCTGGGGCAACAATGTTGCCGCTCCCGGCCGCACGGGTATGGGCATCATGGGTGCTCACTCGGTCTCGGTGAACAAGATCGCCTCCCAGCCCGTTCAGGTGGGCGACATGGAGGCCAAGACCCTGGTGGTCTACCAGGCCGTAGTTACCGACGGTGTCACTGGAGAGAAGCGGATCTACACTCTGGATACTACCGGCATGAGCGACCAGGCATTGCTTTCCGCCATGAATATCACCATGCAGGGTGCCCAGGGTAACAACCCCGGTGATACCCTGACCATCACCTACACCGCCACGCGGAACGACCTGCTGGAGACCTACCTGTCCGCCTTCAACCTGCTGGTGGACAGCCGGACTCTGTCGGTCCGTAACGCCGACGTGACTCCCGCCGACAAGATCCAGTGGATCACCTCCAACAGCTCGGTGGCCGCCATCTCGGTCAGCGGCGCTGTAGCCACCATCACGGCCGGGGATCCCGGCACGGCCGTAGTCCGCCTCACCAATACCGTTTCTACCCACACCGGCTCCATCAACGTGACCGTCACCCAGCGTGACGTGGATCGTGACGAGACGGTGGGCGTTGCTGTGCCCGCACTGGTCCAGGGCGACCGCTTCACCGCCGCCCTCCGCTCCGATGGCACCGTGTGGGCCTGGGGCCTTAACAACAAGGGTCAGCTGGGCGATGGTACCACCATCAGCCGCACCGTACCCACCCAGGTCCAGGTGGCCAACACCGACGGTAAGCGCCGGTACCTGACCCATGTGGTGGCCATCTCGGCTGGCCGTGCCCATCTGGTTATGCTGACCGATGATGGCAAGGTCTACACCACCGGCGACAATGGCTTGGGCCAGCTGGGCTATACCGGCACCGGCGTGGCCGGTTACGTGGCCGGGACCGACAACCGGGGCACCTACGCCACCCAGGTCAACCTGAACAATGAGTATGCCGTGGCTGTGGCTGCCGGCTATGACTTCACCCTGGTCCTGACCCAGTCCACCGAGACCACCGACACCACCCGGCCCGGCACCGCCAGCCTGGGTGGCCAGGTCTGGTCCTTTGGTGACAACGAGTTTGGACAGCTGGGCCGCGGCAACGGCCTGGCCGCCAGCGACGCCATTCCGGCCAAGGTCCTCAAGGGACAGAGCGCGTCCGACTCTTACTATCTGAGCAGCGTTATTGCCATTGCCGGCGGCGCCGACCACGCCGTGGCCCTCCGCAGCGACGGCACAGTCTACGCATGGGGCCGCAATACCAACGGCCAGCTGGGTGACGGCACCACCTACAACAACGGTCTGCCCGTCCAGATGCTCAAGGGCGAGAGCGAGGGTGCCAGCGATTACATGGAGCACGCTGTGGGTGTTTCGGCCGGTTACGACCACACCATGGTTCTGGTCCGGGTGGAGGACGCCGCCAAGCTCAGCGGCACCACCAGCTTGGGTATCCGTACCGAGGTCTACGCCGTAGGCGCTAACACCAGGGGCCAGCTGGGAACCTGGAGCGTGGACGCGTCCAACAACGCCAGGAACTATGTGCCCCGTCGGGTCCGCGGCGCCCAGGGCGCTTCCGGCTTCCCCACGCCCGACAAGTTAGGCTCCACCGGCGAGACCGGCGACCAGGAGGTCATCACCCAGGTCATTGCCGGCTATCAGCGGTCCTTTGCCATCACCCAGGCCGGTGAGGTCTATGCCTGGGGCGACAATACCAACAACGCTCTCAACATTGTAGACGCCGATACCAAGACCGCGGCGGGCGACTATGTCACCCTGCCCACCAAGATGGTCAACGGTGTGGAGGGAAATAATCCCATTCGGGCTCTGGCTACCGGCGACGATTATATTTACTCGGATAATTCCGGTACACATCACCTCAGCGGCGGGGTGTTCCTGAAGGCTGACGGCACCGTCTGGGCCTGGGGCACCAACACCAACTGGGAGTTGGGCACTGCCGACACCTATCAGCAGATCGGGCCCGTTCGCGTAGGCACCAGCGAGATGAACCTGCTCATCGCCGACTGGATCTATGTGGACGCTGCGCAGTACCTCCAGGGCACCTCGGTGATCCGGATCAACGAGAATGAGAAGGTCTACATCAAGGTCAGCGACCTGAAGGACCAATATCTGTCCGGGTTTGATCTCTATGACCGGAACCGCAAGGATGTTTTTGCCGGGCTGAGCGTGACCGATCTGACTGTGACCGTGTTGGATAAGCGGGTGGTCAAGGCCACTCCTGATGTGGCGAATGACCGGGTCATTCTGGAATCCTCCGGCGAGATGGGCGCCACCACCGTGGCCATCTCATGCGTGGTGGATGGTATCACCTACATGATGTCCCTCAACGTCTACGTCCGCCGGCAGGCCAGCGCCTTCAGCGGGGATGAGGAACAGCGCGGTCAGGACGATGTGGCCGTGCCCATGATCTCTACCCAGAATACCCACTCTATTGCCCTGAAGGCCAACGGCACCGTTTGGACTTGGGGCTACGGTGCCGGCGGCGAGAGCGGCGATGGCACCACCAACACCTACACCTTCCCCTCGCCGGTCCTGGCCGGAGAGCAGTACAAGGTGCGCTACTGCACTGTTTGCGGCTCCGTACATACCACTGGGGCCGTAGGCGATCCCTGCACTGAGACAGTCAACTGTGCTGGCGCTCTGGCTGAGGGGTATCTGACCTATGTCTGTACCGACTGCGGTACGCGTTATGCTGCCGGCCGGGTGGGTGACAACTGCAAGAAGACCGGTTGCGAGGGCACCATGGAGAAGTTGCTCCTGGAGAACATTGTAGCCGTGGCCGCTGGCAACACCTTTGACCTGGCTCTGGATGCCGAAGGCAATGTGTATGCCTGGGGCAGCTCGACCAGCGGCGTGGTACCCGGAACTGTCGGCAGTGCCCTGCCCAAACTGGTGGCCTTTGACCAGGTCTTCAGTGAGGATAATACTGTCCGGGATCCCGGCAATGCCTACTATGGCAAGGAGCATCCCGTGATCGTAAATATTGCGGCCGGCACCGACTTTGCACTGGCTCTGTCCAGCGATGGTACGGTGTGGGCCTGGGGTAACAACGCCAACGGCAAGCTGGGCATCGACCAGACCTCGGGCGGTACGGTCAGAACGCCCGCCCATGTGGTGGCCGGCATGGCCGCTCCGGGCAACTTCGCCGGACTCAAGTATGTCTGCAATACCTGCAACGCTGTCCATGACAGCGGCAAGGTAGGCGACCGCTGCACCGAGACCGCGGGCTGTTCCGGTCGGTTGCTGGAGGAGAATACTGCCAACGGTTACCACTACCTGGATCGAGTAGTGGATATTGCCGCGGGCGGAAATGTGGCTTACGCCCTCCGCAGCGATGGTACGGTGTGGGCCTGGGGCCTCAACAACCTCTATCAGTTGGGTCAGGGCACTGTGTCCTATGGCAATCCCGCATCTGCTCCTGTGGGTGACACCCAGACCCGCTATGCGCCAGTCCAAGTCATGACCACCGTCGGAGATGCTGAGATTCCCCTTGCCGGGATCATGGATATCGCCGCCGGTCTGAACCATGGCTCGGCATTGGCTGTGGACCAGGAGATTTACGCCTGGGGTAGCTATAACAGCAGCGCAGTTACAGCCACTACTGCCCGGAAGGTAACCCTCTCTCAAAATGAGACCGCCAAGCCGGTCCGCATCGAGGGCGGTGACAGTTACGACATGGCTATCATGGACAATGGAATTGTCTATACCTGGAATGCGCTCACCGGAGCCAGCGGCGTGCTCAACGGCCAGGCGCCCGCCCTGTCCGGCGGCACTTCCTACCTGGCTGGGGTCATGGATATCAGCGCCGGTTCGGGCACCAATCTGGTCCTGACCTCCGACGGTTATGTCTATGCCTGGGGCAACAACAACCACGGTCAGCTGGGCGTGGGAGTGACCAACGATGTGGTAGTGGGCGCCGGGACCAGTAAGACCCTGCCCACGCTGGTGGGCGGCCGTGCCGCCACCCTGCTCCAGATCACTGAAGGCTCGGTCACCGGTTCTACGGCCCAGTCTCCCAAGGAGCTGGATCCCTCCAACACGGATATCACCCTGCTCCATACCCAGGTTTACGGCCAGGCTATCATCGGCGCCAACCGGACCGATCTCCATGCCTCGGTCAAGGCTGCTATTGAGAACAACCCCGCCTCCGCGACCCGGGGTCAGGCTGTGACCTACGGCAAGGACGAGGATCTGGGTGAGCTGCCTGTCCAGGTGGACATCACCGTGGGCCAGGTGCTGACCATTGACGCCACCGAGATCATCAAGGAGCAGTATAAGGGCTATAACCTTTACTGGGATGTGACCACTGAGAAGGCGCTGGCCGCCAATTTGGAGTGGTTCACCAGTGACCCCGGCATTATCACCATTGACCAGACCGACAAGACCAAGATCAAGATCACGCCCACCGCCACCCGGGCGGGCCGTGCCGTGGTCTATGTTCGCGATACCTCGGCCACTGGTCGGGACGACTGGGGCTCTTTCACCGTAAACGTGTACTACGAGGGCCTGAACTCGGACAATGATCCCATCGTATCCAACGCCAAGGTGGTTTCGGGCGACGGCTATACCTATGCCATCCAGTGGGACGGCACCGTGTGGGCCTGGGGCGATAACTACCGGGGCTACATGGGCGTCAGCGCCGCCGACAGCGCCACGCCCGCCGGCTCTTTCACCTGGAAGTACTACTCCAACGCTACCCTGGCCACTCTGGCCGGCACGGACGGCTATTATCAGAAGCTCTATGACTATTCCGAGGCGAACAACAAGACCGGCGTAGCCGCCATTACCGGCCTGTCCGCCCTTGGCACCAGCTCCACGGTCCTGGAGTTGCCCGCCACGGTCAGCCGGGATTATTACAGTCTCTTCACCGGTACCGAAAAGCCCTCCAACAGTATTTCTTCCCTGCCCGTGGTGGGCCTGGAGGGCAGCTTCGCCGGCAGCAGCATGACCTCTTTGACCGTGACCGATATCCAGGCCATCCAGAAGGATACCTTCAAGGGCTGTACCGGGATCGCCACCATCAACTGGAGTGTGGATCCCGAGGGGATCGAGGATGCCAACACCATCTATGTGGATGCCAATGCTTTTGACGCCGCTATGGTCACCCCCAAGGTTTATGCGGTGAGTGAGCTTGACGGTAAGCTCCCCGCCGTGATCGCTGCCTTCAACGTGGAGTTCGTGGACGCTGACGACGGGGATAAGGTCACCACCGCCGAGTATTACAATACTCCCATGCAGGTGATGGGCGTCAACGGAAACGGCCTGCTGGGCGATATCACCACCAGCTATAATGACGCCATCGTGGATCTGGACGTGGGCGAATGGAAGGATGATGGCCGTTATACCTCCAGCAGCTACCATGTGCTGGCTCTGTCCGCCAAGGGCGATGTGTACGCTTGGGGCTGGAACTACTATGGCCAGTTGGGTATCGGTAACACTACCAACGGCAACACTGAGCGGATGCCTCAGCGTGTCCTGGCCGGTGACAGTCCCTTCTGGTACACCTTCGATCCCTCCACCAATACCCGTTATGAGAACGAGGAGTATACACCCGGTGCTGTTCACTACCTGACCGGCGTGGTCCAGGTGGCCGCAGGCAGCTATCACTCCATGGTCCTGCTGAAGGACGGTTCTGTTCTGACCTGGGGTCTGACCAATGCCGAGATCGGCAATGTTTACACTGCTGGTGTGGATGGAGTCGCCAACACCGGCACCACCTTCAGCATGCCTCAGCGGGTCCGCACAGGTATGAGTACCGGCGGCGCTTACCTGACCAATATTCTGTCTATTTCTGCAGGTTACTGTAACAGCGCGGCGGTCCGAAACGACGGTACCGTTTTCACCTGGGGCTATAACAACTATGGCCAGATGGGCAATGGCTATCAGGACAACAGCCGGATTTCCCGCTATCCTGTCCAGGTGGTCACTTCCCTCACCGGTTACACCGGCAAGGCCGATGACTACACTGACCGGGGCAACACCGTGGCGGGCGATCGCTACGACTACGTGACTGATGGTGCCACCGTCCTGAAGCACGTGACTAACGTGGACGTGGGTACTCACTCCATGCTGGCCATCACTCATGACACCGCCAATGCCGCTGTGGTGCGGGGCTGGGGCCTCAACACCAGCGGCCAGCTGGGCGACGGTAGCTACACCAACCGGAACCTGCCTACCACCATGAACCTGACCAACGTGGGTGCCGATCGGGGTATGGCGGTCCAGGTATCCTCTGGCGGCTCCTTCGGGCTGCTCCTGACCCAGAATGGCGCTGTGTACAGCTTTGGCCGGAACAACGAGGGCCAGTTGGGTATCGAGGCTTCTGCAAACAAGGTCCCGGCGGTCACCTCCTCCAATGTCCCCGTGCCCGTTCTGGCAGGCGCCAACACCCAGGATTATGAGATCGACGGGGTCAAGTATATCAACCTGATCCAGAGCGTCAGCGCCGGCGACACCCATGCCGCGGTGGTGAACCACGAGGGTTACGCCATGGGCTGGGGCCAGAATAACGAGCGCCAGCTGGGTGACTTTACCACGGTTCAGAAAAACTCGCCCATCAAGATCGGTACCGAGGAGTATTACGCGCTGGAGCCCTCCTATACCGAATTCTACCATCAGAACGGCGATCCCACCGACTATTACAGCAGCACGGGTACCAAGAAGCCGCCTCTGGCCATCGAGATGGTCTACGGCGACCGGTACCTGGTCTTCAACACCGAGGACCACAACATGGACGCCGTCCACTACAAGGGTTATAACCTGTACAGCGATACCGAGCGGGAGCGCAGCCCCCTGGACATCACCTTTGTCAGCGCCGATCCCAGTATTGCCACGGTGACCCGGACCGGCGGCACGCCTCCCACGGGAACGCCTACCAGCGAGCCTGTGTGGACCATCACGCCCACCAGCCCGGACAACTATGGCAAGGTTGTGATCTACTTCTACGTGACCAAGACCATTCTGGAGACCGGGGAGCAGAAGGTCTACTCCGGAGCTATCCTGGTCACCGTGGTGCCCGACGGCACCCTGGTGTCTCCTGCAATCAGCGCCGGCGACGGCTATACCTTGGCCCTGAAGGCTGACGGTACCGTGTGGGCCTGGGGCCGCAATGATTACGGCCAGCTGGGCGACGGCCGGACCTACGACAACGGTGTCAGCGCCAACGGTGTGCCTAAGGCCAGCCAGAACAATGTGATCCAGGTCCAGTTCCCCAAGGCGCCTGACGGCAGCGATACCCTGATCAAGAATATCTCCGCTGGTCGGTATCACGCTTTGGCGGTCACTACCCAGGGCTTGGTGTATGCTTGGGGCCGCAATGATTACGGCCAGCTGGGCGACAACAGCCGGAGCAACCGGAGCACGCCCACTCTGGTCCATGGCCTGAATAACGCCGGTGCCACTGCCGATACCAACTACCTCACCGATATTATCCAGGTGGCGGCAGGGGAGCAGTGGTCCCTGGCCCTGACCAACACCGGTCGGGCGTATGCCTGGGGCCGCGATGACAGTGGCCAGCTGGGCGACAACACCGGCACGGCCTATTGGCAGTATCCCATCCGTGTCCGCGGCAGCCGCGGCGGCGGATATATGGAGAACGTCATTGACATCGCCGCAGGCGACGTCCATGGCATTGTGGTCCGTTCTGACGGCAGCGCCTACTCCTGGGGCCTGAGCGATACGGGCCGTTTGGGTCTGGGCTCGGGCAACCGGGGCGACAGCCGCAACCGTAAGCTGGCGCCTGAGCGTGTCATGCTCAACGACCAGCAGCAGTTGACCAACGTCATCGGCGTGGCTGCCGGTTCGGCCCACAGTATGATTTTGAATCGTTCCGGTGAGGTGTACGCTTGGGGCCGGAACAACGAGGGCCAGGTGGGCAGTGGCTCCACCACAGCCACCATCTGGTATCCCACCAAGGTGGAGGGTCTCAGCGACATTACCTCGGTGGTAGCTAACGGCAACCATTCGGCGGCGCAGAAGCTCTCGGGCGCTACCGCTGTCAACGGTACCGCCAAGCAGGAGTATCTGGTCTATACTTGGGGTTCCAACAGCAAAGGACAACTGGTGAACGGGACCGCCATTACGGGCACCGGCGCGGTGACCATGCGGAACACTCCCGCCCTTACCATGTACAGTGATACTGTCACTGCAACCAACCGCTATCCGTACTACGAAAACTACTCCCAGCTTTCCTTTATGACGGCTCTGGGCTATACCCATACCGCCATTCTGGGCACCGACGGCTATGTGTACGCCGCCGGCGACAACGCCTACGGCGCGCTGGGCGACGGCACCAACACAGACAATTCCTATCCCGTCCGCTCCGGTGTCCGGGAGGAGGATATCCTGATCTACAACTCGGAGAATACCATCAGCACTGTTGGCGGCGAAGTGATCCGGGAGATTGAGTCCACCTTCACCGACAACGCCGTGAACTACGGCAAGGATGCTCCCATCGCCTACGGCAAGAGCGCTCTGATGGTGAACACCGCCAACTTTGTCCGCAGAGAGTACATCGGATTCAATCTCCGTCACACCAAGGATACCGATGTTGCCCTCAGCAACGTGACCTTCCAGACTCCCGAGATCCTGGACACCAGCTTGGTTAAGGTGGAGAAGGATGCCTCGGGCAAGAAGTTCATCTTCCGTGCCGTCCAGCCTGACCGGGCAGGCACCACCACCGTACGCTTCACCTACACCTATACCGATCCCAAAGACAGCACCCGTACAGTGACCGGTTCCTATGTGATGCTGATCAGCGTTATGGATGCCAACGAGACCGCCATCGCCGTGCCCAAGCTGGCTGCCGGATATGCCCATTCGGCTATGCTCAAGGCTGACGGCAGCGTGTGGGTCTGGGGCAGCAACGAGTACCGGCAGCTGGGCGACGGCACCAGCGTCAACAAGGCTTATCCGGTTCAGGTTCTGATTGGTGAACAGCCGGGCGATGGCGAGTTCCTCCATGACATTATCGACCTGTCCTCCGGTGGAAACTTTACCGTAGCCCTGGACAAGGACGGTTATGTGTACACCTGGGGCCATAACAACCATTATCAGCTGGGCTCCAACGTGGATTACACCAGCACGGATGTCAACAAGATCAATGCCGCTTCTGTGCCTGTCCGGGTCCTCCGGGGAGCTCAGGAAGCTACCGAGACCGAGGAGACCTACCTCCACGATATCATTGCCGTAGTGGCAGGATATGACTTTGCACTGGCTCTGGATAAGAACGGTTATGTCTACGGCTGGGGCAACAACGCCTCCGACCGGCTGGGCATCGGCGCGCACCTGCGGGGTAATGCCATGGATGTGCGTGTTCCCGCCCGGGTGGTCAACGGCACTGCCGCAGGCCCCGACCAGGAGGGCGATCCGCTCAACTATCTGGCTCATATCGTGACCCTGGACGCTTCCGATGGGCATGTTTTGGCCCTGAGATCCAACGGAACCGTTGTGGCGTGGGGCTATAATGCGCAGGGACAGTTGGGTATCGGTGAGGAGACCGCGCACGGCAACTATTACCACGTACCCGTTGCGGTGCAGGTGAAGCGGGGCGCGAATGACGTGGCGGGGAGCCGGACCGACTTCCGGGCCATCGGAAAAACCGCCGGAACCACTGTGACACAACAGGTTCAGGGAGAGGCTACAGGTGAGTTCCTCCAGGGGGCCATGGCCATCGCCGCAGGCGGAAGTTATTACAATTTCGGCGCAAATACCCCTGAAACAGACGGATTCTCCCTGATTTTGACCTCTTCCACCGATTCTAACCGGAGCCAGAAAATCTGGGGCTTCGGCAGCAACACCTATGGTCAGTTGGGCGTGGATCCTACGGCTGCAACGGGCGGGGCTGACCCGAACGACCATGCACTGCCGATTTTGACCCTGGATGGTTCTCAAAATGACAGTATTATTACAGGAAGAGAAACAATTACGACAGGTTCCGGCGACGCGGTTGCCGACGTTTTGACCGCAAAAACGAGCAGTTTGACCGCAGAAAAGGAGCGTTTGGTGCAGGTTTCGGCCGGCGCCGCTCACGCCTTGGTCCGGACCATCAACACCGATGTGACCTATGGACCTGCCATCGCCGATCTGACGAAGGACTGGCGCAGCCAGCCCAACATCGACATGACCTATGTTTGGGGCCGGGGCACCGAGGGGCAGATGGGTGACACCATTCTGGAGAACTCCAGCAAGCCGGTCCGAACGGTCAAGGGTAAGTATGAGGAGCACAACGACAGCTATACTTATCTGACAGGCGTCAATGGGATCGATGCGGGCTACTTCCACAACCTGACCCTGAACCTTTACTACAACAACCTGGCCTATGCCCACAACGACGGTCTGGACGGCCGGTTCGGCTACGTCTGGGCCTGGGGTATCAATACGGCTACCCCCAATCCGGACGACCAGGTCAAGATGGGACAGCTGGGCACCAACGATGACATCCGGATCTATGAGCCTGTTCAGGCGGGCCCCAAGGAGAAGCTGTCTCTGGTCATCGACTACGCCGAGGTGGTCAACGGCAGCGTGGTGCGGATGGCTTACGGCACACCCAACAGCAGTTCTCTGGTCACGGGTGCGCCTCTGGCCACCAACGACACCGTGTCTCCCTCCGTCCTGCTGGGCTACAATGAGAAGCTGGTGGTCTTCCGCGGAAACACCCACCTGGATTACGACAACGGCTTCACCCTCTATCCCATGCACCTGACCCTGCCCACCACTGACGAGGCCTGGGCTCTGTCCACCTCCAACGAGGATATCGCCGCGGTGAGAATGGTGGGTGATCCCCTGGCGGTGACCAGCAAGATCGAGGTCACCAGCACCTACAACACCTACCACAAGCTGGGCCGGTCCACCATCACCTCCCGGGCGGCTTACTACAACCACAACGGTGTGGGCACCACCAACGCGGTGGTGGGCACCGTTACGGGCGACTACGGCCAGATCCATGTGGATGGTGCGGGCAACTATGTTCTGGTCACCGGCAGCTACGTGGGCGCTATCGAGGTGAACTTCCAGGAGTCCAGCGACGCCATCATTCCCAACGTGGTGGCCGGCTCCAGCTTCACCGTGTTCCTGGACGGCGACGGAGCGGTCTGGGCCTGGGGCCACAACAACTATGGCCAGTTGGGCCAGGGCACCCGGGCGGCCGCCAACGTGGCCGGATCCATCGGCTATGTGGGCTCGGCTACCAACAACATCTACGGCTCCAAATCCACCCCCAATCCCCAGCGGGTGCTGGACGCCAACGGAGACTATCTGGGCACCGTCCGGGACACCGACGGAGCTATCAACACCACCGAGCAGATCCGCTTCAAGGCGGTGGCCGCCGGTACCGATCACGCCGTGGCCCTGAGCCTGGACGGCGACGTGTACGCCTGGGGCCGCAACGACAGCGGCCAGCTGGGCGTGGGCGACCGGACCAACAAGACCTACGCCGTCCATGTTCTGGCCGGCACCCAGGAGACTTACATCTGCGACCGGTGCGGTACCCACTACCGCACTGGCGAGGTGGGCAAGACCTGTGAAAAGGTGACCGCCAACACCATGTGCACCGGTAAGCTCCAGAGATACCAGTACCTGACCAACATCGTGGCCATCGCCGCCGGCGCCAGCCATACCCTGGCTCTGGCCGACGACGGTACGGTGTGGGCCTGGGGCTCCAACTACAACGGCCAGCTGGGCACCGCCATCAGCGACGCCCACTGGACCAATGTGGAGAAGAAGAACGCCAACCTGTACCTCCACACCACGCCCGAGCAGGTCAAGGGCGAGCTGGGCCAGGGCTACCTGTCCGGCGCCCTGCTCATCGCCGCCGGCGGCAATGTGTCCGCTGTGGTGCTGGGCAACAGTGACCTGTGGGTCTTCGGTTCCAATGCCGAGGGCCAGTTGGGCCAGAACTCCCGGAAGGACGCTCCCCTGCCCGTCACCGTCATGCGGGGCGCCAGCTACAACGCTGACGGTGGCAGCAACCTGAACCTGATCACCAACGTGGCGGTGGGTGTGGACCACATGGTGGCCATCCGTACTCGTACCGACGACAACAACAAGCAGGAGATCTACGCCTGGGGTTCCAACGCCTATGGCCAGCTGGGCATCGGTAACGGCACCCTGGAGCGGGCCCTGATGCCCATGCGGGTGAAGGAATCCACCAGCCCCGATGTGAACCTGGGCGATATGGAGAACACCAACCACCAGATGCCTACCCTGGAGCGGGTGGAGGCCGGCGAGGGCTACACCCTGGCCATCACCAGCGACCAGCGGGTCCTGTCCTGGGGCCGGAACCACTTCGGCCAGCTGGGTGAGGGCACGGTGGACCAGGATAAGCACACCCTGCCCATCTTCGTGAAGGCGGGTGAGACCGCCGATCCCGATTGGGACGGCACCACCAGCACCGCTCCCGACAAGGACATCACCTCGGGCTACAAGCAGACCGAGACGAGCGGCTATCTCACCGACGTGAAGATCATTACGGCCGGCTACACCCATGCCGCCGCTCTGCTGAACGTGGGCAACCTGACCTCCAAGGACGCCCGCCAGGAGTACGGCTACGTGCTGGCCTGGGGCGACGATACCTATGGCCAGCTGGGTATGGTGACCCAGACCTCGGGCTATCAGAACAACAATGTGACGGCATCCACCCCCGTGATGGCCGGTTACCGGTATCAGAGCTACGCCTGGATCGACAGCGCAGAGCTGACTAACGCCGACGGCACTGTGGTGACCGTTGGACCCATGACCCAGCCTGAGGAGCCCGGAGAGGGCACTGAGGGCGACACCGGGGACACCGGCGATACCAGCGACACGACGCCTGCCGTGCCGACGGCCCTTTACACCCTCGCCGAGATCCTGAACGGCGGCAGGTACGGTACAGCTGGGGCCTCGGGCGACGTGCTGGGCACCGACCTGAGCTTTGTGGACTGGAGCGATGTGGATACCGCGGCCTGGCGTATCCGCATGACCGAGGGCCAGAAGCTGACCCTGAATATCAACAGCTGGGTGGAGAACACGGGCACCGCCATCATTCCGCGCAACTGGCTGCGCTCGGTGGATACCGCCAATGGCGGCTATGTGACCGCCACCTCCATGAATACCAATATCGCTTCGGTCAGCGACAACGGCAACGGCAGCTTCACCATCGAGGCGGCCAGGAACGACGACGGCAGCTACAAGCGGAACTATGGCACCGCCGTGATCCGCTTCCAGGTCTGGGCTCCCGAGAAGAACGCTGACGGCAGCGTGGTGGCGGGTTCCTTCTATGTGGTGGCCGAGGCCGACCTCCAGGTCAACATCCGGGCCACCTTCGTGGACAAGGATGGCGGTCGGACCACGGTGACCACGCCCATGGTGGTCTCGGGCAAGAACCACACCCTGGTCCTGAAGGAGGACGGCACCGTGTGGGCCTGGGGCTCCAACGAGTATGGACAGCTGGGCATCGCCGACAGCTGGAATACCCGGGTGAAGATCTACGAGACCCACAGCCATGTTTGGGACGACACCTGCCACTACAACTTCGCCACCCGGGCCTATGACCAGCAGGGCTACAGTGTCCAGCGGAGCTACGCGGCACCCCAGCAGGTGGTGTCGGGCGCGCAGGGCAGCGGCGTCCGGTCCGGCCACGGGGCCATCAGCAGCGAGGACAGCACCACCTGGTATTCGGGCGCCAGCGGCGCCGCCGGCGGATACCTCCACGACATCGTGGCCATCGCCGCCAGCGATTTCACCAGCTATGCCATGGACAAGGACGGCAATGTGTACGCCTGGGGCTACAACGAGCACGGCGAGCTGGGCAACGGGACCTATAACAACGTGTATGTATGTTGCCATGACCATGATGGGTATGGCTTTACGAGCTACAGCATCAATGACGCCGGTTCCTACTTCCCCACAAAGGTCAGCAATATCAGCAACGCGGTCTCCCTGGCCGCGGGCCGGGACTACGCCGTGGCCCTGTCCGGGGACGGCAACGTGTACTATTGGGGCAACAACGGTGGCTACTATAGCTCCAGCAGCGATATCCAGAGCGGCGTGGAATATACCGACCGGCTGGACTTCATCACCGGTCATATGACGACCGCCTATAACAGCTGGTGGTACCAGGGCTCCTACTCCAGCAACACTTCCTACATCGCCAGCCGGAAGCTTCTCAACCCCGAATTTATGCGCGCGGGCGACGGCGTGTACCGCTATGACGGTGTGGACTGGACCAATACGGGCAGCCTGTACGCCACCGTGCCCACCATGGTCCTTGGCCCCGGCGGCACCGACCACCTGGGCGACACCAGCGGCCAGGCGGCCACCGTTCTGGGCTCCAACGCCATCAACGCCACCGCCGCCACCGCCACCCCCAACCGCACCGCACGGGTGGTGAAGCTGGCCACCGCGGATACCGCCGTGGCCGCCCTGCTGGCCGACGGCACGGTCTATGCCTGGGGCCGGAACGACAAGGGACAGCTGGGCGACGGCACCACCGTCAGCCGGATCTATCCCACCCAGGTGCTCCACGGCGAACAGAAGAACGGCACCCACTATCTCCAGGGTATCGTGGACATCGCGGCCGGCGACGACCACTTCCTGGCTCTCGATGGCAGCAACCATCTCTACGGCTGGGGCGACAACACCAGCGGACAGCTGATCCAGTCCCAGAAGTATGTGGAGGGGACCGAGACTACGCCGGCCTTCGGCATCGCCATCGTGAACGAGCCCATGCGGCTGTCCGCCTTCGACGACATCCAAATCATGTCCATGGCGGCCGGCGACGACGCTTCGGCTATCATCGACGACAAGGGCCAGATCTACAGCTGGGGCGCCGCCAACCAGACGGTGAGCCAGTTCAGCACCGGCGTGACCACCGGGACCACGGTGGACACCGACGAGTACACCGTCATGGCTCAGGGCGAGAGCCGGAACTATGACGGCACCGCCGGCACGGTGGAGCAGTATTCCACCGCCATCACCAGCCATATGGGCGGGGAAGAGGCCTTCAGCATGGCGGTGACCATGGCCCTGACCGGGGAGCGGACCACCATGATCCGCACCGACGGCAGCGTCTGGAGCGTGGGCACCACCACCGCCAGAGCCATCGGCGGCACCGACAGCGAGTTCGCCGCCCGGGGCGGCAACATGGGCAACTTCAAGCTGCTCAGCGCTGAGACCCCCGTCCGGGTGGGCGCCGAGGACCAGAACTCCCTGTATCTGGGCCAGCTGTCCGTCACCGGAACACAGACAAAGACGGTTCTCCAGGATGTGGAGAACGGCCTTGGCGGTAGCACGGTCAGAATCAACGGCACCACTGCCCGGCTGGACAACGAGGGCAAGCTGGTGGCGACCGAGGGCGACACCGTGGCCATCTCTCTGGACAGCCTGGAGCGGTTCCTGATCCCCGGTTTCTCCACCAAGGTGCGGCCCTACGGCGTGCCCAACGACAGCTATGAAAAGCTGGGCGTGGACCAGCGGACCATGGATGACTTTGAGATCCTTTCCTCCAATCCCACCATCGCCACGGTAGAGAAGGATACTGCCAATGGGCAGTTCCTGGTGAAGGCGGCCGATGGCCGGGCCTTTGGCACCGTGACCATTTTGGTGCGGCACATTCCCACCGACACTACCCGTGTCTTCCGCCTGGAGGTCATCCCCGTGGTGGACGGGGCCCAGGTGGTCCGGACCACCTCTCCCAAGGTGGCTTATGGAACCAGCACCGACGGGGTGGGCTTTGCCCTGGCCCTGAAGGCCGACGGCACGGTCTGGGGCTGGGGCGACAACCGCTGGGGCCAGATGGCTGACGGCAACTACAACTACACCGATTCCGATGTGAGCGTGGGCTATGGCAGCTATGGCGCCAACAAGACCCCCAACAACTATGAGATCTCCCCCGTGCAGCTCCGGGGCGAGGGCGGTATGGGCTACCTGACCGATATCGTGGATATCGCCGCGGGCAGCAACTACGCCATGGCCCTGGGCGCCGACGGCACCGTGTGGATGTGGGGCTACAACGGCAACGGCATCCTGGGTCAGAACAAGACGCCCTGGTGGGAGGCCATCGCCTGGGACCGCTACGGCAATCCCACCGCCTGGAAGGCTCATGACCATCATGAGTTCTTCCCGGTACGGGTGCTCCGGGGCACCCAGGCCGCCAGTGAGACCAACGAGCTGGGCGAGACCTATCTCCACGACATCGTGGCCATCGCCGCCGGCTATGACCACGCTCTGGCCCTGGACGCCTACGGCAACGTGTGGTCCTGGGGCAACAACAGCACCTCGCAGTTGGGTACCCGGTACCGGAGCAGTTACTACTCCACTCCGGTCCAGGTGGAGAGGGACAGCCTGGTGAACAACCAGGCCAACGCCAAGGAGCAGTATCTGACCGGCGTGATCCAGATCGCCGCCGGACGGGGCTTCTCGGCCGCTCTGCTGGCCAGCGGCCAGGTCATGACCTGGGGCGCGGTGTACAATGAGACCTCCCGGAGCTGGAGCTATGACCTGGGCGACACCGACCGGGTCAACACCAACCAGGAGCGGGGCTATGACGGCAGCGACAAGGGCGGCAGCCGGTGGCTCTACTATATGACTGCCAACAATCAGTACAGCGGCACCAGCTGGGCCAGCTATTACCAGCGTACGCCCATGCTGGTCCTGCGGGCCGAGGCCGAGGAGACGGACGACAACTACATCGGCAAGTATCTGGACCAGGTGGTGGAGCTGAACGCCGGCAACCTGGCGGATCAGATCGTGACCATTTCGACTCACGCTGACGCCGACGGGAAGCGGGACCGGGTCTTCGCCTTCGGCGACAACACCAACAAGGAAGTTTCCCCGGCTGTGACCGACACCTTTGTCAGGCGGCCGGTGGAGGTGGATGTGCCTGTGGCGGACAAGGATGAGAAGATCGTTCAGGTGGCCACCAACGGTGCTCTGTCCGCCGCCATGAGCAGCAGCGGCACCACCTATCAGTACGGCACCCTTTACGGCCGGAACGCAAGCGGCGGACGCGTGCCCATTACGGTCACCGCGACGAACGGCTTTGTGATCACGCCCAACAGCGGCTACGAGCGCACCGGTGTGGTGCCTGGCAGCATCGAGGAGCTGCTGCCCTGGAACTCCTACGACCTGGCTCTCACTGACACGGCGCTGGTGACCATCAAAGCCGACGGTACCGTGTGGAGCTGGGGCGACAACGCCCAAGGCCAGCTGGGTTCGGGCTACGATGTGGATGAGCTGCCCAATACCGTGAAGCCCAAGCAGGTGGGCTTCGGTATGGAGAGCACCAGCGTGCTGCGGCTCAATAAGGTGGACGTGATCGTGGACGCCACCTCCATCCT
This sequence comes from uncultured Oscillospiraceae bacterium, assembly GCA_950075865.1. GTDB lineage: Bacteria > Bacillota > Clostridia > Oscillospirales > Oscillospiraceae > Vermiculatibacterium. The sequence continues at coordinate 133,425 of CATMVA010000002.1, read as the reverse complement.
GAACCGGACCTACGAGGCGCCTTACGACATTCTTCTGAAGGTGGATAACGAGGCCAACCGGGAGACTGTGCGTATCGATATCAACGAGATCGTCATCGAGAAGATCGACGACTTCAACGTGCTGATCCAGGCCGCCTGGGCCAGCCTGACCGACGACCAGAAGAAGCGGCTGCGCTTCCGTTCCAGCAATCCCAACGCCATCACCGGGTTCACTATCGAGAACGACGCCAACGGCGTACCCGCCTTTGCCACGGCCAATATCGACTGGAACGTGGCGGTGGCCGGCATGAAGCTGGACATCATTGTGGAGTTGCCCACCGTGGACGGGACTGCCGTGCAGGAGATGGCGCGGATCACCGTGGGCTTCGGCAAGGCCGACATGGGTACCGAGTATGCCATGGCGGGCAACCATGTGAGCGCTATCGCCATGCCGGTGGTCATCGCCGGCGAGGCGTTCACCGCCGCCCTCCGGGCCGACGGCACGGTGTGGACCTGGGGCCACAACGCGCTGACCGGCCAGCAGGGCAGGGCTCTGGACTTCCTGGCCAGCGGCAGCGACTACGACCAGACCACCATCAACGTGCCCACTCAGGTGCGGGATGAGAACGATCCCACCGGGTTCCTCACCGGCGTGACCCAGATCGCCATGGGCGACCGGTTCATGCTGATCCTGAAGGAAGTCGAGACGGTGGACGACGTGACCCAGACCGTGACCCACACCAGCGATGTGTGGGCCTGGGGCTACAATGCCGACGGCCAGCTGGGCAACGACACCCGGACCGACCACAAGCTGGGCACCCCCGAGCAGGTGCTCCAGCGGCTGACTACCTTCTCGGCCACGCCCAAGTCTCTGGGCAGCGACGTGAAGAGCAACGAGCATATCGAGTCCTACATCAACAGTGTTGAGAAGATCGCGGCCAAGGGAAGCCATGCCGCCGCGGTGACCAAGGACGGCAGCCTTTATATGTGGGGCTCCACCGCCGACGGCCGGAATGGCCGGGATAAGATGAACAAGGGCAACTTCCTCACCGGTGAGCAGGTCCGCTTCAGCGGCGTACTGGATGTGGCGCTGGGCGAGGATCACACCACCATCCTGCGCCGGGACGGCACGGTCTGGACTCTGGGCGACAACAGCCTGGGCCAGCTGGGTAACGGTAAGACCTACGCCCTGGATCCCAACGCCAACCGGCCCGAGAAGGTCATGATCAGTGAGACCGAGGCCCTGACCAATGTGCTGGAGATCGCCGCCGGCGCCAACTTCTCCCTGGCACTGGACGACGAGAATCAGGTCTGGGTCTGGGGCAGCTATCAGGGCGCTGACAAGCGGCTGGCTGAGAAGCTGGACGTGGACGGCATGGACGAGGACGCCACTATCTACCAGATCGCCGCCCGGGCGCAGGCCCTGGCGCTGCTGGATACCGACGGCGGGGTCTACGCCCAGTTGGATGTGGACGGCGCTGACCTGGTGAGGGTGGCCGCCGGCGAGGCTGCCGGTATGATCTCCACTCTGACCGATCCCGTGGAGGAGACCGATCCCATGGTCAAGGCCATCGGGGTCACGGCCAGCAACGACCACATGATGTTCGTCACCTACGAGGGCTCGGTCTACGGCTATGGCCAGGACGACTATGGCCAGCTGGGTGACAAGGACGGCGACGCCGAGCTTGTCGCCGGCGCCCGGCCCAACGAGAGCGCCAAGGAGCTGCCCGTCCGGGCGGTGGCCCACCTGCCCGCCATCCGGCTCAGCGACAAGACCACCAGCTTTGTGATGGACAACAAGCCCGGAACTACCTTGGATCTGAATGTGGGTAACAGCAAGACCATCACCGTGCCCGAGAGCTTTACCGTGACCCTCTATCCCACCGAGCAGACGGTGGAGGAGAAGGATCTGGAATACTACATCCTCGACGCCGACGGCACCCTGGTGCGTTCCGACGCTGTGGTGGCTGTGTCCGCCGAGGGCGTGGTGACGCCGCACGAGGGCGCCACCGGCACCTCTACCATCCTGGTGCGCCGGAACAACCGGGCCACCGAGCGGGTGGAGACCATCGGCATCCTGACCATCCATGTGCTCTCCGACCGGAGCAGTGACGCCGAGGCGGGCAACCACTACGCTCCCGTAGTGGCCGCCGGCGATGGCTTCACCCTGGCCCTGAAGGCTGACGGGACAGTCTGGAGCTGGGGCGATGGCGCCAACGGTATGCTGGGCCGGGAGCTGTTCAGCGACCGCACCTATGAGCCCGGCCAGGTGCTCTTTGAGGAGGATAACCTGGGTTACGTGCCCAGGATCAAGGCCATCGCCGCCGGTCAGTTCCACGCCCTGGCGGTGGACGACAGGGGCTACCTGTGGGTCTGGGGCTACAACGAGGACGGCCAACTGGGCACCGGTGACACCGACAGCGTGTCCCTGCCCCAGCGGGTGGTCATCGGCACCAACGTGGCCGGCTATGTCTGCGACGTTTGCGGCGAGAGCTACACTACCATGCCTGAGAGTGGTCGCTGCACCAAGGAGACCATGGTGCCTGGTGAGGGTGACACGGAGGCTGCCATCACGGTCTGCGGCGGGCACCTCACCGAGCTGACCGAGGGGGTCCGCTTCGGCAACCTGCGCACCGTGGCGGCCGGCGACGCCTTCAGCCTGGCCATTGACAACAACGGCCAGGTGTGGGCCTGGGGCAACAACGAGTACGGCCAGGTGGGCGTGTCCGGTACCGCGGACGTGCCCTCTCCCGTCCAGGTCCAGGGCTACTCCAGCAGCGACGAGCAGCTGGGCTTCCAGAAGTCTGCCATCAACACCCCCTATAAGCTGGACAACGTGCTGAAGATCGCCGCGGGCGGCCGCCACGCTGTGGCCCTTACTTACGGCGGAGCCGTGTACACCTGGGGCGACAACGACTATGGTCAGCTGGGCCGGGGCGACACCGGCGACCACCGCACCGACTACTACGTCCGCGAGGTCCTGGCCGAGGAGCTCTACGCCTTCAGCCACGACCACCGGGTGGTGGATATCGCGGCCGGCGACGCCCACACCCTGCTCCTCACTGAGGACGGTAATGTCTGGGCCATGGGCTACAACTACTATGGCCGTCTGGGTACCGGCGACGAGATGGACCACTACTATCCCACTCTGGTCCTGACCACCGAGAACGTGGTGACCAGGCCCCTGGATAAGGTGACCTCCATTGCGGCCGGCGCCGACAGTTCCTTCGCTATCACCGCTGAGGGCAAGGTCTACGCCTGGGGCGGCAACGCCAACGGCCAGCTGGCCGACGGAGCCCAGGCCAACAAGACGGTGGCCATGCCCAACGTTTACGCCGACGACATCCGGGCCATTGCGGGCGGCGAGGACCACACCGTTATGATCCGCAACGACGGCTTCATTCTGGCTGCCGGCAGCAACCGGGAGGGACAGCTGGGTCAGAGCACCCAGGTGTCCGGCGTCAGCATACCCGCTCAGGTGAATCTGGCCGGCGCTACCGCCGCCCAGCTCCACATGAACGTGGGCAACACCACCGACGCCGCCGCTGTGGACCTTTACAACAACGGCAGTCTGACCCTCTCGGGCATCAACGTGATGACCGCCAACAGCATAAATGTCTTCAACGCCGGCGGCGCCGTGACCGAGATGGACATTGCGGTCACCACCGACAGCTGGCTGGTGGAGATCACCAAGATCAGCGACAATGAGTTCCGCATCACCCCGCTGAAGGACGCTGTGGGCGTGGCCGTTATCACGGTCACCGACCGGAAGAGCGGCGCTTTCCGCAAGGTCACTCTGACCATCAAGCCTTACGACGAGCAGCCCAACGCCGGCGATACGCCCGAGACCTATACCTTCACCCAGCCCATGCTGGTGGCGGGCGACGGCTTCGCCGTGGCCCTGAAGGGTAATGGCACGGTCTGGGCCTGGGGCGACAACAGCCAGGGCCAGCTGGGCAACGGCGTCATCGGCGGCAAGCAGATGGTGCCCGTCCAGGTCTCCTTGGAGGACAGCTACCGGAACCATTATTTCCTGCGCAATATCGTCTCCATCGCCGCCGGCAGCAACTTCGGCATCGCGGTGGACAGCGAAGGCCAGGCCTACCGCTGGGGCGCCCCCTACCACGTCAATGACGGCCAGGGCAACACAGTGGCTTACGCCAGACCCTTCGGCGAGGCCATGGGCGAGGGCAGCACGGTTTACGCCGGCGGCAGCGCCTATCGCCTGATTTCGGGCGGTCAGGTCTACACGCCCTCCGGCTCGGGCTGGAGCGCCACGTCCACCTATGCTCAGGATATGTCCATCAGCCCCGACGGCAGCCGGATCGCCTACCTGGCGAATGGCAATGTCTCCGGCTTCTCGGTGCCCGGTGTTGACTTCCGGGCCGTGGCCGCGGGCAACGACTTCACCCTGGCTCTGGGCAGTGACGGCAAGGTGTACAGCATGGGCGGCAACAGCTACGGCCAGCTTGGCCGGGGCGTGGCTGCCGACGGCACCGTAGCCGGGACCGTGAAGAAGGACGACATGACCGAGCTGACCGGCGTAGCTTACATCGCCGCCGGCGCTTACCACGGCATGGCGGTCACGGTGGAGGGCAGAGCCTATATCTGGGGCCGGAACACCAGCGGCCAGCTGGGCGACGGCACTGTCTACAACTCCTACACCGCCCAGGAGCGGACCAATTTGGGCGCGATGTACATTGGCGGCAACGCCATGAGCAACAGAGCCAGCGACTACAAGGGCGTGGTGGCCGGCGGTCCCGACTTCTCCCTGTTCCTCACCGCTCAGGGCGGCATCTATGCCACCGGCTCCAACGCTGCCTGGCAGATGGGCAGCAATGTCAGCGGCGAGCGGGCCCTGACGCCTGTGCCCGTGGGCGCTGACTCCAACCTGGAGCTCTCCTATGCTTTCATCAGACTGGCGGAGGAGATCCAGGAGATCCTGGCTGAGGAGCCCGAAACCGCGGCCGAGATGACTGTTCAGCTGCTGAGCATGTTCAGCTTTGACCAGCTGGTGAACGGCGCCAATAAGGAGGAGAGCAGCCAGATCCTGGCCGAGCTTTTCGCCCCCGCCATCTTCTCCATGTCCGCTGTCATGGTTCCCGATATGGAGGACGTGGTCATTGTGGATGATAAATACCACTTTGACGCTGAAAACCCGCTGCCCAGCAAGCTGACCCTGACAGGGGACCAGATCTTCGTGGTGGATAAGAACACGGTCTACCGTCACGACCACTTCTATACCAACCTGCTTTACAGCAGCTCTAACTCCACCAGCAAAGTGGAGGATATCACCCTGACCTCGGCCAACGCCGACTTCGTGACCAAGGAGGACTGGATCGTCTACCAGGGTACCTCCGACGAGCGCTACCGTGAGTCGGTCATCACCATCAACGACCGTCTGGGCCAGGTGTGGAAGCGCATTCAGATGGAGCACCGCCATACCGACGACGAGAAGATCGTGGACACCTTCACCGCCGGCAACGCCGCCAAGGCTGATACCTCGGTGGTAGCTACGCCCATGGTGGCCGCCGGCAAGAGCTTCTCGGCCGCCCTCATGTCCGACGGCACCGTCTGGACTTGGGGCAGCAACGAGAACGGTCAGCTGGGTACCGGCGTGGGCCGGAACCGGCTGGACGGCACCGGCATGAACGATTACCTGCCCGGCACCGCCCAGAGCTTCAGCGATGTGCCCGCTCAGGTCCTGGCTGAGGACGGGGAGAACTATCTGGATGGCATTATCAAGATTGCTGTGGGTACCGACCACATGCTGGCCCTCAGTAAGGACGGCTATGTCTACGCCTGGGGCAGCGACGAGTTCGGCCAGCTGGGCGACGGCAGGACCAAGACTACCGCTTATCAGCCCGTCAGGGTCCGCCTGGGCGAGCAGTCCGGCGCCCTGGTCTGCGACGCTTGCGGCAAGCTCTACACCACCGGCAATGTGGGCGACAGCTGCACGGAGGGCGGCGTCACGGGCACTCTGACCAGTTGTGAGTATCTCCACGAGATCGTGGACATCGCCGCCGGCGACCGGTTCTCGGTGTGTGTGGACAAGAACGGCTTTGTCTACACCTTCGGCAAGAACACCCGTGGCGTGCTGGGTATCAACCGGACCGACAGCGAGGACGAGCTGAAGCACTATCTGGCTTCCCCGCCGCCGGGCTACAGCAACTATGTGGACATGAACGGCCATATCGACTACGCTCACGAGCAGCGGGCCAGTATCGAGCTGCCCACCCGGGTGTACGCCGGCAAGGCCAACCTGAACTACAACTACACCTGGACTTCCGGCAATGTCAACGAGCACCCCGAGGGAACCGAGGCCGGTGGCTATGTGGACGGGGCTATCATCACCACCTCCACCGCTGAATCCTCCGCCTACCTGCGGGATATCGTGGCGGTGGCGGCCGGCGACGCCCACATTGTGGCCATGGACCGCTACGGAACTGTGTACGCTTGGGGCGACAACAGCTACGGCCAGCTGGGCAACGGCCGGCCCACCACCAATGTGGGCAAGGCGCTGAACGCCTCCGGGACCGTCTGGGCCAACATGACCCAGAAGGTGGCGCCCGTGCAGGTGACGGTGGACAACGCCTGGCAGATCGCGGCCGGCGGCAATACCACCGCTATCATCCGCAAGGATGGAACTCTGTGGACCTTCGGCGAAAACTCCAGCAGCCAGCTGGGCCGGGAGGCCGAGAGCACCGGGAGCAACTATGAGCCTATCTCCAACCCGGTGACAGGGGAGGACCTCTCCGCCGTCACCGCCAACCAGGGTTACTCGGCCGCCGGCCAGGTCAGCCTGGGCGTGGAGGTCATGGAGGTCTCTGTCGCGGACAGCCACATCACCGCACTGGGCATCGACGGCAAGGTCTACACCTGGGGCAAGGACGCCTCGGTGGACAGCGCTGTGCCCACCACGGTGGAGGACAGCGTGGAGAATTACAACTGCAGTGTCTGCGGCGCCATCTACACCGCTGAGGAGTACAACGACGCGGCCAATCCCAATCACGAGTGCACCAAGACCAAGGACTGTAAGGGCAAGATCCTTGTCACCGACCGGTTGAGCAACGTCTTTGCTGTGGCCGCCGGCGGCAAGCACAGCCTGGCCGTCAAGAAGGATGGCACGGTTTGGGCCTGGGGCTCCAACAGCGAGTACCAGCTGGGCATTCTGAAGAATGTCCTGGCCGGGGAGAGCACCTCCAAGGCTCTCCAGGTGGGCGTGGACAAGAAGCTGCTGACCATGAATCTGATGGAGACCGTGAACGGGGAGAACAAGCTCACGGACTATGAGTACACCATGCTCAAGGAAGAGTCCATGACCCTGAATGCCGAGCTGTTCCAGCTTATCAAGGCCGACGGGTTCAACCTGATCAACGCCACCATCAACAACATCGTCACCGACGCCACCCAGGTGAGCTACAAGTCCCTGGATCCCGAGGTGGCTGACATCGCCATCTCGGCCGACGGCAAGACTGTGACGGTCACCGCCAAGACCTTCGGTGTGACCTACATTGTGGCCGAGTACACGGCTGATGACGGAGAGACATATTACGGATTCTTTAAACTTAATGTTATGCCTCTGCCCGAGAAAGCCGGGGACACGCCCAGCATCACTTATCCTCAGGTGGCCATGGGCGACAAGTTCTCGGTGGTCCTGCGGGACGACGGTACGGTCTGGACTTGGGGCAGCAATGAGAACGGGCGTCTGGGCCTTGGCCGGGACAGCTCTGTGATCACTGCTACCTCGCCCAAGAAGCTGAGCTTCAAGCTGGATCCCCTGGATGCGGATGAGCTGACCGTGTCCCGAATCGCGGTAGGAGCCTCCTTCACCCTGGCCCTCACCACCGACGGAAAGGTCTTTGTTTGGGGTGACAATGCCCACGGACAGCTGGGCTTCAAGCCGGTGAACGATTATATCGACAACTATCTGTGGCTGGAGAGCCCCACCAACCTGCCGCTGGAGAAGGTGTTGCCTGACGGAGCTGAGATTGTGGACATCGCCGCCGGCGAGACCCACGCCCTGCTGCTGGACAGCATGGGCAACGTCTACGGCATGGGCTCCTTCGCCTACGGCAAGCTGGACATCACCAACACCACCAACGAGAGCACCAATGTGACCGTTGGACCGGTGCGGCTCCGCCTGCCTTCCTGGGCTCAGGCTTACGACATCGTGGCAGACCAGAACACCACCCACATCCTGACCCGGAGCGGCGACGTGCTGAACATCGGTAAGAACGCCAGCACCAACGGCGGCTATGACCAGGGCCAGTTCGGCACTGTGAACGCCGCCGTGGTGGGTCCGACCTACGCCGAGGGGGAGAGCAACTATATTGCCCTGTCGGCCAGCTCCAACACCGTGCTGACCATTGACGTGAACGGCAAGGTCCACGGCTGGGGCGCCAACCAGTACGGCCAGCTGGGCAACCACGCCAACGGCAACGTACTGGAGCCCACCGCTGTGGTGGCCGGACAGGATTCCTTCAACGACGCCATCATCCCTGTGGGCACCGATCCGCGGCCTACCAAGACTTATGAGAGCGACGGGAACCACACCTCCGACTATGACACCGGCATCGCCGCCGCTGTGGCCGCCGGTGACAGCACCGACAGCGTGGCCATCCTGATCTCGGCTGGCGATACCAGCTATGTCCGCTATCTGGACAAGAGCGTGAAGGCGGCGGGCCAGAACCTCCGTGGTCAGTTGGGCAACGGCACCATCGGAACCAGCCGGAACGTGGCCGACTTTGTCCAGGCCGGTGAGGCCGGCAACGGCACGCCCGAGGGTATTATCGACAATATCATGGGTCTGGGCGGCGCCGCATACGGCGATTCGGTCATGGTCTATGACAACGAGCACGGCACGGTCTACACCTGGGGCACCAACACCTACGGCCAGCTGGGTGACGGCACCTTCACCGAGAAGTACGCACCTATCAGCGTGCTGGAGAACGGCGGCGGTTCCTATCTGGAGGTGGACCGGATCCAGGTGGGCGGAAAGGATGCTACCATCTTCTATGACACCATCCTGAAGGATGAGGACATCCATCGGCTGGTGTGTGACACCTGCCGTACCGCCTTCGGCGATGACGGCAGCCTGAACGTGGGCGACCCCTGTGCCGCCGGAACCGGCTGCGGCGGACATATTACCACCGACAATATTTTGACCAAGGAGTCCTCGGTGACCATGTCCACTGCCGTGGTGGAGGGCACCAAGGTCCAGATCGTCATGAGCGAGATCCTGGGCCACCTGGGCTTCAACGCCTACGGTCCCCAGACCTACAAGCCTGACCTGAGCAAGCTCTCCATCGTCTCCACCAACCCCGCCGCGGCGGAGGTGGATGACAACCCCGCCAGTGCTACCTTCGGGCAGATCACTGCAAAGGATACCGGATTTACCTACATTGTGATCACTGACGATATGGGCAACCAGGGCTTCTTCAAGCTCAACGTGGTGGGCGCCAAGGCGGCCACCCCCGCGGCCGGCGATACCGTGGTGTTCCCCGAGATCTCGGTGGGTCTGGCCCACTCTGTGGCCCTGAAGAGTGACGGCACAGTCTGGGCTTGGGGCTCCAACACTTATGGCCAGCTGGGCTCCAGGGGACAGCGTTCTTCCAGCATCCCTGTCCAGGTCCGAACCTATGATGCTGAGAGCGACACCTATGTGGCCTTGAGTGACATCATCAAGATCTCGGCCGGCGGCAACCATACCCTGGCTCTGGATAAGCACGGCGTGGTCTGGGCCTGGGGCTCCAATGCCCGGAACGAGCTGGGCCAGGGCAGCGCGGGCACCGGCTCCAGCGTATCCTTCTACGCCATCCCGGTGAAGGGACCCAGCGGTGAGGTCACCCTGGGCTCGGGCGCCGATACCTATGCCGCGCCTCTGGTGGAGATCGCCGCCAGCGGCTACACCTCCCAGGCCGTGGGCTCCCGTGTGGGCCGGGCCTACTCCTTCGCCGTGGACGTGACCGGCGAGCTCTGGGGCTGGGGCGACAACTACAACGGCCTGGTGGATCCGCAGCTCACGGTGAAGAATAACGCCAATGTGAACCTGCCCAGAAACCTGAGCGCCAGCAACAGCGTGCTCCAGGGCGTGTTCATGCTGGCTCCCGACAAGATTGCCGCCAACATCCGGGCCCTGCGGCCCGACGGCCAGGTCATCACCTGGGGCGAGCTGCGCAACTACGCTTACGGCAGCTATGCCCGCCAGGCCCAGCCTGACCGGGCCATTCTCAACGGCCACCGGGCCTTGACGGTGAGCAGCGGCGTCTACAACGCCGTGGTCATCACCACCGATGGCGAGGTCATGACCTGGGGCGGCACTGAGGAGACCCGGTACGCCAACGGCAACATCACCGAGACCGTGACCCAGGCCGACGGGACCACTGTGGACATCCATGTCCACCAGCAGCCCACCGTGGTGCCCGAGATGTCCATGGGTCAGACCTACACGGTCTATGAGCCCGATCCCAACGATCTGGATCAGGTGGTCCCGAAGTCCGGCGCGCTGACCTTCCCCATGTCGGCCGACATCTCTGAGTACCTCCAGGTGTCTTACTCGGATAACAGCCTGTGGTCCATGGGTAACGCCGACGCCGACCAGAGCATCAAGGGCCCGTCCTACTCTGTGACCCGGCCGGATGCCACGAATCCCTATATCTGCAATACCTGTAACACCCTCTATACAAGTGGGACGGCGGGAGCAGCCTGCGCTGCATCCGGCTGCAGCGGCATGCTGACCGAAAATCTCATCATCGAGACCGTCATCAAGGATCTGCTGGCGCCCGGACTGGGCCAGGGCGGCAACCTGACCGAGGATCCCACCAAGCCCGGCACCGGCGCTCCCGTGGAGCTCAAGCCGGTATCCGGCGTGCCCAACATGGTCTCTGCTGGTACCGCCGGTAACACGGGCGACCACATCCAGGGCGTGGTGACCGTGGTCAACTCGGTCTCGGCCAAGACCGGCCACTCGGTGGTCATGAAGTCGGACGGCTCCCTGTGGAGCTACGGTCAGAACAGCGACTACGGCCGTCTGGGCGATTCCACCAGCAACTCCACCGACGAGCCCGTCCGCGTGGGCGCGGCCTACTTCGTGCTGGAGGACTACACCATCTCCATCGCCGAGGGGGAGGATTTCCAGTACACCATCCAGCCTCAGATCTCGGCTTTCAACGTGCTGAACAACACCGAGGAGAACATGGCCGAGCAGGAGCTGGCCTGGTTCATGTGGGATGACACCCAGTCCGCGGTGGAGAATACCAGCAAGATTTCCAGGAACAACATCGCCCAGGTGGACTACCACGACGACAAGTTCCCGACCATCAAGGGCCTGTCGGCCGGCACCACCTATATGATCGTCTCCCTGGCCAAGGATCCTCTCTCGGTCTCCAGCGTGAAGATCGAGGTCCGGCCTGGCGCCTCCAAGCTGGATAACCAGGGCGAGGATGGCGGCGTATACCGGAATATCCTGGGTGAGAGCAAACCCTCCAACGGTATCAGCGTGGGCTTCCCGCAGGTGGTCTCGGGCTCCAGCTTCAACGTGGCCCTGGCGGGTAACGGTACGGTCTGGACTTGGGGCTCCAACGAGTACGGCGAGCTGGGTATCGGTGAGGTCTACGGCACCTATTCCTACCCCGTCCAGGTCATGCAGCGCAACGAGGACGGCACCATCACCGGGCTGAACAACGTCCGGAAGGTGGCCGCCACCGGCAACTTTGCCTACGCTCTGAAGAACGATGGCACGGTCTGGGCCTGGGGCCGCAATGACAAGGGACAGCTGGGTCTGGGCAAGGACGCTCCCCAGCGGGTGACCTACGCCACCCAGGTGCTCAAGGGCGGTCAGGGTGCCAACAGCGACAACCCCGACAGCGACTATATCCAGAATATCGTGGATATCGCGGTGGGCGGCGCCGACGACGCCCATGGCTTCGCTGTCATGGTCCAGAGCGTCTACTATGGTCGTTTGGACACTGACAACGACGGCCGGGTGGACGAGTACAAGACCCTGAGCAACAACGTCTACGGCGTGGGCGACAACGAGAGCCGCCAGCTGACCAATGACACCAAGAGCAGCCAGTACGCCGAGCCGGTGGTCCTTGACCGGGTGGGTGACCTTGCCGCGGGCGTCTCGGCCAGCAACAGCGCCATAGTCTACATCCTCCAGGCCAACGGTTCTATCAAGGCTATGGGCGACAACCGGACTCTGGCCATGGGCATCGGCGAGGAGACCACCACCGAGACCGAGGGCAATGTGTTGCTGAACAACCGTGCTCTGACCGTGGGCGCCGGTAAGCAGTATGCCTTGGCTACCACCTTCCTGATGGAGCAGGCCAACAACGGCACCTCGGTGCGGGTGAACAACACCACCGGCGACCTCTTTGGCTGGGGTGAGAACGACAACAACATCAATGGCCGGCCCTTCCGCAACCTGGCCGGCAGCAATGCCCGGATCGCCACGCCTATCCAGCTCAACGTGGACTACGGCAACAGCACCAGCAGGACCCAGAACCTGCCGCTGAACCGGAACCTGAACGAGTGGGTGACCCGGATCTCGGGCGGCGCGGCCATGACTCTGGTCACCACTGAAGGTGCCCTCATCACCCTGGGCCTGAACAGCCAGGGGCAGCTGGGCAGTCAGATGTCCAGCAATACCGGAACCAACAATAAGATCGAGACGGCCGGCGTGCTCGCCGCAACCTCTTCCTCTGGCGGTAACCACTCTGTCTATGTGGGTACCGACGGGTCGGTGCACGCTATGGGTGCTGCCAACATGGAGCAGGTGGGCACCCAGGATGCCGTCAACACCTACCGGACCGGCGGTAGCTTCGACACCACCATCAAGGTGGGTGAGCAATTCGTCATCGAGGGCAGGACCAACCGCATCTCTCTGGGTGAGCACGGCAGCTCCGATGCCGTGACCGGCATCAACGGAACCTTTGACCTGTACAACAACTACACGGTCTCCGACGGCGCTAACCTGATGACCGAGAGCCAGAAGACCGGAAACCTGGCCTGGGCCCGGACCAACGGTTACACTGTGACCTACCAGAGCCTGGATCCCAGTGTGGCTACGGTGGATGGCAGCGGCGTGATCGCCGGCCAGAACCGGGGCAACACCACCATCCTGGTCACCGTGAGCAAGGGGACCCTTACCCGGACTGTGGCCTTTAAGGTCAGCGTCCTGACCCCCTATACCTACCGCAACGAGTTTGTGTCGGAGGGTGTCAATAAGACCGAGTATGTGGCCTTTGCCCAGGTCTCGGTGGGTGAGGACTACACCTTGGCGCTGAAGGCCAACGGCGAGGTCTATGCTTGGGGCCGCAATAACTACGGCGTGCTGGGCCTCGGTCCCGCCGGGGTGGACAGCTTTGAGACCAAGCCCCAGAAGGTCACCTTCACCAGCAACCGGGTCACCGGCTATACCGATAACCGGAACCGCACCGTCATTAAAGAGACCGACGGCAAGTTCTACGCCGTGGACGAGAATGGCGATTACCTGGATAAGGACAGTACCGGCAAGCTCGTGCCTGTGGCAGCCGTCAATGTGACCACTCACTATGAGGATGCCAGGATCGTCAAGATCGCGGCCGGGGTGGACTTTGCCATGGCCATTGACACCGAGGGCCTGCTCTACACCTGGGGCCGGAACAACCACGGCCAGCTGGGCAACGGCACCAGCAGCAACACCGGCGGCATCGTGCAGGAGCAGTATGTCACCCGGCCCACTCCGGTGGCCGCCCTGGGTGACCTGAAGAGCGATTTGGATTACGAGGGCAACCATGTGAAGTTTGCCGACATCTACACCGGCTCCTACGTGACCATGGACGGCGTGGCCAGCTTCGCTCAGGCCCTGTCCGAAAAGGGTGACCTGTTCATCTGGGGTACCGGCAACGATCCTCAGGTCCTCCGGGGCGAGACCGGTTTGCCCGTGACGGTGGACACCACCCGAAGCAATGCGCCCACCACCGTTCCCGTTCTGGTGGAGATGGCCGGCATCAGCGACGTCAGCGCCGGTACCCAGACCAGGCAGGGGACTAAGGTGGAGAACAACCAGACGGTGCCCGACTACAAGCCCACCGACGATATGTACGCCCTCACCGAGCAGGGCGCTAAGATCTCCTGGACCCGCAGTGCCTATACTCTGGAGCAGTTCTATCTGAACAACGCGGGCATGGGCAATCAGCTCACCGAGCGGATGGTGGACCTCTACGGGACCACTGACACCATCTATGCCCTCTCTGCCAACGGCGGAGTTTACGAGCGCATCCCGGGCATCCAGGCGGCCGTCTTCCGGCCAGTGGCCGGGCTGGCCACCGGTACGGTGAGCCAGATCACTGGCGGCGACACCGTGGTGGTCCTGAATAAGGACAATACTGTCCTGGTCAAGGGCAAGAACCAGTCGGGCGAGCAGGGCACCGGCTACAACACGGCCGACAAGAAGGCCAGCGCCTCGGCTACCCGTCCCGCCACGACGACTAACAGCTTTGCCGGGCTCCTGGCCGGCGAGGCCTACACCACTTATACCACCGGAGCCAGCGGCATGATCGACGAGACCAGCCGGTGGACCGGCGTGGTCTGGGCCGACAGCGACAAGGGCCATCCCGCCACTGTCCGGGCCTCCGCCTCCGGCCTGTCGGCCGCCATCGCCGAAAACGGCAGTGTGTTTGCCTGGGGCGACAACACTTATGGCCAGCTGGGCGACATCACCATCGGCAAAGATCCGCTGAACTTTGATCTGGACTTCAAGGCTCTGCCCAACGAGGTCCACTCCCTGTACGTGAGTCTGGAGAATGAGGAGCTCTCGGCGGCCAACCGGATGGTGGTCATGATGGCCGCCACCGGCACGTCGAAGGGTATCAAACTCCAGCCCAAGCTCAACTGGTTCAACGTGTACTCCGACGCGCCCAACGTGACACCGGACTTCCGCTTCGCGTCCACCAACCCCAATGTGGTCTCGGTGGATGAGGAGGGCAACCTCTATTACGAGGGCGTGGGAACGGCGGTCATTGTGGTCTACGAAAAGACCTATGATCTCTACGCCATCGCCGAGGTCGAGGTGGTGCCTTACTCCAGCGCCTATGACCGGCCTCTGGTGGCACCCGAGGTGGCCGCCGGCTCGGCCTTCAGTGCGGCCCTCACTGCCCAGGGCGACGTGTACGCTTGGGGCTCCAACAGTGCCAACCAAATCAACCAGTCCGACAGCGAGCCCAGCTTCACCAAGCATCAGGCCGTCCGGACCAGCATGGGCGTCATCAACGACGCGGTGGATATCGCTGTGGGCGATAACTTCGCTCTGGCCGTCCGCCGTGACGGCACCGTCTGGGCCTGGGGCCGCTATGAGAAGGGCTCTCTAGGTCTGAATAACGAAGGTACCTATCAGAACGACCAGCCCATCCCGCGTCTGGTCTATGGCATGACCGATGGCGACAACCTGGGCAACGCCGACACCGGCAAGATCGTCAAGGTGTACGCCAATGGCTACAGCGCCGCCGCCATCAGTGAGAACGGCAGTGTGTTTGTCTGGGGCGACAACCTGGGCCAGAAGCTGGGTACCGGAAACACCATCACCACCAGCAACAACGCTATCATCCGGCCCACCAAGGTGCCTGGTATTGACAACGCGGTGGAGATCTACTTCAGCGGTGACAACATGTACATCCTCACCGCCGACGGCATGATCTACTCCGCCGGCCAGACCGGAAAGGGTCTGACCTCCTCCAGAGAGCTGCCCGGCGACGGCATCGCCACCTATCAGCAGCCCATCCTGAACTCCTTCGAGCAGGAGAAGGCCGACAAGCTGGATTATTTCAAGGGCGTGACCATGGCCTCTCTGGGTTCTTCCCAGGCCATGTTCCTGACCATGGAGTTCGACGACAAGGCTCTGGCCGAGGTGGATTCCACCCTCAACCAGCTCAAGAGCGGTGAGGAGCTGACCAAGCATCTTTATATGATGGGTCTGAGTAACCGGAACAACCTGATGGCAACCCTGCCTGAGGAGTTGGGCCTGGCCGATGATACGGTCTTGTACCGGCCCACCGAGTACAGCTACTTCTCGGACGGCGAGTTCGACCGGCTGCTGAAGCTGACCGAGGACGCCTATCCTCACACAGCCGGGGAGAGCGGAAAGACCTTTGCCGACAAGCTGGCTGCGGCCATCACTGACCTGACGGCCCAGCTGAACGCGGCTGAGGATGCCCTGAAGGGGGCTGAGGCTGCTCTGAGTGGACGGATCGGCGACACCTATACGATGTCGGACGGCACGGTGGTCACTGTGACCGTGAACGGCGCGGAGACTGCTCTGAAGGCATATCAGCAGACCGCAGAGTATGTGGCTGCCAAGGATGCTTATGATAAGCTGATGAGCGGCAGCGTGGACGGCTTTATCAACGCCTACAAGGCGGCCGCCGACCGGGTGGCCGAATACCGGGGTAAGCTGACCCAGGTCCGGGAGAACCGGGACATGAAGGAACAGGTGCTTCAGAGCCGGAAGGCCATCTGCGGCGACATGGGCTTTGATCCCGATACTATCACCGATCCTGACACCGAGCTGGCCACCCAGGCCGAGAAGGACGCTTACCAGAACTATCTGACTGCGGTGAGCGAACTGGCTGATGCCGAGCTGGCCGTGACGGCGGCTCAGAGCGACCTGACGGCCGCCGAGGCCGACATGCGGACGGCTCAGGACAGCTACAATGCCGTCCTCCGTCAGCCCGAGAATCAGAGCATTCTCCTGACTTGGGAGGAGATCCACAAGAAGGAGGAGACCCTGACCATTGAGCGGAACCGGGCCGAGAATGCCCGGGAGACCGCCCGGACTGCCAGAGACCGGCTGGATGAGAAGCTCAATGGTACGCCCATCAAGGATAGCGCGGGCAATGTCACTGGCCGCTCCACCGCTGGATTGAAGGATCAGGTCACCAAGGACGCCCTGACTGATGCCAGCAGGGATGCCCAGAAGCTCTATGATCAGATCAAGCTCATTGAGGCTGCCGTGAAGAACGGCACCTATGATTCCGAGCAGGCTGTCAACACCCTGCGGCCTCTGGTGGAGGAGCTGGTGGCCAAGGCCGCTGAGATCTCCACCTGGATTGAGAGCAAGACCTATGCCGATACCACCGTCAGCATGGAGGTGGTCGCCCTCTACACCGGCGACGACCAGGATGCGGCCGCCGGTACGGGCAACGCCTACGCTGCGGCAATCAACGACCAGGGCTACGTGTATATGTGGGGCGTCAGTAAGAATACCGACTCCGCCATCCTGGGCAACCGGGGCGAGGAGAAGGAGCAGGCCACGCCCACTCTGGTCTACGCTGGCGGCACCGGTGAGGGCTATCTGAAGAACGTGGTGCGCATGTCTCCCACCTCCAACTCGGGCCACATCCTGGCTCACGCCAATAACGGCGTGGTGTACGCCTGGGGTAAGAACGATGTGGGCCAGCTGGGCGACAGCACCCGGATCGACGCCAATGCGCCCGTGGTTACCGGCACTGAGCCTCTCCAGTTCTCGGCCAGCCAGCGCCAGTTCACGCTGGACCTGTCCCGGAATCCCCGGAACGACCTGACCCTGAATTATCCCAACAGCCTGCTGATGGTCTACGGCTCGGCTACCGCCGTGACCGACAGCTTCACCTGGAAGTCCCTGGATCCCTCCGTCGCCACGGTCACCGCTGATGAGAACAACCCGAAGCACGCCGTGGTCCTGGCCTTCCGCGAGGGCGAGACCAAGGTAGTGGCCCAGAACTCCATTACCGGTCAGGCCACCTTCGCCCGGGTCATCGTCACCGACGGTGTGACCTACCCGCAGCTGTCCCTGGGAGAGTATCACTCCACCGCCCTGAAGAAGAACGGCACCGTCTGGGCCTGGGGCGACAACACCTTCCGGGATGCCGAGGGCAATGCCATCGGCGTGGGCAAGCTGGGCACCGGCAGCCAGCAAAGTCTGCTGACCGCGCCCGTCCAACTGTCCCACTACAAGGAGTTCGTGGGCAGCAGTTACGAGCTCAAGGAGTTCAAGGACATTCTCCGCATTTCTTCGGGCGACAGCTTCACCCTGGCCGTGGACAAGAACGGCGTGGTGTACGCCTGGGGCGACAACACCTATGGCCAGTTGGGCTATGATCCCAATGTTATGGCTTACAGCGAGTACCCTGTGAAGGTGGTCTTCCCCGATCCCACCGCCAAGTTCATCGCCGTGGCCGCCGGCGCTACCCACGCACTGGCCGTTACCGAGACCGGCGTGGTGTACGCCTGGGGCGACAACACTTACGGCCAGTTGGGCCGCGGCTACACCGGCAACACAGGCGCCTACTTCGATCCCATGACCATGAGGGGCTTTACCGGCGGTATGCTGGACAACGTCATGGATGTGGCGGCCAACTCGGGCACCTCGGCCGTGCTGCTGACCAACGGCACCATCTGGACCGTGGGCTCCAACGAGGATGGTCAGCTGGGCTCCGGTATTATGCCCGACGCCTATCATCAGTTCAGCACCGAGCTCACCCGGGTGAACTGCAGCTACGCGGTGGAGAATGACGGTACCGTGGTGCCCAGCGCCGAGATCTACAATGTCAACCGGATCATCGGCCATGGCCACAACTTTGCCCTGATCACTGTGGAGAAGGAAGCCTACACCTGGGGCTCTAACGCCGACAGCCAGCTGGGTGCCTCTGACTGGTACCTGGATGGGGAAGATGAAATCACACAGATGAAGGACTTTGCGGCCAGACCTGTCCGGGTCATGGATGAGACCGGCAAGGGCGCCCTGTCCAACGTGATCGATGTCTCCATCGGCGGCGGCCAGCACCAAGGTGTCCAGATGGTGGCCACCACCATGGATGTGGTCTATCAGGACATCGACGGTATTCGGACTCCCGAGGCCTGGTTCTTCGAGAACTATGCCTGGGGCACAAACGAGGACTACAAGGCCGGCGCGTCGGATCAGACTGCTGTTATCCCCAGAGCCGCCCACATCGATGTGATCAGCAAGATCGAGCTGGAGGACGGCGTTCAGTTCCAGGCCGTGGCCGCCGGCGGAAGCCATACCGGCGTCTTCGACACTAACGGCGTGGTCTATATGTGGGGCAACAACGAGTACGGCCAGCTGGGCAACTTCGAGAGGCTGCCCAATGATGATCTCCCCGACCAGAAGGCCACCGACACGCCCACTCAGGTGGACGAGGAGCGGATCGCCATCTACGGGGTGACCGAGGACCTGGGTGGCAACCGGGTGGAGGAGGAGCAGTCCTTCTACACCGTCAAGAGCGGCGACGCGAGCACGGACAAGAAGTTCTTCGCCCAGTACCTGTACTCCTTCAGCGTGGACAAGGAAGTGGACGAGGCCAAGAGCGCCGTTCTGACCTACCACACCCTGGATGGAGACCTCCTGACCCTGCCCACCAGCGCAAATGGCGGTGGTCTGGACCTGAACAACATGCGTGAGCGGTTCTACACCTTCACCATGGACGACTTCCACACCCGTATCGTTACCTACGAGGACGTGGTGATGCACGGTGTGGCCAAGGAGGACCTGAACACTTACGGACAGACCCGCCTCATTGTCAAGTACGATCCCGAGGGCGTGGAGCCCGCCAAGGTCAAGGTGGGCGTGGCAATCGTGGACGTGCTGGGCGAGGACACTGTCAATGAAAAACGAGTCACCACACCCGGAGATGAGGGTGGGGCTGGCGACAGCACGCCTTCCGAGAGCATCGTGACCGAGACCATCCCCTTCCTGACCGTGCCTCAGGTGGCCTCGGGCGACGGCTTCACCGTGGCCCTCCAGATCAACGGCACTGTCCTGACCTGGGGCGTCAACAACAGGGGCCAGCTGGGCAGCGGTTCGGGCGACGCTTACAATGTGACTCCCACCGCCATCAGCTTCCCCTTCGATTCCAACGACACCTACATTCGGAAGATCGCCGCCGGCCGGAATCACGCTCTGGCGCTGGATTCCACCGGTACCGTGTGGGCCTGGGGCAGCAACTCCTACGTCCGCACCGATGACACCGGCGCTGTCAGCTCGTCCATCAGCGGCCAGCTGGGCATCGGCAATGTGGGCGTGTCCCAGGCCAACATCCCCACCAAGGTGGCCTTTACCGCCCTGGGCGAGGGCGACGAGGTGGTCGCCATCTACGCTGGCGATTACAGCAGCTACTTCGTTACCGCCAACGGCCTGATTTACGCCTGCGGCATCAACGAGAGCGTGACCGCCGGCAGCAACAACTACGGCCTGGAGCCCGGCACTCTGAGCATTCTGAACCACGCCGTGGAGATCAGCGACCAGTATGTCCTCAAGAGCGGCGGTACCATCTGGAACCTGCCCAACAACATCACCAGCCCCGATATCCGCCGGGCTGACCAGTTGAAGCAGGGCACCGACCCGAACTTCAACATCACAAACGAGGCTGTTCAGATCGCCGCCCACAGCGATATTGTGGTGGACGAGAGCGACGAGAGCACCAAGGAGCGTCTGAGCCGGCACATCCTGGTGCTGGATAAGGACGGCAGGCTGTGGGCAGCCGGCAACAACACCTATGGCCAGCTGGGCGCCGCCACCAATGGTACCACCGGTTCCGAGGCCCTGCTGCCCGTGATGAAGCAGGATACCAACGCCGACACTTACAGTCAGCTGAGCGGTGTGACCAACATCACGGCCGGCGGCAGGTTCAGCGCCGCTGTGGTCAAGCAGACCGATCAGTATGCCTCCAGCGGTGATGGCTCCATCGTGGAGAGTAAGACCCACTATGACCTCTACACTTGGGGCAGCAACGAGACCGGCCGTATCGGCCAGGGCGATTCGATCAACCAGATCAACAACCCCACCAAGGTGGAGACGATGGATCTGGACGCGGATGACTACAGCGAGCAGGACACCCTGTTCTTGTCAGGTGGCTTCGATCATCTGGTGACCGCCCGCCGTGACGGCGCCATGTGGAGCACCGGCGCCAACGGCTATGGCCAGCTGGGCAACATCAACACGGTCAACTCCAGCACTCTGGTGATGGTGGGCCGTCAGGACGCCAACGTGCAGCCTGACAAGCTCAGCGTCCAGAAAGGCCATCAGATCGACCTGACCGCTGTTCTGAACGTGACCTTCGGCTCGGCAGTGAACCTGCTGCTCCGGAACCTCAGCGGCTCGGCTGTCTGGACCGTGGAGAGCGCCGATCCCACTATCTTTACCGTGGACGACAGCAGCGGACGCTGGATCCTGACCGGCGTGTCCGCCGGCAAGGCTATGCTGAAGGTCTTGGTGGACGGCGCTGAGGCGGGCTACGTGGAAGTGACCGTCCTGGACGGCGCTGACGTGACCCGGCCCATGATCGCCGTGGGCAAGGACCACATCCTGGCCCTGAAGAGCAACGGCACCGTCTGGAGTTGGGGCAGTAACGACCGCGGACAGCTGGGCCGCTCCACCCTGGACGAGATCGGCCAGGTCACCTACGGCACCTACGGGACCGACACTTGGTGGGAGAATGATCCCACCGTGAAGATCGTGGCCGCTGACCAGGTCTCCTTCATCATCACCCAGAGCGGCCGGATCTACGCCTTCGGCGACAACAACTTTGGCCGCCTGAGCGTGGGCTCCACCGCTGGCAGTACGGTCAAGGTGCCCACGGCCGTGGTGGATCCCACCAGTTCGGCCGTGATCACCACCGGCGTGGATGTGTCGGTGGGGACCGACTACACCTTCATTCTGGCCCGGGATCCTGCTGGCAGCGCGGTCATCTACGCCTGCGGCAGAGAGTACACCGCGCCTCACGCCATCACCCAGGTGCCCAACGCGGCTGAGATCTCCGGCCACTATATCCGCACCTCAGGCGGCAAGCTCTGGAAGATCACTCCGGGCAGCTCGGTGGCGACTCCTGTTACCGGCTTCAAGGATGATCCCAGCGATATGGGAGCCGAGGAAGTGCCTCTGCTCCAGATCGTGACAGGGGAGAACCATCTCCTGGCACGGGACGCCAACGGCAGTGTCTGGTCTATCGGCAGCAACGGCAACGGCCAGCTTGGCATCGGGACCCAGGCGGATTCCGATGTGCCCAGGAAGGTCATGACAGACGTCAACAACCAGTATGGCACCGGTTGGGACGGATACCTGACCGATGTTGTGGACATCGCCGCGGGTAAGGATACCTCCTTTGCCCTGGTCAGAAAAGTGGTCAAGGATGAATCCGATCCCACCAATGTGACGGAGACCGTGACCTACGCCGTGCTGGGTTGGGGCCTGAACACCGTGGGCCAGCTGGGCGGCAACGACATGGGCCAGGTGGCCAAGCAGCCTGTCGTCATCCACGAAGGCAAGGAGTGGGAGTCCATCTTTGCCGGGTATGAGGACCTGTTCAACGTGGAGCCCACCGGCCGGGTCTGGGGCCTGGGCGACAACAGCGAGGGCCAGTTTGCCAACGGCCGCAGCGATAACGCCGCCAACTTGGTCCTGGTGGGCGACAGCGACCTGGAGGTCTTCTTCGCCCGTGGTTATCGGGAGAACGGGACCTGGGATCCCGCCGCCGACAACGGCGCCGGTGCCTGGATCACCGACGGCACCGCCGATCTGGGCGAGTACGTGGAGATCAAGGCCGGCATGACCGTTGATCCCGCTGAGCAGCAGTATATCTATAATGTCACGGCTGGACGCTACGAGCCTGCTCCTGCCGGCACCAGCGACCCCGTCTACTACTTCGACACCACCAAGGTCCAGAAGGCTGGCGCCGCCGCCCTGACCCTGGAGCACGACCAGACCTACTATCTGAACGCTTCCTTCCGCACATTCTCCCTCCGTTCCGATTCGGCTTACGGCGAGGGGATGTACGAATACAGCTGCAACTACAATAACGCGGGGAGCATCTTCCGGGTCGATGAGCTCTGCCAGGAGGGGAGTACCCAGGCCCGGATCGGTTCCCTAGGCGTGGCCACGACGGCCGGTGCGGGCATCGCTTACATGTGGATCACCGAGACCACGAGCAACCGGTTCCGGTTCCTGCCTGTGAACGTGATCACCGACGCTGAGCTCCACTCCAACTACGCCAGCTATGAGGACGGCGAGACGGGCAGCGACATCCTGCTGCCCAAGCCCACCGACGCTGACCACCCGGTCCTCAGCGCCGCCTCAGTCATGGCCAAGGCGGTCACGGGCGGCCAGCACACTCTGGCCCTGCGTGCCGATAACTCCATCTGGGCCTACGGTATCAACACCTCCGGCCAGCTGGGCATCGGCATGTACAACGACGGTACCGGCCTGCGGGATTACTACAACACCGACGGCACCATCGTGGGCGTTAAGGGCGCCGACGATCCTGTCATGGTCAAGACCTATGTCCTGACGGCGGGCGGCACCATTGACTACACCGATCCCACCAGTGAGATCAAGGGAGTGAAGTTCGTGGACGCCTCGGCCGGCGAGGATCACAGCCTGGCTGTGGATACCGAGGGCAACCTTTGGGTCACCGGCAGCAACGCGTACGGCCAGCTGGGTATCCCGGCTGTCGCCGGCTCTGTCAACGGCTTTGTGAAGGTGCCTGATGTGCTGGACAAGGACGGGAAGAAGGTCCGCTTCGCGGCGGTCTCGGCCGGCAAGGAGTTCTCCCTGGCCCTGGCTGAGGACGGCACCGTGTATGTCTGGGGCCGTAACAACTCCGGCCAGTTGGGCCTGGGCCACACCGACAACGTGTCCGTGCCCACCCTGATGAGCCTCCGTTCGGTGGCCGCCATCTCGGCTGGATACGAGCACAGCCTGTTCCTGGCCCGGAACGGCCTGGTCTACGCCGCCGGCGATAACAGCTTCAACCGCCTGGGAATCGGTTCTGCCGGGATCACCTCCACGCCTACCCCGGTTCGGCTGGGCGGCGATCCCAGCGACATCAGTTCCGACCACGACGAGACCACCGTGGCCATCTCGGCCGGCAAGGACCACAGCCTGGCCCTGACCTTCTACGGTTATGTGTACGGCTGGGGCTCCAACGCCAACGGTCAGCTGGCTATGCCCGCCGACGTGCGCACCAGCGGACCCGCCCGGCTGGAGAACGCTGTCTCTGACAACGGTATCGTTGCTGTGTCCGCCGGTTATGACCACTCCCTGGCGCTGAACCTGAAGGGCGAGGTCTATGCCTGGGGCGGCAACCAGCAGGGCCAGCTGGGTCTGGGCAACAGCAACTCCAGCCCCGTGGTCCGTGTGGGTACTGAGAATGCCACCTACCTCAGCGACGCCGGCACCATCATCTACAACATCGACGCAGGCAGCCATTACAGCGTCATGAGCGACACTATCGGCCAGGTCCTGGGTACCGGCGACTATACCTACGATGGTACTTCCAGCATCGCTCTCTACCAGAACGACACCCTGGGTGATACGCCCATCATCGTGGGCGAGAAGGGCCAGCCCTCCAGCAAGCACGTGGTCACCGTCCGCGTGGGCGGAACTGCCACGGCCGAGTTCCTGCTGAGCCAGCGCTTCAACCTGTTCACCAACTTCCTCAACGACGGCGATCCCAAGCTCAAGGATATCAACGCGGGCATCGCCACCACCGCCAACTCTGTGATCACACCGCAGGGCAATAACAGCCACAAGGGCACCTTCACTGTGGAAGGCGTCAGCTACGGCTATACCCATGTGGTCCTGTACACACGGGATCAGAAGGTGGTCTACTACGTCAACGTGGTTCCCGCCGATCCCGAGGCCGAGGCGGCTGGGATCCCGCCCGTGGGTCACATGGTGGTGGCTGGCGGCCAGCACAACGT
The DNA here is from genome assembly GCA_950075865.1 of uncultured Oscillospiraceae bacterium. Lineage (GTDB taxonomy): Bacteria > Bacillota > Clostridia > Oscillospirales > Oscillospiraceae > Vermiculatibacterium. Next base: position 108,714 of record CATMVA010000002.1, on the reverse strand, counting down.
GGTCCTGAAGGACGACGGCACGGTCTGGACCTGGGGCTCCAACGCATTCGGCCAGCTAGGCGTGCCCATGGCCGGCACCGACCATGAGCTGGCCACAGGCCAGCACGTCTACTACTCCGCCGTGCCCGTTCAGGTGAAGTTTGAGGACGCCACAGGCACCAGCCTGCTGCTCGATGACGAGTATGTGATCTCCGTGGTGGCCAGCGAGCACAACACTGCTGCCCGCACCAACCTGGGCCGGCTCTTCATCTGGGGTTCCAACGTCCGTGGCCAGCTGGGCCAGCAGGGCGCCATGGCCGACGGCGAGGGCACTTACTCCGACCTGCCCCTGTTGGTGACCCTGCCCCGGAACGTCGACGATCCCGAACTGAAGGTGGTCAAGGTGGTCCTGGGTGTTGACAATGTGGCCGTCCTCACCGAGAACGGCTGGGTCTACACCTTCGGCGCCAATGGCTACGGCCAGTTGGGTGACGGCACCACCGACGACGGCACTCACTCCACGCCCACCCGTGTGCCCGGCCTGAGCAAGGTCATCGACCTGTCCGAGGGCGGACGCCAGAACACCATCCACGCCGTCCGTTACGACGGCACCCTCTGGGGTTGGGGCTCCAACCTGTACAACCAGATCCAGCTGGGCGACGGCACTCAGTTCTACGCCCGTCCCAAGGTGGCCAACCTGGGCGATAAGGACATCACCTTCTGGCGCTGCAGCAATATCTCCGGCTACGGCCAGTACTCTGCCTGCGGCGAGTATCATCAGGAAGCTGATCTGGTCTTTGTCCAGGTGCCCACCAAGAGCGGTACCATGATCGAGATTTCCTCCTGTCCCGACTGTAATGCGGTCGTCACCAAGACCACATACTGGACCTGTGCTTCCTGTCCCGGCATCAGATATCTGAGCGATGACCTGACCTTCGACGAGCACGGCACCGGCCACTGCCCGGACCACCCCGAGGTGGCCCTGGTCAAGTACGCCGCCCGCAGCGCTCAGCTCAACATTCTAGGCATGCGGCAGGTGCTGAAGGTCTACGACGGCGAACGGTTCTCCCTGGCCCTCCTCAACGACGGCAGCGTCATCGGCTGGGGCCGGGATATCGACGGCCAGCTGGGTCACGGGGCTCTGGGCCGCACCGCGCAGGATATCAAGAACGAGACTACCGTGGAAGTCAACAACCGCCCGTTGGAGCTCACATTCTCCGATACCTGGACCTGCGATACCTGCGGCAGGGAGTATCCCACCAGCAGCATGGTGTTTGACGCCGAGGGCGAGGCCCACTGCCCGGCTGAAGTGGCCGGTACCGTGGAGCATCAGGTCCGCACCAAGAGCGCCTATGTGGTCAGCCTGTCCACCGGTACCAACTTCTCGGCCGCCCTGGTGGACGATCAGAGCGTGTTCACCTGGGGCAACGGCCTGGATGGCCGTCTGGGCCACAACTCCACCAGCGATCCCGAGGCCACCAACAGGACCGTGCCCACCCGGCTCTATAAGACCACCGTGGACCATGGCACCAGGTGGGTCAAGTGCGATACCTGTAATGAGTACTACAAGAAGGACGATCTGTCCGGCCTGGGAGCTGACATCTGTCCCGAGGGCCATAAGGTGGCCGCGCCCGAAACCTACCATTACCGCTGCAATATCTGCGGCAAGTTCTTCTCCACCGACGACCTGAAGGGTCTGACCCAGGACGAGAATGGCCGGTACCTCTGCGATGTGTGCGGCGCGGCTGATTCCAAGGTGGACCTGGCCTACCGGGTCACCACCGTGTCGGCCGGCGGCGGTCACACCGCCATGGGCCTGGTGGCGCAGAACGACCAGGGTTCTTACTACGGTCCGGTCTTTGCTTTCGGCGGTAACACCTTCGGTCAGGTGGGTACTGGCGGCTCCCAGCAGGGCAGCGACACTGAGAAGGAGGCATTCACCTACCGTCCCGTGTGGGTCCGGGGCAACGATAACTTCATTACCCCCGAGAACATGGTTATGCCGGTCACCGGTATCCAGCCCATCACGGTGAATATCAGCAAGTTCTACATTGCCGGCGAGGAGGACGCCCCCGGCAGCGAGTACACTTGGAAGATCACCCAGCAGCGTGACGAGGACGGCGGTCTGCTGCCCACGCCCATTGGTGATGACGATGTCATTGTCGAGTTTGTGAACTTCCCCGGCGGCGAGTCCTTCCAGCCCGGCGCCAATGGCGGTACCACTTATCGGGTCCAGGGCACCAACATCGGCTCTGCCGTCCTGGTGGCCATCGAGAAGGAGACCGGCTACCAGCTCACGGCCAACGTGACCGTCAAGAGCCGCGACAGTATCCGTACCGCCCAGGTCCTCACCAACGAACAGCCTCCCGAGAAGGTGGCTGCCGCCGGCGTGCCCAGCCTCCAGAGTGGTATGGACTACCTGGTGGAGAACGGCTACCTGAAGCCCGGCGAGTTCAAGTTCGCCACCTCAGGCGCCCTGGATCTGGACGTGATCCCCGGCGACCTGGCCACGGCTGCTTCGGCGACCAAAAACCGGCTGTCCAACGCCTTCCTGACCGTCATCGCGCCGTACGGCACCACCGCTCCTGAGGGCGACGACAGGGTGATCGTCACTCTGAATGAGGATGGCACCGCCACCCTTCGGATCGTCATGACCGTGGCCGACGATACTGTGACCTTGTGGAAGGCCACTGAGAGCGCTGGCTTGACCACCTACACCGACCTGTCCACCAATCCCGCGGTGGGCGCCGGAAAGGTCTTCGGCCCCGGCGGCATCGCTATCGACGGCACCGAGACAGAGACCGGCACTGTGATGGATGTAGCCTTCGAGATGATCGACGCCAACGGTATGCTGATCGACACCAAGCTGGCCGAGCAGACCTACATCCGGTTCGAGAATGTGCCCATGGACCAGCTCAACAACTTCTATATCCGGTTCGTCAATGAGAAGTTTGCCGACAACACCAGCGGCAAGGAATTCTCCTACGAGACTTGGATGAAGCTGGTGGTCCTGGTGTCCGACGGCAAGAACGCCGACGCCAGCCTCCTGGTGGGCGACAACGAGACTCTGGTCGGTCCCAACAGCGTGGACAAGGGCCACAACATGCCCGAACTCCGGGCGGCCGATCCCACCCACGTGTCGGTGGGCGTGCCCGTGTTCAAGTATATGGTCACCCCCAATGGCCTGATCCCTGTGTACGCCATCATTGCTGACGAGTCCAATGACACCCTGCTGGACGGGGACAACAACGTCATCTGGACCGGTACCAACGCCAATGTCTACCTGGAGGCCAATGATGTGGGCGCTGTGGTGTCCATCGCCGGCCAGAAGGCCAACGAGGCCCACCTGACCGGGGCCCAGAGTGAGGCCAACCTTTACCGGCTCCAGCTGTCCGCGGCGGATGCTCTCCGTACCCAGTGGCAGAATGAGACCGATGAAACCGAGCGGAATAGGCTCTACGCCCTGCTCCAGGCCGCCGAGGCCGACCTGGCCGTCCAGAAGGCCAAGGTGGACGCCGCTTACGCCAAGCTCCACCAGGCCTACTATGAGGTCCGCAACTTCCAGGTGGACCAGACCCGGAACTCCTACCCGGTGCCCTACACCGTGGAGCCCGCCACCGGCGACGCCCAAAACGGCACCCTGACCCTGTTCCGGAAGAGCTACGCTACCACGCTGGACCGGGTGGACGCCGTCCTGAACGGCGAGACCTACCACGGTGCCAGCATGGGCGATGACTCCTTCGTGCTGATCCTGCCCAGAGACAAGGTGGCCGATATGAATGGCCTGCTGGACTCCATCACGGGTTACGCCCGCAAGGAGCTGGAGAACATCGCCTTCGTGGAGTTCCTGGGTAACAGCGATCCCACCAGCAACAACAGCACTGGTCAGCCCGTCGATCCCGCTACCCTGGCCGGTCTGGGTTCCAACACCATGACCGGGTACAACACTACAGCTCCCGTGGATCTCACACTCCAGGCCCGCGTGGTGGTCTTCACCGAGAATCCCAAAGATCCCACCATCACCGCGCCTCAGTCGGTGAGCAGGCTCTACACCATCCACATCATCCTCATGGAGGAGGACCTGTTCGTCACCCTGGATCACGACGTGAACGGTCTGAGCCAGATGGAGATCGACGGAACGTCCTACTTCGTGGGCGCTGTGGCTGACGACGCCGAAGCCGTGGACGTCACCGTCATGTCCTCGGTTCTGGGCCGCAAGATCCGGATCCAGGCCACCGACATCACTGCCATCGACCTGGCTACCTGGACCGACCACCAGGCTGACCGCACCTTGGTCATCCGGGATGGCAATCGGGAGGATGACCGTACGCCGCTGCCCGACCAGGATGGCAGACTGCCCAACGATCCGAACTGGATTCCCACCTATGCCCCGCAGGCTGACTTCTACTTCGGCGACAAGGGCTACATTGATGTGCCCTTCCAGTATCTGGATGCCGGCACTGTGGATCCAGTGAACCGGACCATTCGGATCTACAAGAACAGCTATGACCCGCGCCTGGGCGTGCTCACCGTGACCCTGCCCGATCCCGACGGCGGCGCCGATGTGACCGTGGACGCCACCTACAAGGCCGACCAGGATTACTACTATGTGACCGTCAGCGACAACCGGATCGACCACGCGGTCAACATCTTCGCCCAGACCGCCCAGATTACCGGAAAGGTCCTGACCATCACCTCCGACAAGGCCCACGCCGACGCCGTGCTGGCCGGTACCACTGCCGGTGAGAATGCCACCGACAGCCTGACTTACGTGGATGAGCCCACCACCACCGCTATTGAGGCCTTCGTGGACCTCACCGGCGCTGATGACGGCCGCTACACCTTCTACGTGGTCACCGAGTCTCCCAACGGTACGCAGAAGGTCCTCCACACCCTGGTGATCATCCTGCTGGATCCCCGGATCGTCAAGGTGGACGTGGCCGATGTCCACGTGTCCGACAGCACCGGGCCCAACGCCCCCGTGCCTCCGGAGACCAAGGAGACCTTCGACCTGCGTATCGCCCAGCCTGAGCCCACCGTTACCGGTGGCACCACTGCCCTGGTGGACCTGGAGCTCACCGTGAACAACGAGTTCACCGAGGTGGCTCTGGACAACGGCACCGGCGTCCTGACCTTCGTCAAGGCCGAGAAGCGCACCGATACCGACGGCAATGTGTCCTACGTTGTGGTCCTCAAGGACGTGAGCCTGGATGTGTCTGGTGACTCCGACACCGTCTCTGTGGTGGCCCGTGTGGTGGCCGAGGACGGCACTGCCATAACAAGGGACTACGACATCAACATCAGCTACGCCGACTCGGGTGTGGACCTGAAGATCGTGGAGCAGCTGAAGGATGACGGCACTGCTACCGGTACCCTGGTCAGCGTTGCCACCGCCACAAAGGAGCAGAACGCCGCGGCTACCCTGGAGCAGGAGAAGAACTACTATCGTCTGGCCATGGATGCCAAGGTGGGCGACACCATCACCATCCGTGCCATCGCCGGGTCCCTGACCGAGGAGATCCTGACCAGCACGGTGGAGGTCCGCTGGAGAAACGTGGCCGACTACTTCAAGACGCCTGATCCCGACCTGACCAGCAACTGGGAGGGCACCTACACCGGTGCCACTCTGCCCAACGGCAAGCCTGACAAGCATACCGTCAATCAGGACATCATTCTCAGCAATGACTTTGCCCAGAACGAGGACGGCACCAACCTGGGTCAGCTGATCCTGATCCGTGTGACCGACGAGAGCGGTAAGAGCAAGGTCTACTACGTCTACCTCATCCAGAAGTCCACCGATAAGGACTTCAAGGTGTGGGCCGATGTGGGCGCCTACCGGGATCCTCTGGACTACTCCAGCTCGGAGGACGTCCGTCCCGCCGCTGTTTCCTCTGCTGTCAAGGTTCCCTACTACCTGAAGACTCTGGAGCCCGGCACCCTGGGCGTCAACCTGAAGGTGACGGCCGACTACCCCTACACCATGGTGGCCATCGGCGACCAGTGGATCGAGAAGGGGACTACAAACACTGCCAGCGAGCTGACCGCGGCCATCAACAAGCTCACCGATAGCACTCTGGACAGTGTCTGGACCAAGCAGACTGCCGAGAAGGCTCTTGACTTCTCCGCTGCTGTCACTCCCGGCATTCTGGAGGCTCTGAACCGGGGCGAAGGCGTCTACGTGCCCTTCTACCTGAAGAGCGAGGCCGACGAGCCCACCACCGGTCGTATGATGGGTCTGGTCCTGCTGCGCTGGGATCTGAGCCAGGGCGGTATCCTGAAGATCGAGGGCACCTATGAGTGGCCCACCGGCGAGGAGCGGACCGTGGAAGCCGTCCGCACCACCGGTACCAACGAGTTCACGCTGGACCTGCCCGACAGGCTCCATCCCATCGCCATTACCGTGACGCCTGAACTGGCATCCACGCCTTACATCCTGATCGACGAGGTCATCACCGCGCTTACCGATCCCGGCGCCATCATCAGCGCTCCCGGTTCGGGCTATTCGGTGACGGCTGCCACCGGCGTGCACCAAAAGAGCGGTATCGCGGTGGACTACATCAACGACAAGTACAGCGCCATCACCACGCCTCAGGGCAGCTATGTCCGTGAGATCGTGGCCGTGGGCGACGGCCTGGGCGACTGCGATGCCACCGGAAACGCCCTGGCAGGCGGCGGCTACACTGTGACCTACAAGTACATGGGCGCCAACGGCGGCGATTACGAGGTGGATATGGTCACCAACAACGCCGGCAGCGGCCGGTACGATCTGGCTGACGGCCACTACGTCTACAATGCCGCCGGTACCGGAAACTATGACGTGACCTTCCGGAACGTGGCCCCCGTCGTTACCGAGATGAACTGGGCCGATCCCGACCACCCCTACATGATCATCACGGTCTTCGCCCCCAGCGGCAAGTTCGACCAGAGTGGTGTCGAGATTCTGAACCGGGTGCAGTATAAGCTCATCCTGAACATCCTGAAGGCCAGTAACGAGATCGAGAAGGTCACCGTGGGCCCGAGCCAGGAGTTCGAGTACAGCACCACCAACCTGGACAAGACCACCGCGCCTGACGAGCCCTTCTACCAGGTCTTTGTGCCCAAGAGCGATGAGCTGATCGTCAGTCACGACTTTGACATCAAGCTCAAGGACGTGGGAGCCCGGATGAAGATTCTGGATAACCTGTATTCGGTGAACCTGCCCACCGGTGCCGCCGACGCGGACGGCTACCTGAGGACCGACGCCGCCGGCGTGATCCACTTCAACAAGCAGCTCCGCATGGAGGATGGCAACGACTACTACAGCTACAAGGTCAGCGTCATCTCCTCCCTGGGAGCCAACCTGGTGGACCGCCTGCGCGACAGGCGGAACACCCCGGGCACCGAAGAGCACGACACCTGGGACGAGACTCGCTTCCAGACCGAGTTGGCTAAACTCTACGACGAGTATTCCGCTGTCTACACCATCCGGGTGAAGCCTGCCGTCATGGATCTGGACCTGAAGCTGGAATATATGTACAGCGACACCACCTTGCTCTTTGAAGTCGATTATGTGGATGAGCTGGACGCTTTCCGGGTCTATGAGACCGAGGACCACACCGTAGCCGGTCTCTTCCAGGCCACCGGCGGTAGCCAGGCTGACAGCCAGGTGAAGGTGGAAGTTTACGAGGCTCAGTGGGATGCGCTGAACGAGCAATGGATTCATGTTGATCCCGAGAACCGGATGTATGGTTCCCTCAGTAATGTCCTGACCATTCCCGCCGATCCCAACGGCCTGCCCACCGGTATGCCCAACGAGAAGACCGGCTACATCGTCCGGGTCCAGTCCACCGAGTTCCCCGACGGACCTTACAAGGACTATGTCTTCATCATCGAGAAGAAGTCCAACGACCTTACTGTGGACGTCTGGGTGACCTACGATGACGACAAGGGTGTGGAGCAGACCAGCCACATCACCATGACCCGCGACGGCGGCAGCCCCGTGGGTACCTATGTGATCCCCGTGGACGCCCATACCACCCGCATCAAGAACATCACCATCACGCCCACCAACGTCTATGCCCTGTCCGATCTGAACACCTGGGATCTGAGCAAGCCTTACGATCCCACCGCCGCGGACTGGCGGAAGGACGCCAGGGCCACCGGCTACTGGACCGGCAAGGACCACACCTTCGTCCTGAACGGAATGGACCTGTCCAGCGACCTCAGCATCAAGCAGTTCCCGGTGTATGTCCAGGTCCAGGCTCACGACGGGACCATCTATGTGCCCGCCGGCTCCACTGATACCGGTTACACCCTGTATTTGACCCGTCAGAGCAGCGAGAACGGTCTGGAGTACGTCCAGAACCAGAATAAGAAGGAGGGCGATCCCTTCCGGGATGCCACTCACGTCGACGGCAGCGATACCTACTACCTCTATCTCGACAAGAACGAGACCGAGGCCGACCTGCACATCATGCCCAAGGATCAGACGCCCAACGGGGGTGCCGTCCTCCGGGTGAAGGGTCCCGCCGACACCAACTTCAGCAACTGGACCACCCCCGGCAACCGGGAGTACACTAACGCCCACGCCGCGCTGGGTACCCACACTGTGGAGGTCCGGGCCGAGAACGGTGACGTGGAGACCTACTATGTGGTCATCGCCCTCAAGTCCGGTAACACCTCCATCGGCTTTATCGTAGACAGCGACGCAAGCGATACCAAGAAGAGCCCCAACGAGTATCGTGTGGCCGCCGGCGCCTTCGATGTGGACACCGGTATCCTGCAGACCAAGAACGTGAACGGCACTGATGTGATGGCGGTGGTGGCTTACGCGCCCAAGAACTCGTTCGCTAAGGTCGCCGATGGTGTCAGCCCGGCCAACTACACCACCCTCCTGATCCAGCCCGCCGACAGCAACGCGGTCATCACCGCGGTGGAGCGGACTACGGTGAATGGTGCCTCTGGGGTCAAGCTCGACCTCTATCAGCCCACCTGCACCTATCGGACGGACAATGGCGAGCCCGTCCTGACGCCTGTTACCGCCGACGCCACTGGCCCGGTGCTGGTGCAGGTGCCCTATGACAGTGTCAGCGAGCTGCTCTACACCGTTCATGTCAAAGCCCAGGACGGCACCGAGGCTGTCTACTACATCTACCTCATGCGGCAGGATGCTTCGGTGACCATCGATGAACTGACCGTCATCGACAGCTCCGATGCCTCCGATACCTCCGCCAAGGTGGCCGTGACCAACGACGGCAACGGGCATTATACCGCCCTGGTTGACGAGCAGGTCATCCACGTGGGGGTCACCACCGATACCCGGAACACGGTGGATACCGAAGTCAATGAGTTTGCCGGCGGCAACGGTACGCCCATTACCAACAGCAGACCCAACTACCTCTTCGGCTATACCCTGTCCGGCACCACCCTGCCCAACAGCGGGGAAGAGGTGGAGATCGACATCTGGGATAAGGACTTCTACGCCCACAGCACCGACACCGCCAACAAGGGCTTTGTGGAGACACCCTACGCCCAGAAGACCTACACTCTGGGCCTCTTCCGGACCAGCAGCGACCTGGAGATGGGTCAGATCATTGCCATCTTCCGGGACGGCAACAAGCTGGACGTGATCCGTGTGGCCCAGCCCATGGCGGACAATCCCACTGTCTATCAGGTGTCCATCCCCGCGACTGCCACGGACATCTACATTCAGGCCACCGCCGTGAACGAGTACACCAGACTTTATCCCAAGGCTGAGGATTACACCACTGGCGGCGATTACCGCGGCATTGATGTGGATCCGTTGCCCTATGTGGTCAAGTATCTGGTGGCCGAGTTCTTCAACACCGACGACCGGCCTGACGAGAGCCACTTCTACGCTGTGTCCTCCAACGGTCAGCGGGAGCAGATGTACACCGTCCGTCTCTTCGTGGATGAGACCAACACCGATGTGGACCCGAGCGGGAACAAGGATCCCATCCCCGGTGACGACTGGTCCTCCAAGACCCTCAGCGTTAACGGTGTTTACCTCAGTGTGCCCAAGAGCAGCACCGACAGCGCCTGGGAGACCCGCCGCCTTGCCGCTGATGCCACCAATGACCACATCTATCGCGCTGAACTGGACAACGCCTTCCTCACCAACCTGACTGTCGTGCCTTTCAATGGCATGGCAACCGTCACCCTGTACGATGCTGACGGCAGACTGGTTGCGAGCAAGGTGGGTGGCGGCGTGTTTGAAAACCTGCCCATCAACGCCCTGGGCCAGACCCGCTACACCTTCACCATCACCTCGGCCGACGGTACGGCCACCAGCGATCCCTACACCGTGATCCTGAACTATGTGGATCCCGCCACCCGGGACCTGCTGTCCGTGGAGGCCAAGGTCAGCGTGAAGGTGGAGGGTGAGATGGTGGAGGCCACCTATCCCGCCACAAAGGAGACCCTGAACGGCGGCGAGCAGGCTTGGATGATCCATGTGTCCGAGAGCACCAAGGAGGTGCGCCTGGCCCTCCAGGGCAGCAACCCGCGCCAGCAGATCGAGTACACCGTGTATGATGACAAGGGCAACATCAAGCGGACCTATGTCAGCACTGATGGTTTCCTGACCGTCCCCGTGGAGCTGGACAACGTCTACACCACGGTGAAGTTCGATGTGTATCCCGCCGAGGCGGCCAATCTCACCGGTCCTGCCAGAGAGGCCCTCAAGAGGACCGAGACGCTCTACATCATCCGGGCCGATCTGGGTCTGGAGAGCCTGACCGTCAACGGCAAGAGCGTCACTGCCGCCAGTGGCTATGTGTTCGAGGTGCCCGCCGGCACCAACACGGTCCGGATCCACGCCGTGGCCGGCGACCCGCTGGCCCAGGTCCAGATCGGCAGCTTCGCGCCCGCCTTCGCCGAGGACCTCCAGGATGTGACAATCAGCCTGTCGGCTACCGGCACGACCATCATCCCCGTCCGGGTGCGGACCTACCCCTACAACGATGCCCAGCACACCACCATCACCCAGCTGGAGATCAGGAGCTTCAGCCAGCTGGATGGCATCAACGTCTGGGCCGACACCGGCAGCGGCAACACCGTGACCCAGACCCTGAACCAGTGGGGCGAGTACGTCATCAACCTGAACTCCGGTGTGGATACGCTTAGCCTGCAGGTCGCCACCACCGATTCCAGACGGGTGGCTACCCTCTATCCTGCCACCGGCACCACCTCCATTGCCTACAGCTCTTACAAGCACATGGCCTCGGGCAACGAGTATGGCTGGAACCTTACCAACATCACCGGCAACACTACCAAGTACCGCCTGGTGGTCCAGACCGAGGGCAGCTCCGGCTATGTGGAGTACACCATCATCGTCCACAAGCCCAACGGCAACAACCACCTGAAGAGCCTGAGCCTGAACCTGGGCCAGAGCAATGAGCGTACCTTCACCGTCAGCGGTGCCGGCGGCGCCATCGAGACCTTCTTCAACGCCATTCTGGACCGGTCCGACCGGACTGCCCGTGTCCTGGCCGAGGCCGTGGATGCCCAGGCCACCCTGACTCTGGTGGACCGGAGCCTGGGCAGCGACGTGATCCTTGGTCACGGCACCGGCGTGCTGGATCAGAGTGTGACTCTGCCTAGGGACGGCTCTGTCACCAACCTGATTATCATTGTCACCTCCACCGACGGAAATGACCAGGAGTACGCACTGGATCTGGAGCAGACCTACTCCAGCGCCATCCTCCAGGAGGTCCGCCTGAATGAGGTGATCATGCCCAGCGGCAACTATTACACCGCGGTGGATGACTTCGGCGACAGCCAGACCCTGACCATCCGCGCGGCCGAGAACGCCAGGATCCTGGTCATGGACGCGCTCCGCAACGAGATCGGCGTCGCGTCGGACTCTCTGTGGACTGGCGCCCTGACCGGCCTGAGGGGCGACAGGGACAACCGTTATATCATCAAGGTCACCCCCGAGAACGGCGACGACAAGGCCGCCCGGGAGTACAACCTGATCCTCCGGCCTGTGGATCTGGCCGTGGGTCTGAAGTCCCTGGAGGTCCGCTCCGGTGTCGACGCGGCTGCCACTAACGCCGCTTCCTACAAGGAACTCGCGCCCGACACAGGCAGCACCACCGCTTACACCACCAGTGTGGATATCAGCGAGCGGTATCTGGACTTCCGCTTCACGCCCGTCAGCAGCCAGAACGTGACCAACCAGGGCTGGCCCAAGGTGACCCTGAAGAATGGCAGCACCAGCGTGACCGCCCTCCGGCCCATCGGCGGCAACACCGGCGAGTACCGGCTGGATCTGGAGGCCCTGTCCCTGATCAATGAGACCCAGGGCGAGCAGGCCAACTATAAGGACCTCTATGTGCCCGTGTTGGTGGAGTTCCAGTACACCACCAATGGCTCCGATCTGACCAAGGCCTATGTGAAGGAGTACACCCTCCACATTGTCCGCAACGCTGGCGACAGCACCCTCCGGGCCATCGGCCTGGTGCCCACCGCCAAGGATAAGGAGCAGCTGTGGGACAACGACACCACCTCCAAGAAATTCAACGGCGGCAGTGTCGACGGTACTCTGGACCTGGATGTGCCCACCTTCAAGAAGATGGACCAGCGCACCGAGAACAACGTGACCACCTACATGGCCTACGTGGACGAGAGCGTCAACAGCGTCACCGTGAACCTGACGGCCACCTATTTCACCGCTCAGGTCAGCGCCGGGGTGGGTGTGGGCTCCGCGCCCGCCATCGCCCCCACCGACATCTGGCAGAAGACCCTCATGGTGACTCTCACCGACGAGATCACCGTGGTGGAGATCCTGGTCCGTTCCGAGGAGAGCGTCACCGACCGCGACGCCACCTACTACCTAGAGATCATCCGGGTGAATGACGACGCCGGACTGAAGGAGATCACCGGGTCCTACAATGATCCTGACAGCAAGACCAACCCCGTGGTCAAGCCCGCCACCCAGGTGGGGACCACCAACGACTACGACCTGTACATCTCTACCAGCACCTTCGATGCCTCCGGTCTGTATCTGGAGTTGTCCCAGCTTGACCTGACTGCCACCGCCAACCGGGAGATGGCCACCGTCACCCTGGAGGACATCTCGGCTGTCGGAAAGACCACCTCCATTGGCACCACGGTCACCGACAAGGGTACTGCCACCCTGCCTCTGACCCTGGTCCGGGACGGCGCCCAGGTGAAGGTCGAGGTCTCCTCCTCCGACAAGAGCAAGACCGAGACCTACACCGTAACCATCCACCTGGTGAACCTGGAGCTGGCCGAGGCCAAGGTCTCCGATGTGGCCAACGTGCTTGCTGATGTCCTGGGTACCAAGAGCGTCAAGGCCGACGGCGCCCACTACACCCAGACCGTGGCCAACGCGGCCACCACTCTGGACCTGTATGTCCGGGCTGCCGACTCCAACGCCACTCTCACCGTGACCCGGGTGCCCGACACCGCGGCTCTGAACAGCCCGGCTAACGACTACACCGGCAGCAGCATCAGCATCGGCGGCATGACCGATCCCATCGTCTTCGAGGTGGTGGTGACCAGCAACGGCCAGAGCGCCACCCACTACATCGAGGTCTACCACATCAACGGCGACACGCAGATGCAGAGCATCTGGGTCCATTATGTGGACGGCACCGGCGCCGCCCAGAAGGTGGAGGCCATCCTGGATCCGGCCACCAAGACCTACATGGCCACCGTGCCCGGCAACGTGACCGAGGCCGACATCGAGATCACCGGCCCCAACGCCCTGGCCCAGTTCCAGCTGACCCCGGGCATGACGGCGCCCGAGCAGGATCACTACACGGTGGAGGATGCACCGTTGCCCGACACCGCCAACTACTTCGATCTGGACGTGACCGCCACCGACGGCACCAAGGAATCCTACGACCTGGTCATCCTCCGGGGTGTGAAGGGCCTGCAGTCGGTCACGGTGAACAAGATTCCGGCCATCAAGAACGCCAAGCCCATCAACAAGGGCGGTGTGGACTACGACCTCTATGAGGTCACCGTCGCGGACCTGGATGCCCTGGCTGAGGTCTCCATTGTGGCCAACAACACGGCCAGCACTGTGGAGGCCGGCAACGTGGGCGGCACCCTCACCGATCAGGGCAAGAGCGCCTGGTATGTGGCAGGTTACAGGCTGAATACAGTGACCACCACGCCGGTTGCCTACGCCGAGATAGAGATCATCATCCACTATCCCGACGCCGGCGTACCTGACGAGATCGCCTACCTGCGGATCTACGAGGCTGACGACAACATCTCCCTGACGGAGTGCAAGGATTGGGTCGTGGAGTACGAGGACGATGTGGATCCCGATCCCATGACTACCCGCCACACCGTACCCGTCTACGCCATGGTGGACAACTTCGGACACAAGACCGGGACCTACGTGACCGCCTTGCCCTCCACTGCACGGGTGGCCGACATCACCGTCAATACCGAGAATCCCATGGCCCAGATCTATCTGGGCACGGCGGAGCCTACCCTGGGCAACTACCAGAAGGGCACCTTCACCAAGACCATCACCGGTGCCGAGGTGGATGCTGCCCTGGCCGGTACCGCCAGAAGTATCGACCTGCTGACGAGGGTCATCTCCAGCGACGGTACCAAGCAGGATACCACCAGCGTGATCCAGGTCCGTATCGTGGATGTGGACGTCCATGCCATGCAGGCCGCTGAGAGCGGCCACACCCTGGCCAACCTGACCCAGAACCTGGTGCCCGATCCCTCCGGTACCGGCAGCATCCGCAAGTATGTTGCCGCCATCGGCGACGGCACCACCGCCTCGGTCAGCGCGGACCTCAATGTCCAAGGTCCCTCCAAAGCAACAAACAGCGGTATGTCCATGGACATCAAGCTCAACGGCGTATCCCAGTCCCTGGGCTTCTCGCTTGACCAGTGGAGCCCCATCAACCAGCCCGTGGTCTCCGCTACCGCCGACCCGGCCGATCCCATGGTGATCGACACCACCGTTCATAACACTGAGACCGTGAATCTGGGCAACGGCATCAGCCAGAGCTTCACATTCAGCGCCGACTATGTCACCGAGCTCTACACCGCCAGCAGCATGGCCGAGCTGAAGAGCGTTACCTATACCGAGAACGGCAAGACCGAGACCTGGCCCGCTGTGAAGGATTCCACCGACGACAGCCACTACTTCCTCTACGTGCCCGAGAGCATCGGCAAGAAGGGTGATTTGACCTTCGTGCCCACCAACGGCGCTTCCGGCGTGGCCGTCAGCTTTGGTACGGCTATCACCGCCGTCGATGTACCCACTCTGACGACAACTGTAGGCACCCTGACGGTCAAGGATACCACCCTGGCCACCCAGGACATCTATGTCTGTGTGAAACCCTCGGTGGGCGGCGACGAGCTGGCCAAGATCTATCGGGTCACCGTCCGGTTCGTGGATCTGTCCCTGGGCAAGCTGGACGTGACCACTACCGACATGGTGGCCGCCGGCAAGACCCCGGTGAACGCCCTGGCCAACGTGGGCACGCCCACCGCCGCCGGCGAGGCCGTCTACCAGGCCACCGTGGACAACACCGACTCCAGCTACGCCGCTCTGGTCACCGCCCTCATGGACATCCAGACCAAGGTCGCCGGTATGGGTACCATCAAGCTCTACGACGAGGATGGCAACGAGGTCACCCTTAAGGATGCCGCCCAGCGTTGGCAGGACGACCTGAAGGCGCAGGCCACTACCCGTTACAAGATCGTGGTCACCGCCGATCCCGCCAGCCTGCCCGACATCGACCAGGTGCCCGGCTTCGGCACCACCAAGTTTGTGGAGACCTCCTGGCTGGACATCACCAAGGCTGACAGCGACACCAGCCTGAGGGCCGATGCCACCCTGGTCTATGACGAGTACATGGCCGATGAGACCAACTATATCACCACCCGGACCCACAGCCTCTTTACCACTGTGGGCGGCGTGTCCACCCTGTCCGGCACGGTCTATGTGGTGGAGGACATCAATCAGTTCACCGTCAAGGTCTCCGCCCAGAGTGCCGGCGGCCATGTGGCTGTCCGCCTGGCGGGCGACACCACCGTGGACTTTACGGCCGCTGCCCTGAAGGGCGCCCCCAACTCGGTGAGCACCGATTTGACCTTCCCGGTGAATCCCGACGGCACCAAGCCCGAGTCCGCCGAGGTGGAGATCGCCGTCCTGGCCAGCGATGAGAAGACCCTGTTCATCCACAAGGTCACCGTGACACGGGCCGTCAAGACCCTGACCCAGGTGACCCTGGAGCCCGACACCGATCCCATGAATGTGGACTACATCGTGACCATGACCGGCGCGGATCTGGGCCTTACCGGGGCCGCCGCCGGCGAGACCTATCAGGTTTACATGGCCTATGTGGATCCCGCCACCATGGGTCAGAACCGGGTCATCCTGACAATCTCCCGCAACGGGACCACCGTGGGCTGGCCCACCACTGCTGACCTGAGCCACGGCTATCCCAACAACCAGCTGAAGGCGTCCACTGCGCTGACCCTGGTGCCCGTGTTCATCCAGGGTCTGGAGTCCAACACCAGCGACCGCCGTATCAGCACCGAGTACATCCAGCTCAACGCCTGGAGCGATGACAACAGTCTGAAGAGCGTGGAGACCACCTTCACCTTCAACGGTAAGGACTACACCGTCACCGCCCAGAAGGATCCCGCCGGTGACAGGTTTATCGCCTACGTGCCCGCCGGCACTACCTCGGTGAAGGAACTGACCGGTATCGCCACCGATCCCGCCGCCCACGTGGACGTGCTGAACAACGGCACCGAGAGCGTGAGCCAGGAGACCGAGAAAGACGTGGCCACCTCCGGTAACGCCACCATCCGGGTCAAGAGCACCAAGGACCTGGCCCAGAAGACCGAAGGCAGAGACTACACCGTGGAGTTCAAGGAAGTGGATCTGCGCATCGTGGACCGGCAGGCCCGGGTGGATGCCGCTACCGAAACCTTCTCCGCCACGGCCGACGCCAATGGCCGGTACACTGTCCGGATCCAGCCCGAGCCCAGCGCCAACGAGTTCATCGCCGTGAAGCCCAGCCACGTCAGCGGAACAGACGGCGTGACCCTGGTGGCCCGCTACGGATATTTGAAGCAGCCCGTGGAGCCCACTCAGGCTCTGCTGGACAGCTGCGCCTCGGATGCTGAGCGGATGACCCTTACCAAGCTGTATACCGTCCTGAAGAACCGCTACGACAGCAACTCGGTGAACCTGAGCAATGTCTACCCCTACATCACTTGGGTGGAGTACGATGTGGGCCAGATCAGCCTCTATCAGGATTACCTGGATGCCATCGATACCGATCCCGACGCCCAGATGGATCCCGCCGTCAAGGCTCTGGGCTTGGTGTGGACCGACTGGAACACCCCTGAGGCCGACGGCTACGCCGTGGGTCAGGTGGAATTCAATCGGGAGAGCGACAGCACCACCATGATCCTGGCCCAGTATGGCCTGGATGTCACCAAGCCCTCGGTCTACCGGGAGGAGCAGCTCCTGGTGACCAGAAAGAACGACGACGGCTCCAAGGTCAAGCTCCTGGGCAACACGGTGGATTCCCTGGTGGATCCCGACAACGTGATGACCCCCGACTCGACGGATACCACTGACCCGAAGGTCACGGTCTACCAGTACACCTACACCGTGGACAACAACACGGACTTCTACCTGGCCCTGCGGCCTCTGGTGGAGCAGGCTGCCGGCACCATGACCGAGCTGGTGGTGGAGCCCTCCAGCGGTGTCAAGTTCTTCGGTGAATCTGCTGTGACTGACAAGTCCTTCACCGGAAAGGCCTTGACCGATGAGCTGGACCGTCTGTTCAACAAGAATGGCAACTACCACTTCGATCTCTCCGGCGTGGACACCACCAAGAGCTATGGCGTGGTGACCATCACCGCTACCTCCGAGTCGGGCCGGATGGACAAGTATGTGGTGACCCTGTACTCCACCAGCGATGCCGCCGAGCTGGACGTGACTTATGTGGCCGACCAGTTTGAGCTGGACAATGCCCTGAAGGCCGAGGGTTCGCTCATCGGCAACAAGCAGCTCAGCCCCATCAAGGGCGATACTACCGGTCTTGTGTACGACGTGACCATCAGCAACAGCCACATCCGCGTGGTGGACGGTCAGACCTGGCTGGACAACGTGGATCTGATGAGCGAGCGGAATGTGACCGGCGCCCGGAAGATGGTCCTGGTTCTGGACGGCCAGCGTTATGTGGGCGAGACTTTGGATCCCAACGGAAAGCCGGTCTCCATTAAGGTGCCCGCTCTGGACGCCGACGGCGAGACCTCCTTCCAGGTCACCGTCATCCCCGAGAGCGGCAAGACCGAACTGGCCGTGACCTATACCATCCATGTCCGGACTCTGCCCGCCGACAGCAGTATCGACTTCATCCAGTACAGCGGAACCGGAGCGCGGAACATCAATGCGGTGAAGACCGCTGAGCCCGCTTTGGATCTGGCCGCTGCCCAGGCCCGCTATGACAAGATGGCCGACGATGCCCGCAGAGCCATTCTGAAGAAGGATCCCACCGCCACGGCGGAGGCCCAGGCCGCTTATGACTCGCTGCTCATGACCGATGCCGAGAAGGCCCTCTACGCTGATGGAGCCGAGTTCATTATCTACCACGGCTTCCTGAACGAGAAGATGACGAGCGGCACCGTTACAGTGCTCCTGGAGGCCACGGACAAGCGGTCTCCGGCCCAGGCCCAGATCTACAATAAGCAGACGAACCGCTGGACTACGCCCATCGTGCCTCTTCCTGGCCGTCCCAACACCAACTACAGAGCGTCCCTGGGCCAGACGACCGCTTCCCTCTCCGCCCTCAGGAGCGTGGTTGGCACCGATGCAGTCGGCCAGGTCTGCGTCCGGGTCTACGTCAAGGTGACTGCGGCGGATAGTATAGAGCCTTACGACGAGGGTCACGTGACCTACGCCGTGTTTGAACTGTACAACACCACCGACACCGACGAGCTCATCGGCCGTCTGGAGGATCCCGACTTCTGGAGAAAGAACACCGCTCCTGAGGTGAAGGATGAGGCTGACCACAAGGCTGAGACTCCCATCAACGTGATGGAGGAGACCTACGGCATCTGGGTCTACGACCGTGGCACCGACTACACCAAGTATCCCGCCAATGTGAAGGTGACCGAGCTGGCCACCGACGCTTCGGGCAACCTGGTGCTGGATTCCTACGGCGACCAGATCCCCTACATCTTCACCGCTGTGATCAGCGCTGATAACCCCGGTCTCCAGATCACTGTGAAGACCGAGGATCCCGACAACTGGGTGGCCATCTCCACCAGCATCAACTGGAGCAACGGCACCGGCTTCCGGGATTACGCCCAGGGGACCCAGCAGCTCACGGTGGGCTCCTTCACCGGCAACACCAGGCAGATCTTTGTCCATGTGCTCAACCAGTCCGACGGTCTGCCCGCCTCCAAGCCCACCTTTACCACCGCCGGCAAGCTCTATATCATCAACCTGACCGAGGCGCCCATGGACCGCAGCCTGAGCCAGGTCCGTATCGCCGGCGACCAGGGTGGTTTGAACACGCCCACCGACTGGGACGCCCGTCCCATCGGCAGCGACCGTCTGATCACCATGTCTGTGGCTCCCACCTCCAGCGAGGTGGATGTGGGCCTGCGGACCTCTGCCGATACCGCCTACATCCGTGTCCTGGATAAGCAGGGCAATGTGGTGGCCATCTATGAGAACAATGCCTTCCAGGTCACCGATCCCATCGCCGGCTTCACCGTGGACGGCGTTCCCAGCGGCTGGGGTTACATTGACCACTCCGCTGACGACCCGGTTTATGGCAACGTGGGCTTTGTCCAGCACACCGGCTATGTGACCCTGCCTCTGGCCCCCAACGCCAAGACCACCGAGTACCAGGTGGAGGTCAGCAGCGTTCTGGGCGACAGTAAGAAGCTGACCTACACCCTGATCCTGGAGCGCCGGGACGATATGCTGGAGCTCAACCAGATCAAGGTCAACGACAGCCTGGCTACCCAGATGATGGATGCCAACAACCAGCCTGTCCAGCTCCAGCTGACCGTGAAGGACGACGGCACCGGCCGGAATTACCTGATGGTGGAGGAGGACGATGCCCTCCAGAGCATCATGAGCTCCATCGAGAAGCTCTATCCCGGCACCGTCGCGCCCGGCGCCTGGGTTGCTGGCGATTACCTGCCCGGCAACATCCTGACCGAGCAGCTTCGGGACAACATCGTGGTCAGCCAGGATGCCGACGGCCGGATCTACCTGTCTCCTGCCGGGGATACCAACCCTGAGCATCGCAGTTACGTGATCTTCAACAGCGTCTCGGTCTACCAGGCCGATGTGCCCTCCAGCATGCACACCGCCGACATCTACGCCCAGGTGGCCCAGCGCTCCGAGTATGTGGATGTCCACGACCTGCTTACCTTCAGCAAGGGCACCGACACCCGGAGCGTGGCGGCCGGCGATGAGCTGTACCTGCCCATGGATCTGGATGAGCCCATCTTCTATCCCGTTTTCCTGGGGTCTGAGGATGGCTACACCGTGGATCTGGACGGCGACGGCACGGCTGACGACCACCTGCCCGCCCAGATCAAGGTCGTGCTCGTGAAGATTACCCGCAAGGATAACCCCTTGGATCTGGACCTGACCATTCGCTTGGCCCGGGATGCCAACGACATCGCTGGCGTCAGGATCGCCCAGGTCTCCACGCCGCCCACCCGCTTGGGCAGCTGGGGCAGCTTCGACAACATCACCATCTATGAGCGGAAGGTCGAGATCAGCAGCGGCATGCTCAACTTCTATCTGAACGGCCTTGCGGCAGTAAGGTCCAGCCAGGTGGAAATCTACGGACCCGATCCTGTGAATCCCGGCGTCTCCCTGGGTAGCGGCACCGGTAGCGCCTTCTGCACGCCCACCATCGGTACTGATACCAGAGCCGAGTTCTACTTCAAGGTGACCATGGCCGGCGTGAGGCCCGGCGACGAGAACGAGAGCAACACCCGCATCTACCACCTGACCGTGACCCGCGAGTCCCAGAACACCCGTCTGGACGAGGCCTGGGCCGTGGAGAACACTGTGGTCAACACCTCCAGCGCCGGCCGGGACGTGGAAGGCGAAGAGAAGGGCATGATCGAGAATAAGAGCGTCTTCGTCATCGACCTGCCCATCAACACGGTCACCACCAAGCTCTGGCTGAAGGCCGACGATCCCACCTCCATCGTGAAGGTGGACCTGGACATAGACGGCGTGTATGAGACCAATGTGAAGCCCGGTGACGCCAGCAACACCTACTACTCGCCGACGCCTATCAACGTGGGCCGTCTCAGCGAGCGGCGTATCCCCGTACGCGTGGAGGCCCCCAACGGCCTGTTCACCGACTACTATGTGATCCTCCGCAACAGCCTGGTCAACGTGGCCCTGGAGCAGGTCCGCCTGCGCACCGGCGAGGGCGAGGGTGCCACCGACAAGCGCCTGTCCCAGCAGGGCAATGTCTACGTGGGTGACGTGATCAACCTGCGGAATCCCGACGGTACCTGGTCCGATTCTATCGTGACCCTCTACATGGAGGCCACCAGCGAGATGGGCCGTATCGAACTGAGGGACAAGGGGAACAACACCTTCCTGGCCTACGCCTATAATGAGGATTCTCCCAACAACGACTTCCCGCTGATGCTGGATGCTGACGGCAAGCCCATCCCGTCGGAAGAATCTGCCGGAGGCAAGCCCACAGCCAAGGACGGGGTGCAGGTCATCTCCCTGCAGAGCAAGGGCTCGGATAACTACCTGACCGTTCAGGTCCTCATCCCCCACGACCGTCCCAATGTGCCTCTGGAGATCCGGGTCTTCACCGCCGACCGGGATCCCGAGACTGGTCTGCCCATCCAGACCCAGACTTACGAGGTGGATATCAGCCAGCGCAAGGTGAACCTCAGCGATTTGATCGTGAAGGTCCAGGGAGAGAAGATGCTCCTGGTCCAGACCAACAACGGTCAGGAGTTCCACTATGTCCAGCAGCTTGCCGATGACGAGAAGGCCTATGTCAAGGGCAATACCATCGACGGTTACTACTATTACCTGAGCATCGGAAACGACAACGAGGAGACCGGCTTGCTGTACCGTCTGGACGAGCGGGACGTGAACTTTGAGCAGCGTCTCAATGACTGCATTATCTTCAAGGAGTATGTCTTCCCGGCCAACACGCCGCAGGTGGAGATGAGCGCTTCCTTCCAGGACATCGCGGCCAAGCGTCAGCAGCTGGGCCTCAGCGCCAGCGCAGCCATTGGCCTGGGCATCGCGGACGAGAGCGGCACCGTCTCCAACGACGGCGAGGAGTTCACCAACCACAACGTGGTCCTGCTGGGCGACGAGACCCGGGTACCCGTCACCGTCCGCGCCGCCGGCAAGGAGGAACTCTGGACTGCGGTCATCCGTAAGAACGCCGTGGACGAGTACCTGAACTACATCCGCGTGGACGGCAAGAACGTGGCCCTGAACATGGGTGAGAACGGCGTTCTCACCGGCACCGCCATCGTCTTCGACGTGGGCCGTACCGCCTCCCTGGAGGTCAGCACCACCGCAACCACCGGCACCATCGAGGTCCGTCGTACCGAGTACAACGTGTACGACACCTCCATGCCGCCCCAGCTGAAGATGAACGGCACCGTGCCCGAGACTGACGACAAGTTCTACGTCCGTGCCGCGGGCAGCATCCTGACCACCCAGATCACCAGCCTGAACGACCAGGACGACAACAACCTCCTGGCCATCGACGTCACCGTGGACGGCGTGGTCCGCACCTACATGGTGAAGATCCACCTGCTGAATATCGCCATCCAGCTGGATGACCTGAACGCCTACACCGAGGACTTCCCGGGCAAGGTGGAGGAGCTGCCTCTGGACAAGACCTACACCCCCGCCGTGAAGGACTATGTGGTCAAGGTGAAGCCCACCACAGGGGAGGACGGCAAGAGGACGCTGAACGATATCGTGGTCCAGGGCGATGCCTACGACAGCTACAACCGCTTCCTGGACGAGATGGAGGCCTACTATAAGAACAACCGCCAGGGCTACTACGAGGCCTTGGGCGATCCCGACGCCGACCTGAAGGCCACCGAGGATGCCAAGAACCTGATGGCTCAGCTGGAGGTCAGTATCTCCATCGGTGAGGGAGGCGCCAAGCAGTCCATCCAGGGCCCGGCAAGCAACTACAACTACCAGTTGATCGGCCTGAGCGGACTGGATCTTACCGATGAGGATGTCTATGATATCCCCGTGAAGCTCCATGTGAACTTCCCCGATGCCGACGATCCCACCAAGACCTATGACTACGAGGAGGTCTACCACGTCCGCTACCACGAGCTGTCCAACGATACCCGTCTGGACGACTGGGGCATCCTGGGCTACCGCTGGGAGTCCGAGGATCAGATGGACATCAACGGTACCCTGTACCCGGTTCGGAACTACACCATCAGCTACGCCGTGGACGACGTGACTGTCTTCGGTATGGCCCACCACCGTCACGAGGGTTCCGGCACCATCGTCACTGTGGTCCGCTACGCGCCCACCGGCGAGGTCCAGGGCCAAAAGAGCGACATCACCTACGTCAGCGAGAATTACATGCTGGAGAACGAGATGACCCGCTTCGCCGTCATCGTCAAGGCGGAGGACGGCAGCGCCCTGGCCAACTACTACATCAACGTCAAGCATGAGAAGCCCGACCTGACGCTGGAGTACGTGCGCATCGCCAACGAGACCTCCAGCGAGAAGCCCTCCAACGTGCGCTACACCGACATGAACCGTGTCAATGCCAGCAGCTACAGCGCCTTCGTTATGGGCAACAGCGACGAGGCCAAGGCGGCCCGTCCCTACATCGCCGTCAAGCCCAACAATGACCAGAACGTGAAGGTCCAGCTCACCATGTACAAGCATGACGCGGGTGTGCCTGGCAGCTTCAGCGCTGCCCGTCAGTACACCGTCTCCGACTACATCTCGGGCACCAACTACCTGACCTACGCCTACCCGGATATCGACGGCTGGTACATTGATCCCCTGCCCGATACCAAGGATGAAGTGACCGTCACCACCCACGGTGTGATCCGTGCCGAGGGCACCTATACCAGCGTGGCCCAGTACAGCACGCCCGAGTCCGGCGTTCCCAAGTATGATCCCGACACTGCCGTGGAAGCGCCCGATCCCAACGACGTCCATGTGGGCGACACCTGGACCGTGGTCACGATCACCAACGCGGCGGACGGCACCAGCACCAAGCTGGAGGAGACCTACACCTGCGTGGCTCTGTGGGATGGTGTGACTCCCGAGATCCGGATCACCGAAAGCCTGGAGAGCACCATCGCCGAGCTGGAGCACGGCGGCTACACCATCAGTACCGTACGGAAGGTCTACCGGTACTTCCAGGTGTCCCTGGACGCCAGTAACCGGGACATGCTCAACATCCTGGTCAACCCGGATGAGAACAAGTTCGACGTCACCGCCATCCGGGCCTCCTTCGATCAGAATGAGCCCTGGAAGGAAGACCCGAACGTGAAGGGCGCCTTCATCGCTTACGTGCCCGAGGATGCCACCCAGGTCTACCTGCGTGCCCAGACCCTGGCGCCGTATCTGAATGATCTTCTGGCCAAAGCCCAGACTGTGGCCTTCGGCAGCCTGCTGGCCAACCACCGGAATGACGACTCTGCCCAGGAGTTCGACAGCAAGCTACCCGTCGCCCTGGACAACAACGCCGAGTAT
Source organism: uncultured Oscillospiraceae bacterium (assembly GCA_950075865.1). Classification (GTDB taxonomy): domain Bacteria; phylum Bacillota; class Clostridia; order Oscillospirales; family Oscillospiraceae; genus Vermiculatibacterium. Next base: position 83,993 of record CATMVA010000002.1, on the reverse strand, counting down.
ACCGAGATCAACATTCAGATCGCCTACGACAATTCGGTACCTGCTGCCGACAGACCCGAGATCCAGAACTTCAAGCTCCACATCTATAAGAAGAGCAGCGCGGCCTACCTAACTCAGCTGGAGGCCGTCGGGCACGCCGCGCCCAATCCGGTGCTGGATCTGGTTCCCGACTTTGTGCCCGATCCCAACGGTCCCACCACGACCACTTACCATGTGGATGTGACCGACGGCTCCGGCATGATCGACTTCTCCAAGATCGACGCGGTTGATGGTGCCACCATCAACATCATCCTGCCCGACCAGGGTGACGGCATCGTCCGGACCATCGACGACTTCACCAATACAGATGACTCCCTGAATACCGGCGAGCCTCTGAAGAATGTGATCCTGCGTCCGGGCAACGAGAACTGCCTGCGGATCGAGGTCATCTCGGCCGACGAGCGCCACATCCGGTACTACGACATTTACATCAACAACCGGACCGCCGACAAGGTATCCCGGCTCCAGGACATCCAGTTGATCTACGACTGGGATGGGGGAGACCATGGCCTGTGGCGTGACTTCTCGCCCGTGTTTGACCCCGAGCTCACCAATTACTACATGAACGTGGACGCTGGCCGCCTGAAGGAGAACGCCCACAGCCGGATCACCCTGATCCCCGTGACCTATCCTATCCGTCCCGAGGACCAGGCCACCTGTAATTACATCATCACTTACAGTATCCGGGATTCCGCCGGGAACTATGTAGACGATGATGTCACCGGCCTTCCCATTTCCAACGTGAGTCTCAAGGTCAACAAGCCTTACATCGACCTGCCTGCGAGCCTGAAGACCGGCCAGAGCTACACGGTGGAGATCACCGTGCTCTACAACGACAGCGGTACGGCCAGCTACTACGCCACCACCTACAAGATCCACATCTTCCTCAACGAGACTCCCTTCACCAACATCAATGGGGACGAACGCTTTGAGACGCCCATCCTCCAGGAGATGAAGCTGGATGCCGCCCTGAAGGACACCACCAACGAGGGCATTGAGATCATCCGTAAGGTGGATGAGCATCCCGCCGATGACAACTTCTATTCGGTGGTGACGGGCAGCAACCAGGTGAAGCTGTTCACTGATGTGGCTTACACTAACGCACCTGCCGGCAAGAGCTACGAGTATTACCTCTACGACCTGAACAACTTCGACGCCTCCGGCAAGCCCGTGGCGACTCCTGTTGCGGTCCAGAAGCTCCGGGAGGGCATCGAGCTGATCCTGTCCGAGGACTACAACTGGTACGTGCTGGAGCTGCTGACCCGGAACAATGACAGCGGCCATGCCGAACAGCGCCGCTACGCCTCCCTGGCTATCTACTGCGATACCACCAATGTAGTTGACGAGGATGCCGACAGCAGCACGGCGAACCAGGTGGGCAGCCTGCTGGAAGACCTGAAGTTCAGCGAGCCCACAGTTCCTGCCTTCGACCCCGAGGTCTACACCTACTTCGTGTCCGTGCCCTCGGCCGAGGAGGCTGTCAGCTTCCTGGCCCAGGCGGCCGACAACTACCACGTCAAGAACATCCGGATCCGCACCACCGGCGGCCGGGACCTCTTCGAGGGTAGCTCTGCCACCCTGAGCAGCGACGAGGCGAAGGTCCTCCGGCTCCTCCGGGGCGAGAACCTGGTCACCGTGACCATGACGGCCGAGAAGAACGATGGCACCGCGTCCAAGAACTCCCGCCACGTGTACATTGTGGAGCTCAACCGGGGCGATCAGGACCTGAAGGACGATCCCTTCGGGCTCCGGGACGACACGGCCGACATCATCACCATGGGCCATGTCATGAACCGGTCCGCCCACGGCGAGCCTGGCACCATCGTGCCCGTCACGGTGGGAAGTCTGACGCCGGTCTGGAATTACGATCGGGTCAACTACTTCATGAACATCAGCTACGAGGATCTGATGCGGACTGTCGACGGTAAATCCATTCTCTACCTGACGCCCACTCAGCGGCCTGAGGAGTCGCCCAGAGGTACCATGCAGGTGGTGGTTACCCAGGACGGGGTCAAGAGCGCAGCCATGCCCCTGAAGAAGGTGGACGCTCTGACCTACGACGCCTACCAGCTCTCCGATCTGAAGCCCGGCTCCACCTATGAGGTCCTCTTCATCTCCCAGGTGACGGGCGAGACCTACGAGCTGGATGTGAACGGCAACCGGATCGAAGACACCTCCAGCGCCACTGGCTACAGGATGACTGAGGTGGTCACCACCAAGGAGTACCTGCTCACCATCCATGTGGATGCCACCGACCAGGGCCCCATCACCGATGTCCGGGAGAGCACCCTCCTGAAGGTCACCGACCTGAAGGACGTGCCCTACAAGATGACGCCCAACTTCAACACGGACTTCAACTATTACTTCGTCCAGGTGCCCTACGAGGTCACCAGCGTCAAGATGTTCGTGGATGCCGCCTTCCAGATTCTGGGTGAGGACGGCAGCGTGCTGGAGGATGGCCGCCATACCGTCACGGTCAACAACCACCCCCTGTCCGCCGACAATACCAGCGAGGTCAACAACCTCCTGGTGGGCGACAACGTGGTCGTGGTGGAGATCAAGAACGCCTCCGAGAGCGGCGCGGGCAAGAGCAAGTTCTACACCGTGGTCATCAACCGTATGGGTCCCGAGACCACCGATGAGAACTACACCAAGCCTCTCATCACCGCCGCCGGCCTGACCGGCCTTGCCACCATCGATGACGGCACCGGTATCCGGACCGAGTTCGAGGACCTGGATCTTGCGTTCACCACCTACATCCGGTTCTACTATCTGGTGGTGAAGAACGAGATCGACCGGGTGGATGTCAGCGCCATGGCCGAGAACGCCTCCCGCCTGTGGATCAACGGCGTTCTGGTGGATACCAACACTCCTGTGACCCGTACCGACCTGGAGGGCGGCTACTCTGAGCACTACTATGACCAGTATGGCAAGGAGTACACCGACAAGCAGGATCCCATGTACATCTACCTCAGCGAGGGCATGGAGAATGTGGTGGAGATCGAGGCCCAGGGCCTGAATCCCGACGGTACGCCCAGCGATACCAGGGACCGGGTCATCATCAACATCGTCCGTCTGCCCAAGAACTATAAGCCCGTTACCCTGGAGCAGATTACGGTCAGCGAGGGCACCATGTCCACCTCCTTCCAGGAGAACCACAAGCAGTATTACGTGACCGTGCCCTGGGACGTGACCGAGCTGGATATCACCGCCTACGCCAAGGAGATCCTGGGTAAGGACGGCATCATCCAGGGTGTGTCCAGCACCAAGATCACCTCGGCCCTGGCCACCGTGGTGCCGCAGCAGACCATCGCCCGGCTTCATGTGTCCAACCTGCCCGTGGGCCACAGCATCTACGACATCTTTGTCTACGATGAGCGTCCCGACGGTGTGGCCTACTACCAGGATATGTACACCCTGGTCATCGACCGTCTGTCCGAAACCGGCATCAGCATGGACCTCAGCGACCTGATCGTCACCGTGCCCGGCGGAGCTCGGCTGGAGCTCTATCCCACCGACGGCCCGCAGCTCACCAAGCCCGCCACCGTCAACAAGGTGGTCAACGCCGCCACTGGCTTCGCCCCGCGGGTGCTCAACTATTACGCCTACCTGCCCGCCGGCGTGACCTTCGCCGACCTGAAGGCCGACCCGTCCGGCATCGTGGGTGTGCCCTTCCATGCCCAGGCCAATGTCAACTACTACTTCCTGAAAGCCACCAACGTGGTCTTCATCGTGGTGGAGGATCCCGTCCGGGATGTTCACCAGCGTTACTCCATCACCTTCGTGGAGAGCGACAACGTGGTGAGCAACGAGTGGCTCCAGGATATCCAGGTGAGCCTGCCCACCGGTACGGTGGATCCCGCCTATCACTTCGACCGTACCAGTGACGAGAGCACCGTGGAGATGAACATGAACGGCGACGTCACCGTGGAGATGAAGATCCGTGTCATCACCAAGGTCCGGGAGGACGAGAACGGCAAGTACGTGCCCACCAGCGAAGTCACCGTCAACGGCTGGAAGGCCGAGTGGGACGGCGGTAGCCTGACCACCGTGGCCGGCTCCCTGGGCAACGAGTACATGGTAGCCACCTACATCGCCCGGTACACCGAGGTGATCGGCCCGGTCCAGCAGCGCTACAACAAGATGATCAGCTACGTGGCCAAGGATCCCACCGCCATCCCGGCGGACAAGGATGTCTACCGTCTGGATCCCGGCTCTGGCGAGTACGTGGTGGTCAACCGCGCCGACCTGGCCACAGGCTACGCCACCTACGAGCGCTTCGAGAACTATGTGGAGAGCAGCCAGGGCGCCTTCGTCCTGGTGGACGAGTCCGATCCCGACAAGGGCTACAAGCGGTACGATCCCAAGACCTTCTACAAGACCGTCTCCGGCGTGCCCATGAACACCTACGAGGACCGGTTTGACGTCAAGGTCTTCGACGCGGACGGCGTGCTCATCCAGACCCACGTCATCCACGCCTTTGACTACGACCGTCCCGAGCACGAGTACCAGTACCGGATCGACGGCAACGGCGACTACGTCAGGGACGAGAATGGCCAGCCCATCGTGGACCGCTCGCCTGATCCCATCAAGATCTCTCACGCCGATGGCACCACCACGAACATCTATGGCCCGCTCCTCCGCATGGCCGGTATCTTCCTGGCCGAGAGCGCGCCCGCCATCCGGGACGACGGCAACATCCTCACGGTCTTCATGCCCGACCAGTTCAACTATGTGGCCACCGCCAAGCAGGAGAAATTCTGGGTCCGCGCCGAGGCCATGACCCCGGGCGACCACCTGGAGATCTTCGACTCTGAGGGCAACCGCATCGCCATGACCGAGAGCAAGGGCTTCGTGGAGATCCGCTTCCCGACGGTGGAGAAGCTGGTGGACGGCGAGCTCAAGCAGGTGGTGGAGGAGGGTGCCCGTACCACCGTCACCTTCCGTGTGACCCGCTTCGCCGAAAGCGGCTACGAGCTGGTCAACGAGTACCACCTGACGGTCTACTACACCGACGGTCCCATCCTCACCGACCTGGGCGTGAAGAACAGCGCCCACCTGAACGAGACCTTCGACCCGCCCATCCGGAACTACACCGGCCAGGTGGTTCAGAGCGAGGATGAGTTCACCGTCTGGGCCAGAGGCGAATACGAGCAGTACAGTGCCCAGATCTCCATGGAGATCACCAAGTTCTACGACGACACCGACACCGAGATCCTGGATGCCTTCGGCGCCTCCGTCAAGGTGGAGGACCTCAGCAAGGACGCCGCCGGCGTCAGCCAGCTGAACACCGGCGTGGGCACGAATGGCCTCGGTACCGGTACCATTCTCACCGACGCCACCGGCGCCACCTCGGCCATGAGCTACTTCGAGGCTATCTTCCGTCAGGACCTGCTCACCGGCTACGACACCATTGAGACCGTCGAGAAGATCAAGAAGGATGCCGATGGTAACCCGGTGCCCAAGAAGGACGATGACGGCAACCCCATGTTCGACGAGAACGGTGACCCGATCTACGAGACCGAGACCGTTTCTGAGACCGTCCACAGGGATGTCCGCTACTTCGACGTGGTGGTCACCATCCATTACCTCGACAACAGCGGCAAGCTCCACAAGGGGGCCTACACCATCCACATGGAACGCACCCCCTACGACATCCCCGAGATCACTCTGGACGACCTGGTGCCCTACCAGCCCGAGCCCGGTCCCTACGATCCCGATGTGGCCGATCCCAATGAGCGGGACCTGATCCACCTGAAGGACTCGACCGATCCCTCGGACGACAACCTGCGTCTGGACAATAACGGCGATCCCATGGTGGACTACGAGGAGATGTGGACCAGCTACAAGGTGGTCCTGGACTACGACGACAACCGCATGTGGCTGGGTGTCCGCTTTGACCGGGAGAACGAGGATGTCACCCTTACCTGGGTGCCCACCCGCGCCGGCGAGCCCACCTACAGCACCTTCAACGGTCCGCTGTACAGCGAGGAGACCGGCTTCCGGAAGGAACTCTTCTTCGGCAGCGACTACTTCCTGACCGAGGACTTCAAGACCCTGTTCAAGGTGACCATCACCGGCAAGGCCGACGGCAAGACCGCCGACTACTACGTCTGGGTGGTCCGGGGCGAGCGGACCGACAGTGACCGTCACGCTCTGGATATGATCCTCCACAGCGGCGCGACCCACGATGAGTCCACCACGGCCTCCCTGACCAGCGATGTCAGCCGGCTGCGCCCGCTCTACAAGACCACCGCCGGCAACCTGAATGTGGACACCACGGACACCAGCCTCATCGGCTTCGCCCAGGATACTTTCTACTACCTGGCCGAGGTGCCCATCAGCGACAAGTTCGTCACCGTCAACGTGCCCGCCGTGGCCATCGCCAACACCGACGGCGTGATGATCACCTACAACGGCGTGGACTACACCGACAACTTGGTGAACTATCCCGCCACTCCGTATCCCACCAACGGCATCCCGTCCTACATCACCATCCCGCTGTCCGACGATGACCGGGACTACAGCGTCCTCTTCGTCCACATCATGCCTCCCGCCGGAGATACAGGCGCGGGCGAGTGCACCTACGTCATCTACATCAAGCGGGTGAACGAGGCCAAGCTCCTCGACCTGTGGACTACCGACACCGAGGAGAGCGACAACTTCGAGGTCATGTGGCGCGAGCCCGGCACCAGCGAGCTTGCTCCCGACGGTGTGGATCCGGAGACGACCGGCTGGACCGTGTGGAAGAAGGACGAAATGCCCGATCCTGACCGGTACCACACCAATGGCTTCGACGACTGGAAGACCGACTGGGGCTTCGAGGGCGACATCGCCTACTACGATGTGGCCGTGGACACCCTGGACACCTACCTGGAGATCAATGCCAAGGTGGAGAAGGGCTACACCGTCAACATCAAGGAGATGGATACCACCTACCACACCCAGTACGCCCAGCTGGTCTACGACGACCTGGGCAACCTGGAGCTGGAGGATGATGGCAACCCGAAGACCGACACCTCCTACGCCGTCACCGCCACCGCCGAGCAGGACGGGGATGGGAACCTGACCCTCCACGCTAACATGCTCCTGGATGCCAGCAAGATGAACGGCAGCCAGCGGTTCCTGGTCACGGTCACCGAGGTGGAGACCGGCAAGCAGGGCGTCTACGTCATCACGGTCTACCGCCATCCCGGCGACGGCAAGCTCACCTTCCGGACCCACCTGAAGGGCGAGGTCATCGGCGTGGAGCAGAACCTGGCCGACGTGACTCTCTATAAGAAGAGCAGCGACATGGCCACTGGCAACGACATGTACTACAACACGGTGGACGAGATGTACGCCATCCTTCTGGCTGATCCCACTCTGGCCGCCTCCCTGGGCATCACCCTCACCGGCAGCGAGACCTACACCGAGATGTTCAACCTGATGGTGCGCTCCGGCCTCCTGGAGGAGGTCCTCACCACCCAGACCGTGGAGAACCCGGCCACCGACACCGGCACCTACCACATCACCCCCGAGGACATCCTGAACTCCGCCTACATCGGCGGTGACGAGGGCAAGGTGCCCGGCACCTACATGGTGGTGGTCCACACCCCCGGCTACCTGGATTATGTGGAGGATAACGTGGTCCTGTCCCTCACCGGGTACGAGGCCGAGTACCAGTTCTACACAGTCCTTCTGGGTGTGGGCGACGCCAACGGCGACGGCGTGGTGGACGACTGGGACGCCAAGGACTTCGGCGACCTGGCCACCAAGTACGAGGGTACCTTCCAGGACCTCTACCGTATGGAGATCTTGGTCCAGACCGGCCTCTACGGCGACTTCCCGGTTGACCGGAGATTCACCTTGAACGACGGCGACTATGTGGGCTTTGCCGGCAATAGCTGGAACGTCTACTTCGACGCCAATGGCGACAAGATCTACACCCCCAACGCGGGTGAGGAGATCGACCTCTACAACGCCCAGTTCTCCTTCGTGGATGCCTCCGATCCCACCGGTGCCAAGGTGGTCATGCCCGGCGGCCGCCTGAGTGTCCCGGCCGGCATGCAGTACGGTTACCTCTACGTTTCCTTCATCAACGACAATCTGCTGGAGGGCGTCCGGGTCTACTACCTGATCGGTAGCTTCTGCGTGCCCGCCAACGGCGGCACCTTGGCCGGTACCCCCGATCCCACCGACCTGCTCAATAAGACCGTGGTGGACTCCACGCCCGGCGCGCCCATCGGCCCCTCCGCCGGTACAGCCACCAACGGCCTGCCCGATGTGGCTGAGCCCATTGAGCCTGAGGTGCCCGACACGACCGAGCCCGAGACGCCCGACGTCACCGAGCCCGAGACGCCCGACGTCACCGAGCC
>CATMVA010000002.1:0-75497 GCA_950075865.1 uncultured Oscillospiraceae bacterium | reverse complement strand
CCGAGGAGCCCACTGAGCCCGAGGAGCCCACTGAGCCCGAGGAGCCCACTGAGCCCGAGATGCCCACCGGGCCCATCGAGATCTACGAGCCCGAGAAGAGCGAGGAGGAGCTGGTCCTGGAGGAGATCTCCGTAGCCCTCTTCAGCGCCTCGGTGGAGGAGCGGTTTGCCTTCTTCATGGCCACCCTGGCCATCACCGGAACGCCCAGAGACATCAGGTATCTGGACTATAACCGGGATGGTCTGGTGGGTAGCGACGACCGGGCCCAGCTCCTGGCCGCCCGCGGCCAGTCCGTCCTGGGTTGGTACTACTACAACAACCTGAAGGGCCCTGCCGACTGGCGGGTGATCCTGCAGCGCTATGTGGCCCCGGTCACACCCTGACCTAAAGCGCTGAAATAAGTCCGAAAGATTCTCCCCTGCCGGGTCACTGGCAGGGGAGAATCTTTTGCTTTTTTGTCAAAAACTCTGGAATTGCAAGGTGTTTTGCCTTGACATTTGTTATTTCAAGTAGTATCATGTATATGTATAATTATGTAAAGTGTATCCTTGCGCTCATTTTTAGATAGAGAGGAGGTGTGACCATGAAAAAGTTGAGTTCGGTGGGCCGTCGGATGCTCTCGGGCGTGTTGAGCATGCTCATGGTCACATCCATCCTGACTGCCATTGTGGCCGTGGTGGCTGATGACACTACCCCCACTATTTATATCTCCGGCATGGAGCTGCGTACGGTTATGAAGGATACCGACGATGACGGAGTGGGGGACACCCCTACCGTCCAGGGCTTGGTCTCTTTGTCTATTAAGGGCGATCCCACCATGGATATTACGAAGATCAAAGATATATCCGTGGGCCTGGCCTTTAACAATTACTATCTTGTGCCTTCCGACTGGGAGACCAATGAGCCGTATACCAATGCGGCCCAGTCCGGTTTGTCCTCCGCGGAGAATCTGACCCATCTGTTCTTCCACACCGACGAGGATCTCTACTGGACTGTAGACGAGGATGGTTCCCATGTGCCCGCCGACCCCTTCGTCTGGAAGATCATCCCGGACGGCAGCACGCCGGAAGCCATGGGTAGCTCAGCGGCCACCGTGCATGAGAGCCAGACCATGAATTTGAGCTTGACCGTGGAGCAGAATCTTGCCTCCAATCTGGAAGACGGGGGCCATATCGGACTGCTGAAAGATAGTCGGCAGACATACGGAAACTATATTGATGTAAGTGATGGCCCGGTGACCTTGGGTACCTTCAGCTTCTATGTCGAGAAGGATAAAGTGGCTGATATTATCCGTCTCTTTGATGATACCGATGGAATCGTGAAGGGAAGCGATGGAGAGGGCCTGAATCGGCTGTTGCGGATCAACCAGAAGTCCGGAAGCAGCGACTACAGTATGAGCTATTACCGATACTATCCCAATACACGTCCACCAAGTCCCGCTTGGCGGCCGGTGAACCTGACCCCCCAGAATCTCTACTGTGACCTCCACTTCGACTTCGTCGATGCCATCCTGGACGCCGAGGTGGTCCGTAAGGAACTCACCGTCAATTCCTACCAGGCTTATACCGACGGCCAGATCAGTGACTTGGCCCGCACCCTCCAGAACTACGCCGACACCATCCGGGTCACCCGGGCCAGCGGCGCTATGGAGGATGTCAGCATGCGCTGGGGCGATCCCACCGGCGGCGGCATGGAGTTTACAACTGTGGACGGTTCCACCTACCGCTTCACCTGGGACACTTCCGCCATCAACGGTTATCTCCTGGAAAAGAAGCTGGATGATACTACATATGTCACCGGCATCTATATGGGTGACGGTGTCTACAACTTCACCCTGCCTGACAGTACGACAGATGTCTTCACCTATGACCGGAGGCAGGGTGTCTACAACATCAAACAAACTTACGCCTACATGGAGGACGATCCCCTGGCCGGACAGCCGGTGCTGAAGCTTCATCCCGTTCCCATGGAGGTGAAGCTCACTGTCACCCCCGTGGAGCTGGAACGGCTGGAGGTGGACCGGCAGAGCCTTACCTTCCGAAACCGGATCGGGGACATTGGCTACACCTACGCCAGCCTCCAGCTGGCCCAGGAGGCCCGCCTGATCCTGAATACCACCCCGGGGACAGGTGTGGTCACTCCCATCGCCGGCGTGACCCCCGATCTGCCTGTCACCTGGACCCCCGACCTCATCGAGGACGTGAAGGTGGAGGACGCCCTCCACACCGTCCTCCGTCACTGGCCCCTCGACGACGATGACATCACCGACCGTGTGGGCCTCGCCATCCCCGGCGACCCCACCGTCCACCAGGCCGACTACGAGCTGAAGACGAGTGTCGCCAGGTCTGTGATCGAGCGCGACTATCCCTGGCTCACCGTCCGTGAGGACAAATATGACCTGACCTCCCTCCGCCGCATCGTGGATGACGATCCCTCGGTGCCTCCCCTCAGCGCCGACCTCTTCGAGTTGCGGGCCGAGCCTGTGGACGCCGACGGCAACCTGATCATCGAGATTGCCTGCAAGGATCCCGACGACGAGAACGGCTACCTGGATATGAGCGTCTACGATGTCATCGAGCTCTACCAGCCCGACGGGACCAAAATTGACTTTTCCTGGTTTGGCGACTTGGGTGCCGGTGCCTTCTATACCCCTGTAAGATTGACCCTGCCCTGGGCCGACGGCAAGTGGGGCTACCGGATCACCATCGACACCGGCGACCGCTCCACCGGAGCCAATGCCGGCGCCCGGGAATCCCTCCAGCGCCAGATCAACCTGGGCGGATTGTTCGGCGCCGAGCTGGAGGAGCATGCCGGCGACCCCCGGACCGACCGGATCCTGGGCTATTCCCGCCCCCGCCAGAATATCTATATCGAGAGCTACACCGTGCCCCCCGAGAGCTATACCTCCGGCTCCCCCAAGAAGTACTTTGACTTCACTGGCGACCGCTCCGGCTTGCTCCGTGTTTATGCCGACGGCACCCTGTCTACCCTTGTTACCCTGCCCGACATCGACACCGGCCGGGGAGAGACCGAGGCTGAAAACTGGGTGGCCCTCCGCTATGATGCCGTCACCGGCGCCGAGCCCGGCTATATCCGCCAGTTCAAGGTGGATCAGTGGGCCGCCCAGCATGACACCACCATGACTGCCGCCTCCGGCGCCACCCTGCCTGTCACCATCTTCGGCGAAGCCGTTGATGGCGATGCCGGCGAGCCCTTTGCCGGAAACTATATTTATAGTGGTTACGGCACTGTGGAGAATCCCAATGACGACGAGAAGGTGAAGGTCCGGGTCCAGAAGCAGGAGGAGAACACCCCCGAGATCGATCCGCTGGAGGGTCTCTCTCTCACCTATGAACAGTTCGGTGACACTGTGGACACTGAAACCAACCCCAAAACAGGCATAAACGAGGTCAAAAGGGTCAAATTCGACACCAAAGTTGAGGGCTATTCCTGGCAGCAGGTGGTCACTCTTACCATAACAAATTTGGGCACTGAGGACCTACATGGTCTTTATATCGACGGTTTAGAGAACTTTTCCTACAAATATACCCCCACCGGAGCCGTCACGGACGTCTCCGACGGCTCCTGCTTCACGATTTTGAGCCAACCTGCCCCCAATTTGGCCGCAGGAGCCTCCACAACCTTCCAAATCTCCTATATTCCGAATCTAAAAGTTCTGGATTCCGACAAAGATGAGATTTGGTACGAAGACATCACCCTATACGTCCGAAACGACTCTGGCACAGCGCTTCGCACCTTCGAGGCCGAGCTCCAGATCACCCGCAAAGACACCTACAAAGTAAATCTCATCGTCCGGCCCGAAGATCTTTCCATGGGCACTGCCGGTTTCGTCACCGGCGTGGACCTCACCACCAGAATATATGACGGCACTCCCGTAGGCGCCAGCTATACCCCCGGTTCCACGGTCTGGATCCTGACCCAGCCCGTGGACGAGTATGCCTTGGTCCCCAAGGGTCCCTACTATCTGAGCACCGAACAGACCGCTATCGTAAACGAACCTTACCTGGATAAGAACGGCGCTCCCATTTTGGATCCCGTCAGCAATAAACCTCTTTATAAGAATTATCTGACAGAGTATGCCTCCCGAAATCTGGCTGCGGGCTCTCCCGCTTACGATACCCTGGCAGGGGAGAGGCTCTACTTCTTCACCATGCCCGAGGGTTCTGTGACTGTTTATGTGGACTACTTCGAGCCCTTGCGCTCCAAGCTGCGTCTCCATGATCTCCACGCCTACGCCTGGGTGGACGACGCGGCCCGTACCGACACCACCCTTTGGAATCCCGCCCACGAGCGGCCTCTGCGTGAGGTGGACGGCGAAAATAAAGACGTGACTCTCTTTGCTCCCAGTCGGGGCGATTATGAGACCATCTCGATGCCCGACGATCCCAACGCTAAGAACGGGAACTACCCCGTAGTCCTCTTTGATCCGCAGAAGAACGAGTATGTGGTCCTCCTGGAGGACAGCGACGAGTTCTGCGGCGTTTCGGTCCAGCTGCGTCAGTTGGAGCTTTTGCGGAACGCTCTGGAAGCCAACGCGGATATCGAGCCTACTATCGTTATGACTCTAGACGATGCCGCCGGCACCCAGATCTACAACGAGGTGGGCGGTACCAAAGATCTGAACGACCCCACCAATATCAAAGATGTCAACTACATTCACCGTAGTATGCTTTTCGCCGCCCCCACGGATCCCGGCACCTCCAAGACTGTGCGGGTGGATGTGAGCTATAATGACAGCAGCGACAACTACTGGACCGGTACCGAAGGGAGCGTGACCCGGAGCTATACTGTGCGCTTCATGCGCCGGCCCAAGGAAAACGAGGGGCTCCACTTCGCCAATGCGGGTAACTCCCCCTATGGCATGATTATGAACGACGATACCATCGCTCAGAAGGATCTTGCCAAGGCGGCTTTTGACCAAAGAGACCGCTTTACCTTCAACAACGATGGCCTGACCCCGGTCAAGGCCTATACAGCCGACAATGCCCCCGTGTTGACCAACATCTACTGGTCCGAGGCCTGGGGGAGTGGCACCAACTACGACAAGGAGGATAGCTCGCTCTTTGTCTACATTGGCCAACCATTCGACGAGCCCGGCGTAACGAATATTGTCAACAGCGCCGGTGAACTGGTCAGTACCGACAAGCTTAAGATCACTCTTTCCGCCTATCCCCTGGATACTGCGGCGTCCACGCTTGTGGACAGATTCAACAGCACCACCCCCTGTGGCCCCTATACCTTGGCTGAGGACCTGAGCGTGACCAATGGTGCCATGGAGGGACTCCGCATCGAGGGGACATTTGCCGACATCAGGGACCTCCGTCCAGGTGTCTACGCCCTTACCTACACCTTCCCTGACTACATTGATCCCGCCGGGACAGGTGACGACACTGTTGACCAAAAATATCTCTCCTTCACCCGGCCCCTGATCATTCTCTCGGCCCGTGGTGATGTGAATGCGGACCTGACGGTAGACAGCATGGACGGCGACTACATTCATAACCGGATGAGCGTCCCCCTGCCTATCGACCAGCTCGCAGGTTCGGACAACTATCCGGCGGCAGACAAGCTTGTCTACCGCTATCGGATCGTGGACGCCAACAACGACCGGAACATCAACAATATCGATGCCAACCTGATTTACAGGCTGGGTCTCCAGCAGGCCTTCTACCTGCCCATCGACTATACCAACCACATTACCGTTACACCTTGACGCCATCCTACTACTATAATATATAAGGTAGCAGAGGTCGGCGATCCAAAAGCAAGCAATATATATTAAGGTAGCAATATTTATAAGAAAGGAGGGGACGCTGTTATGAAATGCAAGACAGGACGCAGGATCATCAGTATGGTTCTGGCGGCTCAGCTGCCGCTGTCTACTGCTGCCCAGGCGGCGGCCCCTCTGATGACTTCCGTCGCGGATCAGGATACCCAGAGTCAGCGTCCCATCTCCTTCCAGGATTTCCTTCGGATCGAGGAGGCCAACGCCGGCCGGTACGCCCTGTTCCAGGAGCCCATGTGGCAGAAGCTACGCCTTGTGACATCAGTCGGGGAGAATGGTACTGACACTACCCCCGGCAGCACCGCCGCGGCCACGCCCGCTCCTTCCGCGGACCAGAGCAGCCAGACGTCCACCCCGGTGGAGCCTGTCCCCGACGGCACACAGGAAGAGGAGGAGTCTCAACCCTCGGCCCCTGTGCCTGAACCCGTTCCTGACGGTAATGACAATGTGGACACCCCAACCTCCGGCGGTGAGGCCGGCGATGCCGCCCAGCCTTCTGTTCCGGGGGACGATATAGACACGCCTGCCCCCGACGCCGGGGACGATACGAATGACCAGCCCACCGACCTGGTGGGCGACACCGACAAACAAACGCCCGCCGACGGAGAAGAGGACGAAAAGTCTGACCTTCCCACCGGTGACGACACCGACCCTCAGAATCCTGATGATGGAGAAAGAGGGGATGGGGAAGAGGGGGAGACACCCGCTGTCTCCGATCCCACTGACGACAACGGAACGCCTCCGTCCCCCGAAGGGAAGCCGGAGGACGCAGTCATGTCTACCCCCGCCGACAGTGCGGCTCAGGCGGAACAGTCCGACCTATTTTCCGCCCATGTGGTCTATCCCTACAGTGCGATTTTGAAAATCGGCGGCTATGGTGACTACGGCATTGGCTTTGCTGTAAATGGCGACGCTGTCTGGGGTTCCTCCAAGTATAATTTGGAGTGGCCCGGTAAGACTTGGGCATATGGGATCAGTTCTTCTGATGGTAACTATGACCAGGATGGTATCTTTACCGAGGGGTTTGGAACCGGTAAGCTGGCTACCGACGAATTTGGCGATCCCATTCGGGATGATGAAACCGGATATTACGCATTCGAAATTTCACCGTGGTATGATCTTAGTCACTATCTAAACTATAACGAATTTGTTTCTGGTAATCGTATTCTCAACAGTTTTACCGCGGAGCTTCCCCGATTGCCAAACAAAGAATTTGATGGCTGGTATATCCAGAAGAGCGGAAGTGGCTACGATAATAGTTCGGTAAACTATTTTGATGGCATTATCCCGTTTGATGAAGATTTTGGCCCCGGTAACCTCTATGCTCACGAAGGAACAACAAACGGTGTGACCACGACTATAGCCATACCTGGCGTGGACGATCAGATCCCATTTGATCCCACCGCCAACATGGAGCAGTATCTGGACCATGCGATCGATAACGAATATGGAGACATGTCCCTCCTCCCTGTCATCGGCATCTGGAAGGACAGCACCAACGCCACCGCCACCGGCCTGAAGGTCACAACCGTAGCCAGCGGAAATGAGGAGGAAGAAATTTCTACCTTCCGTGTCTACGACCCTGACCTTCTGACCATGACCAACGATGAATTGAAGAGCGCGGCGACTACAACCTTCGCCACCGGCACGGATAAGTATTTTATCCGTGTGCCCTTTGACGTCCAAAAATTGAATTTTGACTTCACCACCTTTGAACCGGGGTCCACGGTTGTAGTCAAGAACACCTACAAGGGGCAGACGATTGTCTACAACGACTCCCTGATCGGGAAGGACACCACCATGACCTATGAGGATGGTGACTACAAAGACTATGATGTGGATAACCCCCATAACCCCACTAACACCCCTGAAGACGACCCCAACGCGGGTGTCCGTGGCTATGAAGGCACCGGCCCGGCCCGAAAAGTCTTTACATTGGGTACCGAGACGACACCTGTCTACATTGACCTCGGCGTCTATAATGCTTCCAGCGCAAACACATGCAACGTTATCACCTTTACAGTTACCGCTCCGGACGGCAAGACAAGTAAAGATTATACCCTTTACATCCAGCGCCTGGACGATCCCACCATGGATAAGGATCCCGGCAACACCCCCTACGGTATGATCTGGCGGGAATGGCCGGATGACACGGAGAAACGGAATGCGGCCATCGCCGATTTTGCCAGCAACGAGGGCGGAGAGCCCAACACCTTCAAGAATACCGTCTTTGAAAGCGTTGCGCTGAACAACGGCGGCTATATTTACAAGGGTCGGTACCGCAACATGGCCTGGGTGCCCGGTACCACCAATCTGGACCATGAGAAGACCGCCATCGTGGTCTACACGAACTCCACGTTCCAGATCCTGGATGCCACAGTCATAGACGGCCTGGGCGTCCCTCACAGGGCCAGCGAGTACAATGTGACCTGGGAGCTGAGTCTGACACAAGTGGAGACCATGGGGCCTGAAATAGCGACAGACGATGCGTTGGGGACGCCGGTCCTCATGAAAAGGGAAGACAGCGACACGGTCACCCTGCCAGCCAACATCAAGCCCGGTATCTACACCTTGAGCTACACCTACACCGATCCCTACGACGGTGCCCGGCACAGCGATGAAGACCACGGCTTTAGCCGCCAGATCGTGATCCTTCCCCTGCCTGGTGACGTAGACATGGATGGCACGGTGACAGCGGCCGACGGTGTCAAGCTCGGTGAATTACTGGAAGATGGTTTCTTTGACAACATGGAAAGCGAGACGATGACAGATGCCGTCAAGCGGCTCTATTACTACCGTGTCTGCAACGTAGACAACCGCAACCACCTGGTAGATGCTGCTGATGTGGCCCTCCTGACAGGCGACTTCGAGACCCCCGCCTACAGTACCACCAAAGAGGCCGGCGATTACTACATGTACCTTCCCCTGACCACAGAGACCGTCCACCGCCGCCCGGCAGTGAAGACAGAGGGGAAGACCCAGCTCAGCGTGGAATACCTGGGGATCGAAAACAGTGAGACCAAGGCGCTGGATCCCACCCTCCGTCCTGACTACGACCCTCAGAATATTACTCCCTTCTGGATGGGCGTTCGCCTCATTGGGGAGGCTCCTCAGTGTCTGACCGGCGACGTGACTACATGGACCTTCACTTTGATCTACGATCCCACCTATGTGACCCCCTGGGCTCCTGAAGGCGCGGATGACCTGATGAGTTACATCCTGTCCGAGAACGAGCTGTGGAGTGGCTACACGCTTCTTCCTTCTTCGGGAAGCGACATTACCCCTGCGACCCACCTGGAGTCCAAGGCTACACCTGCCATCGCCGGAAGGGAGGCCAACCTGCGGGAGATCCGTTTCTCGGTCCAGGGGAGCGGCGCCGATCTCAGCAAGCTGACAGACGGCCTGCTCCTGAAAGTGCCCTTCCAACTGAAAGCCTACCCCGGCAGCCTGATGGACAGGGATGGGAACGCCGTGTTGGTGGATGCCTCTCTGGGCACGCGGGATTTCGTGGTGACGACAACCACCGGCGCCAGCGTCTGGAACAACGCCGAGAGGGCCCCCAATGCCGGAACGATAAACCTGGCTACAAGCCTCACCTATACCGGAACCGCTCAGATCCCCATCGGCGAGAACAAGGCCCCTGGCACCCCGGTTCTGGACAGAGACGGAAACAATCCCGTGTATGGCGACGAGTTCTCCACCAACCTGCCTGATGAGACCAATCAGATCAACATTGCCGACAATGACATTCTGGATGCCACCAAGCTGCCCCCCGGCATCACATACAACTGGCAGCATAAGACCCTGACCGGCACGCCTACCCAGGCCGGTACCTACACCTTCATTGTTCAGTCCGGTATATCCAGCGGGAACATCACCCAGTACGAATTCCAGATCACTGTCGACAAAGCTCCCCTGAATTTGACCGTGCAGAACGTAGACATGTACTATGGTCAGAACCCGAGACAGAACGGCGCTACCACAGCCCAGACCTTCACCTATGACCCGGAGCAGATCAAGGCCATTGACGTAACGGACGGAAAGACCAACGGCGGCACCGCCGCCGAGCTGGCTACACTCCTCAACAAGACCAATGATGACTACGGCGCTCCGGAGATCAGTCTCCGCACCACCCAGGCTGTGGACGGCGCCGAGGTGACCGCTACCACCGTGCCCGGCAGCTACTGGGTGATGATGGAGAGCGGCGGCAGCAGAAACTACAAGTTCTACTATGTCCAGCCTGCCAGCGGAGACACCGAGGAAAAGATATCCCCCGATTTCGGTTGGGCTACATTGACCGTCAACCCCAGGCCCGTTTTGGTGGATAAGCTGAACAAGGAGCCCCTGGGTGAGATTTTGGTGAGTGCGACCTCCAACCAGATCGAGGGAAATACCGCCAGCTACCTGACCCACGAATTTGATGTTACCAGCCCAGCCGTGAGCGGAGCCTACAATGACATTCCCCTGTCGGCGTCTACAACGATCGCCAACGGTGACCAGGTGGTTCTGGACTACACCGTCATAGTGGAGGATCTGAACCAAATCAAGCTGACCAAGAAGGAAGAGCTCCATGATGCCAAGGTGGCCGACGTCAAGCTGGCCAAGACGGCAGAAACCAACAGGAACAACTGTTATGTGCTAGTTAATCCCAACGCTTCGGAGATCACGGGACACCCGAAGGAAGACGGCTGGGTCCGACCCACGAACCAGGAGGGCAAGGCCTTGGTCAAGGCACAGGAGCTCAGCAATCTGGAAGCTCAGTGGAACTCACCGGCGGAAAAGCCCGACAGCAACCGTGTCTACACCTATGGCGAGACGCTGGCGCTGGATCATTTGAGTGTCAGCCTGACCTATCTGGATGCCCAGGGGAAGCCCGAAGAAACCCCCATCTCGTTCTTCGGTGAGTTCTGGACGCAGGGAGTTAACGGCGGCGTTGCCCAGCTGTATCGGGACCGGGGCATCGCCATCCAGTGGGTGGACAGCAACGGCGCCAAGCCGGCCGAGATCACCGCCGAAAGCCTGACCACATCTGCCTACACTGACATGGCCTACACCGGCCAGCAGATCTCGGTGAAGGACCACAACGACAAGTGGCTGTGCATCTCCGCTCCGGGTACCGATCTGAAGCCCATTTACATCGGTCCCTTCACCGTCAACAAGAAGACCCTGACCATCAAGGTCAATCCCCTGAAACGGTATTATGGGGAGCAGAACCCTGCCTTTGGCTATCGGTATGAGACGGCTGATCTGGCCGGGTGGGACCGCTATGAGGGCATGCGTGACGATAGCAGCACCTTAAAGCAGCAGCTGGCCAATTACAATTATGAAGAGCCTGTCTACAAATATAGCACAGTGAACAACAGCCTGACCGAGGGTGAGGATGTGACGGCGGCCACCGGAATAGGTACCCGCTATATGCTGGTCTACGGTGCCAAATGTGACAACTACAGCTTCCGGTATCAGCTTGTTGATGCGGACACCAAGGAGGTACTGGCCACATCTGCTGTCTCTGAGGATCCTGATTCCCCCGAGGAACAGGCGGCCCCCATCCTGGGATATGCTACGCTGACTATCCTGAAGCGCCCCATCCTGGTAACCCAGATCCAGGGCCCTGTGGGGACCATCCTCTTTGATTCCAGCACCAATGTGATCGAGGATCTGAAAGCCTCCGCCGAAAAGATCGAAGCGGAGCTGCCGGAGAAAAACATTCCCTATTATCAGTGGGGGCGTCATGAAGCGGCCGTGACTTATCCGGAACCGGGACTGACTCTGGAGGGGGATGCCATTTGCGCCGGAGACAGAGTGACGGTGAAGTTCCAGGCCACATTTGAGAAGCAGAACAACAGCGTCCCCTTCTGGAACCTGGACGACAAGAGTAGTCTGGATGTGACAGTTGCCATTGAAAAGCTGGACCTGATGGCGGCAGAAGGGCAGGGCAGCAACTATGAACTGGTTTTTGCCGGCTCTGCGCCTGCGGCCAGCGGCTGGACGGCGAAGAGAGATCCTTCCAAGCCGGGCGGTTATGATCGGACCGATTCCACCGGCACCGTCGTCAAACGGAGTCTTGGCGGCATCCAGGTCATCGCCTCTCCCAAGTTGGGCTACACCTATGGCGGCGCTGGCGAGTCTGGTATGGGCACTCTGGACCTGAGCACTCTGCAGGTGAAGATTACCTATGCGGACGGCACCACTGAGGATGTTACTTACAGCCTGGCCCTTTCCGGCCAGGTAGAGACCAACACCTTTGCCCAGAAGGGTATGACCGTCCACTGGGACAGCGCGGACGGCCCCGAGGCGAAAAACGGGGAACGCCTTACCGTAACTGACTACAACAACAGACAACTGGTCATTACCGGTCAGGCTACTCCCAACGATCCTGTTCAGGTGGCGACACTTGCGCCTGGCGTGGGTATGACGGTCACTGTAGCCAAACGTGCCCTGGTGCTGAAGGCGACCGACCAGACCCGGGCTTACGGCGAGAACAACGGTACCTATAGATTCACCTTTGATCCATCCACTTTGGCCGAATGGGATGCGAAGCTTCTTGCTGACCGGAATCTGAAAGCCGAAGGTTCCGCCGCGGCCCTGGATACGGCGGCCACCTCGTCGGCCCTGTCGGCTATTGATCCTACCTTCAAGGGCCCCACTTTTGACACCGACGCGGCAAAGAACTCCAACGTGGGTGACTACAGGCTTTATCTTGATTCGGATGGGTCTTCTATGGCGAACTACAGGCTTCGGTTTGAGAACGCGACGATTCATGTAGTCGAGCGTCCCGTCTATGTGACCGAGATCAAGAAGTCTCCACTGAACAGTGTCCATGTGGGTGCCTCGACCGAGACCAAGTATAAGACTGTCGGCTACGTGGGCGGCAGCGGTGCCGAAGCCAAGACAGACTTTGCCTTGTCCATCTTCAATGATTCCAGCAGCGGCTTGACCTTTGAAGGCAACAACGCCCTGGTGGGCGACGATGTGCTTGAGATCAGTATTGACTTTAACTATGCCAATACCTCTGCAGTCACCTCTGCGGCCCCTGTGCGCATCAACGATCTGACCCTTGTGGAGAACGCGGACAGCAAGAATTATACGTTGGTTGCTGGCCGCTCTACGATCGTCGGCAATAATTTCAACCTGGGCGAAGTCCACGAGAAACGGATCACCAAGATCGAGCCCTTTGGCCAGCCCAACCTGACCTTTACCTATGGAGACAAACTGCTGCAGCTTGCCGATCTGGGGATCAGGGTGACCTACGAGGATAACACGACATCCACCTACAATGTGGGCAACTTCTCCCTGGCCGATGCCTACTATTATAATAGTGCATCCGTCCCGGCCAAGTCCGAATGGGAGAAGATCCCCACCACCTATACCAAGGTTCAGAATAATGATCACTTGACGGTAAACGGGCATAACGGGAAATACATTCTGGTCCTGGCCAAGGTATCCAACGAGACGGGTGCCGGCTATGTGGCTCCCATCATTCTACGGAACAATTCTTCCTCCAACGGTGCCATCCAGGTGAACCCCAGGCCGCTGACCTATACATTCACCGCGGCCGATAAGGTCTATGATACTACAACTGTCACTACCGGCACCATCCATTTGACCAACGTCTATGGCAACGACAAGATCTGGGTGGACAACGGTACCGATTATACCAATCAGGAACTGGGTAACTATACCTTCGCTTCGGGCGAGAGCGGTATCCGCTTCACCTATACGTCTCCCAACGCCGGGGAAGGCATTGTCGTGCGTGTGGACGGCATCAAGCTCATAGGCCCTGACAAGGATAACTACGATATCGGTCCCGCTACCGTGACCTCTACGGAATCGGGGATCAACGGCCGTGACGGCGCTCCCAAGGCAACCATCACCAAGGCCGACCGGACTGCCATGCATGTCCAGGCCCCCGATGTTCAGATCAGCCTGACCGTGGACGAACACACCAACGCCGTGGCGGTATCTGTAGACAGGCACGCCTCCACTTTCGGCAACACTGCCGACCGATTGAACAGTCAGCTCCATTACGAGTACCAACTGGTCCGCCTGAACCCGGACGGCACCGTAGCCTTGACCACCAACTGGCAGGACAGTCCCTACTTTGGTGGTGAGCTGATTGGGGACGGCTCCGCCCAGGACGGCGACATTGGCACTGAGCCGTCCCTGCCCCGCGGCCAGTACGTGATGGCCAATGTGCGTCTCTGTGAGACCGGCAACTATAAGGCTTCGGCCCTCACCAACTCGATCACCGGCAGCTCTGACCTGCCCACCGCTGCGGTTGTTCAGGAGGCCGTCGCGGCCGCCGAACAGGCGGTGGCCGATGCCGCAGCGGCCGTCACCGACGACAAGATTCGGACTGTGGAGCGTGTCTCCGGCCCCGTCACCTGGACCTACACCTACCGTGTGGACCTCTATGACAGCACCGAAGTGAAGGGGGAGGGCGACACTGTTTTCTACACGACTACGCTTGTAGACGTTTGGTTCACCGATATTACTGCCTACAATGAGCAGCGCACCTTTGAGCGCCTGGTAGGCAACTTGACCCAAAGCCTTTATACCGGCTATTTCTGGGATGAGGCCAAAAAGGTTGCTCTTACCTATGGAGCGAGCTTTGACCTGAGCCAGGACATCATGGTCAAACTGCCCGTAGAGCAGGAGGACGGCACCACCGCCGAGGAGGAGAAGCTGGTCAATCCCGCCAACTCCCTGGGCGGCCGGGATCTGACGGTCTATGTCACCTCGGTCCCACGTGCTGATGACACCCCGTCCCTCAAGACCATCGAGATCATCCCCGCCGAGCTCACCGCCCGTCCGGGTGACGAGCCCGTTCAGCTGGAGCTGAAGCTGACGCCCAAGAGCGCCAGCTCCCGCAACCTGCGCTGGTCCAGCTCGGATCCCGCCGTGGCTACTGTGGATAAGAACGGTTTAGTCACCTTTGTGGGCCCGGGTATTGCTGTCATTACGGTGCAGACCCGCAGCGGCAGTGTGAGCGCTACCATGACTGTCCGGGTCATGGGCGACTATCCCTACGAGGGTGCCATGCTCAATGTCTACTATACCGACGCCTACATGGATCTGTTCCCCGGCGAGATCTTCGCTCCCGAGCTGACCATGTCCCGTCAGACCATGATTACCATCATGGCTCGAGTCTTCCAGACCACTGAGCGTAAGGTCCCTAAGCCCCTGGCCAACATCTATGATGACGTTCCCGGCGGCGCTTCCTATCTGGAGCAGCTGGACCGGCTGGACACCTGGGGGATCATCAACGGCATCGGCGACAACCTGTTTGCCCCCGACGACACCGCCACCCGTGCCGAAGCGGCCGTGGTGCTGTGCCAGATGCTCATGCTTCCCGTGGGGACAGACCCCAACGCCCCCCATGCCTTCACAGACGCCACCCCGGAGAACCACTGGGCCTGGGCCTACATCGACGCCCTGGCCGCGGCTGGGATCACGGTAGGCACCGGCGGCGGCTGCTACAGCCCCGACGACCCGGTGACCCGCGCCGAGTTGGCTACATTTATCGCCAAAACCTTGGCTGCGGAAGTAGACACAAAAGCTCCCGACCTGATCCGTCCCTTGGACGTCACTTCGGAGCACTGGGCCCACAAGTACGTCCTGCGCGCCGTTAACAGCGGCACTATGCTCTGCTGGAAAGAGAACATTTGATGTAAGGCGACCATCCCACACAAAAGAAACAGAAAGAATGGAGTGTTTGCGGTGAAAGAGGTGAGAGGCAAGGGACGCAGACTGGTGTCACTGGCACTGGCCTGCACCATGGTGCTGTCCATGTTCAGTACCATCCTCTCCTCCGGAGCGGCCCAAGCGGCCGAGCCGGAGCTCTCGCCGCGCGCCGATACGGCTTCCGTCACCAAGCCCACTCTTTATATCGACTTCCTGGGCGACAATACTTCTATGTTCAGCGGCGCCAGCCCGGTCATCACGGTGCCCTCCACACAGGATCAGAGTAAATTCCAGGAGCCGGCAGGCCCCTGGGAGCGGTATGACGCGGACAATTATGACCCCTCCACCCAGACTATCATCTTCTGGGTTGCCGTGGGTATTGACAAGCTTTCTGTTTTTGAGCTGTCCAAGGAGGGGAGGGGCCTCACTGGCCTGGAACTGGGCTTTTACTATAACACCAAATACGTGGAGCCTTACTATACCGACAGCTACCTGGCCGAATTGACCGCCGCAAACCTGTCCGGGACCCCCAACGCCGCTAATCAGTGGAACAGCAACTACTACCGCATCACCCAGGCCATCCCCGACCGGGATATCGTCAGTGACTCCGACACCCGGGAGTTCCCGCCCGAGGGTCTGCCCTATGCCGCCACCAATACCTGGAAGATGCTCTATGTCTCCCTGGAGAAGTATGCTGATTTGGACAATACCGCCACCAACCGCTTTTCCGCCGTGGACAACGAGGAGACCAAATATGTGATGATGCTGCCCTTCAAGCTGAAGGACATCGACACCACCGCCGCGATCCCTGGCGTCATCGGCTCCGGTCCCCAGCTCTGCTTCCGCCTGGTACGGGATGCCTCCACCTTCTCCATGGGCGGCGGCTCCTTTGGCGCGGGCATTTATGATGATCCCAATGCCCCCTCCTCCTTCGGCGCCTGGGAGCGGGAGACCCGCACCCCCCACCACAACCTGAAGGAAATGTTCGATTTCGAGGGCGATCTGAACATCTTTACCGGCGTCAACGAGACGCCCAGCGCCCGCGACGCCACCCTGAGTGCGCCCAACGCCTCGTTCAATGACGGAAACACCGCCACCTTGAGCGATGGTCTGCGTGTCGCCAGCGTGAACAACCCGTCTCCCGGCCGTGACACGCTGGAGGACGTCCAGGCCGGTCTGACCATGACCCTGACCGTCAACAAGAACACCGGAACGACCACGACCACCTCCATCACCCTGACCCCAGGCAACTCCAGCACCCCGGTACCCAAGTTGACTCTTGTGAGCACCTCGCTTGGCCAGGATGTCTATACCTTCCTCATGCCGGCTGACGACATCACGGTGGAGGTCATCTATAATACCGACCCGTCTATCGATACCACCTACAACGCCAAACTGGTCCTTGTGGATACCGACAGCATGACGGCCAACACAGCCGTGCTGGCCCATCTGGATGATACCGGCGCCGTTCAGGAGCAGACCGACCTGACCGCCACTCCCGTGAAGGACCTGCTGGATAAACTCCCCCAGGGCGCTCCCATGAAGGTGGACGTGCTGGTCCATCCGGACTATACGGCCACCGTTGAGGTGACCCGCCGCTCCGATCCCACTGTGAAGGTCGGCGCTGTGGACCCAGGCCTTGTCCGGGAGATCGGTACCGACCGTTGGGAGCGGCATGTGACCTTCAATATGCCCTCGGGCAATGTGGACGCCACTGTGACCTATGCCAAGCGTTCCACCCATTATGCCGAGCTGGGTGTCAACTACGACGGCGCGGGCGATTCCAGGAACCAGGCCACCCTGTCCTACCGGGATTATACCAACGCCCCCAGCGGTAACTATACCGACGGCGAAACGAAGAGTATCATGGTCAACGGGAAGGGCGCCAACAAGCGTCTGGAGAATGTTCCCACCGGCCGCCAGCTGACCCTGGAAGTGACCGTACTCAACGACTACGAGATCGATGAGGCATGGCTCTACAATGCCGACGATTCCACGGTTCCCCCGGAGGATCTGAAAGCCCTGATCACCGCCGGGTCTCCCGTATCCAGCACCACGGACACCAGGACCTACCGAATCACCGTGAACTCTCCCGTGAGTACCACGGCCGGTATGCCGGACAACAACATCCAGGTGATGGTCCGCTTCCGCCAGAGCAACGACTATAACCTCTACCTGCGCCTGGAGGATGCCGGCAACCTGGCTGCCAACACCGCCACCCTCAGCGGCAAGGATAAGACCGGCGTGACCAATTCCGTGACTCGTGTGGGGACCGACGGCACCGCCTATGACAGCACCATGGTCTACTCGGGCAACACCGTCAGTGCCGCCTGGGACGAGGCGTCGGGCTATCATGTGGAATCGGTCTCGGTCTATCGTGACCGGGACGAAAACGTGCTGCTCTACCGTTATGCCACCGAGAATGACCTGAATGACCTGAAGGCCAATGGCTTCAAGATGCCCACCGGCGACACCTGGGTGGTGGTGAAGTTCCGCAGCGAGAACTATACCGCTACGATGA
Source organism: uncultured Oscillospiraceae bacterium (assembly GCA_950075865.1). GTDB lineage: Bacteria > Bacillota > Clostridia > Oscillospirales > Oscillospiraceae > Vermiculatibacterium. The sequence continues at coordinate 57,486 of CATMVA010000002.1, read as the reverse complement.
CCCCGGTGAACAGCAGCGGCAACCCCACCTCCTCGGGCTATACTCTGTCCGACGGCGGCACCGGCTGGGTGGAGGCCGCCGGCGTGGTCTATCCGTTGACCACCAGCCCCGAGGGTGGAACCGTGACCGGCAAAATGACCGTGCTTCCTGGCTGGCGTATCGGCGACCACAGGATCGTAGGGAAGACCACCGGGCAGGCGTATGCCTTCACCACTTTCAGTGGCGACGGCTATAACAACGGCGCCGGCGGCGTGGTGGATATGACCTTCCCCCAGCCCGGCGAGGATGTGCTGGTCTATCTGGAACTGCTCCGGGGTGATCCGTCTCCGGAGCCCGAACTGAGCCTGACCCTGAATGTCCGTGACGATGACAACACCACCGGTGCGGACGAGAACTGGGCCCAGATCGTGGAGGTGGACGGCGCCCCGGTGACCTCTGCGCGTCCCATCGTCCGTAAGACCGTGAGCGCGCCCAATGAGGCCGCCAGCGACCTCTACAAGCCCCTGACCGCCGGCCAGTGGGTGACCGTCCGGGTGAACGTGGCTCCCGGCTACCGCCTGAAGCAGCCGACCTCTGTGACCATTTCTCCCGATCCTCCCTTCGGTACGGTTGTCCCCGCCTGGGACCAGCCTGACCCCAATCTGTTCCGGGTGCAGATCCCCACCGGCAGCATGACCGCTACTGTGGAGTTCGAGAAGATCGATCCCAATAATCCCCGGCCCCAGACGGCAACACTCTATATCACTGACAGCACCACAACAGGGGGGACCAATACCGCCACCCTGACCAACACGGACAACGCGGCCTCCGCCCCTGCCAACTCCACCAGCACCCACACCGGAACGGTGGCCTTCACCACCGGCGAGAACTTCCTGCTCCAGGTGTTTCCCGCTCCCGGCTGCAAGGCCGTGGCCAAGGTGGTCAACGGCGGCAGCAACAGGACCCTGAGCCTTTCGGATCCCAACTGGGCCGATACCTTCCAGGGTCTCAACGGCGATGCCGATGTGTTTGTCACCTTTGTGGATGAGGACGAGGACCTCACCGACAAATATATGCTGACCCTGAATGCCGTGGGCCCTGACGGCGTGGGCGATGCCGGCTATGCCGATCTGGCCTTTGGCGCCAGTACTGTCGGCCCGGCTCAGAGCAACGGCGCTCCGGTCTCCGCCATGGTGAAGAAGGGGGAGACCGTCACGTTGACCGCCACACCCCAGAGCGGCTATTCCCTGTGGTATATTAGCTATGTCCGCAACGGAGCGGTGACCACCGCGCCCGTCACCTCCGATGGGAGCTTCACCATGCCCGACGAGGCTTTGGACGTCACCGTCCACTTTAGGACGGGGAACGAGCCGCGGAACCATACCGCTAATATCGTCCTCTGGCTGGAGAATGCCGCCGGCACTGCCACCACTCCGGTGAATACCGCCGTGGTGGGCGACGCCGGCTTCGGTACTGCACCCACGACCCCCACCGTGTACTCGGTCTCAGCGGCCTCGGGGGACCATATGGATGTCTGGGGCGAGGTCCAGGACGGCTATTACATCAGCCGCATCGAGATCACCCCCACCATTCTGGGGGAGAGCGGGACCTATACCGGCAGCTTTGTCAGTACGGATGTGGACTTCACCATGCCCGATGCCGACGTGAGGGTCAACGTCTATTTCAAGGCCGGCTGGGTCAATGACGCCGACCTGACCGCCAAGCTGACCGTGACCGATCCCGCCGAGCTTCCCGGTAACCATGCCCAGTTCATTGACCCTGTGGGCGTTGGCCCCCTCACCAACGGCATGAGCGACACTGTCACCACTCACCAGAGCGGCAAGGTGAAGGTGGATGCCAGCTTCGAGCCCCTTTATACCTGCGACACTATTATCAAGGACGTAAGCGGGACACCGCTGAGCCCCAGCCAGTATCGTTGGTACGGCAATACCCTCGAGGTGGACATGCCCATCAACTCTGTGACCATTGAACTGGTCTATCATCTCAGGGGGGAGGGCGACAAGCACGAGGCCCTCCTGCATTACGAGCCCTCCTGGCCCACGGCTGCGGAGTATGCCGAGATCTCGGCCACCATTGACAGCGTAGTGGTTACAAAGACCGGGATTGCGCCCGACGACGGCTGCCTGAAGCCCCTCTACCAGATGGAGCGGGTGGACATTCTCATCCACTCGGCCATCCGGCCCGGTCTCACCGTGGTCAGCCGTTCCACTGGCCTGGACAATATGACCCTGAGCACCCTGACCGACAATAAGGACGGCACCTGGTCAGCCAGCTTCACCATGCAGGATGACGACGCCGATATCTACGTGGTCTTCCCCACGGTGGAGCCGCCCACCGAGGAGCACGAGCTGGTCACCCTGGTGGCCACCGGCCCCAGCGGTGTGGGCAAGACCGGTGAAGCCACCCTCTCCAACCCCTCGCTGCCTGTGACCACGCCTCCCACTCCCACCAGCGCCACGGCGGAGGCCAACCCTACCGGTTTGAAGACCCTCTACGCCAAGCCCGGGGATCTGCTGACCATCGACGCCACCCCCGAGTCGGGCTACATGGTGGATTCCATCATCCTGACTGATGCCAAGGGGAACATCACCACCATTGGCGGCTCCTCCCTGGCCTGCAGCTATACCTTCCCCATGCCTGTTGACCCCAATGACGGTCCCGCCAAGGTCACCGTCACCTTTGCCGAGAAGCCCGCAGACGGTACCCTGGAGGCCAAGCTGTCTGTGAACGACGGCGGCGACAGCCGGAACAAGGCCGAGCTGCGGAACTACCCGCTGCCCGCCGGTACCCCTGTGTACGGCGCCCTGTCCTCCGACAAACGAAAGATCACCGGCCTGAGCCTGGGGGATGGGGTCTACATTGACATCACCTCCATGGCCCCCGGTTATAAGGTCCAGATCAGTGTATTCCCTGCCGGCAGCGTCACCACCGACGTGACCAAAGACAGGAGCTTCCTCATGCCCGGCATGGACGTGGAGGTCTTGGTAGAGTTTGTGGACAACGGCCTTGACCGTTATGACATTTCCTTGGCCGTCACAACCGCCACCACACCGCCTCCGCCTTCCACAGTGGACCCTGCCAACACCGCCAGCCTCACTACACCTCTGACGGCCACCCAGGGCCCCATCTACACCGGCCAGCCCTCTGTCCATGCCCAGGCCCAGGCGGGGGACCAGGTCGTCATCGACCTTTCCTACGACCAAACGAAATACAAGGCGGTGGCCACCGCCAGCGGCGCGATAACAGGCAGTCTGCCCCTGAGCCCTGATAAGACTCAGGTTACGTTTACCGCCGTCAACGGCAATGTGGATGTGGTCGTGACCTACTACGATAAGGATAAGGTGCCCTCCTACGACGTGACCCTCCACCTGCTGGACAAGGATCTCAACCCCATCGTGCCCGGTGCCTGGAGTGCGGCCCAACTGGCCGACTTCCAGAGGAACATGGTGTCCTGGGGCGCTCTGAATACCGACGTGACCCAAACGCCTCCCGCACTGACCATCCAGGTCCCCTACGGGGAGACCGTCCATGTGGAGGCCTTCGGCAGCACCCTGCTCCCGGCCTACGGCTACGTGAAGGAGGCCTATGCCACCTGGGGCAGCGCTCCCGGCACCATGCTGACCGCCTTTACGGACGGAACTCCCATCACCCTCGGTCCCCAGGACACCTATACTCCTGCCGGCAGCGGCACCCGGGTGAGCCGGATCTTTGACTTTACCATGCAGATGGCCCAGGCGGACGTATACATCGTCCTGGACGACGTCAAAAACGCCCCCCCGACCCCCGAATATACTGCCCGCTTGGTGGTCACCGGCCCCGCCACCAGCCCCACCGGTGTGACCGAGCCTGTGGGCGCCGCCGGCAGTGCCACCCTGGCCCGGAGCAGTACCACTGCGCCGACCTCGGTGACAATGAAGAGCAACGAGATCCCCAATCCTCCCGGCAGCAACACCATCACCGTAGCCGAGAGCGAGACCCTCACCCTGACCGTGACCGTCAATCCGGGCTATAAGCTGGGCGGGGTGACCGCCCTTACCCTGGGCGTGCCTCTGTCTCCCGACACTTCCTCTACCGACGCAACCACCGGTGTGACGGTCTATACCTACACCATGCCTGCCGCCGATGTGGATGTCAAGGTGGACCTGATCCGGGATCCCGATACCGAGCTTTACCGCGTGACCTTGGACCTCACCGACCCCGGTTCGGCCAACGCCACCAACGTACATTACAGCGCCTACTCGGCCACCAAGAATGGGGACAACTTCCCGGTACCCGCCGACCAGACTGTTACCATCGACCTCACTGCTGGTGCTGACTCCTACATCAAGCATGTCTATGTCGTTTCGGCCAGCGGCCAGGTCCAGAAGCTGACTGTTGTTACCCCCAGCGGCCGTGCCAACCTGCAGAATTACGGCTCTGATGACAGTGTCAACCCGGTCAATGGGGTGGCAACCTTTGTTATGCCCGCCGAGGATGTCACCGTCCATGTGGTCTACGAAAAGGACACCAACCCGCCCACCGGCGACCTGACCGCCGTGGTCACCATGTTCGACCCCGGCAACACGGGCACCAGCACGGTCACCATGTCCCGGACCAGCCCTGCGGCATCAGTCACCGCCTCCAGCAACGGCGTGACCAGTTCCCCCCTCAGTGTGTATCCGGATGAGCACGTCACCATCCGCGTGAATCCCGCTCCCGGCTACAAGGTGGCCAAGGTGGAGCTGACCGGCGGCGGCCTTCCCGACATGCCCCTCACTGCCACCGACCTAAGCGGCGAGCGCTACGAGTTCGATATGCCCACCGCCCCCGGCTACGACGTGGGCGTGGTGGTCACCCTCGAACAGACTGAGGAGGACACCTTCACCGCCACCCTGGTGACCGTGGACCACACCAGTGCTCTGGGCAACACCACCAGCATGAAGGTCCAGGGCACCGCTGGCGTCGGTGTAGTCTGGGCCGGCACCATCACCGACCTGGCCGGCAACGAGACCATTGTCACCACTGTATCTCCCGAGGAGGGCGTCCGGGTGGCCGCTGTGCTGGCCACCGATGCCAAGGGTACCCGCCGCCTGAGCCAGGGCTCCACGGTGAACACCTACAATTACCCCATGTCCTCCGACACTGGGGACGTGACCATCACCGTGATCCTGGACAACGTGGATGCCCCCCACATGCACGTAGTCAATGTAGTCAAGGGAACGGGCGCCGAGCTGACCGGAAACGACGTCACAGACCTGACCAACACCACCAACCCGTCCCTGCCCGGAGGTACCCTCTGGGTAGGTTCCTATGAAAACAATGTAGTCACCCTGGATGTGACCACAGCTCCCAGCAGCTATGTCAAGGTGACAGCTGTAGACAGCCACGGCAACACCGTCCCCGTGACCCAGCAGGGCCTCACCGGCAACGTCAAAGCCTGGCTCGAGACTCCAGACGATAATGTCACTGTCACCGTGGACTGGACCGATACCCCGCCCACCCTCCAGGACTACACCCTGACCCTGGAGGTGGAGGGCGACGCCGGCCTCCAGGCCTCGGGGACCGATGCCGCCTTGACAGGCGGAGCGAAAAACCTGCGCGCGCCCAATACCTCCGGTACTGTCGTGAGCAACACCGATACCACAACGGCCCAGGAGGGGGCTGTCCTCACCCTGGCCGAGTACCTGAACGGCTACTTCGTTCAGAAGATCACCCTCATCTCGGGCGGCGTGGAGCTTGACCTTCCCGTGGACACCGCAAGCCTGGTCATGCCCTCGGCCGATACCACCGTCAGGGTGACCTTCACCGCCGGCGAGCAGACCGCCCGGCCCTATGACGAGAACCAGGATCCCAACACCAAGGGCTATACCCCCGGTTACCTGATCGCCGACAACCCAGGATTCAACCACCTGGAGATCACGGTGCCCAACCTCTACGACACCGCCATGGAGACCGTGCCCGACACCACCGTCTTCAACCTTTACTATAAAAACGGCGGCGCCGCCATCCGTCTGATCCCCGGTGTGGATTACGACGTGACCACCGGCCCCACTTCCTACATCCATGGTGGCTTCACCGGTCAGCGCTTCACCATCCGCAGCCTGAAGGGTGAGAGCCCCCTGACCCACGTGACGGTGAACGGCGGCCTTCTGTACATCACGGCCACCGACCCCGTCACCCCCAAGGCAGAGAGCCGCCTGGTGGAGGTGGAGGTCCCCGCCGATCCCTATCTGGGCCACCACAAGGCTATCCTCAAAGTCATCGACAGCAGCGGCGTCTCCGGCAACCTGGCCGAGATGAACGTGGTGGTGGGCACCACCGGCCTGTCTACAACTGTAACCAACGCCGGGACTATTACTGGCCTCCTGGGCGACGAACGTGTCCGCACAATGGCCAAGGCCGCCCCTGGTGCCCGTGTCAGCGCCGTCACGGCCACCGTCCTGGACAGCACGGGCGCCCCCATCGGCGGTAGTACCCTGCTGGGCCGGGTCCCCGACGGCTACCTGTCTGACGGCAGCCAGCGCTTCCCCTTCGACATGACCGGGGAGGATGTGCTCATCACGGTCTACTTCGAGACCGACGGCCTTGACCCCGACGATCCCACCCGCTATATCGCCTCGGTGGAGAAGCGGGGCGCCATCGGCGTCCCCGGCAACGATGCCACTGTCATCAACGACGCCAGAAACGACCTTCTGAAGGGCCAGATCTGGGCCGAGGGCCTGGAGGGCAACGGCATGAAGGTCACCGTCACCACCGCTGTCGGCTACTATGCCGACGTGACCGTGGTGAATAAGTGGACCGGCGCTCCGGTGGCCCCCTCGGTCACTGGGGTGGGCGACGGCATACCTTTCGACGTCACCTTTGATATGCCTGCGGCTGACGTTCAGATCACCGTGACCTTCTCCACCGATCCCCCCAAGAATGCCGCCAATAAGCTGATCCTGAAGGTCACCGATCCCTATGGAAAACTGGGCAACGAGGCTACCCTCACCTGGAACGGCCCCGGCAGTCCTCTGCAGGCCAACGGCAGCGCTCCCACCACCGACTCAACGGCGGCAGGGGAGGAAGTGCCCGTGGGCACTACCATCAAGGTGGATACCCTGGCCGCCCTCATCACCGACACCACGACCACTCCGCCCACCGTGCTGGAGGACTACTTCGTCAAACAGGTCATCGTGACCTGGACCGACGGCACCCTGTCCGGTGCCCAGGCCGTCACCATGAGCCTTCCCGCCGGTGCCCCCACAGGCAGCCATGCGCTGGAGGGCAGCTTCCTCATGCAAAAGGGGGAGACCACCGTGGAAGTGATCTTCGAGAAGGGCCCCAGAAGCCCCCGGCCTGTCGATCCTGCCCATTCCGAGACCTATACCGACAACACCTACACCCGACCCGCCGATCACCAGAAGGGCTGGATCGGCGCCGTCACCCTGTCTGACGATCCCGCCCTCCCCGGCAAGGTCCAGATCACGGTGCCCGCCCTCTTTGACGACAGCCTTCCCACCCCCGAGGAGCGCCTCTTTGACGCCATCGAGCACTATAAGCTCTACTGGAAAGATAAGTCCGGCTTCTACCATGAGCTGGTCCCCGGCACCGACATCACCATCTCGGCCGGGATCCTTCTGCCCGACGAGAACACCTATACTTACACCGGCAGCACCGGCCCTGTGACTCAGACCTTCGATGCCTACCGTTTCGAGGTGGAGCCTATCCACCGGAACAGCGAGCTGGACTACTACATCAAGAACGGCGGCGTGATCTACATCACCGCCACCACTGCGGACAGACCCGAGAGTGACTATACCGAGGTGTGGATCACCAAGGCCTACAAGGCCACCTTGGTATTCGAGCCCAACGGCACCTCGGCCACCCTGTCGGAGCCCGGCGGCCGCTTCGTGAACACCGACGGCGCCGTCCTGGGCGGCCTGGCTGACGGCACCACCGTCACTGTGAAGGATACCGTCGCCGACCCGGGCTATACTGTCCTCGGCGTGGTGGCTACAACTGTCTCCGGCTCTGTGAACGTGCCTGTCAGCATCACCGGCGAGTATGACTACACCATTTCCGGCGCCGACGTGGAGCTGCGGGTGGTTTACGAGAAGGATGATGACCCCTTAAAGTCCAAGGGCCCCTGGATCGTGACGGTCCAGAAGAAGGGGGACGACGGCCTGGCCGGCAATACGGCTTCCGTCATGGATACCTCGGTGCCCATCCCGCCCGAGCAGAAGGGCAATATCTGGACTGCCGCCTACGAGGGCAACGTGGTTCGCATCGACGTGAGCACCGAACCCGGCTACCATGCCGAGATCACGGCTGTCATCAAGGGCACCACCACCGAGGTCAAGGTGGCCCCCTTCGGAAGCTACGGCCAGCTCTATATGCCCAGGGACCATGTGGACGTGACCGTGGAGTACAAGAAGGGTCCCCCGGATCCCCACGCCCTGAAGCTCACCGTCGCCGGCCCCGGCGGACCCGGCGACTATACCACCACGATAAATCCGGCCGGTATGACCGGTGTGTTCATCTCGGGCAACTACGACAAGCACCCCGTTCCCGGTGACGGCAGCCTGGTCCCCGTGGACACCGAGTTGAACCTGTCTACAAGCGTCGCTGGCGCTTACAGTGTGGCCAGCGTTGTCATGGTGGTGAACGGCATCACCATCGACATCCCCCTCACCGACGGCAGTGCCTGGCCTTTGCCCAAGATGCCCGCGGCCGACGCCGAGATCATCGTGACCTACGTGGTGGGCGAACAGACAGCCCGCCCCTACGATCCCGCCCACGCCAACCGGTATACGCCCAGCTACACCCACGGCTCGGCCGAGGATGTGAGCACCACCCACCAGGACGGCTGGATCCTGGCCGTCAGCAGCGGCGTCAACAAGATCACCATCACTGTCCCCACCCTTCATGAGAAGAAGGGCGGCAGCGACAATCTGTACGATGCCGATGATACCACCTATAAGCTCTACTGGCGGGACAACATTGGGGCCTTCCAGCCCCTGACTGTGGGCAGCGACATCACCATCAGCGACGGTCAGGCCGTGCCCGGTGCCTTCACTTACGGCGGGACGGTCTACGACGGCTATAAGTTCACTGTCACCATCCGGAACCCCCAGACCCTCTGGGGCGGCTATACCCTGGATGAATATATGATCTCCGGCGGCTCCATCTACATCACAGCCACCGGCGGTGGCAGCGGTGCCAACGAGAGCGAGAAGACCGAGGTGGTGGTCCCGCCCAGGGACGGCACCCTTATCGCCACCTTCGAGGTGGTGGATACCACCACCGATACCGCAGGCACCCGTACCCATACCTTGGACGACGGTCTGGGCCACATAGTCACCGATGATGGCCAGCAGATCACCCAGCTCCGGGGCGGTGAGACCATGACTACAACTGTGGACGTCTCCGCCCTTAGCCCGGATGCCCAGGTCCAGTCGGTGACGGTCACCACCGCCAGCGGCGGCACCACCTTTGTCCCCGGTGGCAATATCCCCAGCACGACCCCCAATGCATACGCCGACAAGATGCCCAACGAGGATGCCACCTACACTCTGATCCTGAAGGATAAGGACAGCGACCGCTACACCGCTGCGGTGAAGGTGGTGGATCCCGCGGGAGCCCCCGGTAACACGGCGGATATCGAAAACTCCGAAGATCCCACTGCCCCCACCGGCAACATCTGGGCTGTGGGCCACGGCAGCGTGGACGAGAACGGTGTCCCCAATGGCGAGACCATGGTGGTCAACTTTAACACTGACATCAGCGACCCCACCGTGACTTACTACGCCAACGTGACTGCCGTTCTGGCCAGCGACGGTGTCACCCCCGTGCCCATTCTCCAGCTGGGCGTCACGGGCAGCGGCACGGCCTACTTCGACATGCCCGAGGACAATGTCCAGGTCACCGTCACCTTCACCACCACCCCGCCCCCCGATGTGCCCCTGCTCCTGACTCTTTCGGGTCACGATCAGAAGGCTGGCAATTATGCCATGGTGGACTGGACCGACTCCGCCTCGGCCCCCAAGTCTCTGATGGCCACCGGCGGCATGGCACCCAACACCAATGACTACACCGTTCCCCGCAAGGACGGCGCCGAGTCTCTGGATATGCTGGTCACCCCGGGCACCAGCCTGTCCATCATCACCGGCCGCGACTCGGGCTACATCGTGGATTCCATCAAGATCAAGGACGAGCTCAGCGGCTATGAGCTTACTCTGCCCATGACCATGGGCTCCGCCGGCACTCTGATGCCGGTCATCCTCCAGAGCACCCCCAGGGCCGCCCGGATCACGGTTACCTATAAGCCTGGCGAGCTGACCCCCAGGCCCTACGATCCGGAGCACGATCCTTATTACAGCTCGGCCACGCCTACTAAGTATGCTCACAATACGGATGACGACCTGAGCACCACCCATCAGGATGGCTGGCTCCTGGCCGACAATCTGGGCGGTGGCTCCATCCAGGTCACCGTCCCCGTCCTGGCCAGGGACGTGGAGCCAGAGACCGTCATTGAGACGGACCCGGATACCGGGGAGAGCAAGCTGGTGCAGAAGCCGGTGCCCGAACCCAACCAGTATCCCCTGTTCGATGTGCTGCAGGAGCATACTTTCGACCTCTATCTTTATAATGAGATCGCAGACACCTATACCAGGCTGGTGGCAGGAGTCGATTATGACATGTCCGCCGGTATCACCCTGCTGCCCGACTATTATACCGATCCGGTGGGGAACCCCTCGGCGGTACCTCCTGTAGCCCCCGGGACAAAATATGTGGGCGCTCAATTTACCGTCTCCGAGGTTCCCGGCGGCAAGCTGGAGGGCCTGCTGGCTCGCGGAGGCATCAGCCTCTACATCACGGCCACCAATACGGATACGACCGCCGAGCCCCCCTGGTTCGAGAGTGAGCGCACCGAGCTGGTCATCCCCAGCGTCGGTCTGGTGCCCTACGACCCGGACCGGGTGAACGACCCCACCAAGACCTACGAGGACCACTGGATCCGGGCGGAAAACTGGGGCGACTACCTCACCGTCACTGTGCCTGCCCTGAACAAGACTAAGGATGGCCCCGTTACCGATGTGGAGGACGTGAACGGAGATTCCCACGCCTTCCACTTCTACCTCCAGCCCGATGGAACCGACCGTGCCGGTGATATGGTGGATGTGACCGGCCTGATCCGGCTCACCAACTACGATAAGTTCTTCGATAAGACCTGGACCGCCCCCTCGCCCTTGGACTATACCCACCAGGAGGAGTACAAGACCGACGTCTTCTACACCGTCCCCGGCTTGGGCACCGATCCCGACCGGGATGTGACGGGCGCCCGCTTTGTCCTGGAGATCCTCACCGACGACGAGATCAACGCCCTCTTTGCGGATCCCACCTCTCAGGAAGCGTCCGACGCCAAGGCTGCCGCCGATATCCTGCGGAAGATCATGGATAACTCGGGCACCATGAAGGACGCCGCCTCCACCGAGGATGAAGACAAACGTCGTCTCTATATTACAGTTGTAGACGACGCTGATCCCACCAATCCCCAGGAGGGGGAGAAGGTGGACTTCCAGGTGCCCCAGTACTATACCTTCACCGGCGAGCTCCAGTCCTGGGCCCCCACCCACACCGCCGCCCTCTCCATCCACCGTTGGGATGCCTCGGCGGCCACCCCGGACTATGAGAATGAGCCCTTCATGACCCTCGAGCTGGGCCTGGACCCCGCCGTCTATGATCCCGCCCTCTATAACGGTCACTGGAGTCAGAGTTTCACGTTCAAGTCCTCCGAGCTGGCCGGTGAAACCTTTAAATTGAAGGTCCGCAAGACCGCGCACATTCCCTATGACCATGTGGGCCTGGTCATGGATCCCGACCTGACGGCGAACGCCCAGTACAAGGAGAGCGGGCGCAATGATGAGACCGCCAAGGTCTTCACTCTGGCCAGTCCCATCAGTCTCTTCTGCGGCGACCTGGATCCCATCTTCCCCGGCCCCGACGGCAAGATCGACGACCTGGACCGGAACCTGCTGGCCGGTTTCCTCTACCTGGAGTATGAGTGGAACACCGATACAGAGGCCGATCCTGGCTGGGACCTGTCGGTCTTCAATCCCGACAGCTATGCCTACGCCGCCGACCTGGACGGCGACGGCCTCATTACCGACCTGGATATGACCATTCTCATGTATGACTATAACTTCGGCCGCTGGCAGGAGGATTATGGTACTCCCGTTGGTCTGGAGCATGTCCCCACCGGCTATGCAGTCCCCTTCAGCGAGGAGGCTGCCCTTCTGGACCTGACCGGAGGCGAGGTTCTCCCCACCGAGGGTGAGGAAGTTCCTCCCGAAGGCGAAGAAGTCCCCCCGGAGGGCGAAGAGGTTCCTCCCGAAGGCGAAGAGCTCCCCCCGGAGGGCGAAGAAGTTCCCCCGGAGGGCGAAGAGGTTCCTCCCAAAGGGGAGGAGCTTCCCCCGGAGGGCGAAGACCCTGTGCCTACCCCGGAGCCAGATCCCGACCCCGACCCGGAAGCGGAAGCGGACCCAGAACCAAATCCGGAGCCAGATTTGACCCCAGATCCGACCCCGGATCCGGAGGAGGGGGAGGAAGATTTTTCAAATCTACCTCAAAACCCCGAAGATGAGGACCAAAACCCCGAGAATAAGGGGTAAAACGACCCGAAAATAAATGCAATTTAGTTGGATTCAGATGTTTACATAAAAGCTCTTGCAAATCTAAAACGCTTGTGATACAATGGTATGAGGTATTTTGGGCAATTACGCCGAAAAATGCTGCGGTGCCGTCGAAACGAGGATAGAAAACCATGCAAAACCTTGGGCGCCTAATAGAATCACGATTTTCAAACCATGGCGGGACCGCCATGGTTCGTGGTGCATTCGCCCAAAAGTTGCATGTCAGTTGGATAAATCGAAAAGAAAAGTTGCACGCAGATTTTTCGAATTTTAAGCGAAAATTGCATCCAAGTTGTATTCTTTTTGACCGATTTAGAGGTGGTTTTGCCCTCCAAAAAGACGGTTTTGAGCAAGAAAACAGAGGTTTTGAATCAACAAAGAAAGAATCCGAAAAGAAAGGAGGTGGTTCCGATATGAATTACAAAAATATAAAACTGAATTGGAGCCGCCTCCTTCGGCGGGGCACCGCCCTGGCGCTGGCATTTGCCATGGTGCTGCCCACCGTGGCCTACGGTGCCAGCGCACCGCTGAGCGCACCCGCCCAGGTTAAGGTGGATTCTGAATTCCCCAACATCGAGATCCAGACCAACTTTGTCCGCTCCGAGTACGGCACGCTGGAGGGGACCATGGAGCTTACCCTGCGGGTGGGACCGTCGGGAATGACTACAGTGGCTGACCCGAATAATCCTGATGAGACGGTGGAGGAGGCCATTCCGGTGGCGTTCCGGACACTGTCGGTGAACCTGCAGTATGACGCCAGTCTGTATACCCCCATCAGCTGGTCTTGGATCGGCGGGGCGGATACGGCGACCGACCTTGAGTTGGACGCCGATAAGGCCTATACGGTGGATATTCCGGCCAAGAAGAATGACCTGCTGCCAGCCACGGGCGCTATCGCCAAATGCGGTATGACTACATCTGCCGACGGCACGAAGTCGGGGGAGGGGCTGGTCTATTTCAAGGCGGAGGCTTACAACAGCGACATTATCTTGAATGAGATGACTACACTTGCCGCCATCCGGTTCAAGATCAACGAGCCGCTGGCATCCAAGATCTCCATTCTGCCGGACGGACGGCATGGCTACACCGTTTACATCGACCAAGGCGAGAATGTTGACCCGATGGTGGTTACAAATATAGACGAGCTTCACGCGGCGCTGGGGCGGGACCTGACGACAGATCCCGCCTCGGTGGGTTTTGCCTCGGAGGAGGATATCCATGGAACCCGTCCGCCGGTGGACATGGCTTTGCACTACACCGGGGCCAAGGGGCAGCAGATGTACTATGTACCGGGGTGCCTGGTGACAGACGCAGCGGGTGCGCTTCCTTCCACGGTGGAGAATGTGACTGTGACCATCGACGGGCAGGACGTGACCCTGGCAGCGCCGCGGACCATCAACGGCAAGGTGCTGGCGGTGGACAAGAACGGCGCTACGCCGACGGATAAGTACTCTTATCTGTCCAACCATTTTGATGATCGGCCGGCTACCGTAGACGGTGAAGAGGCCCACCGGCATATCACCTGGCCGGTGGTGTCGGACGTGTCTTTCGCTTACGTCCCAGTGGATCTGAGCAAGTATACTACCGTGGTCTACGTGGATTGGGATAATACACTGCTGGGGACCCAGATCCTGCCCAAGCGGGCGGACGTGCGGGAAATGGTGAATACTTATGTGGCTGAACACTTTGTGACAGAAGAGCTGCGGGCTCCGGGCGCGGCGGGGAGCGGCGCAGGAAGCGTGGATTCTCTGACACGGGCGGACAGTTACCGGGGCAAGTACCCCACGACCCCGCAGGCCTTGGGGCCCAACGGAAACATTATAGATGACGGAACTGTCAAGCCTGATGGTGAGAATTACCCGCTCACCAACAAGCTTGACTACGTGTTTTTCAAGCGGCCTATGGAATGTACCGAAAGCGATTCCGGCACAATGGTTTGGAGCCAGAAGGCAGATGAAAGTGGGAATGCAATTTGGGACGCCGAGTACCCCTATGCCTACGGTTGGGCCAAGTGCACAGTCGATAACTATGCGGATACCTGGACCACGCTGGGCATGGGAGAACTCAGTGATTACAACGGTTCCAACGGCGGTGGGTACCAACAACTGGCCAGCGGCGAAAAAGCGAGTTTTACCTACGATTTGGCGGGTTTTGAGTTCGAAATGATGGATCTTGAGGCAGGTTTCAAATCCACTGATAACACTGTGTTTTTGAAAGCGGTCTATGAGCCGGGGGAGGAGCTGCAAACCACGGATAACCCCTACCGGATGATCTCGGAGCCGTACTATAATAAGTTGAATAAGGTCTCGTCGGCAGACGGCGGCGCCTGGTCAGTGGATGTGACCTTCGAGAGGTCCAGCGAGAAGAACCTGGATGATCCGGATGATACCCGGGTGCGGGGGGTGGCCCGGCTCCGGGAGCCGGTGGTGCGGCAGGATACCACGGCGGACCTGCTGTGGGAAACCTTTACCAAGGACGGCGAGGTGAAGGTGGACCACGACCTGCCCAACGCCAACCTGGAGTCTACCTACAAAAACAAAGATAAGAGTATGTTTGCCAAGATCGATGTGAGCAATACAGAGGAGATCCCCTTCTCGCTGACCCTGACAGGCCGGCAGAACCGGGCGGATTACTACCTGAAGGACGCCTTCGGTTATAACTTTGTGGCCGGCGGCGACCGTATCGAGGGCGACGCAAACCGGTCGGGTACAGCGGCCACCATGGATAACTACAACTACCTTGTGGACGGAGAGAATGAGAGCGGCCCGGTCTATGCGGCAGTGCCTTACGCCGCCCGGGAAGGTTCCCGGGGCTTTGTGCTGGAAGGAACCTTAAACCAGCTGTTGGAGTTGTCAACCAAGGTTTATAACGGTGAGCTGGCAGCAGCGGAATTTATTACATATCTGGATGTGGGTGTTTTTAACGACATCAATATCAAGGGTGCTGACGGTTCGGATCCGGACCCGTTTACAAACCTGGCTGACCTCCAGCAGGCCATTCAGGATGTGGGAAAGGATATTGTGATCGGCCATCAGGGCGACCCCGACTTCTGGGACAACGTGCATGACTGTGCCCAGCTGAGCTACCACCAGCTCCAGCTCTATATTATGGGCAGGGGGCTCCTTTCCCGGGCCGCGGCGGACGCTGTGATCATCAGCCACTGCCATCTGCACACGAACTGTGTGGCTTCGGTCTCCAACAAGCCCACCAACTGGGGTGAGCTGATCGATGCTGCCCGGAACAACCCGGATCACATCACCGAGCTGACGGGTACCGAGGCGGAGAACCTGACCCACCTGCGGCGGGATGGCAACGGCACGGCCTACGGGGCCGACGTGACGGCCTTCAAGAACGACGTGGTGGCTGCCGTGGCGGCCCTGGACGCGGCCAACGGGGCGGTGACCCATAGCTGGGACGCGGTGCAGGCCCAGATCCTGGGGGAGACGGCGGCCGACGCCCGGGAGAAGTACTGGTGGTACGACGGCTCCACCAGCGTACCCATGAACAGCTGGACGGATATGATGACGGCGGCCAAGGACAGTATCACCCCCGTGGCCCTGCCTGACGGCAGCTCGGATACCCGGGACGCCAAGCTGAACCGGCTGGAGCCCACCTGGGCGGCCAACGACAGCGCCGAGACCACCGACCGGGGCTGGGTCCGGATCACGGAGAACCTGGCCCAGACCGTGAATGGGGAGGAGGGGCAGAAGTTCGCCACCTTCGCCGACTTCAAGACGGCCCTGAAGGGGGCCCTGACCGGCCTGCCCCAGGGTACGGCGGCCACCTGGTATGAGATCCAGTACTATATCCTGCACCACAGCGACCCGGCGGGGGATCCCAACGCCTCCACCGAGTACGGCACCTACTGGTGGCACAACGGCCGGGTGCAGATCAAGTCCTTCGCCGAATTGATGCAGGCGGTCAGCATGGCCTATCAGGGCGACCCCACTGCCATGAGCGACTTTTCGCTGGATGATCTGTATAACGAGAACTATGCCGAGTTCCATTTCCGCAAAACCTTCGACGGGACCAAGTATAGCGACATCGAAGACTTCAAGCGTGATATGCTGGCTTACTACGGTGCGGAGAACGGAACCGCATCCTGGGTGCGTGCGCAGTATTATATCATCCATCGTTCACTGGGAAGTAATACAGTTATCAACAGAGAGGGCGCATATTTTTGGTGGCAAGGAAACGGAGAACCGGAGGCGGTAGATTTTGCGCTGACGCAGGATGATCCGGCAGCCAGGGCGGATGCTTTGGCCGTAGCTCTGATGGACGCCGCCTTCCGGGCGACCTACAACGGAAACACCAAGGCCTGGGATAACCTGGACGCAGATTTTGCCTCCGTTCTGGAGCAGGGGAGGCTGGTATCCGCAGATCCCGGCGGAGCGGAGCATTATCCTGCCGACTTCACAATGTTTGGCAGCGGAGATGGGGCTGGGCTAAAATCCCAGATCGTTCGGCTGATGCAGACCATCAGCGGAAGTATGTATCCCCCGGCAGCCACAGCGACCTGGCATGAGATCCAGTATTTCATTTTGACCGGAACCTATGAGACGGACGCCAATATCCAGGGAGATGCCAATATCAATTATTGGTGGAAAACGCTGGATGAAAAGCCGGTGGATAAGCCAAAGCCCTGGGAGGATTTTGCTACCCTGACCGGCTTAATCGCAGCGGTGGCAGATGGAAGCGATCCCGATGCGCTGACGAACCTGCAGGCATGGCTGACCGAAGAGCGGGCTCTGAATATGGGGTTGGCACAAGATGAATTTGGAACACCCGCTGATCAGGGACTGTTGGATGAGATCACATGGGATGCTATGGACTATGATGCGGCAGGCTGTAATGACAGCGGGGCCTTCACCATCACCTGGAGCCAGGTTCAGAATCTGTTTATCAATTATTTCTATATGACAGGCGATTGGACGTTGGATGATGTCGATACATCAGACATGAATATAGCGGACTTTGGAATTGAGGATCCGTCGGCGGGGTGGCCCAGCGGCGCTTCGCTGCTGTCCATGATGCCCAACCGGCTGATGATGACGGCGGTTCCCACTGAACCTGTTACCTCCACTGTAGTCGGCGAAGACGGCACGGTGACCACCACAGAGTCGATGACCATGGTGGACGAGGAGACGGGTCACATCATCACCACAACGGTGACTACGGTCGTAACGCCCCAGGAGGGCGGCACGCTGGTTGTGGAGACTACAACCGTAAACACGCTGGATCCGGTGACGGGGGAGACCAGCGTGGAGATCCTGGACACCCAAGTGGTGTTTGTGGCCAATGAGGAGACCGAGAGTCCCGAGCCCGCAGAGACGGAGGAGCCCACGGAAAGCCCCGAGCCGAGTGAAAGCCCGGAGCCTGAGGAGACCGACCTGCCGGATCCGGAGCCCCCACTGGATCCGGAGCCCACGGTCAGCCCTGAACCGACGGAAAGTCCAGAGCCCAGTGAGACGCCTGAGCCTGAACATAGGGAAGAGCCGGACGATGGAGAGAAGCCCTCTCCAACGCCCCCGGCGGAGCCTACCCAAAATCCGGAGGAGCCGGAAGAACCGGATCCGGAACCCACAGATCCACCCAATGTAGTGACTACAAATGCCGCACTCCAGCGGCGGCTGTACCGGATCTCGACCAGAAAGCTGAAAGCTCCGCCCAGCTTACGAAGTCCCAATATCCGACAACTGACTACAAGATTCGTCATTGACCGACTGTGTGTGCGAGAGTTTATCCTTACTTATGGGAGGACACCCAAATGAAAACGAAACTGAACTTCAAAAAGCGATTGGTGAGCGGCCTGCTGGCCCTCGTCATGGTGCTGGGTTTCCTCCCGGCCAACCTGTTCCCGGCGGCCAACGCGGCGGTGGTGACCACAGGCCATTCCCTGGAGGTCAAAAATAACGGTGATTTTACTCTGACCTTTAACGTGCCGGGGGCGGGCGGCGGTCTGGGCAACTACGCCCTGGCCATTCTGCCCGATGTGTCGGCGGGCGGTGGGGTTGGCGCGCCTTCTAATCAAATTGGAAAAGCCTTCCACGACGGCTTGGGTACGATTGGTGCGTTCAATAAGGTTTTTGAGACCTATAAGATACCTCGAGAAAGCTATTATTACCAGAGCAATGCGGGTGCCACCTGGAGCAACGGCAAGCTGACTATTACAGGCAATATCGGCAAGACCTTTGACCAGGCAGTGGCCGCGGAGGGAGGAAAGTACAAGGCCGACGGCAGCCAGGTCGTTTCGAGTGACACCAGCATTCCCGTGGTGGCTGTACTGTACTCCACGGTGGGCCCCCGGCTTTGCGCTACCACCGCTGTGTGGAGCGGTAAGCCGCCGGTGCAGATCACGGCGACAGATTTTTATCATATAGGAACCGGAACGGGATTGACGAAGGGTGCTAAAGTTGCGGCAAATCAAACATCGGCTCCTGGTACAGTTGTAAATAGCGGAGCTGCCGCCGAGTTTAAGGATATTACTTATACGCTGACTGGCGCAGATGGAAGTAACGTTACCGGCAATTTTTCCGGAGCAACGCTCTATAAGGAAAGCACCCTTACGACAGCCCTTGCAACGGGGGATATGATAGAAAACGGAACCTATTACATTGGTTTCACTGTTGGGACAGCGATGAATGCCACTAAAATACCTGTAACGGGTACGGCAACAATTTCCTATTACGATGAGAATAACGTTCAAAAATCAGTTACCGTCCAGGTTCAAATGGTGGTAAGATATCCGTATGTTACAGCAACGGAGGGTACGGTTTCCTTCCAAAAAGGGAACCGGGCAGCAACCATAACCTATACTTATCCGCAGCTTACGGTGGGTAATTCCACAAACTTGTTGGGGCCTCTTGCAGGAACCGATCAACCCACGGACACTTCCGGATATTTGAAGGTTACTTCCCCGGTTTCCACAGTAACAACAACGGTGAGAAACCAGGATCATGGGAACGATCTGATGTCAAGCGGGGATCTGGTAATCGAGGCGCAGAGCGCCATCGATGCGCTTGAGCCAGGTGAGTACCATGTCACTATTCCCTTCGTTTTCCGGTATAAAGCAGCGGCGACTGCTGCCGTGTTCCAAAGCAGAACAGTCAACGTACCGGTGACGATTTATGTGAGCGAGCCGGCGCAGAAGGCGACTTATACTGTCTCCTTCGACGCGCAGGGGGGCTCGCCGACGCCGTCGAGCCAGACTGTGGCTGAGGGCGACCTGGTTACCAAGCCCACGGATCCCACCCGCGGCACCGATGTGTTCAACGGCTGGTATACCGCGGCCACGGGCGGCAGCAAGTGGAATTTCGCTTCCGATACGGTGAGCGGCGACATGACCCTCTACGCCCAGTGGACGGAGAAGGTCACGGTCACCTTCCATGAGAACAAGCCCGCAGGGGTGACGCACTCCTGGGCCAATCCGCCCGCGGCGCAGAGCATCAATAGGGGCAGCAGCGCCGCCTGGCCCAGCCCTGAGCCGACGCTGGCCGGCTATACGCTGAAGGGCTGGAGCACCTCGCCCACCGGAAGCGTGGTGTGGTCCAGCGGGGCTTCGCCCATCATTAACGGAAATACGAACTATTACGCCAAGTGGGAGCCCAGGGGGATCACCTTTGACGACGTGACGTTCAGCGGCGTGATGGACCAAACGCCGGTACTGTCGCCGACGTCGGGTGGTCAGGGCTATGCCACGGGCGACGGGCACAATAAAACGGACTTCACCTACACCTTCCCGGGTGGAGGTACCAGTTATACAGTGTACGGCGTGACATTCAAGTTCGACTCCAGCGGTCAGCTGGTCGCCACGGGCACTCTGAACAACGCGGCACGGAGCGAGTTTGAGGTGACCGCGACTTCTAAGCTGAACGGAGCCACCAAGACGGCCAAGGTCATTATCCAGGTGCCGCCCCGGATCAACGGCGGTTCCATCAAGGAGTCTATCATTCAGGCCAACAAGGCCGTTACGCTGAAGGAGTTCACTCTGACCGACGGCACCAAGGTGGATATGTCCAACGCCACACAGCGGGGATGGCTCAAGAGCGTGGAGTGGTTTATCGGCTTCGGCGGAACCTACGACGGAGGCAATAACTCCAGCAACCTCGGTCCCACAATGGGACAGAAGGTCGGGACGGGCTCGCCCAGCGTTACGCTGCCGGGTGAGGACAAGGTCATCAGCGGCAGCCACCTGTGGGTCCGTGTAGTCGGTGACGGACCGGGTGACGGAACCGGACATGTGGACCGGGGCGCGGACCAGACAGATGCAGCCCTGAAGAGTGACTCTGTGCCTTACGCCATGTGGGTGGATCTGGGCGAGATCGGCAAGGAGCGCCGGGAGATCCGGGTCCAGAACGTGTTCTTCGACCTGAGCAACAACAAGATCAGCACCGAGCCCGCGGGCTTTGGATGGAGCGCCTCGCTGACCCAGGTGGGCACCGGGGAACGGAGCGAGCTGCGGACGACAAACAGCACCAACGATTATGAGTTCCTGGGCTGGAGCCTGACGGGTACCAGCCCAACCTCGGGCGTGTCCAATGACCGCCTGAGCCCGGCCAGCGGCGAATGGACTCTGACCGGCGAAGGCGCGGCGCACACTGCCTCCGGGCGGAACAACGCCACCTTTGTGATGAATAAGCTGCCGGCCAGTACGGGGATCATTACGGTGTATGCCGTCTACAAGCAGCTGCCTTCTTACACCATTACGGTGGTGGCTGGGGATCATATCAGCCAGGTCGAGGGCGGCGGTAAGACAGGGAAGACGATCACGATCGCCGTGAAGGAGAGCGATATCGTCACCCTGACGGCTACGCCAGATGCCAGTTGCATCAATAAGGACTACAAGATCACCCTTACCGGCAGCAATACTATTGCCGGTGTGGGAGGCCATTACAATCAGATCGCCAGCGATGGGAAGAGCAGCGTGACTTTGCAGGCCAAGGCCAACATCACGGTGACCTTTACCGGTACGGGTGTGGCCGACCTCCAGATCACAGGTACGCAGAAATATGCCAGTGCCAAGGAGTCTTATGATGTTGCCACACTGGGAGATATCTTTACCGCTACCTTGACCAACCCGGGTGCGGTGAACGCTACTATCAGCTCGCAGGAGTGGGGACTTTATACAGCTAAGGACTCCGGCGTGAAGGATACCAGTGGAAACTTTACAATAACCAGCACACGGCCGGCGACTGTCAACGCTGGTACTACCAATACCGGAAGCGCGCCCAAAGTTACGGTCAGACCGAAGGCTGGGTTGGCCCCTGGTACTTATACGACCTGGTTGCACATCCAGGAAGCTACACCGGTTGACCAGACCAAGAACAACGAGCAGTTGAGCTATTGGCAGCAGATTACGTTTGTAGTCACCACGAGCGATGAGTTTGACGGTAAGGTGACGCTGAATCTGGATGGGAAACCCCTGTCGGGCCAGACTGTAACGCTGAAGCCGGCCACCGGATCCAATGTGGGCACGACCGCCAGCGGCAACGTGTACACCGCTACCGGCCTGAGCGTGGGCCAGACGTACAGTGTACTGGTGAACAGTACCGAAAGTGGTTATGTGCTCCATGCCGCGGCCAAGGAGCAGGTCATCAACCTCTACACGCTGACTACAAGTGCAACTCCTGCGGGAGTAATGGATGGGACCAATGCCATCAAGGTCACAGTCAACCAGAACTCTGGTAAGGCGATCACGGTGGGTGGACAAACCGCTTACACGGAGGGTTCGGCAATCAACCTGAGCGTGCCCAGGAACGCGACCCTGAGCGGGCAGGCCTATGTCTTTGACAAGTGGACCGGCAATGTGGAGGGTGTGGCTACAGCCATCACCAACTATGTTACCATGAACAGCCAGAAGACTGTGACGGCAAGCTATGCCGCCAGTCTGTCCCTGATTTATGACTACAACTATGGTTCCATGGGAACCTTCTACACCGACAGCGGCCATAAGCAGGGAGATTCGGTGCCGGTGACTGCAATGACTCCCACCCGGACCGGATACTACTTCAAGGGCTGGGCTACTACGGCAGCGGCCACTACGGCGAATGTCAGCGGCTCGGTGACTATGGGTACTACCAATACGACGGTCTACGCCGTGTGGGCAAAGGCTGAACCCAGTTGGTCCACGTTGCCTTCGGGTGAGTATGGCCGGGACTACACGGGTAACGCAGTCGTCACGGGCGGCAATCTGGGCGCCGTGACTTACAGTGTGGGAGCCTGGGATACCTCCCTGGGCGCCATGACTGGCGGCTGGACCGGGATCACTAATTTGAGCGCTATCGGTCTTACGTACAATACAAATACAGGTGTCATCACCGGAAAGCCGACACGGGCGGGCACCTTTGGCTTCAGTGTGACAGCCCGAAACACCGCCGGCGAGACCTGGACGCACAACTATGGTCTGGTGGTAGGTAAGGCGACCCCCACCATTACCGGGGTGCGTTTTACGGATGGTGTTAATGGAAACATTCAGGCGACTACACCGCTGAGTGATTTGCGGATCGACGCTGTGGTCACTGCTCCTTATTGGGATGGAAGCAGTTGGACAAATGCGAAGACCTACACATACACCAACTACGTCAGCGGCGCGGCTGGAACTGATCCGGGTACCCTTGAGCTGACCAGTCCTACGGGTTCACTGGACTTTAGCAAGGGCAGTATTCCGGCTGTGGTCACACTTAAGCCCAACGGCGCTACCAGTATCAGCGGACAGACTTTCGGTGAGATCTACAGCAGTGTTACGGGCAACGGTTACATCAACCAGGGCAATATGAGGTACAGCTTTACGGCCACCAGCCCCATTGTCTTTGACAGCATTACTTCGGATCGGACAGCCGTACAGATCGACGGCATTGCAGGCAAGACGGTCACCGTTACCAATACGGGTAACCAGACTGGCTATTTCACCTATGACCTGCAGAATGCGGATGGGTCTGCCTATGATACTACAGCTACAGTCGCTGAGTTTACCGTGACTGGATTCGCTGGCAATACTGAGCTGGCCGAGAATGGGACAACCACTTTGACCGTTAAGCCTGTCGGCAATAATCTGACCGGCAAGATCGGAACCCATACCGTGTTTATCCACATTGTGGAAAAAGACGCGGATAGCAATACCGTGGCCGAGGAGCGGATCCCGGTGACGATGGAGATCACCGCCGGCAGCTTTACCGGCAAGGTGAAGGCTATCCTGTATGCTGTGGGGGCCACCAGCGGTACGGCCGGACAGATCCCCGGTGGTACAGTGAAGCTGCGGGAGTTGGGTACGACCAACGAAAAGACGGCCAGCTATGTGGCCGCCTCCAACGAGTATCAGGTAACCGGCCTGACGGCCGGAACCACCTACTCGGTGTGGATCAACGGCATTCAGGTCCCGGGCACCTATGTGACTTATACCGCTCAGGAGGCCAGTGCCAATCTGTACGAGGTAAAGCTGACCAACGATATTTCGGGCACTCCGGACAGCCACCTGACGGGGGCGGGCTACTACCTGAAGGATCAGGTGGTGGTTACCAGCACCGATGCGTCGGTGACAGCTTCCGGGAAGACCTATGACTTTGTCAAATGGGTAAGCAGCGACAGCGCTGCCGAGTACCCCAGTGCGTCTGCGGGCTTCGCCATGCCGGAGAAGGCAGTGACCATGACGGCCACATACAAGGAACGGGCTGCCGTTACTTTTAAGGTGACTTACAGTGCGGGAGCGGCAGGGGGCAGCACTATGGTACCCTCTGATACCATGGATTACGCCGCAGGCGCTAACGTGACAGTGAGCACCATGATCCCCGTATGGCCCGGCCATACCTTCACCGGCTGGTCCGGAAACCAGAGCGTGGGCGCTGTGGCTTCCGGCGGCAACTTCACCATGCCGGCCGGGGATGTGATCCTGACCGCCCAGTGGGAGAAGGTTCAGGTCAATGACTGGACGCCCAACCTGCCGGTGGGCACCTATGGTGAAAACTACTACGGTTCGGTGTCCATGGATACCAGCAAGACCGGCCCGGTGACCTATTCGGCCAGCGGACTGCCCGGCGGCCTGACCATGGCCCCCAACGGAGTGATCACCGGAAAGCCCTATGAGGTGGGCGGTAACCAGACTGTGACTGTGACTGCTACCAGCACTGCGGACAGCAGCCTGAGCTGGACCCACGAGGTAGAAATCACTGTCAGTAAGGCCGTGCCTTCGCTTGCGGTTGTAAGTGTTACCGGTGCAGAGGATGGAAAATCCTTCAATGCGGCTACATATGTAGTCGATGTTGCTGTGCCCAAACTGACTACAAAGGGAGCCGACTCTGCCGGGGATGTTTGGGGGACGGCGACTTATCGTTACACACTGCCCACTGCTACCGGTGATGCCGCCGCGACCACCGGTGCGCTGAGTATTACTTCGACAGGCAGCTTTGCCAATGGAGCCAATACTGTGGGTCTGCATTGGACGCCCGGCAGCGGCAATAGCGCTGACAGCAACAATAACGTATACAGCAACATTTATGAGGATGGCAATGTGGATGCCATTGTGGGTGTTGATTCGACCTATGGCATCACGGCCAGCCCCATCGCCAACACCTGGACAGTGGAGGCGGGGTACAATGTTTCGGCAGGTGCTGACGGCACCTGGGGCACGGTGGACACTACCGGCACTGTGAATGATGCCAAGAGCCTGAAGGTGACCATTACCAATATAGGTACCCAGAGTACAGGGAACCTGAATCTGACGTTGGCTCAGGGTAGTAGCAGCAAATTTGAGCTGAAGAGCGGCACTCATGCGACCATTACCAACACTACTCCCATTGATAAGGATGGGACAGTTGATATTTACGTCTGGCCTGCGAAGGGCGTTACCCCCGGAGTCTACACCGATACCCTGACCATTAAGGGAGATCACGGTGTTCAGGCCGAGGTGCGGCTGACTCTGGTGGTCAACCGGGCTTCCACCTTCGACTTCGAGGTGGACACCAAGCTGCACACCGCCACAGACCTGCCCGGCACGCTGGGTGATGTGGTGAGCATCGAGCTGCGCGAGGCGGGTACGACATCCGGAACGGCCGGAAGCAAAACCGCCGCCGGCAAGTATACCTGGACCGGGCTGGATTCCTCCAAGTCCTACAGTGTGGTGGTCAACGGCTATGTGACCACGAACGTAGTCACTGCTTTCTCCACCAATCCCATGGTGGTGGATCTGTACCAGGCGGTCCTGAAGCAGGAGCCCACCGGTACCGGCGCGGACCTGAGGCTGGACAGCACCGCCGGCCGCACCAGCTACTACTATGTGGAGGGCCAGCCCTTCGGGGTCTCTACCACTGTGCCCACGGGCAAGAAGCTGGACAAGTGGACAGAGACTCAGTATACCGACACCACGGGAACTACCATTGACCGTTCTACTTCGGCCAATATCAGCCAGGTCATGCAGAAGCAGCCCGTGACCCTGACCGCTCGGTTCAGTGATGTGGTGGAGTATGAGGTCCGTCTGGGGAACATTGGTGCTGCTGACGGACAGAGCACCATGGGCTACAACAATGGACAGAGCTATCTGGATATCCTCACCGGCGGTACGCCCAGTGGCGGCATTTACAAGGTGCTGGCCGGGGCCACCTTCGGCCTGCCCCAGCCTGTGACTGGGAGCGTGGGAGCCGGCCAGTATTCGATCACCCACGTCCACAGCACCGGCAGCTATACCTTCCGGGGCTGGACGACTGATGAGACCAAGGTCGCGGATGCGTCTGCGGGAACCTTTGTCTTCACGGCGACAAGCCCGGATGTGGTGATCAAGGACGGTGTCATCACCCTCTACCCGGTGTGGACCAAGGACAGCGAGCTGGCCCTGCCCGCCGGCGTGATCAAGGGTGTCTACAAGCATAACACCCTCACGCCCAACCAGGTGACTCCTGCCACGGGCGGCACGGGCAGCGCGCCTGCATACACCTACACGACGGGTACCCTGCCTTTCGGGCTTACCATGACCTCCGGCGGTGTGTTCAGCGGCACGCCCAATGACACTGGCGCGAAGACCGCGACCATCGAGGTGACTGATGGTACCTTCACCGCCACAGCCGATTACTCCTTCGTCATTGACAAAGCGGATATGAAGCTGAAGGACGCGGACAAGACCAAGCTGACTACAGGTGTCTCGGTCGAGGTGGACGGCAACATTTCCGCCGCGATCAACGGCGTGCTGACCTTCAAGCCTGACGGCGACGGCACCGGCGAGACCGACATCAACGGCGCCTGGACCATCGGCGATGTGACCGGCCTGACCAGCCCCGGGGTCTACTACGTCCCTGTGACCTACACGCCGGCCAACGGCTCGGGTGATCACGCCAAAGACGGCGACCACTACAATGTGTACACCGACACCATCAAGGTGACCGTGAAGGCCAAGCTGATCACGGCGGCGAATGTTTTGGTGGATGAAGCCGCGACCAACGGCGTGCCCAACACTTTGGCGACAGTGCAGGGGCATAGCAACACTCTGACCTCTTCGGGCGGCGGCGCCAGCTATGCCAATGACGTGGAGATCACCAATGTGTTCTGGTCTCCCGCTCCCGGGGCTGCATTTGCCGCCAATACGGCTTATACGGTCACAGTGGTGCTGAAGATCAAGGCCGGCAGCGATTATCGCTTTGATACGGCTCAGACCAACTTCGGCAAGATCAACGGTTCGGCTAACACCAAGCAGCTGAGCCTGACGGCTGAGACCGCCTCCTTCTCTCTGGAGTTTGAGGCCGAGCCCACCAAGCTGACCCTGATCGACGTGACAGTCGGTACGCTGGGCGTGGGAAGCACCACCACCAACGTGAGCTCCGGCGAGCCTGCCAAGTATACCGTGACGGGCTACAAGTGGGTCGATAAGGGGACCACGAACCAGGTCGTGAATCCCGGATTTAGTGAGTCTAAGAATTATGACGTGCTGGTCACGGTGAGACCCGAGGCTGGCTATGAGTTTGACGATAGCGTCTTTGGCGGAAACAAGGGCACGGCCCTGAAGGATTCCAAGTGGAATGCCACGGTGAACGGCGAATCTGACCTGACCAATGGAAAGACCGCTACGGTGGAAACCAAGCTCAACGAGGACGGGACCATTGAGATCCGCTACAGCTTCTTTAAGCCGGTGGCCGAGCAGTTGGTGGCCATCTCCGGCGTAACGGGTGATCTTGGGATCTATTACGCCCAGATGAGCGATGCCAGCGGCAACAAGCATAAGGATACCAACGCCACCGGCCACAAGTCCGGCATCGGCTTCGTCTTTGATCCCTCCAAGATCACGGTGAACGCCACCTATAAAAATACCGACGGAAATACCACCGATAAGCCGGTCACCAGCGGGCGGACCTTCTATGTGATCGATCCCAGCAACAACAGCGAGGTCGTTCTCTACAAAGACGGTGACACTGCCGGTCGCACCTTCAAGAACTATGGCAGCGACAGCGACCTGTCTTTGGACGGGCTGATGGTCTATGTGAAGATCAGCGGTTTGCCCACCTCCACTCAGGTGGACCGGCTGGTGGTCAAGGAGCTCACGGTCATGGACATTGCCGCGGCGAGCGGCAAGACCCTGCCCAAGCCCACGCTGGAGTACACCGACGGCGCCTCCTTCGTGCCCGGCACCATGCAGGCCACCGAGGGCGTTACGGTCACCTTCAACACCGACACCGCTGCCCTGAGAAACCCGGTGACCCTCACCGGCTACGGCGTGGACAATCGGAGCAGCAACACGCCGACCAACTACTTCTACGCCCTGAATGCCGACGGCACCGACGAGCTGACTGCTGCCACGAAGCTGGGTGCCAGCCACAACGGCAAGACGGTCTACCTGTGCTACGCCGACGTCAACGACCACGTGGTCTCGGCACCCGTGGGTACGCTGAAGATCAAGAGCGCTGACCTGGCTGTCACGGTCACCGACGAGAACGGCAACGATCCCGAGTACGGCGACAAGCTGACCGCGGAACCCACCGGCGGCACCGGTCCCTATACCTACCAGTGGGAGGTCGAGGGCCCCACCGGCACCTGGACGCCCATCCCCGGCGAGACCGGTAAGGATCATGTGCCTGGCAAGGACGAGGTGGGCAAGACCATCCGGGTCACCGTCACCGACTCCACCGGAGCAGAGAACTCCAGCGATCCGCTGACCATCGAGGCCCGCTCCCTGAACTTTGTGGTGGCGAAGTGGGATAAGAACTGGACCGGCAACCCCAATAACGTCCACAGCTATACGTCTGCGGACTTTACGCTGACCACTGTGGCCAACGGCAGCTATGGCGGCGTGCTTCTGGGCGACAAGGTCACCCTGACGCCCGCCGGGACCTGGAACAATGCGGACGGTTCCCGGCCGCCCTATGCCAATGCGAATGTGGGCTCTGAGATCACCTGGCCCGCGATCACGGTGAACACCGGCACGGCCGTGGGCCAGACCGGGGGCTATGCTCTGGGTGGCGCCGGCGCCTCCTATAACGGCACTCCTGTATACCGCCTGGCGGCTCAGGAGGAACAGCCCAGTGTCGGCCAGATCAAGGACGCGCTGGTGACCAAGGTCTCCCACGTAGACGTCCACTTTGCCGAGATGCCCATTTACAGCCATACCATTCCCGGCCAGCCCACCGGCGTGACTCTGACCACGGAGACCCAGCCCGGCGAGGGCGGGGACACCTTTACCGCCACTTGGTATACCGACTTTGCCGATCTGACTGACCCTGGCAATAAGGTTACCGGCACAGATCCCAAATTTGACGCCGATACCTACACCGTGGTGGTGAAGGTCAAGCCCAAGGACGGCTTCGAGTATGATGAGAATACTCACTTCTATTTCCACTTTGGTACGGGCAATACCGTTGAGGTCACTGGGGCTGACGGCCTCGCAGTGAGCGGCGGCGTGTACACCATGTACTACACCTTCCCTCCTGTGGAGCGCATCAAGATCCAGCACGTGAACGTCAGCATCCCCCAGCCCGTGGTGGAGACCACGCACCAGGACACTGGCTCCAAGATCCAGGTCCTGGGCACCGACAGTTCCGACCAGATGGCTAACCTGGACATGAGCGGCATCAAGTGGTACGAGGACACTTCTACCACCGAGATGGTTGCCGGAGCCCAGTTCCAGGGCGACAAGGGCTACCGTGCCGAATTTGACCTGACCGCGAAAGATCCCTTCCAGTTCGCCGATAATGTGAACTTCATTGTCAACGGCGTTGCGGTGCCCGGCGGCAACAATGTGATCAGAAACGTGTCCGCCACCAAGGATGCTGCCAGCGAAAAGTACCACGTCGTGGTGACTTTCGCCGCGCTCAAGGGCGGTAAGGTGGACCTGACCGACGTCTATGTCAACGCTGTGGTCCCCTCTGTGGACAAAGCTCCCGATTCTGGGTACAAGCCCAGCGTGGACGCTGTGAAGCCCTACGCCCTGACCGGGACCAACGACGTCTGGCAGTATTGGAACGGTTCCGCCTGGATCACGATCACTGCTGCTAATGCGAACAGCGCGCTGGACGCAAGCGGCAACTTCCTGGCCGGAGTGCCTTATCAGGTCACAGGTACGGTGAAGCTTACCGACACCACCCACTACCAGATCACGGACAAAACCAAGTTCTATCTGGCAGGTATTGAGTGTACCACCGATGCAGTGGACAGCGTGATCAACGGCCGGCCCCAATATACGCCGTTGGTGAAGAACGGGGACGGTACCTACACCCTGACCCGTCAGTTCTATATCCCGGTGGACCGGGTGATCATCGAGGTGGCCACCCGTGCCACAGCGCCCGCTGTGGGTGGCAAGCCTGCCGACGATACCTATAAGAAGTCTGGCAAAGTTACGCTGGCCATCAACGGCAAAGGCAATGTGCTGACCAGCCGAGTGACCGCTGGCGACGTGACATGGACTGAAGCCACCGGCGCAAGCGTTACCACCTTCGACAAGGGTAAGTCTTATAAGGCCACTTATCCCCTGACGATCAATGAGACCGGCTATACCTATGCCGCTTCGGTGAAATTTACCATTCACGACATTGAGGTAAACACCGGCGATCCGGCAAAGACAGATCCGGCAAGCGGGATCACGGTCCAGGCGGTCAGAGACAGCGACACCCGGTGCACGGTCACCGTCACCTATCCCGCGACCCAGAGCGATATTACCGTCGGGGACGTCACCGCCAACTACGAAGTCCCCGTCGAGGGTAAGAACCCTGCTGTGGCGCTGAACTACACGCCCGGCAATCAGGTCACTTTGGACCAGGCGGCATTGAAGACCGATAACAGCAACGGATCCACCTGGCATACAGGCACCAAGACCGGCGCTGTGGTGACTGAAACTGGCACCTTCAACAACGGTGATTACGTTGTGGTCACCACCTTTACCGCCCAGGACGGCTTCATCTTCAGCGATGGCACCAAGTTTATTATCAACGGAAGTGTGTACACCAAGGCGGCAAACGGCACCAATGTGGAGATCTCCGCCGATCACAAGACCGCTATGGTTTACCACCTCTTCCCCGGACAGGACAAGACCATCGTCCGTGTGGCCGCCAACGTGTCTCAGCCCGTGGCCAACGAGACCAGAAGCACCGACGTGTCCAAGATACTGGCCCAGAACAAGGACAACGACGATATGCTGAGCCATATCACCGTGAGTCCTGTGACCTGGACCGTGGCCAACACCTTCGGCGGCAGTTACGGCACGGCCTCCGGCACCACCTTCGAGGCCAACAAGTACTACCGGGCCACCTTCACCGTGGCGGCCAACAGCGGCTACAGCCTCCTGGCCGAGACCGACGATAAGGTGGACTTCCTGATCAACGGCATCTTCAACAACGGCAGCTGGATCGACGGTGCCGGCTCTGCCACCGGCAGCGGCACCAAGGTGACCACCACCGGCAGCGGCAACAGCTACACCGTGACGGTGGACTTCCCGGTCACTGGCTCCGTCGCCAAGGTCCTCACCGTCTGGGGCAACGCCAAGCAGCCCGTGGCCGGATCTGCCATCAACCACGGCGACATTACGGTTTCCCCGGCCGAGCCCTATCAGATCCAGGCCGGCACCAACAAGTGGTACACCGACGCGGCCTGCACCATAGAGGCCAACGGTAAATTCCTGCCCGGCACCACCTACCATGCCCGGCTGACCGCCGAGCTGAAGGGCCAGTATACCGGCATCTATCAGTTCACCCAGACCACCAAGGGTTACATCAACGATACGACTGGTGGAACTACGGTGGCATATGACCCGACCACCGGCACCCCCACCACCGTCACCCTGACCCGTGCCTTCAAGGTGCCTGAGGCTTCCACCGACCTGACGGTCTACGGCAACGTGGTGGTGCCCACTGCGGGCAATACCGCCAGCGCCAGCAACATCACCGCCATCAGCGGCCAGCCCTATGAGAAGGCCTCTGCCAAGTGGCTGGATGACACGGGCGCGGACTTCATCGGCACCTTCCAGCCCGGCAAGACCTACACCGCCGAGCTCACCGTGCGGGTCAAGAACCCCAACACCCACGAGTTCAATGCCGCCACTGCGGGCTACATCAACAACGATCCCGTGACCGGCGCTGATAAGACCCTCAACTCCGACGGCACCCTGACCCTGCGGAAGTCCTTCACCTTGGAGGACAGCAGCATCACGCGGGTGATCGTGAACTCGGCGACGCCCACGGTAGGCAGCGCGCTGCCCACGGATATCAGCGAGGGCGATAGCAGCAAGTACACCTTTACGAGTGCCAGCTGGGCGGCTTCGAACGGTACACCTGTTACCACGGTTGAGTACAGCACGAGCTATACCCTGACTGTTGTTGTGGATCCCAAGGAGAATATCAACCTGCCCGGAACCGATACCACCGGCTATACTTGGAAGGGCAACCCGGCCAGCAGCGCGGTGGAGAATGGTGACGGTACGTATACCGTGAAGTTCGAGTACACCACAGGACCCAAGCCCGCCGATCCGCCTCCCTCCACCGGTACCATCACCGTCACCGAGGAGCTCCCCGTCGTCACCTACTGGATCAGCGACAACGGCTTCACCAACGACCTGACGGCCGAGAAGATGGCCCGCGCGGGCGCCAAGCCCACCTTCGTGCCCAAGGTCTCGGGCAAGGAGGGCTACACCTTCAAGGGCTGGTCCGAGGTGGATCCCGCTACCCTGGCCTCCGGCGCCGAGATCAAGCTGGTGGATCCCCTGACCTTCTCCATCAGCGAGGACAAGACCTTCTACGCCGTCTATGACGAGCCCAGGTTCGAGCATAACCACTATGCTTCCGGTTATCCAGACGGCACCTTCAAGCCCGAGCAGTACATCACCCGTGCCGAGGTGGCCGCCATCGTGGCCAACGCCTGTCTGGACGGCTTCGACAACACCGCCGACTACGGCAACCCGGGCAACTACAGCGACATCAATCCCAAGAAGTGGTACGGCAACGACATTGCCTACTGCACCATGTACGGCGTGTTCAGCGGCTATAAGGACGGCACCTTCAAGCCCGACCAGTACATCACCCGCCAGGAGCTGGCCGTGGTGGTGGCCAACATGGCCGGCATGCAGCCCAACATCGGTATGCCCTTCACCGACGCCTCCAGCATCAACAAGTGGGCCCGGGACGGCGTGTACACCGTCTATAAGAACAACTGGGTCTCCGGTTATCCCGACGGTACCTTCCGTCCCCAGAACAACATCACCCGTGCCGAGACCGTGGCCATCTTCAACGGCTACCTCCACCGTGGCGTGGACGCCGAGGGTCTGGCCGACCTGACCTCCTACGTGCTGGACGCCACCGCCGGCGGCTACCAGGGCGACGGCATGACCCAGTACATGACCTGGACCGATGTGCCCGAGAAGTATTGGGCCTACTACCATATCATCGAGGCCACCAACGACCACGACTTCCACTGGCCCGACGAGGAGGGCAAGATGCCTCCCGAGCACTGGGACGCCGCCTATCAGGACGAGACCTGGCGTTACCGCGAGGAATTCTCCGTGACCTATGTGGTAGGCGACCACGGCACCGCCCCCGACGGCTCGGTGCTGACCCTCAGCGTCAAGTCGGGTGGTAAGCCCAGGACCCAGCCCCACATCGATCCCAGCGCCGACTGGACCTTCGTGGGCTGGTCCCTGACCCCCGCCGGCGACATCGTGGAGCCCCTCACCGTGACCATCACGGCGGCTACCACCTTCTATGCCGTCTACGCGCCCCAGGCTGCCCTCTACACGGTCCGCTACGACGCCGGCGCCAACGGCGCGGTTAGCGGCGCCTCCTCCGAGAGCGTCATCGAGGGCCAGAAGCCCGTCCGTGTGCCTGCCGTCAACGCCCACGAGGGATACACCTTCCTGGGCTGGGCCGAGACCCCGGCTGGCGCGGTGGTCAGCCCCGCGGACGTGACCATCACCGCCAACAAGACCTTCTATGCGGTGTACCGGGCTGACCAGCCCGAGGTCCAACTCCAGAGCCATACCGCCTACATGAGCGGCTATGACGACGGCACCTTCCGTCCCTCCCAGGCCATCACCCGTGCCGACGTGGTCACCATGGTGGTCCGGGCCCTGGGTACCGACTATGATCCTGATCATGTCTACGATACCAGCTCGGTCACCGACGTGGCGGGCCATCCCGCCGAGAACATGATCGGCTACTGTATCGAGAAGGGGATCTTCTCTGGCTACAAGGACGGAACCTTCCTGCCCGAGGGTACCATGACCCGGCAGGAGTTCGCCGTGGTCATCGCCAACCTGGCCGGCGGCGCCCAGGAGAACCAGGGCCTGCCCTTCACCGACGCCGACAGCGTCAACAAGTGGGCCCGGAACGCGGTCTACACCGTCTATGTCAACGGCTGGATCGGCGGCTATAAGGACGGCACCTTCCAGCCCAAGAACAACATCACCCGGGCCGAGGCCGCGGTCATCTTCAATGGCTTCCTGGGCCGCAGCGTGGACAAGACCAGCCTGGTGGATGTTCCCCAGGGCGCCACCAGCCCCTGGAGCGACGTGAAGGCTACCAACTGGGCCTACCAGAACATCATGGAAGCCACCTCCGACCATTCCTTCTATCTGGATGGCGGAGTGGAGCACTGGGCCGAGCCCTGAACCCCCGCCAGCCACAGCCGCACAACAAAAACGGCCTCCCGCGTTTCCGCGGGAGGCTGTTTTTTTCAGACAGCTTTCTTTGGTATACATTACAGCCCGGCCTGGCTCATGGCGTCCTTCACAGCCGAAATGATGGCCTTGCTGGTGATGGTGGCACCCGCGATCACGTCCACATCGGCGCTCTGGGCGTCCAGAATGATCTGGGGCAGCTGGGCCACGGCCTTGTCGCCGATGCCCACGGTCTCGCTGTGCTCCACCACCTCAATGGCGGTCATTTTGCCGTTCTCCACCGTGATCTTCACCTTCACAGGGCCGCTGATGCCCGAGCCTTCGCCCAGGTACTCGTTCTCCTTCAGCTCGATCTTGCTGCCCGAGGCGGTCTCCACCACAAAGAAGTCTTTGTCGGTGACGTCGGTCCGGGCGGCGGCGTGCTGGGCGGCGATGACCCCCATGACAAAAGCCGGGCCGATGGTGCCGC
Source organism: uncultured Oscillospiraceae bacterium (assembly GCA_950075865.1). GTDB lineage: Bacteria > Bacillota > Clostridia > Oscillospirales > Oscillospiraceae > Vermiculatibacterium. The sequence goes on along the minus strand of CATMVA010000002.1, from coordinate 22,298 downwards.
CGGCGCCGCCATAGGACATGCCGGGGCTTCCCACGCCGGAGCAGTTGCCCATGGCGTAGAGACCCACGATGGGCTCACCCTCCACATGGACGGCCTGGGCGTGCTTGTTGAGCCGGGGGCCGCCCCGGGTGCCCAGACAGCCGGGGGAGACCGAGATGGCACGGAAGGGGCCCTTCTCCAGGGGAGCCAGGGTGTCCTTGATCCGGGACACTGGCGCCATGGTCTCGCCCCGGTGGAAGATGGGATCCTTGTCCTCCCTGGCGTACATATTGAATTCCTCCACCGTCCGCTTCAGCACCTGGGGATCCAGACCCAGCTTTTCGGCCAGGGCCTCCAGGGTGTCGGCCACGATCACCATTTCGGACTCGGGGATGTCGGGGGAGGGGATCCCGTGCTCCCGGGAATACTCGCCGTGCTTGGTGTAGACCGCCTGCCCCCAGAACTCGTTCATCAGCCGCAGGTCGGCTCCTACCGCCTGGACCATGCGGAGGCCGTTTTTTTGTAAAAGATCTTCTGCCCCCGCAGCTCTTCGGTCAGCTTTTCATAATCGGCCAGGACCTGCTGGAAATGCGCCCGCACGGTCTCCCCCTCGGGAGTCAGGTAGACCGTGTGGGTATCCCGGACAAAAAGGGGGACCCCCAGCTCCAGCTCCATCTTTTTGATCTGGGCCGACATGGCAGGCTGGGAGATCCCCATGGTGTCGGCGGCCTTGGAAAGGTTCAGCCGCTTGGCGACACATAAAAAACATTTCATGCTGAAGGTGTCCATATTTCCGCCCCCTATCTTCTCTTATCATCTACTATGATCTGCAAATTGTCAAGGAAATTTCTTCTGCCCCGGCCTGTGCGCCTCGTGCCCCGCCGTCACCGGGGGGCCGTTTTTTGCCCCTCGCCCTCTTTCACTGAAATTCTCCCTGCCTGACGGGGTATCATCTCATCAGGAAAGGGGGAGGGGATATGCAGGGACTGCGGGAAAAACGAGCGCCGGCCTGGCCCCGGCAGACGGTGGTCACGGCCCTGGCGCTGCTGGCGCTGGTGTTTCTCCTGCCCCTCTTTTTCCTGGAGGAGGAGCCCTCCCTCCGGCCCAGCGAGCCCGAGCCCACGGCCACCCTGCCCCTGGCCGTGGCGCCCACCCCATCCCTCCAGCCGGTGGAGGGATGGGACGAGGGGTATGGTCTCCGCTTTCTGAAAAGCGACGGCACGGTGGAGACCATGACCATGGCGGATTACCTGTGGGGGGTGGTAGCCGCCGAGATGCCGGCCTCCTTCCGGATCGAGGCCCTGAAGGCCCAGGCGGTCTGCGCCCGGACCTACAGCGTGTACCAGAAGCTGGGCGGCACGGAGAAGCATCCCCAGGCCGACGTGTGCGGCGACTATACCTGCTGCCAGGCCTACCTGACCCGGGAGCAGGCCGCCGAGAGCTGGGGGGAGGAGGCCGCGCGGTATGCCGACAAGGTGGCCCAGGCAGTGACCGACACCGACGGCCTGCTCTGCCTGTATGGCGGCGAGCCTATCGACGCGGTGTTTTTCTCCTCCACCGAGGGCAGGACGGCCGACGCCGCCGAGGTGTGGGGGGCGACCGTGCCCTACCTGGTCCCGGTGGACAGCCCCGAGGGGGAGGAGGTCCCCGGCTGGCGGACCGTGTGTACTTATGCCGCGGACGAGGTGAAAGAGCGGATCGGGAAGGTCTGGCCCCAGGCCGACCTGTCCGGCGCGGCGGAGACCTGGTTCGGAACGCCCGAGCTGGATTCCGCCGGGGCGGTGGCCCGCATGACCGTGGGGGGTGTGTCCGCCACGGGGGCCCAGATCCGTTCCGCCTTCGGTCTCCGTTCCGCCCGGTTCTCGGTGGAGCCGGGGGAGGGGAGCGTCACCTTCCGGGTCACCGGCTACGGCCACGGAGTGGGCATGAGCCAGTACGGGGCCAATGCTCTGGCCGGGGAGGGCAAGGACTTCCAGGCCATCCTGGAGTGGTACTATACCGGGGTCACCGTGTCCGGCTGGTCGGGCTGAGCGACCATAATTTTCTTTTGACATGTGATATGCAGAATGGTATTCATTCCACGAAAAATAACGAAAAAGGGCGAAATCTCACAGCAGCAAGGTTTTCCACATTGTCCACAGGGTTTTCCACCGTCAATTATGTCAACAGGGGAGCCGAAACCCCATGCAAATTAGTTTACATAAAAAATGTCAAGGGAAATTTTCCGGTCAATTTCCACGAATTTTTGACCCCCTTTTTCAAAGGGGGCCAAAACCCCCGAAATAGGACCCAAACCTCACGTTTTTGACCTCAAACCGGGAGTAAAAAAGGGAGATGATTGCACGGAGTTGTATCTTATGGTATAATAGAGTACAACCTCGAGAGAAAAGAAGGGGAACCCAGTGGAAAACGACCTCATCGCCGCCATCGCTACGGGCCCAAGCCATAGCGCCATCGGCATCATCCGCCTTTCCGGCCCCCGCGCGGCCGCCTGCGCCGGCGCAGTTTTCATCCCGGCGGGAGGAAAGCCCCTGACCGACTGTGCGCCAAGGACTTTGATCTACGGCACCCTCCACGACAAAGCCGGCCACCCCCTGGACCGCATCCTCGTCACCTGGTCCCCCGCCGGTCACAGCTACACCGGCGAGGAGACCGCCGAGCTTCAGTGCCACGGCTCTCCCATGGTCCTGACCCTTGCCCTGGAGGCGCTTTGCGCCCACGGCGCCCGGCAGGCCGGGCCGGGGGAATTCACCCGCCGGGCCTTCCTGAATGGCCGCTTGGACCTGACCCAGGCCGAGGCCGTGATGGACCTGATCGACGCCTCCAGCCCCGCCGCCGTCCGGCAGGCCGCCGGACAGCTTTCGGGAGCCCTCTCCCGACGGGTGGAGGGGGTTTATGCAGGCTTGGTGGATGTGATGGCCCACTTCCACGCCGTGCTGGACTACCCGGACGAGGACCTGGATCCCTTCACTGCCCAAACCGTGGAGGAGGCCTTGTCCAAGGCCGGGGCCAGCCTTGAGGCCCTGCTGGCGACCTATGACCGGGGCCGGGTAGTCCGGGAGGGCATTCCTACCGCCATCGTGGGGCGGCCCAATGTGGGGAAATCCACTCTGCTCAACGCCCTGGTGGGTTATGAGCGGGCCATTGTCACCGATATTCCGGGCACCACCCGGGACACGGTGGAGGAGAAATGCGTTCTGGGCGGCGTGCTCCTGCGGCTCATCGACACCGCCGGGCTCCGTGAGACCGCCGACCCGGTGGAGAAGCTGGGAGTGGAGCGATCCCGAAAAGCCATGGAGGGCGCGGGGCTGATCCTGGTGCTGATGGACCAGTCCCAAAAGGCTACGGAGGAGGAATTCGGGCTCCTCCGGGAGGCCATGGACCTGGCCCCCACCGTTCTGGTCTGGACCAAGGGGGACCTGCCTTCCGCCCCCGCTCCGGCCGTCAATATGCCCCTTCCCCCGGTGGTGACGGTGAGCGCGGGCAGAGGAGACCTGGGCGAACTGGCCCAGGCGGTGGCCGAACTTTTCCCCCAGGGAGCGGGGGAGACCGCCGGGGACCTGCTCACCAATGCCCGCCATGCCGAGGCGGCCGCACGGGCCAAGGCTTCGGTGGACTGGGCCAGGTCGGCCCTTCGCTCCGGCGTCACCCCCGACGCCCTCCTTACCGACGTGGAGGAGGCCCTCACCGCCCTGGGGGAGCTCACCGGCAAAACCGTCCGGGAGGACGTGACCGACCGGATCTTCTCCCGCTTCTGCGTGGGGAAATAGATGGATGTTCCGAAAATGATAAGCGCCGCTTTCCTGGCAGGGAAAGCGGCGCTTTGTTTTGTGGTCAGGACTTTTGTCCTGCTCTCAGATCTTCCACCAGTTGGCGCAGGTGGGAGACCGTTTGGAGGGGAAGCCCGGTCACATCAATAGAATCCCGGGCGTCAAGCCCCAGAAGGTAATCCGTAGAGACAGAAAAAACTTCTGCAATTTTTACCAGCATATCGATAGACGGCTGAATATTGTCGTTTTCCCAGTTGGAGACGCTCTGCTTGGTAACGTGAAGCGCCTGAGCCAGTTCGACCTGGCTCATCTTTCGGGATAGGCGTAAAGCGCGGATCTGCTGATTCAGCATAGACAGTCTCCTTGGGGTTCAAAATAACAATACTATAGTATCATTTGTATTGACTTCATAAAAATACTATGGTATATTTATTTTGTACTTTCGGGAAAGGCTGAGGGAGCAAGAAAATGAGAGAAGTACAGCAGAAAAGAGCGGTTTGGAAAATCGTCTGCCTCTCTCTTTTGCTGGCGTTGCGGTGCCTTTTGGGTTGTCCGATCTATCGTTGGTTTGGCTTTCCGTGTCCGGGGTGCGGTCTTACCAGAGCCTGGCTGTACTTTTTGGCGGGGGATTGGTACAGCGCCTTTGAACAGCATCCTCTGTTCTTACCGGCACCGATCTTCATTTTCCTTTTTGCGAAGAGAGATGCACTTCCGAAGAAACTGCGTATGCCTGTGGATGTCATGCTGCATCTCTTCGTGATATCAGCCATTGCCTGTTACGTATTCCCTGTCTAAAAAGAGAAAAAGGAGAAGAGAGAAATGACCCAAGACAAAGTGGATATGTACGTCATGACTAATCAGAAGTATCTGCCCGCCGAGAAAATCGTTTTCCTCAAGCAGAAACTCCTGGAGGCGGACGAGGCCAAGTTCAATCTGGTTTCCGCCGTGGAGCTTAAGGATCCGACCACGATTCTGCTGGTGTCCATTTTCCTGGGCGGCCTGGGCATCGACCGTTTTATGCTGGGGGAGACCGGCATGGGGATCCTGAAGTTGCTCACGGCCGGTTTGTGTGGTATCCTGACCATTATTGACTGGTTTTCCGTGCAGAAAAAGGCCCGGGAGCTCAATTACAATAAGATCATGCTGGTGCTGTAAAAAGAGCAAAAAAAGGCCGGTGCGCATGCACCGGCCTTTTTCCTGTATGTGTTTGTCAGGTCTTTTTTTCGAAACTGGCGCCGCAGCTGCGGCAGGTGATGGAGATCCGGCCCTTGCCTCTTGGCACCCGGAGTTGCTGGCCGCAGTTGGGGCACTTGAAGTAGCAGTGCTCCTTGTCCTGCCGGCGGCACTTGTTGACGTTGTGCTGGCGGATGATGGGGCGGACAGCCTCCAGAAATTTGTCGTTCTCGGCCCGGCGGCGGGGGAGGTTCCTGGAGAACATACGCAGCAGAGCCAGAACCAGGCAGACCAGCCCCAGCAGACTCAGCAGACTGCTCCGGATGAAGGCCGAGAGGAGGTAGCAGACCAGGTAAACACCCATCAGGGCAAAGCCCAACTGATCGGCCCCGTAGCGCCCGTACATCAATCGCTGGAGAAAGTTCATCCGACTACAGCCCCCTTTCCCGGAACGTACTATTTATCATATCCTTTTCTCGCAAAAAGGTCAAGGAAGGAAACGTAAACAATCTATGAATTGTGGACCGGAAATTGGGGACTTGCCAGAAGTCGAAAAAACCGCTATACTGTCAGAAAAGGAGTGAGAATTATGGTGCGGATCAACAAGGAGAATTACTATCTGGACATCGCCCAGGCCGCTCTGGAACGGTCCACCTGCCTGCGGCGGTGCTATGGGGCTATCATCGTCCAGAATGACGAGATCATCTCCACCGGCTACAACGGGGCCCCCCGGGGCCGGCGGAACTGCGCCGATCTGGGCTACTGTACCCGGGAGGCCATGAAGATCCCCTCGGGGGAGCGGTACGAGCTGTGCCGCAGCGTCCACGCCGAGGCCAACGCCATCATCTCGGCCGCCCGGCGGGAGACCTTGGGAGCCACCCTCTACATGGTCTGTCGGGATCCCAAGACCGGGGAGCTGATCCCCGGCTCCACCTCCTGCTCCATGTGCCGCCGGCTTATCATCAACGCCGGCATCGCCCGGCTTGTCATACGGGACACCCCCACCGAATACCGTACTGTGGACGTGAAGAAGGAGTGGGTGGAGAACGACGATTCCCTGCCAGAGATGCCCCGGTAAGCATTCCCTCTGTAGGAGACTTTTATGGAACTTTTTTACACGGCCCTGTGGCTGTTTTTCTGCGGCTCCCTGTTGGGGTGGCTGGGGGAGACCGCCGCGGCGGCCCTGAAGGAGCGCAAATATGTGGACCGGAGCCTGCTCTACGGCCCGGTTTGTGTGGTCTACGGCCTGTCCGGCGTGGTCATCTCCCTGGCCCTCCGGGAGTTGTCCCAGGGTTGGTTTTCCCTCTTCCTGGGCTCGGCCATCTACGCCACGGTAGCCGAATGGCTGGCCGGCCACGGCCTGGAGAAGCTGACCGGGGTCCGGTGGTGGGACTATTCCGGACGAAAGTGGAACCTGGACGGCTACGTCTGCCTGTCGGCCTCGGTCCTCTGGGGGCTGCTGGGTATGGCAGCTGTCAAGTGGTTCGTGCCCTTTGCCCTCGGCCTGCGGGCCCTGGTGCCCCCGGTGCTGGACCGGACCGTTCTGCTTATCGGCCTGGGGATCTTTCTGGTGGACTGCCTGGCCACCGCCCTCACCCTAGCGGGGGTGGTACACAAGCTGCCCCGGGTGGAGGGGGTGGGCAACCGTTTGGCCGCCCTGTCGGTCCGCATGGGCACCTGGATCCTGCGCCGCACCGAGCGCCGCATCCAGCGGGCCCACCCCAAGGTGGATTTCCGCCGGGAAAAGTCCCGGGAGACCCCCACGGTCTTCGCCGCCGGCTGCGGCTTTTATAAGCTCTTCTGGATCCTCTTTCTGGGCGCCCTGGTGGGGGACCTGGTGGAGACCGTCTTCTGCCGGTTTTCCATCGGCTTCTGGATGTCCCGCTCCAGCGTGGTGTGGGGGCCCTTCTCCCTGGTGTGGGGCCTGGCCACCGCCCTGGCCAGCTTGCTGCTCTATCGCTACCGGGACCGCTCCATGGGGAATCTGTTCATCGCCGGCGCCCTGCTGGGCGGGGCCTATGAGTATTTTTGCAGCGTATTTACCGAGCTGGTCTTTGGGGTGGTTTTCTGGGAGTACGACCACATCCCCTACAACCTGGCTGGCCGGGTCAATCTGAAGTTTTGCCTCTACTGGGGTGTGGCGGCGGTGGTCTGGATCAAGGTGATTTACCCCCGGCTCTCCGAGCTCATCGAGAAGATCCCGGTGAAGGCCGGCCGGGTCCTGACCTGGGCGCTGGCGGCCTTCTTGATTGTGGACGTGGCGGTGAGCGCCCTGGCTCTGGGCCGTTATGACGCCAGGGCCCACGACATCCCGGCCCGGAACGCTGTGGAGGAGCTGCTGGACCAGCGCTTCGACGACGAACGTATGGAGCGGATTTACCCCATGGCACGGAGGAAGGACTGAAAGGACGGGCTTTGTGCCCGTCCTTTTTCTCTGCCGGGGAAAATATATTTTTCCATTTTGCCCAGTTTGGAAGGGAAATTCCTTGACAGAAATTCAGTTTAGACTTAAAATAAAGTCGGTGCAATACGAGGAAAGCCCCTGTTTGCTTTCCTTTTTTTTAGCCGGACCAGCCGGCACAAAATTTCATATGGAGGTGTAAAAGCACGACATGGAATTCAATGCTATGAGCGCTATCATGCTGGTCATCGGCCTGATAGCGGGCGCCGTGGTCATGAAGGTGCTGGAGAACAACCGACGCAAACATGACGCCGCCGTCGTGGCCAATGCCGAAGCCGAGGCTCTGCGCATCAAGAACGAGGCCATCAAGACCGCCGAGAACAAGCAGCGGGAAGCAATGGTGGAGGCCAAAGAGGCCATCCTTACCGCCCGGAACGAGTGGGAGAAGGAGGAGAAGGAGCGCCGCGGCGAGATCCAGAAGCAGGAAAACCGCCTGCAGCAGAAGGAAGAGAACCTGGACAAAAAGACCGAGAACCTGGAGAAGAAGGAGGAGACCCTCCAGAACAAGCTCAACGAGCTGGAGAAGACCCGGGAGGAGGCCGAGGAGCTCAAGGCCCGGCAGATGACCGAGCTGGAGCGGATCTCGGGCATGACCGCCGAGGAAGCCAAGGATATGCTGGTTTCTCAGCTGGAGGCCGAGGTCACCCATGAGTCGGCCGCCAAGATCAAGGAGGCCGAGGCCCACTACAAGGAGGAGTCCGACAACCTGGCCCGGGAGATCATCTCCCTCGCCATCCAGCGCTGTGCCGCCGACCATGTGGCCGAGGCCACGGTGAGCGTGGTGCCCCTGCCCTCGGACGACATGAAGGGCCGCATCATCGGCCGTGAAGGCCGGAACATCCGCACCCTGGAGACCCTCACCGGCGTGGACCTCATTATCGATGACACCCCGGAGGCCATCACGGTCTCCTGCTTCGAGCCGGTCCGCCGGGAGATCGCCCGCATCGCCCTGGAGAAGTTGATCCAGGACGGCCGCATCCACCCTGCCCGCATTGAGGAGATGGTGGAGAAGGCCAAACGAGAGGTGGACGCCACCATCAAGGCCGAGGGCGAGCGGGCCGTATTTGAGGCCAACGTCCACGGCATCCATCCCGAGCTGGTCAAGCTGCTGGGCCGAATGAAGTACCGCACCAGCTACGGTCAGAACATCCTGAACCACTCCCTGGAGGTGGCCCACCTGGCTGGCCTTATGGCCTCCGAGCTGGGGGTGGACGTGGCCACCGCCAAGCGGGCTGGCCTGCTCCATGACCTGGGCAAGGCCATTGACCACGAGGTGGAGGGCAGCTCCCATGTGGCCATCGGCGTGGAGCTGGCCCGGAAGTACCACGAGAGCGAGGAGGTCATCCACGCCATCGAGGCCCACCACAACGACGTGGAGCCCAAAACTCTGGTGGCCGTCCTGGTCCAGGCGGCCGACGCCATTTCGGCTGCCCGTCCCGGCGCCCGGCGGGAGAACCTGGAGAACTACATCAAACGGCTGGAGACCCTGGAGGGAATCGCTGCCTCCTTCCCCGGCGTGGAGAAGTGCTTCGCCATTCAGGCCGGCCGGGAGATCCGCATTATGGTGGAGCCCGACAAGGTCAGCGAGGACCAGATGGTCATTCTGGCCCGGGACGTGGCCAAGAAGATCGAGGACGAGATGGAGTATCCCGGTCAGATCAAGGTCAACATCATCCGGGAGACCAAAGCGGTCGATTACGCGAAATAAGAGTGAACGCAGCCCCACCCATGCGGTGGGGCTGCTTTGTTCTTGTCCGCAGAAGAGAAAGGAGAACACCATGGACGAAATTTCCCTGTGCCCCATGACAAGAGAGCTTTGCCACGCCTTTTTCCAAGGGTTTGAGAATGATCCCGCCCTCTTTGCTGACCCCAGCCAGTGCACCCCTTACGAGTACAGCGAGGAGGGGGCGGACCGCTACTTTGAGAAGCAGCAGCGCCCCGACCGGCTGAACCTGGCGGTGATGCGGAAGGGGGAGCCCATCGGCGAGGTCAAGCTGAAGGCCATCGACCATGAGAAGCGGGAGTGCGAGATGGGCATCTGCCTGAAAAACGATTCTGTCAAAGGCAAGGGCTACGGCTGCCGGGCGGAGGAGCTGGCGGTGAGCTACGCCCTCCATGTGCTGGGCATGACGGCCGTCAACGCCGATACCCTCATAGGCAACCGCCGCAGCCAGCATGTGCTGGAGAAGCTCGGCTTCCGCTTTGTCCGGGAGGAAGGGGACTTCAGATACTACCGTTATGAGCCCTGAAAAATGTTCAAAAAGGGCCTGTTTCTCTTGGGAGAAACAGGCCCCTTTTGTGTGAAAGAGAGGACTTAACCGTTCAGCTTCAGATCCCCCTCTTTGATCCACCCGATCCTGCGGAAGAAAAGTCCGAAGACCCAAGTCAGCAGAGCGGGGAGGAGGAAGGAGATGAGGATGAGCCCCGCCCAGTCCATGGCGCCCGGGGTGATGGCTGCGGCACCCTTGGCCAAGGCGTCGGCGCTGGGGGAGAGCCAGCCGGTCCAGACCCCAAGCTGGCCGCACAGGCCGCAGGTGCCCATGCCTGAGTTGATGGCCGCGCCGTTCATCTCCAGCTTGAAAAGACAGGTGGCCAGAGGCCCGGTGATGGCCGAGGTGAGGATGGGGGGGATCCAGATCCGGGGGTTCTTTACGATGTTGCCCATTTGGAGCATGGAGGTGCCCAGCCCCTGGCTCACCAGTCCGCCCCAGCGGTTCTCCCGGAAGGACATGACGGCGAAGCCCACCATCTGGGCGCAACAGCCCGCCACCGCGGCTCCGCCGGCCAGACCGGTAAGAACCAGCACCGAGCAGATGGCCGCCGAGGAGATGGGTAGGGTCAGGGCGATGCCCACCAGAACCGAGACCAGAATACCCATCCAGAAAGGCTGGAGTTTGGTGGCCTGGTCGATCATCATGCCGAAGGCCGAGGCCACCCGGCCAATGGGGGGCGCGATGAGCCAAGCAACCCCAAAGCCCACCAGAATGGTGATGATGGGGGTCACAAGAATGTCCATCTTGGTCTCCTTGGAGACCGCCTTGCCGCACTCGGCGGCCAGAATAGCCACGAAGAAGACGGCCAGGGGGCCGCCTGCCCCGCCCAGGGCGTTGCAGGCATACCCTGCCGTCACCAGGGAGAAGAGGACCAAGGGCGGCGCCTGGAGGGCGTAGCCGATGGCCACCGCCATGGCCGGGCCGCTCATGAAGGAGCACAGCCCCCCGATAGTGTAGCCCATGTCGTTGATGGTGATGAGCTGGGTGGTCAAAAAGCCGATGTGGAACTGGTTCCCTACCGTGTTGAGGATGGTGCCGATGAGCAGGGAGGCGAAGAGCCCCTGAGCCATGGCCCCCATGGCGTCGATGCCATAGCGCCGTGCTGAGATGACGATGTTTTTCCGCCTGAGGAATTCTTTGAACTTCATGGGATACACCTAATTTCGCTTAACGCTTAAAATTGGAAGAGGATGCCCACCAGGGCGGCCAGGCCGATAAACACGATGGGGTGGAGCTTTTTAAGCTGTTTATGCTGCATACAAAGGAAAATGGCGGCAGCCAGGGCCAGCTGGGGCCAGCGGAGGTTGAAGGTGTGTTCGGCCACGCCGCCCACAGCCAGAAAGACCGATACGGCCACCCCCAGCCCCGCCGAGGTGATGAGGGCGGTGGAGGCGGGGCGGAGCCCCTGGAAGACGGCGTTCACCGTGGCCGACTGGCGGAACTTCTGGAGGAACCCGGCGATGATGAGAATGACCACGACGGAGGGGAAGATGAGCCCCAGTGTGGCCGTCACAGCCCCCGGGATCCCCTGGACCTCAAAGCCCACGTAGGTGGCCATGTTCACCCCCATGGGGCCGGGGGTGGACTCGCTCACCGCGATCATGGTGGTCAGGTCTGTGTTGGTGAACCAGCCGGTGTTTTCCCCCATCTCCTTGAGGAAGGGGATGGTGGCCAGGCCGCCCCCCACCGAGAAAAGGCCCACCTTGGCAAATTCAAGGAAGAGGCGCAGCAGGGTCATTCTCCTTCACCGCCCTTCCTGTGGAACACGATCCACCCCACGCATCCGGCTCCCAGGACCAGGAACACGGGGGAGGAGACCACATCCAGCACCTGCCCGCCCAGACCGGGGAGAGCCAGAAAACTTCCGGCGGCGGCCAGAGCCAGCACACAGAGGTAGATGAGCACCGAGGGGGTGTTCTTCAGGGTGGATTTCCCCAGCTTGATGACGCTGGCGGCGATAAGAGCCACCACAGCGGCGTTGACGCCCCCCAGGGCGTGCTGGACCGCCGGGATCTCGGCAAAGTTGGAGAGGAAGGCGGCGATGAGGGTGATGATGACCACCGAGGGGAATACCACCCCCAGGGTAGCTAAAATACCGCCCAGCATCCCGGCCTCTTTGTAGCCAATGAAGGTGGCGGTATTCACGGCGATGATGCCTGGGGTACACTGGCCCACGGCGAAGTAGTCGGAGAGCTCCTCCTCGGTGGCCCACTTTTTTTTCTCCACCACCTCCCGCTGGAGGATGGGGAGCATGGCGTAGCCGCCGCCGAAGGTCATGACCCCCATTTTGGCAAAGGTAAGAAACAGATCTGTCAGCAGCATGATCTGGCCTCCTTTTATGGTTGCTTATCCGCAATGTGTTCCTTCATTCTGGCAAAGGTCTCGTCGCTGATGCTGTGTTCCATGCGGCAGGCGTCCCGGGCGGCCGTCTCGGGGGAGACCCCCAGGGCGATGAGCCAATGGGTCAGCATACGGTGGCGCTCGTAGATGGGTCCGGCGATGGCCTGTCCGGCCTCGGTGAGTTCCAGGAGCCCCTCCGGGTCCATGGTGACATAGCCGTTTTCCCGCAGCAGGCTCATGGCCCGGCTAACGCTGGGCTTGGTAAAGCCCAGGTGGCGGGCCACGTCAATGGAGCGCACAGTGCCCTTCTCCTGCTTCAGGATCAGAATCGCCTCCAGATAATCCTCGGCTGACTCCTGTATTTTCACGGTACCGCACTTCCTTTCCTCAACTGTATTCCAGCCAATTTTAGCAGAATAAGGCAGTGGTTTCAAGGGCTGCAAAAAATTTTGTGGAAGGGCTTGACAAAGTGGGTTAGCAGTGGTAAACTACGGAACGAAAAAGAGGTTAGTGAAAGCTAACCGCAAAAACACTCCTGAGGTTAGCAAAAAACTAACCGTGGAGATGGGAGGGAACAGCATGCCGCTGACAATGGCAAAGCCGGGGGAGACAGTGATCATCCGTAAGATCACCGGCAAGGACGAGGTGCGCCAGCACCTGGCCGAGCTGGGTTTTGTGGTGGACAGCGCCGTCACCGTGGTTTCCGAGCTGGCCGGCAACCTGATCCTGCAGGTGAAGGACAGCCGGGTGGCTTTGGACCGGAGCATGGCAAACCGGATCATGATTTGAGCGCGTAGGGGCCGATGTTCCCATCGGCCCGTTCTAACCGAAGCTGAAAGGAGGAATTGAGATGAAAACGTTGAAGGACGCTAAAGTGGGCGAGACCGTCACCGTGGCAAAACTTCACGGGGAGGGGGCCGTCAAGCGCCGCATCATGGACATGGGCATCACCAAGGGCACCGAGATCTTTGTCCGCAAGGTGGCCCCTCTGGGCGATCCCATGGAGCTGAATGTCCGTGGGTACGAGCTTTCCATCCGCAAAGAGGATGCAGAGATGATAGAAGTGGTCTAAAATTTTGCCCGCGAGTTAGCGGGCGCTAATCGAAAGGAGAGGAATAGCATGGAACTCAAAATTGCCCTTGCGGGCAATCCCAACTGTGGTAAAACCACATTGTTCAATGCCCTGACGGGTTCTAGCCAGTATGTGGGCAACTGGCCCGGTGTCACGGTGGAGAAGAAGGAAGGCAAGCTGAAGGGCCAAAAGGATGTGATCATCCAGGATCTGCCCGGCATCTACTCCCTGTCTCCTTACACCTTAGAGGAGGTGGTGGCCCGGTCCTACCTGGTGGGCGAGAAGCCTGACGCCATCCTCAACATTGTGGACGGTACCAACATCGAGCGGAACCTGTATCTTACCACCCAGCTCATCGAGCTTGGTATTCCCGTGGTGGTGGCGGTGAACATGATGGACCTGGTCCGCAAGAACGGCGACCAGATCGACCTTGACAAGCTGGGCCGCGCTCTGGGCTGTACTGTGATGAGTATGTCTGCCCTGAAAAACGAGGGGGGCATGGAGGCGGCTCAGGCCGCCGTCGGCCTGGCCCAGCAGAAGAAGGCCGGGGAACTGCCCCACGTGTTCACCGGCAGTGTGGAGCACGCCGTTGCCCACATTGAGGAGTCCATCGAGGGTAAGGTGGATGCCCGGTATCTCCGCTGGTATGCCATCAAGGTCTTCGAGCGGGACGAGAAGGTGATAGCCGAGCTGAATCTTTCTGCCGACGAGAAGGCCCATCTGGAGGAGCACATCGCCGACTGCGAGAAGGAACTGGACGATGACGCCGAGAGCATCGTTACTAACCAGCGCTACGCCTATATCAGTGGTGTGGTGGAGCGCAGCGTGAAGAAAAAGGCCGCCAAGCATGCCCTTTCCGTGTCCGACAGGATCGACCGGATCGTGACCAACCGGATCCTGGCCCTGCCCATCTTCGTGGCGGTCATGTTTCTGGTCTACGCCATCTCCATGGGCAGCTCTGACTTCGCCTTGGGTACCCGGGCTACCGACTGGGCCAACGACGGCCTCTTCGGGGACGGCTGGTTCCTCTCCGGTGGTGACGGCTACGAGGACGACGCCGGGGCCTTTGAGGAGGCCGCTGTCATCATTGAGGCCTGGGAGGCTGGCGAGACTGAAGCCTACCTCTATGATGATGACGAGGGTACTACCGATGTGATCCCCCTCACCGAGGAGGTCTATCAGGAGGCCCTGACCATAGAGGAGCCCGATCCCAATGACTACGGCCACTGGCAGGACGGTATCCCCGTCATGGTGGGTAACTGGCTGGAAAGCATCGAGTGCGCCGACTGGCTTTCCGGCCTGATCGTGGACGGCATCATCGCCGGCGTGGGCGCCGTGCTGGGCTTTGTGCCCCAGATGCTGGTGCTGTTCCTCCTCCTCTCTATCCTGGAGGACGTGGGCTACATGGCCCGGATCGCCTTCATCATGGACCGGATCTTCCGGAAGTTCGGTCTCTCGGGCAAGAGTTTCATCCCCATGCTGGTGGGTACCGGCTGCGGTGTCCCTGGTGTTATGGCTTCCCGAACCATTGAGAACGAGCGGGACCGGCGGATGACCATCATGACCACCTGCTTCATCCCCTGCGGCGCCAAAATGCCCATCATCGCCATGTTCGCCGGGGCCCTCTTCGGAGGAAACAGGACCCTGGTGGCCACCTCGGCCTACTTCATCGGCGTGGCCGCCATCATCGTCTCGGGCATCATGCTGAAGAAGACCCGCGCCTTCGCCGGCGACCCGGCTCCCTTCGTCATGGAGCTGCCCCAGTACCACATGCCTGCCGTGGGTAACGTGCTCCGGGCTACCTGGGAGCGCGGCTGGTCCTTCATCAAGCGGGCGGGAACCGTGATCCTGTGTTCCTCCATCATCCTCTGGTTCCTCCAGGGCTTCGGCTTTGAAAACGGCGTCTTCGGCATGGTGGAGGACTCCAACGCCTCCATCCTGGCCTTCATCGGCGGCGCGGTGGCCTTTGTCTTCGCCCCCCTGGGCTTCGGCAACTGGCAGTCCACCGTGGCTACCGTCACCGGCCTTATCGCAAAGGAGAATGTGGTCTCCACCTTCCATGTCCTCTTCCCGGGCAGCAACTTCGCTTACCAGGTGGGTCTGGCCTTCACCGGGCTTACCGCATACTCCTTCATGATCTTCAACCTGCTGTGCGCTCCCTGCTTTGCTGCTATGGGCGCCATCAAGAGGGAGATGAACAGCGCCAAATGGACCTGGGCCGCCATCGGCTACATGTGCGGTCTGGCCTACGTGGTGTCCCTCATGGTCTACCAGATTGGCGGGCTCGTCCTTGGGGAGGTCTCCTTCGGTCTGGGCACCGTGGCCGCCGTCCTGTGCCTTGCCGGCATGGTGTACCTGCTGGTACGGAAGAACAAATATGACGATGACCGGGCGAGCGTCAGCTCGGTGACCGCCGGGGTGGCCCGGTAAGGAGGAATCGCTATGCCCAATCTTTCTACCATCCTGGTGGGTCTGGTGGTCTTCGGGACCTTCGGCGCCATCGTCGCCCGGGAGTTCCGCCGCCGCAAGCAGGGTAAGGGCGGATGCTCCTGCGGCTGTGACCAGTGTCCGGGCCACGATCTGTGCCATCCGGAGAAATAAAAGGCAGGAAGCCCGGCGTCCAAAGGACGCCGGGCTTCCGTTTTGCGCTGCTTTGCTCCGCTCACTCCCGCAGCAGCCGGTCCAGATGGCTCCGCCGGAGGGCCTGGAGGACAGCCAGGGTGACGGGCGGCGCGGCGATGAGGGCCACGCCGGCGTTGAAGACCGAGGCGGGAATTTTCTCCAACAGCAGTAGTCCGGCGGCTGCGGGGGTCAGACCTTTCAACAGCATGCCGCTGTAGAAGAAGGTCTTGGCGAAATAGAGGATGTAGTAGGCCGTACAGCCCACCGCCGCCCCGGCCAGAGCCCGGGCGTAGGTCAGCCGGTCCTCCTTCAAGGCATCCTTTACCATCATTCCCGCGCAGAGGCCCATGGCCCCCTTGGTGAGAAAAGTGATCCAGCAGTCGCTGACAAACCGGGGATCGGTCAGATCAAAGAGGAAAGACCCCACCCCCGAGGCCAGCCCACCGATGGGCCCCAAAACCAACCCGCTGAGACAGCAGAAGATGTTGGCCAGGGTGAAGGAGGTCTGCCCCCCAATGGAGAGGGGGAGGACGATCCGGGCATAGTTGCCCGCGAAGACCAGGGCGGCCATCATCCCGGTCAGAGCCAGCCGCTGGACGGAAAAACGCTTGTTCATGGAAAAGACATCCTTTCTGTCTGTGAGCCTTTGGATCTCAACTTATTATATGGCCTGGCCCATGGAATTGCAAGAGGGGAGTAAGTCCTGTCATAACCTTGCCCCTTGTCCCATATAGTTTTGGTATCAATGGAGAAAGGCGGGAAAGGTATGCCCTATGAAGAGTTAAGGCCCACCACGGGCCATCATCTCATTTTGGAGGACCGGGAGAGTCTGACAGTGTCCGGCGTGGAGGAGGTGGAGAGCTTCGACGAGAACACCATCGTCATGGACACCGTCCAGGGGCTGCTCATTGTCCGGGGGGAAGGCCTCCACATCGAAAAGCTGAGTCTGGACGGAGGCGACCTGAAGGTGGAGGGGACGGTGGAATCCCTGACCTACGAGGAGAACCGCCGGACCAAAGGCGGCTTCTTCGCCCGGCTGCTGGGGTGAGCCATGGAGGTCTCGGTCACCGGCCAGGCCCTGGCCTTTCTGGGCTCACTGGCCCTGGGCGGGGGGCTGGGACTGGTCTATGATCTCTTCCGCCTCCTCCGGCTCCGCCTGCCCTGGAAGGGCTTGGGCCAGGTCCTGGACCTTCTCTACTGGCCCTTGACGGTGTGCGCTCTCTTTGTCTACGCGGTGACGGCGGGGGATGGGGTTGTCCGCATCTATTTCATGCTGGGGGTGGTCCTGGGCGGGATTTTTTATTTCCTCACCCTGAGTCCTTGGGCCCTCCGTCTGGGCAACCGCTGTGCCGACTTTTTGGTATATTTTGGTAAATTATGCCTGGTTCCCCTGGGTCTGGCGAAAAAATGGAGCAAAAAATTTGGAAAAAACCTGAAAAAGTCCTTCCATTCTTGGACGAGATGGTATAAAATAAAACAGAGTATCGGTGAAATGGAACGAATGGAACGAAGGGAGGGCGCGGGCCGTGCGGATCAAGCGGGCAGGATTTCTCACCAAGCTGGTGGTACTGGCACTCATTATCGCCGCCAGCGTCACTCTGCTGCGGATGCGGGGGCAGATCGAAGCGGCCCAGGCCCAGCGGGAGGAGCTACGGATGCGGGTGGCCACCCAGACCCAGACAAACGCCGACCTTCGGGACGCCATCGAGCACAGCGAAGACCCTGATCGCCAGATCGAGATCGCCCGGTCCAAGCTGGGCCTGGTGACCCCAGGGGAAAAGGTCATCGTTTTCACCGACTGAATCACGATCAAACGGCTTTTTGTGTGGGCCGTGAGAGAGAAATCATCAAGGGGAGGACAAGTCAGTTAGTATGGAGTTTGGTGTTGGTTCTGTTTTGGAGGGAAAGGTCAGCGGGATCACGAAGTTCGGGGCCTTTGTCTCCCTGCCCGAGGGGAGGAGCGGGCTGGTACATATCTCCGAGATCTCCTACACCTATGTCAACGACGTAAAGGACCATCTGCAGGAGGGCCAGGAGGTAAAGGTGAAGGTCATCGGTATCGACGAGGGCGGCCGGATCAACCTTTCCATCAAAAAGGCCCAGGATCCCCCGCCCCGGCCCGAGGGGGGCGCCCGTCCCCAGGGCAGAGGCGACCGTTCCCCGCGGAGCGTGGGCTTCACCGGCGTGCGCAAGGCGGCCGAGCCCGTCACCTTCGAGGATAAGCTCAAGCAGTTCATGGCCTCCTCGGACAGCAAGCTCTCCGAGCATCACATGAACGAGCGCAAAGGCTCCCGCCGCGGCGGTGGCGGCGGTTCCCGCCGCTCCTATGACTAAAGCCCCCTTCATCCCCCAACGCCGGCACGTTGGGGGATGTTTTTCGACCTGGACCGAGAAAACCAAGGACAGGAGTTTTCCCATGTACGTCAATGAATTTTCCCGCCGCCTGGGCCTTCCGGCCAGCAAGGTGCGTTACTACGACCGCAGCGGCATGTACCAGGGGCAGCGGGGGGCCAACAACTACCGGGATTTCACCGACAACGACGCCCTGGACGCCTACCTGGCCCAGAGCCTGCGGAGCATCGACCTGAGCATGGAGGAGACCACCCTGGCCGTCCGGAGCTACGAGCCCTCCCAGATGTACCACTGGCTCACCGGCCGCATCGGCTCCCTGCGGGAGGAGATCACTATGGCTCAGGCCAAGCTGGAGCGCCTGGAGCAGTTGCGGGAGTTCACGGTGGCCTACGGCACCAACCTGCCCCGGGAGGAGGTCTTTCCGGGCCGTGCCCTCCAGGAGCACGCGGTGTACAGCATCCGTACCTTCGGCAGCTATACCAAGGTAAACGACGAGGTCCTGGAGGCGGCTGCCGCCCTGGGCGGCTGTATGCCTTACTCCTATATTGCCCTTTCCATTCCCGGGGAGAGTTTTTTCCGGGGGGAGGACCCCCTGCCCGTGGGCATCGGGCTGGGGATCCGGGAGAAAAATCTGGAGAGGTTCGGCCTGACCCCATCCCCCGTCATGGACTGCTTTCCCGGCGGACCCCACCTGATCCTCTTTCTGGAGCGGGAGGACGTGTTCCACCTGACCTGCGCCGACCTCCGGCCTTTGCTGGACGGGGCCGCGGCCCGGGGCCTGCGCCTCCGCGGCGACCTGACCGGGCGGATATCCTTCGCCCGGGAGAAAGAGGGCCGGCGCTTCTATTGCCTCAGCGTCCGCTGCCGGACAGAGCCGCTTTGACCGGCATGAGAATACCCTTCCTGGGAGCCCCCTCCGGGAAGGGTATTTTTATGCCGGAAAAATTGCAGATTCCCTCTTGACCTGTAAGCTGCTCACAGGTTTATAATATGTTTGGCACAACTGTCAAACATTTCACAAAATGAGAAGGAGGAGACCTGTAACATGAAGAAAAAGCTACTTACCGTTTCCCTGGCTTTCGTCATGATCCTGGCCATGGCCGTACCCGCGTTCGCCAGCGAGTACACCGTCAAGGCCGGGGACTCCCTTTGGGGCATCGCCCAGCAGCAGCTGGGCAGTGGCCTCAAATGGAATGACATCTACGAGGCCAACAAGGACACCGTCAAGGATCCCAACATGATTTATGTGGGCCAGAAGCTGAACATCCCTGACGGCACGACTGCCACTGTGCCTGTGGAGCCTGCTCCCGCCGGCATGACCTTCACCGCCGGCACCTATAAGGGCACCGCCGACGGTTACAACGGCAAGGTGGAGTTGAACGTGACCTTCTCCGACAAGGCCGTTACCAAGGTGGAGATCGCCTCCGAGAAGGAGACCGAGCACGTGGGCACCTCGGCTTATGACATCATGTTTGCCGACATCGTGGCCGCCAACGGCACCGGGATCGACAGTGTGTCCGGCGCCACCTTCACCGCCCGTGCCATCAAGCTGGCCGTCAACGATGCCGCCAATCAGGCTGGCTGTTCTGACCTGAGCACCTTCCGGAGGAACACCGTGGCCCATACCGCCAAGGCCCCCATCAACCTGACCTATGACGTGGTCATCGTGGGCGCCGGCGGCGCCGGCATGGCTGCCGGTGCCCAGGCCGCTCAGGACGGCAGTACCGTCATCGTTCTGGAGAAGGCCGCCGAGATGGGCGGCAACACTCTGGTGGCCGGCGGCTCCTTCCAGGCTTACGTGCCCTATCTGTGCTGGGATCCCGACGATCCCGACGCCACCACTGGCTACTGCGAGTATGACGGTCAGACCTACAACAAGGTCAAGACCGACGCCGGTCGTCTGGATGCCCTGAAGACCATGCTCACTTGGTCCGAGGAGCCCTTCAACGGCGCCATCGACGCCGAGCATCCCTTCGTGGCCGGCGACATCGCCCTCAACGCGGTCCGCGGCGTCCACGCCGAGTATCTGCCTGTCCTGCGCAAGCTGAAGAGCCAGATCCAGGCCTACGTGGACTGGGCCGATGCCAAGATCGCCGCCGGCGCCCGTGAGACCGACCTGGCTGTCTTCTCCACCCCCGAGCTCCACTTGTTCCAGACATACTACGGCGGCCTGCGTCCCAATGCCGACCATACCGAATGGATCTACAGCGACATCGAGCTGGCCAGCCAGTTCGTGAACCAGGGTCTGGAGACCAAGTACTGGCTCATGGACCAGGGCGCTAAGATCGCTCTGGACCGGCAGGGCACCCTCATCGGCTGCCTGTGGCAGCGGATCAACAACGTCCAGGGCGGCGTGGTGGACGGCGTGAACTACTCCAGCAAGTGGGGCGCCTACTTCAAGGTTCCTGAGAACACCATCCTGAAGGCCAACAGCGCCAACCAGATCATGACCCGCACCACCGCCACCGACCTGATCGTGGAGAACGGCAGGGTCACCGGCGTGAAGGCCACCCAGTATGACGGTACCCCCGTCACCGTGAAGGCCACCAAGGGTGTTATCCTGGCCACCGGCGGCTATGGCGCCAACATTGACATGGTCCAGGAGACCAACGAGTACTGGAAGCCCGAGTACATCGCCGACAACATTGGCACCACCAACCGCTCCGGTCTCACCGGCGACGGTATCATCATGGCCCAGAAGATCGGCGCCGATGTGACCGGCATGGGTTGGCCCCAGATGATGCCTCTGGGCTGGGTGGACAACGGCAACCTGGCTGGCGGCGGCGGTGAGAACGTCATGTTCGTCGATCCCAACACCGGCAAGCGTTATGTGGACGAGTCCGCCGAGCGGGACGTCCTCTCCCTGGGCGGCTTCGAGCACGCCATGACCCAGGAACTGGCCAAGGAGCTGGGCCTGAAGTATGTCCCCGGCATCTATGTGGAGTTCTCCAACGCCGGTAAGAACACCGCCGCCAATAACGTGGAAGGCCGGACCTACTACTGGACCACCGCCCAGATCGCCGAGAAGCTCCACCTGCCCGAGCAGACCATCATTGACTCCATCAAGGAGTACGACAACTTCGTCATGGGTGTCACCGACTCCATGAGTGTGGAGAAGCTGTCCTACCGCGGCCTGATCGGCTCCGCCGAGCAGAATGAGGACGGCAGCTACAAGCCCGAGACCTATAAGCTGGATATAGTCCGTGTCCGCTTCATGGCCCCCTCCACTCACCACACCATGGGTGGTCTGGTGGTGGACACCGAGCGTCACGTTCTGAACACTAACGGCACCATCATCCCCGGCCTCTATGCGGCCGGCGAGGTCACCGGCGGTTTCATGGCCGGCAACCGTCTGGGCGGCAACGCCATCATCGAGATCCTGGTCTCCGGCCGGATCGTGGCCCAGACCATCGAGTCCGAAAATAAATAAGCGTCCTTTCCTTTCTCAAAGGGAAGAGCGCCCTCTGTGCCTTGGCACAGGGGGCGCTTTTCCGTGGTTGGAACGGCGGCCCCAAAAAAGTTGGGCTTCGGGACAAATTTTGGTTGCCAATCCCGTGAGAGTGTTCTATAATGATAGCACAAAATGCGGGATTATACCGCAGGAGAAGGAGAGAGTTCAGCTATGAAGAAAAGAACCATTCTGGGTGTGGCTGCTATGGTGGTCGTGGCCGCCCTCTGCGTGGCTTTGGGCACCTGGAACGATAAGCCCAAGGGCGGCGCGGCGGGGATCTACACCCCCGGCACCTACACCTCCAAGCAGCAGGGCTACTTGAGCGAGGTCACCGTTACTGTGACGGTGGACGAGAATAAAATCACCGCTGTGGACATCGACGCCTCGGGAGAGACGCCCACCCTGGGCGGCGCCGCGGCCGAAACCATGGCCCAGGCCGCCCTGGAGGCCAATTCGGCCGAAGTGGACGGTGTTGCCGGCTCCACCTTTACCTCCAACGCCGTGAAGGCCGGCCTGGCCGACTGTCTGGCTCAGGCCAAAGCCGGCGGCGCTGCCGGCGGCATCTATACTCCCGGTACCTATGAGGCCTCGGCTCAGGGCTGCCTGAGCGCGGTGAAGGTCACTGTGACGGTGGACGAGAGCAAGATCACCGACTTGATCATCGACGCCTCGGGTGAGACGCCTTCCTTGGGCGGCACCGCGGCCGAGACCCTGACCCAAGCCATCTTGGAGGCCAACTCGGTCGATGTGGACAGTGTGGGCGGCGCCACGATGACCTCTGAGGCGGTGAAGGAGGCCGTGGCCG
>CATMVA010000001.1:216211-303188 GCA_950075865.1 uncultured Oscillospiraceae bacterium | reverse complement strand
GAGCGTCAGATTCCGGTTCTGAATGTTGGGGGTTCGAGTCCCTCCGGGCGTACCATGAAAACCGCTGAAAGGTTCAGTTTTATGAACTTTTTGGCGGTTTTTCATTTTGCGTCCCGCAAATGCCCCGCAGATTGTCGGGGCGGGAGAAACCGCCCATTGACGGAGACGGCGTTTTAGGATACAATAAAAGGAAAAGAGGGGTGTTTTTATGGCACAGCCGCAGGAATTTGTCTATCCTTCCGCCGATGGGATCCACCAGATCCATGCTTATCTCTGGATGCCTGAGGGGGAGGTCCGGGGTGTGGTCCAAATCGTTCATGGGATCTGTGAGTACATTCTGCGTTACGATCATTTTGCCCGGTTCCTCAATGACCACGGGTTCGCTGTAACGGGAAATGACCACCTGGGCCATGGACACACAGCGCTTGGACCGGAGGAATACGGCTATTTTTCCGACTGGAATCATATCGTGACCGACGTTCACACTCTGCGGGAGCAGATGGGGGAGCAGTTTACCGGGCTTCCTTATTTCATTCTGGGGCATTCCATGGGCTCCTTTGTCACCCGGACCTATCTGATCAACTACCCCGGTACCCTCACCGGATGTATTCTGTCCGGGACCGGCCAGGAGAGCAGGCTCAATGTGGCCTTGGGTAAGTTCCTGACCGGGCTGGGGGATCCCAGAAAGGTGAACAAGCTCTTTTTCAATCTATCTATTGGAGGATATAACCGTGCCTTCCGGCCTAACCGCACCACCGACGACTGGACTTGCCGGGATGAGGCGGTAGTGGATGCCCGTCTCACGGATCCACTGTGTAATTTTATGACCACAGCAGGGATGAACCATGCCATGATGAGCGGACTCCAATATGTAAGAGACAAGGCGAATCTGGCTAAGATGGATAAGGATATGCCCGTTTACTTCTTTGCCGGGGATGCCGACCCGGTAGGCGCTATGGGCAAGGGGGTCAGGAAGGTGGCCGGCTGGTTCAGGGAGGCCGGCGTGAAGGATGTGACGGTAAAGCTCTATCCCGGCGGCCGTCATGAGATGCTCAATGAGATCAACAAGGATGAGGTCTATGCGGATACGCTGGCCTGGATCGGGGAGCACATGAAATAGAAGGCGGAAGGCGGTTCCGTCCTGGAGCGCCTTCCTGAGCCAGCACCCGGTCATGATAAAGACGTTTGGGGTATAAAAAGAGCGGAGCCTGTAGGCTCCGCTCTTTTCGTGCAGAGATCAGTTCGTCAGATACTGCTTTACTAGCTCCTGAAGGAGCTCATCCCGGTCCAGTCTGCGAATAAGGGCTCTGGCGTTGTTGTGGTTAGTGATGTAGGTGGGATCCTCGGAAAGGATGTAGCCCACGATCTGATTGATGGGGTCGTACCCCTTTTCTTTGAGAGAATCATAGACCGAGGTAAGGATCGCCTTGATCTCCAAATCCTTTTCGTAGTGGATATTAAAACGTCTGGTCAGGTCCAGGTCTTCCATGTGGAGCACACCTCCTATCAGTACTGTAACAAATTGTAACCGAAAAAATCGCCAATGTAAAGAGATAGAACAAAAATTTTATAAAATATTTATGACAAAGGGCGAAGCAGCGGCCGCTTCGCCCTTGCCCCCTTGTGGAAAACAGCAACTTATCAGCGCAGAATGGCGCCCAGTTCGGCCTTCAAGGTATCCAGAATGGACTTTACGTCCTCATCGGCCTCCTCAGAGGTGAGAGAGCGGTCATCCGCCCGAAGCACCAGATTAAAGGCTACCGACTTCTTTCCCGCGTCGATCCCCTTGCCCTGATACACGTCAAAGAGGGTGACCTCCTTGAGGAGCCCCTTGGCCCCTTTGCGGATAGAGTCCTCCAGCGCGCCTACCGTGATGGCCTCGTCGCAGACCACGGCGATATCCCGGGTGACAGCGGGGAACTTGGGCAGGGGGGTATACTCAGGATCGGCCCCCTTGATCTGGAAGAGGGCTTCAAAGTCCAGCTCGGCGCAGTAGAATTCGGTGTCCACGCCGTAATTCCGGGCCACCAGGGGGTGGATCTGCCCGAACAGGCCCAGGACCGCGTTCCCCGAGAGTACCTGGGCACAGCGGCCCGGATGGTAGGAGGGGTTATCGGTGATGGGACGGAAGGACACGTTCTCCACACGGAGCTCTTGAAGAACAGCCTCCACCACGCCCTTGAGGGCAAAGAAATCCACATCCTCTCCGTAGGCGCCCATAGAGAGGAACCGTTTTTCGTTGGCCAGACCGTCAGGCCCGCCAGGGAGGTAGACCCGGCCGATCTCATACAGCCGGGCATTCTTGTTCCGGAAGTTATAGTTCCGGGTCAGGATCTCCAGCATGGAAGGGAGGACCGTGGTCCGCATGATAGAGGTGTCCTCCCCCAGAGGGTTGAGAATCTTGAGGGAGTCCCGCCGGGGATCCGCCTTGTCCCAGCGGATCTTGTCGTAGTAGGTGGGGGAGATGAAGGAGTAGGTGATGATCTCATCATACCCGCAGGAGCGGCAGACCTGACCCAGTGTCCGCTCCGTTTGCTGAACGGGGGAGTAGCCGCCCAGGGTGGTCTGTCCCCGCATGAGAGTGGTGGGGATGTTGTTGTAGCCGAAGAAGCGGGCTACTTCCTCGGCCAGGTCGGCCATACGCTTCACATCGCCGCGCCAGGAGGGGACAGTGACCTGCTCCCCATCCACAGCGAAATCCAGTTTTTTCAAGATACGGATCATCTCATTGCCGGACACATCGGTCCCCAGCAGAGTGTTGATTTTATCGGGCTCCAGCTTGAGGACGGTGGGGAGGGGGACGAAGTTCAAAATGTCGATGACACCGTCCACCACCTCACCGGCGCCCAGCAGCTCCACCAGCTCACAGGCCCGATTGACGGCGGGCAGGGTGTTCATAGGATCAAGGCCCTTCTCAAACTTAGCGGAAGCCTCGGTCCGCATGCCCAGGGCCAAGGCCCCTTTACGGATGCAGGTGCCGTTAAAACAGGCACTTTCAAAGACCACATCGGTGGTGTCGTCCACGATCTCGGAGTTCTGGCCGCCCATGATGCCGGCCAGACCCACGGCCCGGTTCTCGTCGGCGATGACCAGATGGTTGGCATTGAGCACATGTTCCTTACCGTCCAGGGTGGTGAGCTTTTCGCCCTCCTCGGCCCGACGGACGATGATCTTACCGCCATTCACATAGCGGTAGTCGAAAGCGTGCATGGGCTGGCCGTACTCCAGCATTACATAGTTGGTGATGTCCACGATGTTGTTGATGGGACGGACGCCCATGGCACGGAGCCGTTCCCGCATCCACAGGGGGGAGGGGGCGATCTTCACGTTCCGGACCATCCGGGCGGTATACCGGGGCACCAGATCGGAGGCCGGGGTCTCCACATCCAGCAGTTCGGTAAGCACGCCCGCGGCCCCGCCCTTTACCACAGGCTCATGGAGGGCCATGGGCACGTCATAGGTGGCGGAAGCCTCCCGGGCCAGGCCGATGACGCTGAGGCAGTCGGGACGGTTGGGGGTGATCTCGAACTCCACCACGTGGTCGTTGAAGCCGATGGCCTTCCGAATGTCGGTGCCGGGGACCAGCTTGCCCTCCAACTCGGGGTCATTGCACAGGACAAAAATGCCCTCCTCAATGGCATAGGGGAACTCGTGGGTGGTGAGGCCCAGCTCCTTCAGGGAGCAGAGCATACCATTGGACTCCTCGCCCCGCAGTTTGCCGGCGGTGATGTGGACCCCGCCTGGGAGCCAGGAATCATCCAGGGCGGTGGGCACAAAGTCGCCCTCGTGAAGGTTCTGTGCCCCGGTGACGATCTGAATGGGCTCGCTTTGGCCCACATCCACCTGGCAGATCCACATATGGTCGGAGTTGGGGTGGCGGACCAGGGACTTGACCTGTCCCACCACCACGTTTTTGATTTCCTCCCCTTCGGCGGAGAAGGTCTCAACCTTGGAGCCGGAGAGAGTCATGGCCTCGGCGAATTCCTTGTCGGAGGCGTTGACCGTCACAAATTCATCGAGCCATTTTCTGCTTAAATTCATGGTTGTATCCTCCTCTCAGAATTGCTCCAGGAACCGCACATCATTCTCGAAAATGAGCCGCAGGTCGGCAATCTTGAACCGGCGCATGGCGGTACGCTCCAGGCCCATGCCGAAGGCCCAGCCCGACCACTTGTTGGGGTCGATGCCCGCCATCTCCAGCACCCGGGGGTGGATCATCCCGGCCCCCAGAAGCTCGATCCAGCCCTCACCCTTACAGGTGGGGCAGCCTACACCGCCGCATTTGTGGCACTGTACGTCCATCTCACAGCTGGGCTCGGTAAAGGGAAAGTGGTGGGGGCGGAACCGGGTGACCGTGCCTACGCCAAAGAGCTTTTCAGCCAGCAGGTTCAGGGTTCCCTTCAGGTCGGCCATGGTCACGTTCTTGTCGATGACCATGCCCTCCACCTGGTGGAACATGGGGGAGTGGGTGGCGTCCACCTCGTCCTTGCGGTAGACCCGGCCGGGGGCGATGATGCGGATGGGCAGCTCCATGGAATCCATGGCCCGGACCTGCATGGGGCTGGTCTGGGAGCGGAGCATGACCTTTTCGTCGGTATCGAAATAGAAGGTGTCCGACCAGTCCCGGGAGGGATGTCCCTCCTCGGCGTTGAGCCGGTCGAAATTCAGCTCACCCAACTCGATCTCGGGGCCGTCCAGAACGGTGAAGCCCATGCCGATGAAGATCTCCTTGATCTCGTCCAGGGCGATGTACATGGGGTGCTTGTGGCCCTGCTTGTGAACCTTGCCCGGAATGGTCACATCCACGGCCTCCAGCTTGAGCCGGGCTTCCATGGCGGTGGACTCCAGACGCTGGGCCTGGGCCTCAATGGCGCTTTCCAGGCTGGCCTTCACCTCGTTGACCAGGGCGCCCATTTGGGGGCGTTCCTCGGCGGAAAGGGAGCCCATCTGTTTCAAAACGGCAGTGAGCTCACCCTTTTTGCCCAGGTACCTGACCCGCAGTTCGTCCAGCTCGGCGGGGAGACTGGTGCGCTCCAAGGCCTCCAGGGCCTCGGCTCTGATTTTTGCCAACTGTTCTTTCATATCCATAGCTCCTTTGTATTCAGGGGATTATTCGGGGAGGATCCGGGACAGGGGGATATCCATATAGACTGTGATCCGGGGTAGCTTGTATAGCCCCTTGGAGAGATCGGCGACCGTGGGCTCGGAGGTCACGGTCATATCAAAACGGGACTGGATGAATTCATCGGACCAGGGGTCGGAGCGTCCCTGGGGATAGGCGAAATACTGGACCCTGGTGCCCAGCTCCTCCTCGATCCGGTCAATGCTCTTCTGGATGTCGGGGAAGATACGGGCCTCGTATTCCTCCTGGGTCTCATCGCCAATACGCTGGACCCAGCGGCCATCCTCGTGGGCGTTATAGGTGTGGGATCCAAACTCGATCCGTCCGGAGTCCAGAAGCTCCCGGCACATGTCCCATGTCATGGCGTTGGGGTAGCTATTGTCCCGCCGCTCCACGATCAGGGAGATGACCGCTTTGGCCTGGAACTCCTCCAGAATGGGGGCGGCGATCTCATAGTTGCTGGCGTAGCCGTCATCCAGGGAGAGAAGCACCGCCTTCTCGGGAAGGGGCTCCCCGGCGATGATCTGGCTGGGCAGGACCGTGGTGTAGCCATGGTCAGAAAGCCACTGGAGATCCTCCCGGAATCGGGTGTCGGTCATGGTCCAGAGACCGCAGGGTTCGCCCTCCCGCACAAAATCGTGGTACATCAGGATATAAAGGGAATTCTTGGTCTCCACGGGATCCTGAGAGGGAGTGGAATCCGGATCTTCGGTGGGGGAAGGGGGTTCCTCGGTTTCCACTGGCGGAGTGATTTGGGGCGTTTCCTCAGGTGCGGCGGTGACAATGGGGGCCACCGGGGGAGGGAGAGGCTCCATCCCCATCCCAGGTAGGGCGGGAGCCAGGGCAAGCCCGAGGAACAGCGGGATCATTTCCAAAAACTGAAACATCTGACGACCTCCAGAAATAGAATCAGGATCGCGGGATGACAGGCCGTGGTAATAAAAAGCCTTTCCTCCCGAAAACCGGGACGAAAGGCAATCCTTCCGCGGTACCACCCGCAATTTGCGCTGTGCGCGCACGCTCTTGCCCCGCTATCGGTGGGCAGCCGTCTGCGTTTCCGCAGCCGCTCCTGGGCGAACCAAGCGTGTCGTCCGGGACCCCTTGCAGCCGGTGAAGGTCCTCTCTGAGCAGCCGATACACGCTATTTTCCCTTTCATTGCGTTCAAATATTTTTATACCATATTCGCCAGAAAAATGCAAGCCAAAATTGACGGAAAGGTGGGTTTTGGGCTATAATAAGAAAAACACCTGAAACGGGGGATGGATTTGACGCTCTCAAATGACGACACCCGGATGGTCACGGGGGCGGATATCTCCCTCCCCAGGAGACCCCGGGAGGCCCACAAAGGCAACTTCGGAAAGGTCTGTATCCTGGGCGGCTCGGTGGGATATTCCGGGGCGCCGGTGCTTGCGGCGGCCGCTGCTGTGCGGACGGGCTCCGGGCTGGTCACCTTGCTGGTGCCCGAACCGGTGTGGGGCGTTGCCGCAGTCAAGCTGACTTCGGCCATGCCCTGGCCCCTGCCTGCGGGGAAGGATGGGACCCTCTCATGGGAGGCCCTTGGTCCGGCATTGGAAAAGCTGAGGCAGGCCGATGCCGTCCTGATTGGGCCGGGGCTGAGCCGGAACGGGGAGACCGCCCAGGTCATTCGCACGTTGATCCCGCAGTTAGAGGTTCCTTTGGTGCTGGACGCCGACGGCATAAATGCCCTGGAGGGGCATATAAATGTGTTGGACAGCCGCAAAGGTCTGACTGTACTTACCCCTCATGATGGGGAGTTCGCCCGGATGGGCGGCGATCTTTTGTCGGGAGACCGGGTGGAGGCTGCCCGGGCCTTTGCCGCTGCCCACCATTGTGTCCTGGTGCTGAAGGGTCACCGGACGGTGACCGCCTTCCCGGACGGCGAGGCTTTTGTGAACACCTCGGGCAATCCGGGTATGGCCAAGGGCGGCAGCGGAGATGTGCTTGCCGGGATGCTTCTATCCATGCTGGGCCAGGGCTTCCCCGCCCGGCAGGCCGCCCCCTGGGGTGTCTGGCTCCACGGCACGGCCGGAGATGCCTGTGCCGGGCGCCTGGGTGAGTATGGCATGACCCCTGGGGACATGATCGAGGCTATCCCCGGAGTTATGAAACAGTTTGAAAAGGAGGATCCCCCGTGCGCAAGAAGCTGTGCGCACTGATGATGACCCTTGTGCTGCTCTTGACCGCATGTGGCGGCGGCGGAAACGAGGCCGAGGAAGCGTTGCAGAAGGTGCGGGGCAGATACCTGGAGATGACAGCCTGTGCCGGACATGTGGAGATCACCGCCGATTACGGCCAGAGGATCTACTCCTACGGGATTGATTTTACCTGGACACGGGAGGGGGAGACCAAACTGGTCCTGACCTCTCCTCACAACGTGGCGGGCACCACGGCCCGCATTGCCGCGGGGGAGAGTGCTCTGGAGTATGACGGAGTGATGATGGAGACCGGGGCTCTGGACAGTGCCGGACTTACCCCCATGGATGCTCTCCCGGCTCTGTTGGCCTATGCCCAGGAGGGGTATATGGCTGAGTGTGTCATGGAGAGCTGGGAGAATGTGACCTGGCTCCATGTGACCTGCCGGGATCCGGAGAAAGACCCGGGGCAGGGGGTGGAGGCTCAACTCTGGTTCCTTCCTCAGGATGGGACCATGACCCGTGGGGAGATCTCAGAGGACGGCCGGACGGTGATCCTGTGTGACTTTACAGAGTTCGTTATGACCACAGAGCAGAAATAGGACAAAAGAGAAAGCGGGAGAGAAAAGTGGAACGAGAAAAAAGGCGGGCCTGGGCGGAAATCGACCTGGGCAGTCTGGACCACAACTATCACGCCCTTCGCTCCATGCTTCCCGAGGACTGCAAAATGCTGTGCTCGGTGAAGGCGAACGGCTATGGCCACGGTGCGCTGCCGGTGGCCAAGCGGCTGGAGCGTCTGGGTGCTGACTATCTGGCGGTGGCCTGCCTGGAGGAGGCCATTCAGCTTCGGGAGGGTGGGATCACCCTGCCCATTCTGATCCTGGGCTGGACTGACCCGG
Source organism: uncultured Oscillospiraceae bacterium (assembly GCA_950075865.1). Classification (GTDB taxonomy): domain Bacteria; phylum Bacillota; class Clostridia; order Oscillospirales; family Oscillospiraceae; genus Vermiculatibacterium. Next base: position 295,013 of record CATMVA010000001.1, on the reverse strand, counting down.
AACTGGCTCCCGAACTGATCCGCTACAAGCTGACCCAAAGTGTTTTTGACGGGGAGTTTGCCCTGCGCCTATCTCAGTGTGCCCAACGGGCAGGAAAAACAATCACGGTCCACCTGGCAGTTGATACCGGCATGAGCCGCCTGGGCTTTCTCTGCGGAGAGAAGGAACTGGCCGGGACAGTGGAAGAAGTGACAAGGATATATCCTTTGCCCGGCCTTGCCTGGGAAGGTATTTTTACCCATTTTTCCGATGCCGACGGCAGCGAGGAATACACGATGCTCCAGTTCACTCGCTTTCTGGATCTGCTGAAGGCATTGGAAAAACAGAATATAAAATTCAAAATTCGTCATTGCGCGGCAAGCGCCGCTGTGTTAAACTATCCTTGTACCTGTCTCGACATGGTTCGACCGGGCATTGCTCTTTATGGACACTATCCCCATCCCTCCTGCGAAGATCTGTCGGAGGATGGGCTCAGACCGCTGATGACCCTGAAGACCCGGGTGGTCTCGGTGAAGACGGTGCCGGCTGGTACCCCGGTGAGCTATGGACGTACCCATGTGCTGGAGCGGGAAACTCGGTTGGCCGTCCTCTCTGTGGGGTACGGCGACGGGCTGCCCCGGGGATGCTCGGACAAGCTCCGGGTGTGGATGTCCGGGCAATGGGCTCCCATTGTGGGGCGGATCTGCATGGATCTCTGCATGGCGGATGTGACTGACCTTCCCCAAGTATGTCAGGGGGACGAGACGGAGATTTGGGGCGGACATGCCGCCGTGGAGGAGGTTGCCCGCCTGGCTGGGACCATCCAGTATGAGCTGCTTTGCGGCGTCGGCAAGCGTGTTCCCCGGGTTTATCTGGAATGACACCCTTTTCCTCCGGCATGCGTAAAATGGTCCGGGGAGGTCAATGCCAAGCGGCAGGGAGTATCCGGGACTTCACGCAAATTATGGAAGACCGGGTATAAATCCCGCTGCGCCGTGGGAAAATCATAGTGACCGCTGAAGACCGGCTTTGGGCCGGGTGACGGCGGTGACTTTGAACCGCGGAGAGTGAGCCTTTGTGGACAGCAACGTGAAGCGTGGAGATATTTTTTACGCTGATTTGAGCCCTGTGGTGGGCAGCGAGCAGGGAGGAGTGCGGCCGGTCCTGATCATCCAGAACGATACCGGGAACCGTCACAGCCCCACCGTGATCGCCGCCGCCATCACATCCCAGACCGGGAAGGCCCGTCTGCCGACCCACATCGATCTCTCGGCCAACACCTATGGGTTGCCCAAGGACTCGGTGGTGCTGCTGGAACAGATTCGGACGCTGGATAAAAAGCGGCTGAGAGAGTACATGGGCCGGTTGGATGAAAAACAGATGGAAAAGGTGGACGGGGCCATTGCTGTGAGCTTTGGTCTGCGGCCCAGGCAGTTGGTTTAAAGAAGGGCACGGGGGGCCTCCGAGGGGGGCTCCCTGATGCCGGAACAGATCCCATACATAGGAGGAACGCTATGAAAGAGAAAAAATGGCGTACCAGGCTTGCCTGCGGGGCCCTGGTTCTGGTCACGGTCACCGGAGTGGCTCTGGCGGCCGGCACGCAGGGCAGCCGGAATGATCCGCTGGTGACCCTGAGCTATCTCAACGACGTGTTGATCCCCGACCTGATGGCCAGGGCGGACATCCATATCGAGGAGAAGGCGAACCAGCTGATGGAGGAAGCCCGGACGGGGAATAAGGCGGTCTTCGGAACGGTGGAAGTCTCCGCAGGAAGCACCATAAGCCTGACTGCGGGGACCCAGGTCATTCTTCGTACCGGGACAGCCTCCAACGTGGATGGCCTGATCGACCTGACCAATGGGGCATCCATGTGGGATGCCCTGCAGGAGAATCACCTTTACATAGCCGCCAAGGACGGGCAGTTGGTGACAGTTACCGAGAACGCCCTCTTCCTGATACAGGGGAGATACACTATAGTGTAAGGCAAAAAAGCGCGCTCCGTGTGGGCGTGCTTTTTTGTGTCAGATATTCCTGTATAAAAATATCCCTCGGTTGGTAGAATTGGGAGGGGTGATAAAATGAAAATCAAATGGAAACCGCTGTTGGCAGCACTTGCCATTCCCCTGGCGGTAGGCGGGCTCTCCGCCTGGATGACCGGGGATGCCATGAAGGAATTCGCCGCGCTTGACCAGCCGCCGCTGTCCCCGCCGGGGTGGGTTTTCCCGGTGGTATGGACCATTCTCTTTATCCTGATGGGGATAGGCTCCTATCTGGTTGGGACGTCAGGCGTGCCGGGCCAGGAGAGAAGGAATGCCCTTTTGCTCTATGGGATCCAGCTGGTAGTCAACTTTTCCTGGTCAGTGTTCTTTTTCAATATGGGATGGTATCTGTTCTCCTTTTTCTGGCTGGCTCTTCTGTGGCTCCTGGTTTTGGAGACCATCGACCTGTTCTGGAAGATCTCTCGCTCTGCCGGGATACTCCTCTTTCCGTATCTGGCCTGGGTCACCTTTGCCGGATATCTGAACTTTGGGATCTTTCTGCTCAATCCATAGGATATCAAAAACCCCGGACGTCAGTCCGGGGTTTTTATCGGCTTGGTTCAGACGCACAGTACCCGGTACATCAAGAAAAAGTGGCAGATACTGCCGGATATAATAAAGAGGTGGAAGACCTCATGGCAGCCGAACCGGGGATTGTCCCGTCCGGGCCATTTCACGGTGTACAAAACGCCACCCGCCGTGTAGAGGATCCCGCCCAGCAGCAGCCAGAACATGCCGGCGGACGGAAGGACTCTGGAAAGAGGGTAGAGGGCGATGGCAGCCAGCCACCCCATGACCAGATAGATCCCTGAGGTGAGCCACCGGGGAGAGTTGATCCAGATCAGAGACAGGGCGCAGGAGGCCGCCGCCATGGCCCAGATGACCCCGAAGATGGCCCATCCCCAGCCTCCATGGGTCCGCAGGACCGTGAGACAGATGGGGGTATAGCTGCCCGCGATGAGCAGGGCGATGGAGCAGTGGTCATATTTCCGCAGGGCCAGCCTCCCTGCCACCGGTGCGTTGAGACAGTGGTAGAGAGTGGAGGCGGTATAAAGCCCAATCATGGAGATCCCGTAGATGACGAAGGAGACGATATGCCAGGAATCCAAACCCAGCAGGGTGGACTTGACCAGCAGCAGAGCTGTCCCCAGAATCGCCAGAAGGGCCCCCACACCGTGGGTGATGGCCGACCAGGGCCGCAGCCCGTCGTAAGGATCCCGGCCCTTTTCGCCCTTTGCCGCCAGTCTGGTACGCCGTGAGGGAAGTGGGGCGCGGCTGTCAATGGTTTTCGTATAGGTCATGCTGATCACCTGATTATGAGTTGATAAGAGAAGTATATCACAATGCCGAGAAATAATCAATAAAAATATTAAATATAATTTTAAAAATTATATTTAATCAGGATTTGGATCTGGGCTTGCAGACAAGGGCGACGAGGTACCCAAAGAAGATGGCGGCCGTGATGCCCGCGGAGGCGGCGGTCACGCCACCCGACAGAGCCCCCAGAAGACCTTTTTCGGCCACCGCCTTCTGAACGCCCTTGGCCAGCAGGAAACCGAAACCCGTGAGGGGGACGGTGGCCCCGGCGCCGCCGAACTCCACCACATATTTGTATAGGCCCAGGCCGCCCAGCACTACCCCGGAGACCACATAGGCCACCAGGATCCGGGCAGGGGTGAGAGGGGTCTTGTCGATGAGGATCTGACCGATGAGGCACAAAATACCGCCGCAGAGAAAGGCTTTCAGAAATTCCATGAGAATGTCTCCTTTTATGATGGGGTGGCTTTACATAGAGATGGCTACCGCGTGGCAGATGCTGGGAATACTTTCCCCCTGCTGGGTGGAGGTGGGGGAGAGAAGGGCGCCGGTGGGGCAGAAAAGGATATTCTGCCACCGTCCCTCCCGCATTCCGTTGAGCAGATAGCCGGTCAGCACCGTGGCTGAGCAGCCGCAGCCTGAGCCACCGCAGTGGACGTCCTGGTTCTCTAAGTCAAAGATCATGGTGCCGCAATCGTCATAGTTGGTCAGCTCGATACCGTCCTTCTGGAAAAAGTCCAACACGATCTCCTTGCCCAGCTTGCCCAGATCTCCAGTGACGATCAGGTCGTAGAAGGAGGGCTGCCGCCCAGTGTCCTGAAAATGGGCGGTCAGGGTGGCATAGGCCGCAGGAGCCATGGCGGCCCCCATGTTGTTGGCGTCCTTGATTCCCTTGTCCACAACCTTGCCCGTGGTAATGTGAGTCACATGGGGGCCAGGGCCGTCTTTGGCCAGCACCACCGCCCCGGCACCGGTCACGGTCCACTGTGCGGTGGGGGTCCGCTGGCCGCCATACTCCAGGGGGGTGCGGTACTGGCGCTCGGCCGAGCAGAAGTGGGAGGAGGTCACGGCCCCGGCGAACTGGGCGAAGCCCCCGTCGATCATCATGGCGGCCAGGCTGAGCCCTTCTCCCATGGTGGAGCAGGCGCCATAGATGCCGAAGAAGGGTACGTCCTGGCCCCGGACGGCGAACCCAGAGCCGATGCACTGGTTGAGCAGGTCGCCGGCGAACAGATAGTCCAGGTTGGAAGCCGCCTGCCCGGCTTTATCCAGGGCCATAGCGAAGGCCAGCTTCTGCATGGAGGTTTCAGCCTTCTCCCAGGTTTTTTCTCCAAAAGTGTCGTCCTGTTCAATGTGGTCGAAGGAGTTGCGGAGGGGGCCGTCGCCCTCTTTTTTGCCCACGATGTTGGCGTGGCCGATAATGGCAGGGGGATGGGCAAGGGCCACGGTCTGGCGGCCCAGTTTTTTGGTCGGCATAATATCACCTGTGCTTTCTTGATAAAGGTGAGAGTAGTTTGAACCAACGGCCGGAAAAATAACCGCGCTGTGCCATTTTTTATTAACCACCTTGGTTTACAGCGGCAAAAAAATGTGGTAAACTGAAATAAAAGGAAAGGAAGGAAAGGGAGGTGGGGCTATGATTCGCAGGGCAGAGAAAGCCGACCTGCCAGCGCTCTGTGAGATCGCCCGGCTGGCCAGGGCGTACATGGCCCGGACCGGGAACCCGAACCAGTGGGACTCCGGCTATCCCGACCTGTATCTGGAGAAGGACATCGGACAGGGGCAGCTCTATGTCCTGGCCGATGAAGAGGGAGTCCCTCACGCCTTTTTTGCCTACGTCCTGGGCCCTGATCCCAGCTACGCCAATATCGATGGAGCCTGGTTCAACGACAGGCCCTACGGCACCATCCACCGCATTGCTTCGGATAGGACGGTAAAGGGTGTCTTTGCCCAGTGCCTGGATTTTTGCGCGGACATCTGTCCCAATATCCGGGCGGATACCCACGCGGACAATCAAATTATGCGCCACCTGCTGGAGAAGCACGGTTTTCTCTGCTGCGGCACAGTGAATCTGGACCTTCGGGAGGGGGATACCCTCCGGATCGCCTATCAGCGGGAAGGATAATAGTATGGAAGAACCGAAACGTACTTTGGCATACATTTGCCCCAAATGTGGGCAGAGCGTGGTGGTGGAGCAGTCGGAGTTCCGGCTGGCGGCCGCCCCCTGTAAGCTACCCTGTCCCTGTGGAGGCTCGGCCCTTCAGGTGGAGATGGAGGCCGACCACGCAGACCTGACCGTGCCCTGCCCCTACTGCAAGGAGGACCATCATATCCGCTGTCCGGCCCATGCCTTCCTTCGCGAGAAGGCGTTGGCCTTCTCGTGCAAGGCTACCGGACTTGACTGCCTTTATGTAGGAGAGTCCGGGCCTGTTTTCCGGGCGCTCCGCCGCTTGGAGGAGTCTGCCCAGCAAGCCCAGGAGCAGATTGGGGAGGAGAGGACTTTCCTCAATCCGGTCATTATGACCGAGATGATGGAGGAGCTGCGGGATATTGCCGCCAGGGGTGGGATCTCCTGTGCTTGCGGCTCTAAAGAGTACCGAATCCAGGTGGGCTATAGCTCTATTGAACTTCAATGTGCTGCCTGCGGGTCCAAACTCCGGCTTCCCGCAGCCACCGGGGAGGACTTGGAGGACTTGTGCTGCAAAAGTATGCTTTTATTGGGAGAAAAGGGCGGAAATTGAGTGCTTTTGACCATTGACAAATGAGGGCTGCTCAGATTAAAATAGATAAAATTTACAAGTGAGAAGGAGAGATGCTGAATGGTCAATTCTGACGCCGCGCACAAGTTTCTGAAACAGGGGCTCACCTTTGATGATGTGCTTCTGGTTCCCGCTGAGAGCGATGTGCTTCCCGCTGACATCGACCTGCGTACCCATCTGACCAAGAAGATCACCCTCAATATCCCCCTGATGAGCGCAGCCATGGACACGGTCACCGAGTCCCGCATGGCCATTGCCATCGCACGGGAAGGCGGTATCGGCATCATCCATAAAAATATGTCCATCGGAGCCCAGGCCGAACAGGTGGACATGGTCAAGCGCAGCGAGAACGGGGTGATCACCAACCCCTTCTGGCTGGCTCCCGGCCATACTCTGGCTGAGGCCAACGAGTTGTGCGCCAAATATAAGATCTCAGGTGTGCCCATCTGTGAGAACGGCAAGCTCATCGGTATCATCACCAACCGGGATATGAAGTTTGAGACCGATATGAACCAGCTTATCGACAATGTGATGACCAAGGACAACCTGGTCACCGCCCCCGAGGGCACCACCCTGGAGGAGGCCCGGGAGATCCTGCGCCAGCATAAGATCGAGAAGCTGCCCATTGTGGACAGCGAGTTCCGCCTCAAGGGCCTCATCACCATCAAGGACATTGAGAAGGCCCAGGTCTATCCTAACTCGGCCCGTGATGAGAAGGGCCGGCTGCTGGTGGGCGCCGCCATCGGCGTCACCAGTGATGTGCTGGACCGGACCCGTGCCTTGGTGGAGGCCGGTGTGGACGTTCTGGTCCTGGATTCGGCCCACGGACACAGCCACAACATTATCGAGTGTGTCAAGCGGGTGAAGGCCCTCTTCCCGGACGTGCAGCTCATTGCTGGCAACGTGGCTACCGCTGAGGGGACCCGCGCCCTCATTGAGGCGGGCGCCGACTGCGTGAAGATCGGCATTGGCCCAGGCTCCATCTGCACCACTCGTGTGGTGGCCGGCATCGGCGTGCCCCAGATCACGGCGGTTTACGACGCGGCCAGGGTGGCCAAGGAGTACGGCGTTCCCATCATTGCCGACGGCGGCGTGAAGTATTCGGGCGACATCGCCAAGGCCATCGCGGCGGGCGGCGACGTGGTCATGTTGGGCTCTCTGCTGGCGGGCTGCGAGGAGTCCCCCGGGGACACCGAGGTCTACCAGGGGCGGCAGTTCAAGGTCTATCGGGGTATGGGCTCTCTGGGCGCCATGGCCAAGGGGTCCAAGGACCGGTATTTCCAGGAGAACAACAAGAAGCTGGTCCCCGAGGGCGTGGAGGGCCGGGTGCCCTACAAGGGATCTGTGGGGGACACCATCTTCCAGCTTATGGGCGGTCTCCGCTCCGGCATGGGCTACACCGGGTGCCACAATATCACCGAACTGCAGGAGAAGGCCCAGTTCATACAGATCACGGCGGCCGGCCTGAAGGAGTCCCATCCCCACGATATCTATATCACCAAGGAAGCCCCCAACTACACCCTCAATCCCCAGTAAAAATGGGGCTGGGGACCCTCTCCGGAGAAGGGAAGTTGGAGAGGAAAAGTTGAGAGAATAAAAACGCCCCGTTTCCATTTGGAAACGGGGCGTTTTCTTCTTTTGCGGAACTATTTTTGGAAAATTATTTTGGGGGATTTTGTTAGGAGGCGGGGAAGGGAAGTTGTACAAAAATTGGAAATTCGGTTTTGCTCTGTTTTGGGGGTGGTTTGAGCCTGTTTTCGGGGGTTTTGACCCTGAAAAACGGAGTTTTGAATTTTTTGGAATGTGCAACAGCGTACAATTAGGGCGTGGAGAGGGAAAACGGGAGGTCATGGGGGCGATAGTTGTACAAAAATTTCCAGCTGGAGGGTTTGTGAAAGATTTGACCGCTATGGAGCGGTTGGGAAGGAGCGGGGGTCATTCCAGGTTTGCTCCGTTGCTTTCAATGACTTTTTTATACCAGTAGAAGGAGTCCTTGCGGAAGCGGCGGTAGGTGCCGTGGCCGGCGTCGTCGGCGTCCACATAGATAAAGCCGTAGCGCTTGGACATCTGGCCGGTGGAACAGCTGATGAGGTCGATACAGCCCCAGGGGGTATAGCCCATCACGTTCACACCGTCCAACTCGATAGCGTCCCCGATGGCCTGGATATGCTTTTTCAGGTAGTCGATCCGGTAGGGGTCGTGGACCGTGCCGTCGGGCTCCAAAATATCTTTGGCGCCCAGGCCGTTCTCCACGATAAAAATGGGTTTGTGGTAGCGGTCATAGAGGGTGTTCAGGGCGAACCGAAGGCCCACAGGGTCGATCTGCCAGCCCCACTCGCTCTTTTCCAGATAGGGGTTCACAATGCTGCGGGTCAGGTTGGCCTCGGTAGTTTTGAGTCCGTCGGGGGAGGCGGCCATGATGGAGGTCTGGTAGTAGCTGATGGCCACAAAGTCCACCACGCCCACCTTCAGAAGCTCCAGATCACCCTCCCGGACCGGAAGGGTGATGCCCTGGTGCTCCAGGACCTTCAGCTTGTACTCGGGCAGGTAGCCCCGGACCATTACATCTCCATAGTAGTTGGTGGATTGGTCGAAGGAGCGGACCGCGGCCAGGCCGTCCTCCGGCTTGCAGGTGTTAGGGTAGGGGGGAGAGTAGCTGATCATACACCCCATTTGAAACCGGGGGTATTTCTCATGGGCCAGCTTGACTGCCTTAGCACCGGCCACCATCTGATGGTAGGAGGCGGTCTCAAGCAGGGCGGGATCCTTGGAGAACACACCGGCATTGGCGTAAGCGATATGAACCATGGAATTGATCTCGTTGAAGGTAAGCCAGTATTTTACCTTATCCTTATACCGCTCAAAAACAACGGAGACATACTTTTCAAAGCAGGCCATGGTCCGTCTGTCGGCCCAGCCGTTCCACTTCTGGGCCAGGTGAAGGGGCATCTCGTAGTGAGAGAGGGTGACCACCGGCTCGATGCCGTACTTGAGGCACTCGTCGAAGAGGCTGTCGTAGAAGGCCAGCCCGGCTTCGTTGGGAGTTTCCTCCTCCCCGGTGGGGAATATCCGGGTCCAGGCAATGGACATGCGATAGCATTTGAAGTTCATCTCGGCAAAGAGGGCGATGTCCTCCTTGTAATGGTGGTAGTGGTCGCTGGCCACGTTGCCGGGGTAGTATTCTCCCTCCAGCACGTCGGGGATGCCCCGGTCGGGGAGGGTCTCCCGTTTGACCATCAGGGCTCCGCCGGTTTTGCCGCCATCCCGGTAGGTGATGAAACGCATCTTTTTCATGTACTCCAGATGCTCGGGCGGGATGCCGGGCAGGTCGATGGGATAGCTGCTCAGGCCACCGCAGGTGAGGGTGTCAGAGACCGAGAGGCCTTTGCCGCCTTCGTTATAGCCGCCCTCCACCTGATTGGCGGCGGTGGCTCCGCCCCAGAGAAAGTTTTTGGGAAATATCATGGCGTACTCCTTTCAAATTCAATAAGCGCGTGGCCCTGCCGCCCAGAAGGGACAGCAGGGCCACACAAATTATAAATGAGCGCTAAAATTAGTTCCCGTTTTCCTGGGCGGCCAGCTCCTCCTGCTCCTCCTTGACGGCCATACGTTCGGCTACCTTGAAGAAAGGGAAGAAAATCGCCATATTGATCACGATAAGGAGGACGCCCCAGATCAGACCGGAGATGGAGTTGGTGGTCATCCAGAAGTAGATGGGAGTGGGGATCACGTTAGACAGGGCGGCACCGGTGGAGGGGGCGATCAAACCCATGCGCATCACCAGAGAGGTGAGTAGCACATCGATACCGGGGGTGAGAACAAAGGGGAGCGCCATCACCGGATTCAGAATGACGGGCAGACCGAACATGATGGGCTCGGTGATATTAAAGACCGAGGTGGCGATGGCCATCCGGCCCAGGCTCTTATGCTGCTGAGACTTGGAGATAAGGAGCAGCAGGGTAAGAGCCAGAATACCGGCGTTGGTAATGGGGGTGAGCAGGGTCCACTCCAGATAGGGGACGGCCTCGCCGGCGGCAAAGGCGGCCATGTTGGCCTGGGTGGCGGCGCTGCGGACAGAGCCCAGCGTGGCATAGGCCAGCATATCACCGTGGATGCCGAACATCCAGAGGAACTTACCGGCCATCAGATAGATGGCCGCGCCCACGGGAGTGGCTCCCACACCCACCAGGGGAGCCTGGAGGATGGTGTAGATGAAGCTCTGGGCAGTGCCATAGGGGGTAGCGGCAAAAATCATGCGAATGGCAATAAACACGATAAATACCAGACCAGCGGGGATCATGGTCTCGAACATACCGGCCACCGAAGGAGGAATGGAGGAAGGCATTCTGATCTTGATGTTCTTTTTGATGAGGAACACATAGATACGGGCGGCCAGCAGGCCGGAGAACATGGCCAGGAAGATGCCTTGAGATCCCAGCGGAGTCAGAGAGAGCACATTGCTGGCGGTGCCGGTGACCATCTGACCGGCAGCATCGGTGATGCGGACGGTGGCCTCAAAGGGAGTCAGGATCATGAAGGCACCAAAGGCGGTCATGGCCACGGGAAGGGCTCGTTGCTCAAAGGACTTGGCGACCTCATAGCCCACACAGACCACAACCATGACGGCATACAGGTTGGAGACCATATTGATGGGAATGCTCAGGATGTCCCCAAGACCGCTGCTGGTCATGAAGTCCTGCCAGAAGGGGATGGGGATGGACTTCACCAGGGAGAACAGGGAGGCGCCAATAGAGAATCCGGCGATCCCCATAAAGGAATTCATGATGATCTTGATGTAGCGGAGCTGGGCGAATTTCATTACCTTTTCGGTAATCTTATCCAATTTACTCACAGTGATATCTCCTCTCGCTTTTTATGTCTTTTCTCTCATTCAGTCGCCGATGAGCTTCCTGGCCATGGCAAGGACATTGTCCCCCCGGAGACGGCCGTAGTCAGTCATCGCAATGACCTCCACAGGGATGCCGGGGAGGAGCTTCTGGACGCCCTCCATCTCAAAGCGGACCTGGGGGCCAATGAGAACGCAGTCGGCGTCGGCGGCTACGCTCTGGGCCTGGGAAATGGCGTAGGCATTGATGGTGCACTCGTAGCCGGTCTGGGCGGCAGCGTCCCGCATCTTGTTCATCAGCATTCCGGTGGACATGCCGTTGGCACAAAGCAGTACGATCTTTTTCATAGCGGTCACTCCTTCTCTTTCAGGATGGCGATCATTTCGGAAACCAGATCCTTTACGGTCAACGCGTTCATCAGATGATCCTGGGCATGGACCATGATGAGGGAGACAGGGGAGGGATTTCCATTGCTCTCATCCACCAGAAGATCGGTCTGGGCGTGATGGGCTTCGGCCAGCTCCTCATGGCATTCCTTCAGCTTTTTATCTGCCTGAACAAAGTCACCTGTTCTGGCAAAGCGGAGGGCCTCAATAGCCAGGCTTCTTGCGTTTCCTGCATGGACGATGATCTCCATTACGATCATGTCAAGGTCTTTTGCTTCCTCCATAGATATTGCTCCTTTTCTGATCCGGCCGGATCAATCTGTATTTAGTGTACCAAATCCTGCTTTGAACTCCAGCGTCAAAATTTCCGACTTTAATCCGGCAAGTTTTGTGCGCTTTGCCTATCGGTTACCGCTGGCCTGCCTCCCGAAATGCCTGCATCAGGGTGGTAAAGGTGGGATTTTCAATGACCCGGGCCACCAGATTCGGGTCGGCCTGGAAGTTCAGCATGGCCCGGTAAAAGCTCTCCACGGTTTCGTCCGTGCTCTCTGGCAAGGAGACCAGGAAGATCACCTGAGCCTCGTTGTGCCCCCACCAGATGGGCTTGTCCAGAATGGCGGTCATGACAAATCGGTCCGGGGAAGCGATCCGGTAGGCGTGAGGGATGGCCACCAGGTTTCCGAAATCGGTTTGGCCCATTTCCTCCCGCTTCAGGACCAGGGAATAGAACTCCTCCTCCAGGGTCCTGAACTGTCCGGCATGGTTGCACATTCGCCGGAGAATGGCCGCCTTGTCGGTCTCCTCTATCCGGGGGAGAAAGAGGCGGGCATCAAAGTAGTGGGTGAGGAAATCATCGTCCCCCAACGTGAAGATCCGCTGGAGGCGGTCTACCTCCTGACTGTCCAGAAAGGGCGACACCTGATAGATGGGCACTGGAAGGGGCATGTCCAGAGGGATCGTGGAGAAGATGCAGTCGATCTCTAGGTCCTTATAGTCCAGCTCGGAGAGCTCGTAAATGGTTTTCTCATAGATGTGGTCGATATACTTTTCAAAGGCCTGCCTGCACTTATAGAGGAAGAGCTGGGAGGTTCCCCGCCCCGAAGCGCACACCACCACGATATTCTTGCGGCGGAATACCTTGTCCCGCTTTTCGATGGCCAGGCCGAACAGGATGGCAATATATCCTACCTCCCCCTGGGGGATCGGCTTTTTATACTGGGCACGCAGCACGGTACAAGCGGTGGTGGCAACCATGAAGGCAAAGGAGTACTCCGTCTTGATGTGGTCCAGAATGGGATTGGTCAGGGGAATGTCGAAGCGCAGCCGGGTATCCAGGGGGATCAAATGCTGACACAGGGCGTTCCGAAGATTCTGATCGTTCCGGAAATCCAAACCGTTTCCGGCATAGACCGCCTCCAGCATCCAGTCAGCCAGTTCCTCGGCCTGATGGGCCTGAAACAGGTCGCTACTGCTGCTTTTCTCTCCATCGGAGGTGGTTTTTCCGCTGAGGTGGATGGCCAGATACAGGATCTCGTCCTCACTGTAGCAGACCCCGGTGTGTTTTTCTACCTCCTGGGCAAGCCGCCGGGCGGCGATCAGGGACGCTGGCGCCGCGCTCTGGCGCAGCTCGGTCCGGGCCGCGTCGGTATAGGCCATAGCATGGCCCTGCTGCAGTCTCTGGTTGGCGACGTGGAGGTGGACGATCATGGCCCGGAAGGAGCCCTCGGTCATCTGAAAGCGGAGTTCCTTGCTCACCGCAGACAGGATCGTCCGGAGAAGGACGGCCTCGCTTTTGGGGTCGCCGGCGTAGAAGTCGTCGCGTACCATCCGCTTAGCAATACAGATCCGGCGGTCAAATTCGCTGCCTTCTAAGCGGATCCCGTAATTCGGCCGACGGTGGATCTTCAGATGGTGTTCCTCCAGAATCTTTTCGGCCCGCTTCAGGTCGGCGGTCACCGTGTTCCGGGAAATGTAGAGCAGGGCGCTCAGGTCTTCCAGCTTGATATAGTCGTCATGGTTCAGTAAGTAGGCCAAAATGAACTGCACCCGCTCATCGGAGGTGGCGGGAACAACATCTCCTTCGGCGGTCAGCTCTGCTCTCCACGCCTCGAACGCCGCCCGATCTTCCACCAACAGCCGGTGTCCGATCCGGCGCTTGGCCTCCACTCTGGCTCCGTGGTTTTCCAGGGCCAGGCTTAATTCTCCCAGCCTCGTCCGCACGGTCCGCTCGCTGATCCCAAGGGACTGGGCCAACTGGACACCGGTCAGAAAGTGGCCGTCCGAAAGCAGTTCCAACAGCTTCCGTGTAACAGAATCCATCCTTTCACCCCCACTTTCCAAGTTTTTACCATTTTTCAACGAACATAGGCGCGATTTTACACTTCTGATTGTAATTTATCACAACGGAGCGGTTAACTCCACATTTTCATTTTCCGAATGTTTCCGGCAAAATTTGTGCAGCGGACGATTTTGGATCGCCGGGGCGGGGACTTTCGATATTGTGGGTGGTTTCCGGGCAGGTTTTTGATATATGGGGTTGCAATTTGCCATGGAATGGGTTACAATATGGTTACAAACCCCATATATTGGGGGTGTGGAGGTACAGTATGAAAAGACGAATGACGGCGTTTCTGCTCTCTGTCCTTCTGGCCGGGACCATGGTATTGTCCGCAAGTGCCGAGAGCATCCAGCGGCCTACGGTGGCCGTGACTGTGAATGGGGAGGAGGTCGAGCTGCGGGGGACCCTCTATGGGTGGACCTCCTTTCTGCCCTTTGACGAGGGGATCAGGCTCTTCTGCCCTGAGGCTGAGATTAGCGAGGAGGACGGGCTCTATACTGCAAAGGGAGAGGGCTTTACATTAACTGCCCGGGCAGGGGACTGCTACTTTGTGATCAACGGGCGGTATCGCTATGTGCCTCAAGGCCTTCCCGCCCGGGAGGAGGACGGGATGCCCATGCTCTCCTCAGTGCCCCTGTGTATCGCCATGGGGGGTACGGTGGCCTGGACCGGGCAGGTGGAGTTCACTCTGGGGGAGGCGCCCCTCTCGGAGGAGCTGCCCTACACGGAGGAAGAGCTGGACCTGATCTCCCGTGTCATCATGCATGAGGCGGGCTGGGAGCCCTTTGAGGGCAAGCTGGCCGTGGGCAGCGTGATCATGAACCGGGTCCGTGACGGCCAGTTCCCCAATTCGGTGTATGACGTGATCTACCAGCCCAACCAGTTTGCCGGGGCTACCAATGCCACGCCGAACGAGGATTCCATCGTGGCGGCCAGGCTGGCGCTGGAGGGGGCCAATGTGGTGCCGGGGGCCTTCTTCTTCAACGGCAAGGGGATCCCCTGCTGGGCCTCCCAGAATAAGGCGCAGCTCTATGTGATCGGAAATCACGCCTTTTACGGTTGAGAGACAGGAAAAAGGACCCGGCGGTGGCCGGGTCCTTTTTTATGGATGGGGTCAGCTCTCCCGCTTTTGGGCCAGCTTCTGATAGAAGCCGGTCATGGAGCGAAGGGTGTCGGCCTGCTCCGGGGTCATCTCCGTCCCGCCGCCCAGTTGAGAGACGTAGTAGTAGATTTTAGCGGTCTGTTCCACGGTCTCCATCCGGTCGAAGGCGGACAGGAGGGAGGGGCCCCAGGTGAGGGCGCCGTGGTTGGCCAGGAGAACGGCCGAATGGTTGTGGACGAAGGGCTGGACCGAGTCGGGGACTTCCTCAGTGGAGAGCATGGCGAATTCGGTGACCGGTACCTCGCCCAGGCCGATCACCAGCTCGGCCAGGTACCGCTCCTTCAATGGGCGGCGGCAGATGGCAAAGGCGGTGGACATAGGAGGGTGGGCGTGGACCACCGCCATTATGTCGGGACGCTCCCGGTAGACCATCCAGTGCATCTTGCTTTCGGAGGAAGGGTGCCGGTCTCCGGAGAGGATATTTCCCTCCAGGTCGGTCTCCACCAGCATGTCGGGGGTCATCCGGCCCTTGCCCACCCCGGAGGGGGTGATGAGGACGGTGCCCCGTTTGGTCCGGGCCGACACATTGCCGTCGTTGCTGACCACATAACCCCGGTCGTAGAGCAGATGGCAGATCTGGCAGATCTCCTGCCGCAGTTCCATGTCCGTCATAGGAAAGACCTCCTTTTTGTCAATGTATCATACCCGCAGGCATCCTTGCTTCGCAAGTTTGCGGGCTTTGCCCACCCGAGCCCTGCGCGGCTACGGGATGGACGGCTTCGTAAAAATGCCCTTGCAAGCAAGCATTTTGCTCATTGTATCACGAAAAAAGAGGAAAAACAAGAAAAGAAACTTTTGCGCTGTCCCTGTCTTTTCAATTTTAGGGAACTGTGGTATGATATGATACAGAAAAAAGAAGGGGGAAAGAGAACATGGGAGAATGGGAAAGCCTGCGTGAGGAATGCTTGAACTGCCGCCGTTGCGCCCTGGCCGATACCCGGAACAATGTAGTCTTTGGGGAGGGCCCTACGGATGCGGAGGTCATGTGCATCGGAGAGGGCCCCGGAGAACAGGAGGACCTGACCGGCCGGCCTTTTGTGGGCCGGGGCGGCAAGCTGCTGGACGATATGCTGGAGATCATCGATCTCAGCCGGGCAAAGAATGTGTATATCGCCAACATGGTCAAGTGCCGCCCGCCCCAGAACCGGGATCCGCTGAACATCGAGCAGGAGGCGTGCTCCCAGTGGCTGGAGACCCAGATCCGCCTTTTGAAGCCCAAGATCATTATCTGTCTGGGCCGGATCGCCGCCATGACCTATATCCGGGAGGACTTCAAGATCACCAAAGACCATGGACAGTGGTTTGAGAAGGACGGGATCTTCCGCATCGCCCTCTACCATCCGGCCGCCCTGCTGCGGGATCCCCGCCGCCGTCCGGAGACTTTTGACGATTTGAAGGTCATCCAGGCCAAGATCCGGGAGATCTGTACCCGTACCTATTGAGACAAGCCCTTTGGCCGAAAAGGAGGAACATACTGTGGACACCAAACTGCTGCAGCTTTTGGAGAACGACCCTACCATGACCCACGCTCAACTGGCCGCTATGACTGGATCCACCGAGACCGAGGTGGCCGAGACCATCGCCCGGTATGAGAAGGAGCACATCATTCTGGGCTACAAGACCATCGTGGACTGGGACCGCACCCAGCGGGAGGCGGTCACCGCCCTCATCGAGGTCAAGGTGACACCCCAGCGGGGGGACGGCTTTGACCGGATCGCCCAACGGATCTATCAGTATGACGAGGTGGAGTCGGTGTATCTGATGAGCGGAGCCTTCGACCTGACGGTCATCATCTCGGGGCGGACCCTGAAGGAGGTGGCTCAGTTCGTGGGAGAGAAGCTGGCCACCCTGGAGGACGTGACCGGGACGGCCACCCATTTTATCCTGAAAAAGTACAAGGAGAAGCATCTGATCTTCCCGGTACAGGAGCCCCAGGAGGAAAGGTTCGTGTTTGAGTGATGGACTACGGAAAGGTGATGTGCGGGAGGGTCAAGAGTATCCCTCCCTCAGGCATCCGGAAATATTTTGACCTGCTTCAGGGGATGGAGGGGGGGATCTCCCTGGGGATCGGGGAGCCCGACTTCCAGACGCCCTGGCACATCCGGGACGCGGGCATTTACTCCTTGGAGAAGGGCTTTACCAAGTATACCCCCAACGCGGGGCTTTCCGATCTGCGGCAGGCCGTCGCCCGGTATCTCAAGCGCCGGTTTGACCTGGAATACGCGCCTGTAGGGCAGATCCTGGTCACGGTGGGGGGGAGCGAGGGACTAGACCTGGCTTTCCGGTGTCTCATCGAGCCGGGGGACGAGGTCATTATCCCAACGCCCTCCTTTGTGTGCTACGGTCCGCTGGTGTCCATGATGCACGGAGTGCCCGTTTATGTGGAGACCCACGCGGAGAACGAGTTCCGGCTGACACCGGAGGAACTAAAGGCGGCCATTACTCCAAGGACCAAGGCGTTGGTGCTGCCATTTCCTTGCAATCCTACCGGAGGGATCATGGACCGGAAGGATCTGGCCGCGCTGGGCGAGGTGCTGAAGGGCACCGATATCATGGTGATCTCGGACGAGATCTACGCCGAGCTGACTTATGGGCAGAAGCATGTGTCCATGGCGAACCTGAACGGGATGTATGAGAGGACCATCGTGGTCAACGGCTTTTCCAAGGCCTACTCCATGACCGGGTGGCGCATGGGGTATGTGTGCGGTCCCAAAGAGCTGATCGGCGCCATGACCAAGCTCCACCAGTACGGGATCATGTCGGCCCCTACCACCAGCCAGTACGCGGCCATCGAGGCCATGGAGCACGGGGACGGAGACATCGAGGCCATGCGGAGCGAGTACGATGGCCGCCGCCGGTTTTTGGTGGACGGGTTCCGGAAGCTGGGACTGGACTGCTTTGAACCAAGGGGGGCTTTCTACACCTTCCCCTGCATCAAGTCCACCGGGCTGACCAGTGAGGAGTTCTGCGACCGGTTCCTGGCCGCCGAGCGGGTAGCCGTCATTCCCGGCAGCGCCTTCGGCCCCGGCGGCGAGGGCTATGTCCGGGCCTGCTACGCCGCATCCATGAAGGATCTGGCCGAGGCCCTCAGCCGCCTGGAGCGGTTCCTGGCCCGGCGGGGGGAGAAGTGAGATGGCTTCGGTCACTGTTGAGGCTCCCGCCAAGCTGAACCTGACTTTGGATGTGCTGGGGAAGCGGGAGGACGGCTATCATGAGATGAAGATGGTGATGACCTCGGTCTCCCTGGCGGACACGGTCACTTTGACTCTGGGGCCGGGGGAGGGGATCACCCTGGAGACCAACCTGGGCTTTCTTCCGGTAGACAGTCGGAACCTGGCCGTGGCGGCTGCCCTGCGGCTTCGGGAGGCTACCGGGGCGGAGTGGGGAAGCCTGTCCATCCATATTGACAAGAGGATCCCGGTATGCGCCGGGACGGCGGGGGGGAGCTCGGATGCCGCCGCCGTCCTTCGGGGGCTGAACAGGCTGCTGGGGTTGGGCCTTTCTCCGGCGGAGCTGGCTGGGATCGGAAAAGGGGTGGGTTCCGACGTGCCCTATTGTGTGCTGGGGGGAACCGTCCTGGCCACAGGCCGGGGGGAGGAGGTGACGCCGCTGCCTGGCCTGCCGGCGTGTTATGTGGTTCTGGCCAAGCCAGGGTTTCCCGTTTCCACCCCTGAGCTGTTCGCCCAGTTGGATGGGCGGCGGCTCCGCTGTCACCCGGACACGGCCGGGATGCTTTCAGCGCTGGAGGGGGGAGACCTGCAGGGGGTCGCCCGTCGGCTGTTCAACATGTTTGAGGAGGTCCTGCTGCCCCGTCGGCGGGAGCAGGTGGAGGAGCTGAAGCAGGCCCTGCTGGACGCGGGAGCGCTGGGGGCCAGCATGACAGGCACAGGGCCCACTGTGTTTGGCCTGTTCCGGGAGGAGGAACGGGCCGCGGCGGCCTGGGAGGCGCTGAAAGGACGCTGCCCGGACGTTTTTCTGTGTCGGAGCCTGTAAAAGAGGTATAAAAGGGAAAAGCACCGTCCATAATTTCGGTAAATCCGAAAAGGGACGGTGCTTTTTGATGAAAAAAACGGGTGGTTTGCGGCGTTGGGAGCTGGCTTTTCTGCTGGGGATGGCCGCCGCGCTGGTGATGGGTACTTATTTGGCGGGGGCACAGGCGGCCCTGGCGGAAAATGTGGTGCGGCTCCATGTGGTGGGGGCCTCCGATTCGGAGGAGGACCAGGCGGTGAAGCTGCGGGTCCGGGACGCGGTCCTGGCTCAGGCCGGGCCTCTCTTGGAGGGCGTGTCCAGCCAGGAGGAGGCTTGGGAGATCCTGGATGCTTACCTGGAGGAGTTGGCCCGGGCCGGAGCCCAGGTCTCCGGGGGGATGACGGTCACCGCATCCTTGGAGGAAAAGGCCTGGTTTCCCACCAAGGAGTACACCGATTTCTCCCTTCCGGCGGGGCGGTATCCCGCCTTGAAGATCGTCCTGGGCGAGGGGGAGGGGAGAAACTGGTGGTGCGTGGTCTTTCCGCCGTTGTGCCTGGGCTCGGTGAGCGAGACGGTGGGGGAGAAGGCCGGAGACCTCTCGGCGGCCCAGGTGAGCCTCATCACCGGGGAGAACGAGGGGTATGTGGTGAAGTTCAAGCTGCTGGAGTGGTGGGGGCAAATCATGGGGAAGTGAGGCGTCTTGCGCCTTTTGGGACAATGTGGTATACTATGACTCAAAAGGAGGGGATCCCTGTGGCATTCAAAAAGACGGCGGATGACGCGTCCTACCGGGCATTCCGGCAGGAGCTGGAGAAGGAGAGCCTGGGGAACCTGTATATCTTTCACGGGGAGGAGACCTATCTCCGGGATTTCTACCTGGGTGAGATGAAGAAGCAGCTTCTGACCGGAGGGCTGGACGACTTTAACTATCACGTTCTCTCTGGAAAGGAGATGACCATCCAGCGGCTCCATGAAGCGGTGGATGCCATGCCCATGATGAGTGAACATACCTTCGTGGTGGTGAACGACTACGACCTGGGCAAGGGGGACCAGGAGTCCCTGGCCCAGCTTTTGGACGACCTGCCCGACTATGTTTGCCTGGTCTTTGTCTACGACACGCTGGAGTATAAGTTGGACAGCCGGACCAAGCTGGCCAAGGTGGTTAAGGAAAAGGGGCGGGCGGTAGATTTTGTCCGTCAGGACCAGAAGGACCTGACGGGATGGATCGCCCGGCGGTTTCGGGCCTTGGGCCACGAGATTAGTACAGGGGACGCCCAGTACTTGATCTTCCTCTGCGGGGATCTGATGACCAACCTGATCTCCGAGATCGGCAAGATCGGGGCCTATGCCAAAGAGAAGCGGGTCACCCGCCAGGATATCGACGCGGTGGCCACTCCACAACTGGACGCGGTGATCTTTAACCTAACCGATGCGGTGGCAGCCGGGGATTTTGACAAGGCCTTTTCGGTCCTCTCCGACCTTTTACATATGCAGGAGCAGCCCATTCCTCTTCTGGCGGGACTGGGGAGGAATCTTCGCCAGCTCTATGCCGCCCGGTTGGCGGTGGAGCGGAAGAAGAGCGGCAGCGACCTGATGGAGATCTGCGGTATCCGCTCTACCTACCCGGCCGAGAAGCTGATGCGCTCGGCACGGCGGTTTTCTCTGGACTGGTGCCGCCGGGCGGTCGTTCGCTGCGAGGAGGCCGACTTGGCCATGAAATCCACCGGAGGCGACGGCAGGAACGTGCTGGTGGGCCTGCTGCTGGAGCTCTCGGCAAAAAAGCCGGCGTAGGCCGCGGGGGCAAATATGGAAACGATTAAAGAGGCCATCGTGGTAGAAGGTCGCTATGACAAGAATACCCTTTCCCAGGTGGTGGACGCTGTCATTTTAGAGACCGGGGGGTTCGGCATCTTCAAGGATGAGGAACTGCTGCACCTGCTGCGCCGTCTGGCCAAGGAGCGAGGGCTCATTGTGCTGACCGACTCTGACGGGGCCGGGTTTGTTATCCGTAATTACCTGAAAGGGGCGGTGGACCCGTCCCTGGTGAAGCACGCCTATATTCCCGACCGGAGCGGCAAGGAGAAGCGGAAGCGTGCCCCGGGGAAGGAGGGTAAGCTGGGGGTGGAGGGGATGCCGCCCCAAGTACTGCTGGACGCTCTCCGCCGGGCGGAGGCCACCTTTTTGAATGAGATGGAGGAGCGGCCGGCCCGCCGGGCTGTCACCAAGGCCGACCTCTTTGCCGCTGGGCTGTCGGGGAGGCCGGAGGCGGCAGAGAACCGGAGGGCCCTGCTGAAGCGGCTGGACCTTCCCGAGCATATGAGTCCAAATGCCATGTTGGAGGTGCTCAATGCCCTGTACGGTTATGAGAAATTGGTAAAGATGGGAATTTTGAAGGAGAGAGCGGAATGAAGGCCCTTTACCTGATCGGCGGCCCCATGGGTGTGGGGAAGACCACGGTCTGTCAGGCACTGAAGCGCCTGCTGCCAAATAGCGTTTTTCTGGATGGGGACTGGTGCTGGGACGCTGATCCCTTTCAGGTCACCCCGGAGACAAAGGCCATGGTGATGGATAACATCTGCCATACGATCAATAATTTTCTGGCCTGCTCGGCTTACGAAAATGTGATCTTTGGTTGGGTCATGGACCGGCCGTCCATTCTGGACGAGCTGAAAAGCAGATTGGAGCTGACCGGGGTGGAGGTCCATGCCGTCTCCCTTGTCTGCACGCCTGAACAGCTTGCGGAGCGGCTGGCCAGGGATGTTGCGCGTGGCCTTCGTACCCCGGATGTGGTGGACCGGAGCCTTCAGAGACTGCCGTTATATGACGCCCTGGATACATACAAGGTGGATACCACCGGGCGGACGGTGGAAGAGGTGGCGGAAGGAATCGTCAAAACTGACAATTGACGATTCCGCTTATAGGAGCTATGATAGAGGACAACAGGCAGAGTAGGGATCTGTGTGTTCAGTGCCGGCGGGACGGGGAGTTGTCCGCCGGACGAAGTGAGGGTTCGCCCTCCGCAGTGCAGGTCCCGCATCCCGCTGCCGCATGCAGGGTGTTTTTGTGATACCTCCCTCTGTGCGGCATTCCCCGAAAGGGGCTGCCGAAAACACAGAAGGAGGATTTTTTATGCAGAAAAAGGATCAGACTCTATTCAGGACGCCATTTTCCCCGACCTATTGGCGGACCGCCGTGGCCGACTTCAAGGATCTGCGGATACTGGTCTTCGCGGCCATGATGATCGCGGCCTGCAACGCCCTGGCCCATATTCCCTCGATTCCCACCACAGATCCTAATGTGCGGGTCACTTGGGGATTTCTGGCCCGGGCGGTATGCGGTATGGTGGGAGGCCCTGTCACCGCACTGGTTTTTGGCTTTGCGGAGGACACCATCAACTTTTTTATCCATCCCACGGGCCCCTATTTTCCGGGCTATGCCCTTACCACTATGCTGGGCACCATGATTTATGCGCTGTTTCTCTACCGGGCCAAATTCACGCCGGTTACTCTGGCGGTGCGGGTCTTTCTGGCCAAGCTGTTTACCAACATTCTCAATGTGACGCTGGGTGCTCTTTGGAGCGCCATCCTGTACAGCAAGGGGTACTATTATTACATGGTCAAGAGCTTCTGGAAGAACCTGGTCATGCTGCCCGTCCAGGCTGTGATGCTGTTCTTCTTGATCGGGGCTCTGATCCCCATTCTGGGACGTATTGGGCTGATCCCACGCTCCAGCTTTCGTCTGAAGTCCAAAGAGCCGAAGGAGCCTTGGGAAAAAAACTGAACAGAAAACGAGGCCCCGGACGATTCTTCGTCCGGGGCCTCGCTTATGCGCCGATCAGCCCGGAGGCCAGGTGAGGTCTCTCCCGCCCAGCACATGGAAGTGCAGATGGGGAACACTCTGTCCGGCCTGCTCTCCGATGTTGGAGACCACCCGGTAGCTGTCAAGCCTAAGCTCTTTACACAGCTTGGCAATAATAGCGAAGATGTGGCCTGCGGTGGCCTGGTTGGTTTCATCCACCCCGGCTACCGAGGAGATGTGGGCCTTGGGTACCACCAGGAAGTGGGTGGGCGCCTGGGGAGCGATGTCGTAGAAGGCGTAACACAAGTCGTCCTCGTAGAGCTTTTTGCTGGGGATTTCCCCGGCAACGATCTTGCAGAACAGACAATCGGACATAGAGAGATCTCCTTTTAGATGTTTTTTTCTTTGGGCTTACGCCCGCATACCAGATACAGGTCAATCCCGCTGAGTACCAGCGCATCACCCTGCAGGGCAGCGGTTCAGTGGAACAGGTCAT
Source organism: uncultured Oscillospiraceae bacterium (assembly GCA_950075865.1). Classification (GTDB taxonomy): domain Bacteria; phylum Bacillota; class Clostridia; order Oscillospirales; family Oscillospiraceae; genus Vermiculatibacterium. The sequence goes on along the minus strand of CATMVA010000001.1, from coordinate 271,923 downwards.
GGTAGGTCTCCACTTCTTTTTGAGTCAGGACACCAAGCTCCAGACCCGGACCATTTCACTGATGGGGAGGAGCTTGTCAGGAAAAATCTCCAACAGAATATCGCTGGTCACCGTGTCAAAGCTTCCGTCCTGAAAAGGGAGGTCGGTGATATCACCCCGCTCAAATTGAATGAGGTGACCCTCTTGCCGGGACAACTCCCGGGCGGCGTTCAGCAGGGGCTCATCCAGGTCGATCCCGGTGACGGAAACACCAGGAAGCCGGGCGTACTGCCGGGAAAAGAAGCCGGTGCCGCAGCCGCAGGCCAGCAGATCAACAGGTTTTCCAGTCAGCCCCAGCAACTCGCCCAACACGGCCCGGAAGACATTTGGCGGCGGCAGTTTGGCGGCACGGGTGGACAGGTGTTGACAGTATACTTTCTATGGACGGTACTACATTGGTCAAGAGTCATATTGTTGCCCTCCTCCTTCGAGTACCCTTATGGTATCAAGGAGATGCAGGAAATACAAGTCTTGAACTGAGAGGCAATATGCGCTATAATAGAATTAGAAAAAGGTAGAGCGTGCTAACGGTACGCTCTTTTTTATACCCCAAAACACTTCAAAGTGATATAAACTGATTTTGCTCCGGGGAGTAGGTATAGCCTACCCCGGCCAGTGCCTGGACGAGGCGGGTTTTGTCCTCGTCCAGGTCCTCGCACAGCTTGTCCAGATCGGAGTACTGGTCCCTGAGCTTGGTGTTTACCACGCTCAGAAGAATGAAGGGATCGGAGGGGAGGGCCATGGTTTACCCTCCCAGCTTCATGGAGACGAAGTTGTCTACCATGGCCAGGGCGTTGTCCACCATCAGAGGATCCTTGCCGCCGCCCATGGCGGATTCGGGCTTGCCGCCGCCCGATCCTCCGGCGATGGCAGAGACCTGCCGAATGATGTCGCCCGCCTTGATACCCTTCTGGACCGCCTCGTGGCCGCAGACAGCCAGGAAGGTGATCTTATCTCCACTGATGGCGGCCAGAACGGCCACGATGCGAGGGTCCTTATCCCGGAGCATATCGCCCATCTGGCGCAGACGCTGGGCATCAGCCTCGGGGATCGTGGCGGTGAGGACCTTCAGCCCGCCTACTTCGTGGGTGCTGAAGAGGAGCCGATCGGTCTCGCCGGCGGCCTCCTTGGCCTTCAGCTTCTCAATGGTATGGCGCAGCTCCCGCATCTCGTCCACGAACTGGAGGACCTTCTCCTTCAGCTCTCCGGGCTTGGCCTTGACCGCCGAAGCGGCCTCCAGAAGGATGTTCTGCTGACGGCGCAGCTTGTCCAAGGTCACAAGGCCGGTGGTGGCCTCGATCCGGCGGACACCGGAGGCTACCGAGAACTCGCTCTCAATGTGGAAGATACCAACCTTGGCGGTGTTGTCCAGGTGGGTACCGCCGCAGAATTCCACAGAGAAGCCGTGGCCCATATCCACCACCCGGACGGTGTCACCGTACTTTTCGCCGAAGAGGGCGATGGCGCCCCGGTTTTTGGCCTCCTCAATGGGAAGCTCCTCGGTGACGATGTCATAGCCCTCCAAAATGGCCCGGTTCACTTCATCGGTGACCCGGCCCAGTTCCTCGGCGGTCATGGCGGAGAAGTGGGTGAAGTCGAAGCGGAGGCGGTCGGGCTCCACCAGGGATCCGGCTTGATGGACGTGGTCACCCAACACCTTCCGCAGGGCAGCGTCCAGCAGATGGGTGGCCGAGTGGGCCCGCATGATGGCGCGGCGCCGTTCGGTGTCGATTTTGGCAGTTGCGGTGTCGCCTACCTTCAGGGAGCCCTCGGTAAGCCGGCCCGAGTGCATGAATTTGCCGCCCTTGTTCTTCTGGACGTCGGTGACCGTAAAGCTGACCTTGTTGGCCGAGATTACGCCGTGGTCGGCCACCTGGCCGCCCATCTCAGCGTAGAAGGGAGTCTTGTCCAGCACCACGATGGCCTCCACACCCGAGACGATCTCGTCCACCAGCTCGCCCTCGGCCACGATGGCCACCACCTTAGCGTCCTCAATAGCAGTGTGGTCATAACCTACGAACCGGGTCTCGGGGACCTCCTTGCCGAACTCTACGCCGGCCCAGCCCAGGTCGCCCAGCGCCTCCCGGGCCTTCCGGGCCCGGACCTTCTGCTCCTCCATCAATTCCTTGAAGGACTTTTCGTCCAGCTTCATGCCCTGCTCCTGAACCATTTCGATGGTCAGATCGATTGGGAAGCCGTAGGTGTCATAGAGCTTGAAGGCGTCAGTGCCAGAAAAGAGGGATTCCAGACGGGTCTTGTGAGCCCGGAGCATCTCGGTGAAGATCCTCAGACCACCGTCGATGGTGCGAGCAAAGTTTTCCTCCTCGGTGCGGATGACCTTGGTGATATAGCTCTGCCGCTCCCGCAGCTCGGGGTAGTGGCCCTCGTTCTCATGGATGACCGTGTCGCAGACCTCATAGAGGAAGGGCTCGTTGATCCCCAGCAGCTTGCCGTGGCGGGCGGCCCGGCGGAGGAGGCGGCGAAGGACGTAGCCACGGCCCTCGTTGGAGGGGAGGACGCCGTCGCAGATCATGAAGGTGGCTGAGCGGATGTGGTCGGTGATGACCCGGAGGGATACGTCCCGCTCGCGGCTCTCGCCGTAGTGGGCGCCCGTGATCTCGCTGACCTTGTGGGTGATGTTGATGACGGTGTCCACGTCGAAGAGACTGTCCACGTCCTGGCAGACCACGGCCAGTCGCTCCAGACCCATGCCGGTGTCGATGTTCTTCTGCTTCAGCTCCTCATAGTGGCCCTCACCATCGTTGTTGAACTGGGAGAAGACGATGTTCCATACCTCCACATACCGGTCACAGTCGCAGCCGGGGGCACAGTCGGGTTTGCCGCAGCCATATTTCTCTCCCCGGTCATAGTAGATCTCGGAACAGGGGCCGCAGGGGCCCGAGCCATGCTCCCAGAAGTTGTCCTCCTTGCCGAACTTGTAGATGTGGCTCATGGGGACGCCGATCTCCTCGTTCCAGATGCGGACAGCCTCATCGTCGGCGGGGGTTGTTTCATTTCCCGCGAAGACCGAGGGATAGAGCCGCTCGGGGTCCAGACCCACCCATTCGGGGGAGGTAAGGAACTCCCAGGCCCAGTGGATGGCCTCCCGTTTAAAGTAGTCCCCGAAGGAGAAGTTGCCCAGCATCTCAAAATAGGTGCCGTGGCGGGCGGTGTGGCCAATGTTCTCAATGTCGCCGGTGCGGATGCACTTTTGGCAGGTGGTCACCCGGTGGCGGGGGGGCTCCTTCTCTCCGGTGAAGTAGGGCTTCATAGGGGCCATGCCCGAGTTGATGAGGAGCAGGGAAGCGTCCCCCTGGGGAATCAGGGAGAAACTGGGCAGGCGGAGATGGCCCTTGGATTCAAAGAATTTCAGGTACAGCTCCCGCAGCTCGTTGAGACCGAAGGGTTTGGGATCTTTCATGGGGATTACCTCCTAAAATTTTCTGGGGTGAGAAATAAAAAACGCCTCGCCCCTGCTGGTTCAGGGGCGAAGCGTAATATACTCCGCGGTACCACCCTGATTTACGCCCGAAAGCGTATCTCATTGTGCCCGGTATCGGGGGCAAAACCGTCCGGTCTCCCGGAATGCTCGGAAGTGGCGTGTCTGTCCGGTTCGCTGAGGGCTCTCACCGTCCCCTCTCGCTCATAGCGGCATGGCAGACTTGGCTTCGTCATTGCAAGTTATATTCTACCACATTTTGTGGCCCTGTCAAGGTGGAAAATCGGAAAGCGGGATCATTTTCGCCGGAAAAGATAGGCGTGCCAGACGGACATATCGGAGGAGAGCTCTTGCAGATAAGAGAATTCGGGCCCCATAGCGGCCGTCAGATCTGCCAGGGTGTGACCGATGAAATTGCGGTCGTAGGTTTGCCCGTCGATCTCACTGATGCTGAGAGAGTCGATTTTTCCGCTTCCTTCCCGGACGGCGGCCAGCAGAAGGCCGCCGGGACGCAGGACCTGGGCCATCCGGGCAAAGGCAGTGGGAAGGTCTCGGTTTTCGATGTGGACCAGCCCAGCGAAAACCGAGATGCCGTCCACCGGCCCGATGTGGGAGTAATCCTCCAGCATATCCCCCTGATAGAAGGGGAGCCCCGGATTGTGCTTCCGGGCAATGCGGAGACATTCCTCGCTCAGGTCCAGACCGACCACCTCAAAGCCGAGAGAGCAGAACCGCTGGCAGTCGTAGCCCGTACCGCAGCACAGATCCAGTACCCGGCCGCCGGGAGGGAGAAGGGCGGTAAATTCACGGAAGCTAGGGATTTCGGACTCTTCAGTATAGCCCCGTTCGGCCCACTCTTTTGCGGTCTTATCATAGTATTCCTGAATTCCGTTTGGCATGTAAATACTTCCTTTCTAATTGCCGCATTTCATGCGGAGGATGGACAATGGCGGGGGCTGACAGGGGAGGGGGATACGCAGTGTTGTCTGGGGGGTCCGGGCCTCTTTGACGGGGACACCTAAAGAGTCCTGCAGCTCCTCCACTTGGAAGGCCACCGGGGTGAGGCCGGGACCGATGAGCTCCAGGGTGTCTCCGACGCTGAATTTGTTTCGCAGGGAGATGATGGCATCGCCATCTGCGCTGCAAGCAGTGACAACGGCTTTCACTTGCCAGTCCCGCACATACCGGGAATCCCCCACATACTGCTCCGGATGGCCGTACCAGAAGCCTTCCGAGTAGGGACGGTGGCTCACTTTATCCAGCTCGGCGCGCCACACCGGGTCCAGCGGCTGACCTGCCAGGGCGGCGTCGATGGCGTGGCGGTATGCGTTGGTGACGGCGGCGGCGTAGTAGGCGCTTTTGGCCCGGCCCTCGATCTTCAGGCTGTCCAGGCCGGAGTCCAGGAGCTCGGGCACGTGGTCGATCATGCACATATCCTTGGAATTGAACAGATAGGTGCCTTCGATATCCTCCTCCACGGGAAAATACTCCCCGGGGCGCTGCTCCTCCATCAGGGCGTATTTGTATCGGCAGGGCTGGGCGCAGGCGCCCCGGGAGGCATCCCGCCCGGTCATGTAGTTGGAGATGACGCACCGGCCCGAGAAGGAGACGCACATGGCGCCGTGGACGAAGGCCTCCACCTCCAGTCCATTGGGCCGTCTGGCACAGATATCCCGCACCTCGTCCAGGGTGAGCTCACGAGCCAGGATCACCCGGCTGACTCCCTGGTCATACCAGAACTGGGCGGCGGCATAGTTGGTGACTCCGATTTGGGTGGAGATATGGAGGGGAACACCGGGGGCATGGCGTTTGGCCAGGGCCAGCACACCGGCGTCCCCGATGATCAGTGCGTCCACACCGATCCCCTGCAAAAACTCCAGATATTCGGGCAGAGCCGCCAGCTCCTGGTTCCGGGGCATGGTGTTGCAGGTAATGTGAGCCTTGACGCCGTGGGAATGACAGAGAGCAACCGCATCCCGCAGATCCTCCCGGGAGAAATTGCCGGCAAAGGCCCGCATGCCGAACTGGCCGCCGGCCAGATAGACCGCATCGGCGCCGTAGGCCACTGCCATGGTGAGCCGTTCCATATCCCCGGCGGGGGAGAGAAGTTCGATGGACATTGAGATCACTCCTAAAAAGCGGGCGGACATTTTGCCATGTCCGCCCGCTGCTTTTTAGCTTGCCGCCTGCATTTGAGCGATATAGTTGAGCTGCTCTTGATGGGTGCGGAAATAGTGGTGCAGGTCGTCCGAACCCAAGACATAGTAGTAATAGTTGGTATTCTCCGGATGGAGAGCGGAATAGAGGGAGACCATGCCCGGGCTGGCGATGGGTCCGGGGGGCAGGCCCTTATACAGGTAGGTGTTGTAAGGACTGTCCACCTCCTGGTAGTCTGACTGGGTGACCGCCCGGCCGGTGGCGTAGGCGATGGCAGCGTCGATCTGGAGATAACCGGCCGTTTCATAGTCCGGGTGGTTCATCCGGTTGTGGATGACCGACGAGATCTTGATCTGATCGGTGCCGTCAGTTTCCTTCTCAATGAGGGAAGCGATGGTGAGGATCTCGTGCATGGAGTAGCCCATCTCCTCGGCCAGGGCGCGCATCTCGTCGGTGAACAGGTCATCAAAACGGACCAGCATCTTGTTGAGCACCCACACGGCGGCGCTTTCGCCGCCGCCCATATAGAACTTGTAGGTGTCGGGGAAGAGGTAGCCCTCCAGCCGGTGATAGTCACCCAAGGGACGAACGCCCTGAAGGAAGTCAAACTTATAGTCATAGTTGGCAGCTACATTCTGGAGGGTCTCTACGGTAGAGACACCCTTTTCCTCCAGAAGGGCAAAGATCTGGTCCAGAGTATAGCCCTCTGGAATGGTGACCTCCACCTCTACGCGGCTGCCCGTGGCGCCCATGGCACTGATCAGGGCGCGGTAGTCCATATCGGTGTTCAGCTCATAGGTGCCCGGCTGGATCTTCCCTTTCTTTTCCACCCCAGTCACCGCGCAGAAGAGCTTAAAGAGGAATTTATACTCGACAAGACCGTTTTCGTGAAGAACATCGGCCACATAGTTCAGGTCTGGTACGCTGATGGTCTTTGTGACGATCTCGGTCTCGCCGTTTTGGGTGACCTCGCTCTGGACTTCCCGCGTGGTGAAGATATCGGCGGGCAGGGTGACCACTGCCGAGGCGGCAGGCTTGTTAAGGGCCAGCATGTCCCCGGCCCAGATCCAGGCCAGCCCAGCCAGAAGGGAGGAAACCAGCAGGACCAGCGTGATATACACAAGGGGATTCATGCGGTAGCGCCGCCTCCGGCGGCGGGGCCTGCTGCCGGTATTGTTGCCGCTGCTGCGGTTGCCGGAGCTGGGCCGGGAGCCCGGTTTGGATGCGGAGCCGGACGGCGAACCCGCACTGGAACCGGAGCCGGAGCTCGGCCGGGGGGCCGAGCTGGAGCCGGATGGGGAGGCCGGTCTGGACCGGCGCTCATTGGATTCCTGTGGCATTTGGAGTCACTCCTCCTGTTTTGAAGGTTTTTTTCAAAAAAGGGCCTTGTATTCTGGAACCACCTCCCACCGGGACACATAGAATGACCCGGATGGCGGCAAGGGAACTTACCCAACACCGCCAAATAAATGACGAGGTGAAGTTTTATGTGCTGTGGAAACAATGGCTGGGGCGGCGGGAACTGTTGCTGGATCATCCTGCTCATCATCATTATCTTCTGCTGCTGCGGCAGCGGGAACAACTGCGGCTGTGGCTGCGGGAACAACTGTGGCTGCGACAGCGGCTGCGGCTGCTGCTGATCCGTAACGGCGTGAGGCGGGGCGCTGCCCCGCTTTTCGCTGCCTTGGCGGCGGACAGGCTATCTCCCGGTCACCCTCGCTTTGGCGGCATCCAGCAGAACGATAGGGAGTTTTGCCATCCGGCCTAATCGGCTGGGTTCCCGAATCAGCCGGTAGAGCCACTCCAGACCGGCTTTCTGCCAGGCCTCCGGGGCGCGTTTTACATTTCCTGCGAACACATCCAGGCAGCCGCCCAGTCCAACGGCCAGCGCCGCGCCGGTGTTCGGGCCGTTGTGGGCCATCCAAAATTCCTGCTTGGGAGCGCCGAGGCAGACAAAAACCACATCGGCCCGGGAAGCCCGGATATCATCCACCACAGGAGCGTCCTCCTGGAAATATCCATCGTGGGTGCCGCAGATGACCAGACCGGGGTATCGGCTTTTTAATTCCCCGGCAGCCTTTTCGGCTACGCCAGGCTTGGCGCCCAGAAGGTAGAGCCGTTTTCCGGCCCCGGCCATCCTGGTCATGAGACCCTGGGCAAAATCGACCCCAGGGGTCCGGCCCTGCAATGTTTTTCCCAGAATCTTGGCGGCATATACGACCCCGATGCCGTCGGGCAGAGAGAGGTCGGCATGGTTGAGGACCTGCCGGAAGGGTTCGTTTTTCCGGGCCTCCAGAATGAATTCCGGATTTGGGGTCACAACATAATGGAAACCGGGCTTGTCCAGAAGCTGAAAGCCGGCATCCACGGCCTCGCTCAGGGGCAAATCATCGATCTGAACGCCCAAAACGTCCTTTTTCAAGGGAAACCCTCCTTGGAAGGGGAATATCAAAGGAGCTTTGAGTGAGTATACCACATTATTTGGAAAAAGTCTATGAAAATACGGTTAAGAAACAAAAGCTTTTAGGAGCTTATTTAAGTGCGTTGGCCACCTTGGTCAGTGTGTCGGTGTGGAACTGGTCGGTAAGGTGGGTGTAGATCCGGCCAGTGGTGGTCGGGGTGGAATGTCCCAGCGCCTTTCCGATGTCGAACAGGGGAACCCCCTGAGCGGAGGCCACGGTGGCGAAGGTATGCCGCAGACCATGGAAGGTCAGCGGCGGCAGGTCGTTGGCGCGGATAAACGCGGTGAATCCTCTGGTGAGGTCGTTGGGGGAGAGCGGGGAACCCTTCTTGTCCAATGCCACCAGATCGTGTTGACTCCAGGAGTGCTCCTGGGTGCTGCCGTTGCGGTGGGCGGTCTTGTCCCGCAGGAGCAGTCGGTAGATGTCATCCTCCATGTACAGGACCCGGATGGAAGAACGATTTTTGGTCTCCTTTTCCACGATCTGTCGACCGGCCTCCGTGCGTGCGGCCTTGATACAGATTCGCCGCTGTTCCAGATCAACGCTCTCCCAGCGGAGCCCGCAGATCTCTTCTCTGCGGAGGCCGAGGCTTCCGGCCAAATGGACAGGGGTCTCCAGCCAGTGTCCTTCCACCAGGTGATAGAGCTTTTTCAGGGTTTCGGCATTGTAATAGAATGCGGCCTTTTGGGTGAACCGGGGCGGTTCCACCCGGTCGGTAACACATTGCGCCACCAGATCTTGCCGCATGGCGGCATGAAGCGCGGCGGACAGTAGAGCGTGGTGGTGCCGGATCGTATTGCCGCCCAGGCCGCACTCCTGGGACAGGTAGGTGTAATAGTGCTGAAGATCTTTGGGGGCAAGGGACTGTATGGAGATATCGCCTAAGCGTGGATTGATATATTTGTTGATCAGGATATCATATCCATAGACGGTGGTCCAGGCCCGGCTGGGGATGACGATCTCCCGCATCCATTCCTCCAGCCACTGCTCCAGAGTCAGGTTATTGGGGGCCACGGCCAGAGACCGTTCTTCCAGTTCCCGCTGAAGCAGAAAGTCCTTCTTGGCCTTGCGGGCGGCGGAGAGGGAGGGATAGGTCTGGTATCGGCGAAGCCGGCGGCCCTCCGGATCCCGTCCGGAATCCATGTAAAGATAGTACACGGCCCTCACGTCGTCGTAGGAAATGTTTGGCTCACAGTTGATTCTGCTCATGTTGTTTCTCCTTTCTCTTTCTGTATGTGATTTGGAAAAGTGGCATCCTCTACACTTTTACCATATCGGAGAAAGGAAAAAAATATCCTCCGGCAGGAAATGTCCTGCCGGAGGATAGAGGGGACGGTTCAAATCTGCCGGGCCACCGCCTCGGCCACCCGGATGCCGTCCACCGCGGCCGAGGTGATCCCGCCGGCGTAGCCAGCGCCTTCACCGCAGGGATAGAGCCCCCGCAGGGAGGACTGAAAAGTCTCGTCCCGCAGGATCCGGACCGGGGAGGAGGAGCGGGTCTCCACGCCGGTGAGAAGGGAGTTGCCGTCGGCAAAGCCGTGGAGCTTTCGGTCAAAGAGGGGGAGGGCCTGGCGGAGGGTGTCGGTGACATAGCCGGGCAGGCAGCGGTCCAGGTCGGAGGGAACCACTCCGGGCCGGTAAGTGGCCGGGATACCGCCGGAGAGAACGGCGGAGGTGCGGCCTTTCAGAAAGTCGGATACCTGCTGGGCCGGCGCGTGGAAAGCGGCAGGGGACGAACCGCCGCTGATTTCCCAGGCGGCCCGCTCCCAGTGTTCCTGAAAGGTGATCCCATCTAATGTCCCAGGTCCAAAGTCGGCGGGGGAGACGCCCACCAGGAATCCGCCGTTGATATTTTTGCCGTCCCGGGCCCGAAGGCTCATACCGTTGGTGACCACTTGTCCGTAGTCGCTTGCCGCAGCCACCACCTGGCCACCGGGACAGACGCAGAAGGTAAAGGCAGACCGGCCGGAGGGCAGATGGCAGGCCAGCTTGTAGTCGGCCGGGGGTAGCTTTGTCCAGGCGGGGCCGTACTGGGCCTCCGAGATGGCGGCCTGCTCATGCTCGATGCGGCAGCCGATGGCGAAGGCCTTGGCTTCCATAGGGACTCCCGCTTTATAGAGCATCCGGAAGGTGTCCCGGGCCGAGTGGCCGGGGGCCAGAATCAGAGAGTCACAGGGGATCTCATAGAGTATTTCTTCGGTCATCGCGGTAACAGAGACCAGTCGCCCATCCTTTGCTTTGATGCCCCAGAGCTGATGTTCAAAGCGGATCTCAGAACCCAAGGAGAGAAGCTCTTCCCGGATGGACTTTACTACGCTCCGGAGGATGTCGGTGCCAATGTGGGGCTTCTGCTGCCACAGGATGTCCTCCGGGGCCCCATGGCGGACGAACTCCTCCAGTACGGCCCCGATGCGCCCATCGTGGGTGCCTGTGTTCAGCTTGCCGTCGGAGAAGGTGCCGGCGCCCCCCTCGCCGAACTGGACGTTGGAGGTTTTGGACAGTGCCCCGGTACGCCAAAAGAGCTCCACATCCTGGATGCGGCTGTCCACATCGCGGCCCCGCTCCAGAACAATGGGGGGGATGCCATTCCGGGCCAGAAAGAGGGCGGCAAAAAGGCCGGCGGGGCCCGTCCCCACCACCACCGGGGGCAGGGGGGAGGTCCGCTTCACACTGGGAAACACATAGGGTTGGGGCTCCCAGAGGGTCACATTTCCGTTGTGGAGCCGCCCGGCCAGAGCTGCTTTACCGGCCAGATCCACACCCACCGAGCAGATATAGCGTACGTCGCTTTTCTTCCGGGCATCCACCGACTGCCGGAGCAGACGGACGGCCTCCAAAGCGTCAGGAGATACCCCCAAAGTCTTGGCGGCCTTGCGGCGCAGATCCTCCGGCCCGAAATCCAGAGGGAGGGATAAATTTTGTATCCGTATCATAAGACTTCACCATTGGTAGTCTACCACAGAATTGGGGGATAGACAATGCGAAATTTTACGAATATATAGAAAGCCGCAAGATTTGAAAGTTTGACTTGCGTTTTTGGGAGATGCAAGGTATAATTAGTCCCGGTTTGAAAAGCGCAAATAGAGAAAACTGAAAGAAAAATGGCTTTTTCTGTCTTATATTTTGTGAAGGAGTTGGGTGGATATGGCGTTGAAGAATGAATACCTGAAGGGGGTCTACGGGTCTCTGGAGGAGAAAAGCGGTCATGAACCGGAATTTCTCCAGGCGGTGCGGGAGGTGCTGGAGTCCCTGGAGCCGGTGGTGGAGCGCCGCCCTGAGCTGGAGAAGAACGGCATCATCGAGCGGCTGGTGGAGCCTGAGCGGACGGTGATGTTCCGGGTGCCCTGGGTGGATGATAGCGGCAAGGTGTGGGTGAACCGGGGCTACCGGGTCCAGTTCAACTCGGCCATCGGGCCTTATAAGGGCGGGCTTCGGCTCCATCCCAGTGTGAACCTCTCCATCATCAAGTTCCTGGGCTTTGAGCAGGTGTTCAAGAATTCCCTGACTACCCTGCCCATCGGCGGTGGCAAGGGAGGAAGTGACTTTGATCCCAAGGGCAAGTCGGACGGGGAGATCATGCGGTTCTGCCAGTCCTTTATGACCGAGCTGTGCCGTCATATCGGCCCGGCCACCGACGTGCCTGCCGGAGATATCGGCGTGGGGGGGCGGGAGATCGGCTATTTGTTCGGGCAGTATAAGCGTCTGCGGAATGAATACAGCGGGGTGCTCACCGGCAAGGGCCTGACCTACGGCGGCTCTCTGGCCCGGACCGAGGCCACGGGCTACGGCCTGTGCTACTTCGCCGACGAGATGCTGAAGGCGGCGGGCCGGTCCTTTGTGGGGGCCAATGTGGTCATCTCGGGCAGCGGCAACGTGGCCATCTACGCCAACCAGAAGGCCACGGCGCTGGGGGCTAAGGTCATTGCTATGAGCGATTCCAACGGCTACATCGTGGACGAGAAGGGTATCGACTATAAGGTGATGAAGGAGATCAAGGAGGTCAGGCGGGAGCGGATCAAGACCTACCTGAATTATGTGTCCACGGCCAAGTATGTGGAGGGTTGCAAGGGCATCTGGACAGTGCCCTGCGACGTGGCCCTGCCCTGCGCTACCCAGAACGAGCTGGACGAGGAAGGGGCCAAGGCTTTGGTACAGAACGGCTGTTTCGCTGTGGCCGAGGGCGCCAATATGCCCTCCACCCCCGAGGCGGTGGCCATCTTCCAGAGTGCCGGGCTCCTCTTTGCCCCGGCCAAGGCGGCCAATGCTGGCGGCGTGGCCACCTCGGCCCTGGAGATGAGCCAGAACTCCCAGCGGCTCTCCTGGACCTTCGAGGAAGTGGACGCGAAGCTCCACGGCATCATGGTAAGCATCTATCAGAACGCCTCCAAGGCCGCTGAGGAGTATGGAAAGCCGGGAGACCTGGTGGCCGGGGCCAACATTGCGGGCTTCCTGAAGGTGGCCGATGCTATGTTGGCCCAGGGGATCGTGTAAGGGCGTGATCGTGCGCTGACAGTCGGGAAAGGACTGCCGGAGAAGGGTTCAAGAGTGATCGTTGTACGGAAAGTTGTATCAAATGGTGTGAATTACTACTGTAAACTGGATATGGAAGAGGACTACACGGTGGAGGACAGCCAAATCATGGGCTATATTATCTCCGTTGTCCCAATCACCCAAGGGCCTGCGAAAGACGATGAGGCCAACTTCGATAATGCCTTGAATGCTCCCTATGCTCGCTATTCCGATGACGAGTATCCAGACGCCATTTTGATCCCATTTGGAGGATGTTGGCACCTCTTTGCGCCATTTGAGGCAAGGCAGGAGAATAGTTAGTGCAGAACAGAGGGGCGGTTCTTTTGTCTGGGGCTTTGCAAGGAGACAGCAGGACAGAAGAACCGTCCCCGTGTCTTCAAGGCCGGAGGTTATTAACAGGGTTGAGGAGGATACAAAATGAGTAAAAAGATGGGGGCTCTGCTGCTTTGTCTTGTGCTGCTATCGGCTTGTGGCACCACGTCCATGTAGCCCTCGCCCACGCCAGAGCCCCCGCCGGTCACAGCTCATCCCGGCACGCTGACGGCGGAGGAACTAACCTGGTTCCAGGAGGTCTTTTTCCGCTCGGGGGCAGATAATATCCGCAACGTGTTTGGCCGGCCCGGTGAGAATAATGTCTATGAAAAGCCCCAGGATATCGACCTGGAACAGCTTTTTTATGACGGCTCCCATCTGGGGGACCCGGTGGAGGCCACCGAGGCCGAGGTGAAAGCCGCCTACCCGGAGCTGACGCCGGAGGAGATCACTTGCCCCTCCTACCGGGTGACCCGGCAGGAGATGGATGAGGTCCTGCTGAAATACACCGGGCTGACCCTGGAGGAGACCAGCAAAGTGGGGCTGGACAGGCTGCCCTATCTGGAGGATCAGGATGCTTGGTACTGGATGCACGGCGGGGTGAATTACCCGGGACCCCTGACCCTTCTGGGGGGTGTGCGGGAGGGGAGCGCTGTCCGGCTCTATCAGCGGGACGGCGACGACCTTTACTGTCTGACCATGGAGCAGCAGGACGAGAGAAATTATTGGTTCGTGTCAAATCTGCCGGTCAAGGCGGCGGATCTGCCGGAGGGCATTTTGACCGAGTGATGTGCGGACAGCGGGCAAGAAACAGGGCCGGGAGAAAGCTCCCGGCCCTGTGATTGTTATGGAATTTATCTGCCCCGGACCAGCTCGGCGGTGTCCTGGGCGATCATGAGCTCCTCGTTGGTGGGGATGAGGAGGACCTGGACCTTGGAGTCGGGGGCCGAGATGACGGCCTCCTTGCCCCGGATGTTGTTGGCGTCGGGGTCCATCTTGACGCCCATGTACTCCAGCCCCGAGGCGATGGCCATACGGGCCGAGGCGTCATTCTCACCCACGCCGGCGGTGAAGACGATGGCGTCCACCCCGCCCAGGGCGGCGGCGTAAGCGCCGATGTACTTCTTCACGCTGTAGTAGAACACATCCAAAGCCAGCTGGGCCCGGTGGTTACCCGCCTCGGCGGCGGCGCCGATGTCCCGGAAGTCGGAGGAGACCCCGGAGATGCCCAGCACGCCGGACTTCTTATTCAGGATATTCAGCATCTCCTTGATGTCGTAACCGTAGCGGCCCATGAGGTACTCCAGGATGGTGGCGTCGATGTCGCCGGAGCGGGTGCCCATGGGGAAGCCGGCCAGAGGGCCAAGGCCCATGGTGGTGTCCACGCACTTTCCCCCCTTGACGGCGGCAAGGGAGGAGCCGTTGCCCAGGTGGCAGGTGATGATCTTCAGATCCTTGGCGGGCTTGCCCAGCATATCGGCGCAGCGGGCCGAGACATAGCGGTGGGAGGTGCCGTGGAAGCCGTAACGGCGGACCTTATCCTTCTCGTAGTACTCGTAGGGGATGGCGTAGGTGTAGGCCTTCTCGGGCATGGTCATGTGGAAGGCGGTATCGAAAACGGCCACCTGGGGGGTGTTGGGCATGATCTTCTGGCAGGCCCGGATGCCCATGAGGTTGGCGGGGTTGTGCAGGGGACCCAGGGGGATGCACTCCTCAATGGCGGCGATGCAGGCGTCGTTGATGATGCAGCTCTCGGTAAAGGCCATGCCGCCGTGGAGGACACGGTGGCCAACGGCGTCGATCTCGGACACGTTGGAGACTACGCCGTGCTCGGCCGAGGTGAGGGCGTCCAGGACGGATTGGATGGCCTCGCCGTGGGTGGGCATGGGGACGTCGGACTTGAAATCCTCCCGGCCGGGGACCTTGTGGGTCAGGCGGCCGTCGATGCCGATACGCTCGCAGAGGCCCTTGGCGTAGACCTCATGGGTGTCGGAGTCCATGAACTGGTACTTAAGGGAGGAACTGCCGGCGTTGATGACAAGGATCTTCATTTTGGGATTCTCCTTCCTGAAATTCAGAGGCAACGCTTGCCTTTGGATCGAAAACGTGTTACATTCCTGATAGAGGAAAAATGGGCAAACATTGTGTTGCCCCTATTGTATAACTTTTTTTCCAAAAGGACAACTCTTTTTTTAAAAATCGGGAGGAGAGTCATGAACGCTGTGGGGATCATCGCGGAATACAATCCGTTTCATACGGGCCACGCCTACCACATCGCCGAGACAAGGCGGAGCCTGGGGGAGGACGAAGCCATCGTCTGCGCCATGTCGGGAAGCTGGGTACAGCGGGGGGAGTGTGCCCTTACCGACAAGTGGACCAGGGCCGAGATGGCTCTCCGGGGCGGGGCCGACCTGATCCTGGAGCTGCCCCTGCCTTGGTGCATCTCCTCGGCCGAGGGCTTTGCCCGGGGCGGAGTGGCGGTGCTGAAGGCCACGGGGGTGGTAGATACTATCTCTTTCGGCAGCGAGAGCGGGGATCTGGAGAGCTTGCGTCGAATTGCGGAGACGTTGGATGCACCAGAATACCGGGATGCCCTTCACAGAGAGCTCGACAAGGGGATCTCCTTTGCGGAGGCCAGACAGAGGGCGGCGCTTTCCCTGGCCGGAAAGAGCGCCAGGCTGCTCCGGGGAGCCAACGACAGTCTGGGGGTGGAATATCTCCGGGTGACGGGGGAAGACCTGGCGGCGGTGGCGATCCCCCGGCAGGGGGCGGGCCATGACAGTCCTGGAGCCGAGGGGGAGTTCGCTTCGGCCTCCTGGCTGCGGGGAAGACTGCGGCAAGGGGAGGATGTGATCCCCTGGCTTGGGAAGAAGGCTGGGGAGCGGCTCCAAAGGGCGGGGCTGGCCCGGATGGAGAACGTGGAGCGGGCCATGCTGGCCAGGCTGCGGACTATGACCGAGGCCGACTTTGCCGCACTGCCCGACAGCGGCAGGGCTGAGGGGCTGCCCGACCGGCTGGTGGATGCGGCAGGAAAGGCAGAGAGTCTGGAGGAATTTTACCTGCTGGCCAAGACCAAGCGGTATGCCCACGCCAGGATCCGGCGGCTGGCTCTATGGGCTTTTCTGGGGTTCACCGAGGTGGACCGGCCACGGAGCCTGGCCTATCTTCGGGTGCTGGGATTTAACAGCCGGGGGCGGAAGGTGCTGCGGGAGATGAAGGAGAAGGCCTCGCTGCCGATCATCACCAAGCCGGCCCATGTCCGGGGGCTGGGGGAGGCGGCCGAGAGGCTTTTCGCTCTGGAGCGCAGGGGGACCGACCTTTTCGGGTTGTGCCTGGATAAGCCGGGGCCCTGCGGGCTGGATTATACCCAAGGTCCGGTGATCCTGTGACAAAAAAGACTCCTGATGTGTATTCCACATCAGGAGATTTTCCTTCTTTCAGCGTATTTTTCGGCGGGTGCTCCGGCGGGTGACAAAGGCGGTGAGCAGGCCCAGGGCCAGCAGGACGGCGGCTAGGATCAGCATCAGACGCTGGCGGGTGGCGGCATCTTCGGCGGCCTTTTGGGCAGCTTTCTCCTGTGCCAGACGCTCGGCCTCCTCTTTTGCTTTGCGCTCAGCTTCCTCCCGGGCCTTGCGTTCGGCCTCTTCCTTGGCTTTCCTCTCCTCCTCGGCCCTGCGTTCGGCCTCACGCCGGTCCTGCTCGGCGTAAGAGAGTAGGTGCTCCATCATATCGTTGCCGGTGTCGGCGCCCACGGTTGAGCGGCACATGCCGTACTCGGCAATGCTGTACTCATAGGTGTCCGACACATAGAACCAGCACCACTGCTGGGTGACGTGCTTTTTGTAGGCCGCCGTGGCTACCTCCAGAGCGGTCTGGCCGCCGAAGGCCACCAAGGGCTTGCGGCAGTCCAGGGAGATCTTGTTTTCCCCGTAGAGGTGGATATAGGTCTTGGGCACGTCCCAGACGCCGTAGGTCTCGGCCGAGTCAGGGCAGAAGGTGGGATCCATGCTGGTTTTGACCGCCTCCTGCATGACCGCCGAGGTCAGCATATGGGTGCCGTGGCCGTACTCACCGTCGGTGTCCTGGGCGATGCAGACCTGGGGCTTGAACCTGCGGATCTGCTCCGTGATATAGGCCAGGGGTTCGTCCCAGCCGAAGAGTTCCTTGGCGGCGGCCAGGGAGCCGGAGTAATAGTCCGGGAATGGGGCGTTCACCGGGTACTGCCGGACTCCGGCGACCCACAGGCCGTCCAGCTTCTCATGCTCACGGGTCCTGTCGCCGCCGGCGAGGAAATAGTTGGAGAAATAGACCAGCTGGACCTTTAGCCCACGCTCCCCGGCATATTCGGGGAGGACGCCGCCGAAGAAGAGGATCTCATCGTCGGCATGGGTGGAGAAGAGGAGGAGGTCGGCCCGGTCACATTCAGGTTCCCAAACCTGAATGTCATCTGGAAGGGCCCCCGATGAATAGGCTTTGAGGTAGCAGATGGATTCCTCCTGGGAGAGGGTGAGGGAGACCTGTTCGGCGCCGCCCTCAATGGGGACGTACTCGTGGAGGAAGCCGTGGGTGCCAAAGGGGGATTGGGTCTCTCCGTAAGAGAGGGTCCAGGGGCCGGGATTTTTGGCCCAGACGATGTAGAGCCCGTATATCCGGTCGCCCTCCGCCTTAGCTGAGACGGTCAGGGTGGTCCCGGCCGGATAGGAGGCCGTGGTGGAGTAGGAGCCGTCCTGGATCCGACCCGAAGCCGCCTGGCCGTCTGCGGTGACCGTGACGACGACCGGAGAGGCCGTCTGCCCGGCGGCCTTGCAGGGGATGGGGGAGAGCAGGACAAGGCCAAGGAGCAGGGCGGCTCCGGCCTGAAGCAGATGGCATTTTTGGTTGTGCATGGGAATACCTCCAGAATCGGGGTTTAATATGCGTTGTCATTATAGCACAGGTGGCTGAAAAAGTCATCCCCCGACAAATCATTCCATGGAAATCAATCACACGACAAATTACTTGCACTTTCTGAAATATCCGCTATAATAGGAAAGGAAATGAGGGAGGAAAGGAGGGATTTAGATGGATTTCAGGGATGTGACTGCTGTTTTGCCGTCGCTCAATCCGGATGGGACATTGGAACAAGTAGTGGACAGTCTGCTGGAGGCTGGATTCCGGGAAATTGTTTTGATCAATGACGGCAGTGATGTTAGCCATTTGAGTCCCTTTCTGAATGCCGATAGGCACCCGGAGGTCACCCTGCTGACCCACGAGGTGAACCGGGGAAAGGGGGCGGCCATGAAGACCGCTTTTGCCTGGCTTCTGGAGCACCGGCCGGAATGCGCCGGCGTGGTGACGGTGGATGGAGACGGCCAGCACTTGGCCGAGGATGTAAAGAACTGTGCCCAAAGGATGATTGACGAGGGGGACAAGGTAGTCCTTGGCTGCCGGAATTTTGACGATCCCCATGTGCCTTGGAAGAGTCGGACAGGCAACCGTATTACCAGGATGGTGTTCAAGATATTCTGCGGTTTTCCCATTTCAGATACCCAGACTGGGTTGCGGGCAATCCCCTATTCCTGTTTGCCTGTGATGTGCAGAACCGTGGGGGACAGGTATGAGTATGAAACCGAAATGTTTTTCAGCCTGAAGAGAGAGCATGTAGGCATTGTGGAGGAGAAGATCGCCACGGTCTACGAGCCGGGGAACCCATCCTCCCATTTTAAGCCCTTCCGGGATGCCATGTCCATCTACCGGAGGATCATCGCCTTCTCCTGCGGGCAGCTGCTGGCCTTCATTCTCAGCTCGGGAGCGTCCTTTCTGATCGATTACGGACTTTTCGCTCTGCTGGACTTTTTGGTCGGGAACCAGGTCTCCCGCCTGGCTCGTTTGGCGCTGGCCACCTTCCCGGCCCGGCTGGTCTCGTCCCTTTTCAACTATACGGTGAACCGTAAGGCGGTTTTCCATTCGGTGGGACCGGTCAAAAAGACTATGGCCCGGTATTATGCCCTGTGTGTGGTCCAGACCGGGGCCTCCTTCGGTCTGGTGTTCCTGTTCAGCACGCTGCTCAAGGCGACGCCTGCTTTGGAGCCGGCGATCAAGCTGGGGGTGGACGTGGCGTTGTTCCTGGTGAGCTACCAGATTCAGCAGAGATGGGTTTTTCGATAAAGCATAACGATCAAGGAGAGAGATAACATGGAAACCATGACTCAGCCGGCTTCCGGGCCTAAGCGCCTGGCCAAGCGGCCGAAAAAGAAAAATACGGTCCTCGGCGTGGTGGGAAAGGTGTGCCTGACCCTGGCACTCTTTCTGGTCATTACCCTTGTGGGCGCTTATACCACCCTGTGGATGATTTGCCATGGCCCCAGCACAGCGGCCAGTGATCTTTTCGTGTCCACCATTCTGGAGACCGGGCAGGCTAAGTTTTTAGCCTCCTGGTACTTCTCCGAGGAGGAGATCCTGGAGATCACCAGCCGGAACGGGATGGGGGGCACTACGGACGAGGTGGATACCGGGCTGATCACCATCCCCAGCGATCCCGGCGGAGAGGAGCAGGGGGGAGAGCCCTTTGACCTGGATGCCGTGACCATCGAGGAGATCTCGGGGCGGACCTTCTACGCCAAAATGCTCATCGTCAACGACCCCTCACGGGTCAAGATGGCCACCATCTATCCCTGGTCTGATTTCAACCGGAACAAGAGCGGGCAGACCCTGGAGGAGCTGGTCACCGGCGGGGATTACCTGGCCGGTATCAACGGCGGCATCTACTATTCCGACGGCAACTGGGGCGGACGGCCCATGGGCGTGGTAGTCAGCGGGGGAGAGCTGCAGTACAACGACCCAAAGGCTGGCGATGTGCTGGTGGGCTTCAACGAGGACAACATTCTGCTCATCAAGGACCTGAGCGGCATGACTGCGGCCCAGGTGGAGAAGCTTGTGACCGAGGAGAAGATCCGGGACGCCATCTGCTTCAAGGATATTGACGACGGGGACGATAACCACTTTACCACCCTGATCGTCAACGGCAAGGCCCGGGAGATCACGGGCACCGGCAGCGGCGCCAATCCCCGGACCGTCATTGGGCAGCGGGCCGACGGGGCGGTGCTGATGCTGGTCACCGACGGCCGGGGGGCCGCCGGACACCTGGGGGCTACAGCCCAGGATCTGATCTCCATCATGCTGGACTACGGCGCGGTCAACGCCGCCAATCTGGACGGGGGTAGCTCCTCCGCCATGTACTACGACGGCGGATATGAGATGACCAGTGTGACCCTGTACTACTCTACTTCCTCCTGGAAGCTGCCCACCGCCTTTGTGGTGGAAAGGAGGGAGGGGGAATGATGGAGAAGATCAAGAAGATCCCGCTTTTCTGGAAGTTTTTTCTGATTTTCGCCCTGGTCCTGATCCTTTTCTGGGGCGCCATCGTGGGATACGTGTTCAACTGCCTGAAAACCTATGAGGCAGCCCAGCCTGAGCGGCGGATCGAGGAAGTGATCGCTGGGCTTCAGAGCGGGGCGCTGGACGAGGAGACCCGGCCTGACTGTTCCCGGTTTGAGGACCCGTCCATTTTTGAGGAAACCTACCAGTCCTTGGTGGCCGGGAAGGAGCTGACATACCGGAAGGCGCCGGGAAGCTATGACGCTACGGCCCCGGTCTATGACCTCTATTCCGGGGATAACAAGGTGGCAGAGGTCGCCCTGCGGGAAAAGTCCTCCCAGTCCCTGATGCTGATCCTGACCCTGCAGGAGTGGGAGGTATCCTCGGTGACGCCTGTGTTTGAGCAGGGGAGCATCGACTATACCATCATGGTTCCGGAGGGGTACAGCCTGTATGTCAACGGGATCTTGGCTGACGCACGGGAGATGACCGGGGAGAAAGCAGACCTGGAGGAGTTCCGGTATGCCGCCGCCTATGTGACGGTACCCACCCTGGTGGAGTACAAGGTGACCGGGCTTTTGAAAGAGCCGGATATTGAGGTGCGCAGCCCGGAGGGAGTTCCTGTGGAGCCCACACAGGCTGAAAAGGGTGAGCTGCGGTTCGAGCGGTTTGCTTCCATGGAGATGGATCCGGAGCTAGAGGCCTTCGCCCTGAAAAATGCCAAGGATTACTCCAACTTCTTCTCCCGGGATCTGCCCGGAGCCACGGCCAGTATCACCTGTATCCGGCACCTGTTCCCCGAGGGCTCCGACTATCTGGAGATGGCAGAGCATTATCGGCTCCATGATATGTGGATGTATTCCTCCCATACGGCGCCTGTGTTTGAGGAGGAACGGGTGGAGAACTATGTGCGGTACAGTGAGGACTTTTTCTCCTGCGAGGTCTCCTTCGTCAAAAAGATGTACCTGCCCAAGACCAACCAGAATCAACAGGACGAGGTCCACACCCGGTTCTATTACGTGAATATCGATGGGAACTGGGTCATTGCCGATATGCGGCAGGTGGTGGAGGAAGAGTAATAAATGACGAAGAACGCCCCGGAAACTCGTTTCCGGGGCGTTCTTGTATGTGAAAGCAGTTTTGATCGGAGAAGAAAGCAGGCGTTTACGGCACGGCAGGGCCAAAGCGTTTTTCCAGAGTGGCGGCGGCATCGGCGGGGATCTCCCGGGCTATGGGGAAATCCGGGGCGTTGACAAAGAAGCCGATCAGGGCGGTGGAAAATGCTACCATCTCGTGGAGTTTTTGGGGGCTGATGGTGTCCAGGGTGTCGTGGCGGGTGTGCATCTCCTGGGAGGTCCAGTGGCCCCGGCTGGGGCATACCACCGGGACCCCGGCGCAGGCGAAAGGGGCCGAGTCACTGGAGTCCACATAGGCATCCACATTGGAGGGAAAACCGGCCTCATCGCATACCTGGCGGACCATAGTCTCAAGAGCCTCCGGCCCGATAAAGCTGATCTCATTGTTACCCAGGATAGAGCCGCACATATCGAAGTTGAAGCACATCCGGCAGGAGGGCAGAAGCTCTTGGTGCGCCCTTACATAGGCCCGGCTGCCCAGAAGGCCCTGCTCCTCGGAACCGCACCAGATGAAGCGCATGTTTCGCCGGGGCGGATGGTTCAAAAAATGGCGATAGAGTCCCATGACCGCCGCCGTCCCGCTGCCGTTGTCCCAGGCACCGGGGGTGATGGACGTGCTGTCGTAGTGGGCGGTGACGGCCACCCATTCGTCCGTTGGCTCTGTCCCCTCGACGACGGCCACCACATTGTGGGAGGTGGCAGTGTAGGACCGCTGGCGCAGCTCCAGCCGGAGGGTCGCCGCGCCGTCCCGCAGCATGGCTGCGGCGTCGTAGGGACGGACGGTAAAGGTAGGGAGGGCCCCCCATTTCAGATAGTTGGGCCGCATTTCGGTGGGCAGCAGATCGGCGTCGGCCTGATACCACTTATTGGAGGCGATCGTGATGATGGCGGCGGCCCGGCGCTCCACCAGCTCCCGGTACATCTTCTCACCCAGGCGCTCCACCAGCACGGCAGTGCCGCTCAGGTCCTCCAGACCCCGGAAGGCGATAGGGGAATCCATCTCGATGTATCTGAGGGGCAGCTCCGCTCCGCCCTCGGGAAGCTGGCCGGAGAAGCCCCGGGCCACGCAGTCGATGGACCGGGTAAAGGGCGCGGTGACCGTGATGGCGGCCCTTTCTATCCGGTAAGCCGGGATATCAAAGGGCTCCAGTTCACTTTCTCTGCCCAGGGCAGCAATCTCCTCCTGAAGAAGCAGGGCGGCCCGCAGCTCGTGCTCGGTGCCGCCGAAGCGGGGGAAGGTGAGGCGCTTCAGCAGATCATAGGAAAACCCATCTGTTTCGTTCATGTTTTTCTTCTTTTGGGGTTCAGAACAGGCCGGTGATCCTGCCGTTTTCGTCCACGTCGATCTTCTCGGCGGCGGGGACCTTGGGGAGGCCCGGCATGGTCATGATGTCGCCGGTGAGGGCCACAATGAAGCCGGCGCCGGCCGAGACCTTCAGGTTGCGAACAGTGACGTCAAAGCCCTCGGGGGCACCCAGTTTGGTTTGATCGTCTGAGAAGGAATACTGGGTTTTAGCTACGCAGATGGGCAGGTCACCAAAGCCCAGCTCGGTGAGCTGCTTGGCTTGTTTCTGAGCGTTGGGGGTGAGGACGGCCTTTTCCCCACGGTAAACCCTCCTCACAATGGCGTCCAGCTTCTCCTGGATGGTGGTGCCCAGATCGTAAGAGAAGGTGAAGGCCTCATTCCCAGGTGTCTCGCAGAGTCGGATCACTTCCCGGGCAAGGGCCTCGCCGCCGGCGCCGCCCTTGGCCCATACCTCACTGAGGGCCACATTGACCCCAAGCTCCCGGCATTTGTCCTCCACCAGCTTCAGCTCGGCAGGGGTATCGGTGGGGAAGGCGTTGACGGCCACCACACAGGGCAGGTGGTAGGTGTTTTTGATGTTGTCCACGTGGCGCAGCAGGTTGGGAAGGCCCTCCTCCAGAGCTTCCAGATTTTCGTTGTTCAGATCGGCCTTGGCCACACCGCCGTGGTGCTTCAGGGCCCGGACGGTGGCCACGATGACCACGGCATTGGGGACAAGTCCTGCCATGCGGCACTTGATGTCCAGGAACTTCTCAGCACCCAGGTCGGCGCCGAAGCCGGCCTCGGTCACCACATAGTCCCCCAGCTTCAGGGAGGCGTCGGTGGCGATGACGCTGTTGCAGCCGTGGGCGATGTTGGCGAAGGGGCCGCCGTGGATGAAGGCGGGAGTGCCCTCCAGGGTTTGGACCAGGTTGGGCTTGAGGGCATCCTTCAGCAAGGCGGCCATGGCCCCCTCGGCTTTCAGGTCGTGAGCGGTGACGGGGGCTCCGTCCCGGTTGTAAGCCACTACCATCCGGCCCAGACGGGCCTTCAGGTCGGAGATGTCGCCGGCCAGGCAGAAGGCGGCCATGACCTCGCTGGCCACGGTGATGTCGAAGCTGTCCTCCCGGGGGACCCCCTGCATCCGGCCGCCGATGCCGTTGATCACATTGCGGAGCTGACGGTCGTTCATGTCCACGCAGCGCTTCCAGGTGATGTTCTTCACGTCGATGTCCAGGGCGTTGCCCTGCTGAATATGGTTGTCCAGCATGGCGGCCAGCAGGTTGTTGGCGGCGCCGATAGCGTGGAAGTCCCCGGTAAAGTGGAGGTTGATGTCCTCCATGGGGATGACCTGGGCGTAGCCGCCGCCGGCAGCCCCACCCTTGACGCCGAACACGGGGCCCAGGGAGGGCTCCCGGAGGGCCAGGCAGGTCTGCTTGCCTACCCGGTTCAGTGCGTCGGCCAGGCCCACACTGGTGGTGGTTTTGCCCTCCCCGGCGGGGGTGGGGTTGATGGCGGTGACCAGCACCAGTTTGCCCTTCCGGGGCTTGTCCCGGTAAGCGGCGGGTTCCACCTTGGCCTTGTCGTGGCCATAAGGGATCAGGTCTTGCCCGGTTAGACCCAGCTTGGCGGCGATCTCCTGAATGGGGCGGGGGGTAACGCTCTGGGCGATCTCAATGTCAGTCAAATAAGCCATGAAAAGAACCTCCGATCAGTTGAAATAGGTGGCGGCAGAGGTGAAAAGACCCATATCGAGCCGGCCGGGGATGTTTTTATAGAGATTTTTCCCGATCCGCTCGCTGTGGCCCATTTTGCCCAGGACCCGGCCGTCGGGGGAGGTGATGCCCTCGATGGCGCAGACCGAGCCGTTGGGGTTGAAGGAAGTGTCCATGGTGGGCACACCGGCCAGGTCCACATACTGGGTGGCGATCTGGCCCTTGGCGGCAAACTCCTTCACCAGTGCCTCCGAAGCCAGGAAGCGGCCCTCGCCGTGGGAAATGGGGACGGTGTAGATCTCGCCCGGCTTGGTGTTCAGGAACCAGGGGGAGAGGGAGGAGCACACCCGGGTACGGACCATCTTGGACTGATGTCGGCCGATGGTGTTGTAAGTGAGGGTGGGGCTGTCGGCGGTCATGTCACGGATCTCGCCGTAGGGGACCAGGCCCAGCTTGACGAGGGCCTGGAAGCCGTTGCAGATGCCTAGCATCAGACCGTCCCGCTGCTTGAGCAGGTCATGGATGGCGTCGGTGAGCCGGGGATTGCGCAGGAAGGAGACGATGAACTTGGCCGAACCCTCAGGCTCGTCGCCGCCCGAGAAGCCGCCGGGCAGATAGAGGATCTGGGCCTTGCGGATGGCATCCTCCAACTCCAAGGCGGAGTCGGTCAGGCCCTGCTGGGTCATGTTGCGGATGACCACGGTCTCGGCCTCCATCCCCGCCTCCACGCAGGCCCGGGCGGAGTCATACTCGCAGTTGGTGCCGGGGAATACGGGGATCACCGCCCGGGGCTTTGCAATGCCGTGGCCCATGACGGCGGGGGCCCCCTGGGTCCAGGTGATGGGCTCTACTTTCTCAGCTTCGGCTGTGTGGGTGGGGTAGACCTTCTCCAGCACGCCCTCGTTGAGGGAGAGAAGCTCGTCAATGGGGGCGGAGTCGCCGCCCAGGGCGATGACGGGCTCGGCGGTGGTCACGCCGACCTTCCAAGCATAGGGGCAGTCAGTATCTTCGGCCAGCTCGGCCACGATGGTGGCGTAGAGGGGGGCAAACCACACGTTCTCCAGGCTGTCCTCACCCCGGAAGCCGATGCGGTTGCCGAAGGACATTTTCATGACGCCCTCGGCCACACTGTCCTCAACGGCCCAGGCCGCCTTGACCTTGCCTGCCTGGCAGAGAGCGTGGAAGGCCTCCCAGGCCGATTTGGTGTTCTCCGGGTCGGCGCCGCTGAAGAGGTACACCGGGTGGCCCGGCTCCTTGAACTCGGGGGTGATGACCTCCCCGGCCTTGATGGGGGCGATGGCGAAGGAGATGAGGGTGGGGGGCACATCCAGGTCCATGAAGGAACCTGACATGGAGTCCTTGCCGCCGATGGCGGCGGCGCCGTAATCCAGCTGGGCCTCCAAGGCGCCCAGCAGAGCGGCGAAGGGCTTGCCCCAGCGCCGGGGCTCGTCTCTCAACTTCTCAAAGAACTCCTGGAGGGTCAGGTAGGCTTTCTTATAGTCAGCGCCGGCGGCCACGATCTTTGTGAGAGAGGTGACCACGCTGTCCATGGCGCCGTGGAAGGGGTCGATGGACAGCCGTTCCGGGTCGCAGCCCCAGGCCATGACGCTGGCCTGGTCAGTCTCCTGCCCCGGCAGGACGGGCAGCAGGGCGGCCATGGACTGGGCGGGGGTCCGCTGGGTCTTGCCGCCAAAGGGCATGAGGACAGAGCCCGCCCCAATGGTGCCGTCGAAGCGCTCCACCAGGCCCCGCTGGGAGGCGGTCTTCAGGTTTCCTGCCATCTCCCGCAGGGTCTTGAATCTCGCTTTGCCCATTTGGGCGGGGTCGCCGGCAGGTACCGACACCCGGGCGTGCTTTACGGCACCGTTGGTATTGAGAAATTCCCGGCTCAGATCGGCGATGGTCTTTCCCTTCCAGGTCATGACCATCCGGGGGGATTCGGTGACCACAGCCACCTGATAGGCCTCCAGGTTTTCGGTGGCGGCCAGGGCCATGAAGCGCTCGGCATCCTGGGGGGCTACCACAACGGCCATACGCTCCTGAGATTCCGAGATAGCCAGCTCGGTGCCGTCCAGACCGTCGTACTTTTTCCGCACGGCGTCCAGGTCGATGGTGAGCCCGTCGGCCAGCTCGCCGATGGCGACAGACACGCCGCCGGCGCCGAAGTCGTTGCACCGTTTGATCATTCGGGTCACCTCGCTCCGGCGGAAGAGCCGCTGGAGCTTCCGCTCCTCGGGGGCGTTGCCCTTCTGGACCTCGCTTGCCATGTTGGTGAGAGACTTTTTATTGTGGCTTTTGGAGGAGCCGGTGGCACCACCGATGCCATCCCGGCCGGTGCGGCCGCCAAGGAGGATGATCACGTCACCGGGGGCGGGGCGCTCCCGGCGGACATTCTCAGCAGGGGCAGCGCCCACCACGGCGCCGCACTCCAGGCGCTTGGCCACATAGCCGGGATGGTAAACCTCAGCCACATGGCCGGTGGCCAGACCGATCTGGTTGCCGTAGGAGGAATAGCCCGCCGCCGCCGTCTGACACAGCTTCCGCTGGGGCAGCTTACCCTCCAGCGTCTCCTTGAAGGGTGTCCTGGGATCGCCGGCGCCGGTGAAGCGCATGGCCTGGTGGACAAAGACCCGACCCGAGAGGGGGTCCCGGATGCAGCCGCCGATACAGGTGGCGGCGCCGCCGAAGGGCTCGATCTCGGTGGGGTGGTTGTGGGTCTCGTTTTTGAACATCAAAAGCCAGTCCTGGGTAAAGGTCTTGCCGGCGGCAGTGATCTCCGCTGGCACATGGATAGAGCAGGCGTTGATCTCCTCGCTCTCGTCCAGTTCAGGCAGCAGGCCACGCTTTTTCAGGACCTTGATGCCGATGGTGGCGATGTCCATCAGGGTCTGGGGCCGCTTGGCTGCCTTTTCCTTGCCATAGACCTCTACCCGGGCAGCCAAATACCGTTCATAGGCGGTCTTCACATCGGTGTCCGCCTTGACGGCAGGATCGGCGATGTCAATCTCATCCAGATGCGTGGAGAAAGTGGTGTGGCGGCAGTGGTCGGACCAGTAGGTGTCCACCACCCGGACCTCGGTGATGGTGGGGTCCCGCTGCTCCTCGCCTTGAAAATAGGCCTGGAGAAATTTCAGGTCGTCCAGGTCCATGGCCAGTCCCAGTCGGTTCTGCAGGCTGACGAGAGCGGCTTCGTCCATAGCAGTGAAGCCCTCCACCGTGGACACATGGTCGGGAGTCTCATAGTCCATGGCCAGGGTCGCTGGCTTGTCCAGGGAGGCCTCACGGGTCTCCACCGGGTTGATGACGTAGTTTTTGATCCTGGTCAGGTCTCCGGCGGAAAGTGTACCCGAGAGCAGATAGACCTTGGCGGTTCGGACCGTGGGCCGCTCCCCGCCGCTTATGAACTGGACGCACTGAGCGGCCGAGTCGGAGCGCTGGTCATACTGACCAGGAAGGACCTCCACCGCGAAGACGGTGTGATCCCCCTCTGGAATGGCTTCATAGGTGTTATCTACCGCAGGCTCGCTGAACACGATGGGGACGCAGCGGCAGAAGAGAGGTTCCTCCAGGCCCTCCGCGTCGTACCGGTGGAGGATGCGCAGACCGGTGAGGCCGGGCAGGTCCAGAAGGTTCCGCAGTTCCTCCAGAAGGGCTTTGGCCTCCACGGCATAGGGGGCCTTTTTCTCAGCATAAATTCGATAAACCACGGTATCCCTCCTTATGATTTGGCGGACAGGGCTCTGGCGCCGATGTCGGCGCGCTTGTGCAGGCCCTCGAAAGAGATCTGTCCGGCGGTCTCATAGGCTTTGTCCAGAGCTGCCTTCAGAGTGTCCCCGGTGGCGGTGACCCCCAATACCCGGCCGCCGGCGGTGACCAGCGCTCCGTCCTTCAGGGCTGTTCCAGCGTGGTAGACGGTGGCTCCACCGCCGGGAAGCTGGCCGTTTACAAGCCCTGTAATGGGCTTCCCCTTTTCATAGTGCTCCGGATAGCCCCCCGAGGCCAGCACCACACAGGCGGCGTGGCGGGGGGAGAAGGTCACGTTGATCTCCTTCAGCCGGCCCTGAGTGACCGCCTCCATGACGGTGAGCAGGTCGGTCTCCAGCAAGGGGAGAACCACCTGGGTCTCCGGATCGCCGAAGCGGCAGTTGTACTCGATGACCTTGGGACCGTCTGGGGTGAGCATCAGGCCGAAGTAAAGGCAGCCCTTGAAGGGGCGGCCTTCGGCTTTCATGGCCTTGACAGTGGGGAGGAAGATCTCCTCCATGCATCGCTGGGCGATTTCTGGGGTGTAATAGGGGTTGGGGGCTACGGTGCCCATGCCGCCGGTGTTCAGTCCCTTGTCCCCATCCAAAGCCCGTTTGTGGTCCATGGAAGAGACCATAGGCACCACGGTCTCCCCGTCGGTGAAGGAGAGGACGGAAACTTCCGGCCCGGTGAGGAATTCTTCAATGACTACCGTATTGCCCGAAGCGCCGAACTTGCCCCCCACCATCATTTCCTCGATGGCGGTGAGGGCCTCGGCCCGGTTCTGGCAGATGAGGACCCCCTTGCCCAGAGCCAAACCGTCGGCCTTGAGGACCATGGGCCAGATTTCGCAGGCATTCAGGTAGGCCTTAGCCATCTCCACGTCGGTGAAGGTCTCGTACCGGGCGGTGGGGATGTGGTACTTTTTCATCAGGTCCTTGGAAAAGGCCTTGCTGGCCTCGATGATGGCGGCCTTTTTGCTGGGGCCGAAAGCAGGGATGCCCTTTTCCTCCAGCTGGTCCACCAGCCCCATGGCCAGGGGATCATCGGGGGCCACCACCACATAGTCCATCCTGTTCTCAGCAGCCCAGGCGGCGATGGTCTCCACATCGGTGGCCTTGATGGGGACGCAGGCGGCATCACAGCCGATGCCGGCGTTACCCGGGGCGGCGTAGAGTTCAGTGATCTTCGGGGTTTCCTTCAGCTTGCGGATGATAGCGTGCTCACGGCCTCCACCGCCAACGACTAAAACCTTCATTGAATCAGCCCTTTCATTAAGTTGGAGGGGGAATGCTTTATGACTGCCGGGTATGGAGAACGGTGCTCCGGTGGCCCAGGTGGATCCCAATGTGGCCGATGCCCAGCAGGATGGCTCCGAGGATCAGCCATATCACTTTGCCGTAGATGCCCAGGAGAAGAAAGGCTGCCACGGGCAGGGTGGCTAGGGGGATCGGAATGTAGAAGCGGTCTCCGTAAAAAGTGGCTAAGGTATGATCTCCGACGAAATAGCGAAGCCAACAGATCTCGTACAGCACCATCAGGAAAAATGCCGCGGCCAGCCATCCGGTCCAGGGGGTGAGCCCCCGGATATTAAAGTCGGAAAAGCAGAGGGCTGCGGCAGTGACCAGGACCTGTCCGACACGCTCCAAAAGTAAGAGGAGTCTGGGTTCGGTCTTCTCCAAATCGTCGTAGCATTCGGGTTTATGTTTTGTCCAGAGAGCATTGGGGATAAAAAGCATGAGAAGAAAGAGCGCTCCGATATAGGAAAAGCCAAAGGTTCCCATGGCTTAATGGTGGAACAGGCGCATACCCGTGAAGGCCATCACCATGCCGTACTTGTCGGCAGTGGCAATCACGTGGTCGTCCCGGATGGAGCCGCCGGGCTCAGCGATATACTTCACGCCGGATTTCCTGGCCCGCTCCACATTGTCCCCGAAGGGGAAGAAGGCATCCGAGCCGCAGGTCACCCCGGCCTGGGTGGCGATCCAGGCCTTCTTTTCCTCGGGGATGAGGACTTCGGGCTTGACCTTGAAGATGTTTTGCCACACTCCCTCGGCCAGCACGTCCTCGTATTCGTCGGACATATAGATGTCGATAGCGTTGTCCCGGTCGGGGCGGCGTATGTTGTCCACAAACTGGAGGCCCAGGACCTTGGGATGATGGCGCAGCCACCAATTGTCAGCCTTCTGGCCCGCCAGGCGGGTGCAGTGGATCCGGCTCTGCTGACCGGCGCCCACGCCAATGGCCTGACCATCCTTCACGTAGCACACCGAGTTTGACTGGGTGTACTTCAGGGTGATGAGAGAGACGATCATGTCGATCCTAGCGCGCTCGGGCAGGTCCTTGTTGGCGGTGACGATGTTCTGGAGCAGGTCGCCGTTGATTTTGAAGTCATTGTGGCCCTGCTGGAAGGTGACACCGAACACGTCCTTGTATTCCTGGGGCGCGCAGACATAGTCGGGGGCGATCCGGACCACATTGTAGCCGCCTTTTTTCTTGGTTTTCAGGATCTCCAGGGCCTCGTCAGTATAGCCGGGGGCAATGATTCCGTCAGATACCTCGGCCTTGAGATACTGGGCGGTGGCGGCGTCGCACACGTCGGAGAGGGCGGCCCAGTCGCCGTAGGAGCTGAGCCGGTCGGTGCCCCGGGCCCGGATGTAGGCGCAGGCGATGGGGGAGAGTTCCGCGTCGGGCTCCACGAAGTAGATCTGCCTGTCCACCTCGGTGAGGGGCAGGCCCACGGCCGCTCCGGCGGGAGAGACATGCTTGAAGGAGGCGGCCGAGGGGAGCCCGGTGGCTTCCTTCAGTTCTTTTACAAGCTGCCAGGAATTGAGGGCGTCCAGAAAGTTGATGTAGCCGGGTTTTCCGTTCAGGACTTGGATGGGAAGGTCAGAACCGTCCCGCATGAAGATGCGGGAGGGCTTCTGGTTGGGGTTACAGCCGTATTTCAGTTCCAGTTCGTTCATGGTTCAGCCCTCCTGATGCTTGTTGATGATCACGGTGTCGGTCTCTCCGGTGGAAAGGTCCACGGTGCGGACAAAGAGGGAGACCTTGTTGTCGGAATTCAGGGAATCCCACACCATTGTGGCCAGGTCCCGGGCAGATTCGTCGCCGAAGGAGACCGCCAAGGGCTCCCCCTGAAAGGAGGGAAGGGGGGAACCGTCCCCCACATAGGTGCTGATGAAGCGGCCCTGCCCGGCAAGGCCGGGATACTCAAAGGTATACCGGGCACAGGCCGAGCCCTCCGGGTCGGCGGCCTTCAGAATGGACAGCTTGTAGCTACCGTCCGGGCTGAGAAGGCCGGAGATGCGGGGGGTCCAGTTTGGACCGTCGGGCTCAAACTCCCGGGTGCGGAGGGCCTGGTCAAAGGGAAGGCCCCGCTCCAGGAAGTCCCGGATGGTATCGGTCTGGTCTCCGTTGGTCACAATAAGTCCCCGGCCAAAGGTGCGGACGGGATGGTAAATAATAAGGGAAGGATCGGTCATCTTGCTCTCGTCAAAAGCCCGGGTGCGGATGCCGTCCTCGGTCTTCTCAAAAATGCGGTTGCGGGAGTTGACGCTGCGGCCCATGATAAAATAAACCGCCACGGAACGCTTGCCATCGGCACTGCGGCCCAGGGCGATGCCCCGGCCAGGGTAAGGTTTGCCGGAGAGGTAGGAAAAAAAGTCAGTCATGGGGATCCTCCTTATCTTTCACGATCTGGGCCGAGACCAGCTCGGCCGCCTGGGGAAGCAACTGCCACTCGGCCTGTTCCATCACCCGCTGCTGCAGGAGCTCCGGGGTGTCGCCGGGAAGGACCTCCACCGCCTTCTGGAGGAGGATTTCGCCGCCGTCGGGGATCTCGTTGACAAAATGGACGGTGGCGCCGGTGACTTTGACCCCCTTCCGGAGGGCGGCCTCATGGACATGGAGACCGTACATCCCTTTTCCGCAGAAGGAGGGGATGAGGGCCGGATGGACGTTGAGAATACGGTGGGGCCATTGGCGGGTGAAATTTTCACTCAAAATGCTCATGAACCCGGCCAGGATGACCAGCTCGACGCGGTATTGGGCCAGAAGCCGGGAGATCCCGGCCTCAAAGGCCTCTTGGCTCCCCAGCTCCTTCCGGGATACTGCGTAGCCGGGAACGCCAGCCTTGGCGGCCCGATCCAGGGCGTAGGCGTCGATCTGGGAGGAGATGACGGCCACGATCTCCCCGTGGGGGAGCTTGCCGCTGTGCTGGGCGTCCAGCAGGGCCTGCAGATTGGTGCCGCCGCCTGAGACAAGGACAGCGATCCGCGTTTTTTTCATATAACTTTCCTCCGTCAGACGAGGAGGATCTTATCCGCTCCCGAGACCACCTGGCCCAGAGCATAGGCCTCCACTCCGGCGCCCTTGAGGGCGGCCAGAGCGGCGTCGGCAGTGTCAGGGGAGACGATGACCACCATGCCCACACCCATGTTGAAGGTGTTGAACATATCCCGCTCCGGAATGTTCCCAGCCTTCTG
The DNA here is from genome assembly GCA_950075865.1 of uncultured Oscillospiraceae bacterium. Taxonomy (GTDB): domain Bacteria; phylum Bacillota; class Clostridia; order Oscillospirales; family Oscillospiraceae; genus Vermiculatibacterium. The sequence continues at coordinate 239,261 of CATMVA010000001.1, read as the reverse complement.
GATGAGGGAGAAGACGGGCGGGATCCGGACGGCGTGCTTTTCGATCCTGGCGCACAGCCCGTCGGGGATGGAGCGGGGAATGTTCTCGTAGAAGCCGCCGCCGGTGATATGGCTGACGCCGTGGACCTGAGCGGCGGCCAGGGCGGCCAGTACAGGCTTCACATAGATCCTGGTGGGAGTGAGCAGGGCCTCGCCCAGGGTGGCCGAGAGCTCGGGGATATACTTGCCCAAGTCGGCCTTCTCCACGTCGAAGACCTTCCGGACCAGGGAGTAGCCGTTGGAATGGATCCCCGAGGAGGGGAGGGCCAGGATCACGTCGCCGGGGGCCATTTTGCTGTGGTCGATGATCTTGCTCTTGTCCACGATACCAACCGAGAAGCCGGCCAGGTCATAGTCGTCGGGGTCCATGGTGCCCGGATGCTCGGCAGTCTCGCCGCCGATGAGGGCACAGCCGGCCTGGACGCAGCCCTTGGCCACGCCCGAGACCAGAGTGGCCACCTTTTCCGGATCGTTCTTTCCAATGGCGATGTAGTCCAGGAAGAAGAGGGGTCTGGCGCCGCAGCAGATGATGTCGTTGACGCACATGGCCACACAGTCGATACCCACCGTATCGTGCCTATCCATCAGTTGGGCGATGCGCTGCTTGGTGCCCACACCGTCGGTGCCCGAGACCAGCACGGGCTCGGCCATGCCGGAGAGGTCGGGGGCAAAAAGTCCGCCGAAACCGCCCAGGTCAGAGACCACGCCGGGGATAAAGGTACGCTCCACATGCTTTTTCATCAGCTCGACGCCCTCGTAGCCAGCCTCGATGTTGACGCCGGCGGCGGCGTAGGATGCGGAATGAGATTTTTCCATAAAAAACGCTCCAGGTTTAAGAGTAAGCCCTATGTGGGGGTGTAGAGCAGTTATTCCTTACCGTTCCAACAGTAGGTACAGATATTTTCCCGGTCGATGCCGATGGCCTCCAGCAGACCGTCCAGGGACTGATAGCCCAGGGAGTCAAAGCCAAATTTTTCACAGATAGCATGGAGGAGGCATTGCCCCCGCTTGGTGGCGCTGTCGGCATACTCTTCCAGATGCTGCTGTCCCTCGTCACCCTCCAGTTCCTGGATCACCCGGCGGGCCAGCAGCTCCATGTCGGAATTGCTCCGGGAGAAATTCAGGTACTTGCAGCCGTACATGATAGGGGGGCAAGCCGAGCGCATGTGGACCTCGGCGGCGCCGGAGCTGTAAAGGAATTCCACTGTCTCCCGCAGTTGAGTGCCCCGGACGATGGAATCGTCCACAAAAAGGAGCTTTTTGCCCTCGATGAGCTCAGGTACTGGGATCTGCTTCATTTTGGCTACCCGGTTGCGGACGCTCTGGTCGGTGGGCATAAAGGACCGGGGCCAGGTGGGGGTGTATTTGACGAAAGGCCGGGCGAAGGTTTTACCGCTCTGGTTGGCAAAGCCGATGGCGTGGGGGAGCCCGGAATCCGGGACACCGGCCACATAGTCCACATCCGGGAGGGTGCCGGCCTTTTCCTCGGTCTGGGCCATGAGCTGGCCGTTTTTGTACCGCATGACCTCCACGTTGACCCCCTCATAGTTGGAGTTGGGATAGCCGTAGTAGGTCCAGAGGAAGGCGCAGATCTTCATCTGTGTTCCGGCGGGGGAGAGGGTCTCCCACCCCCAGGGGGTGACCTTGACCACCTCGCCGGGGCCCAGCTCATAGGCGTCCTGATAGTCCAGCTTTCGGTAGGCGAAGGACTCGAAGGAAACGCAGCAGCCGTCCTCGTTCCGGCCCACCAGAACAGGCAGCCGGCCCAGCTTGTCCCGGGCGGCGATGATCTCGCCCTTCTGGGTCAGGAGAAGGATGGTCATAGAGCCGTCGATACTCTCCTGAGCATGGCAGATGCCGCTGACCAGATCCTCCTTCTGATTGATGAGGGCAGCGATGAGTTCGGCGGAATTCACCTTGCCCGAGCTCATGGCCATGAACTGGTCGGTGTTATGGGTGAAGCAGTTCTCCACCAGGGCCTCGGCGTTGTTGATGATCCCTACTGTGGCGATGGCATACAGCCCCAGATGGGAGCGGACCAGCAGAGGCTGGGGATCGCTGTCGCTGATGCAGCCAAGGCCGCAGCAGCCATGGAAATCCCGCAGGTCCTTCTCAAATTTGGTGCGAAAGGGGGTGTTTTCAATATCGTGGATCTGCCGCTGGAAACCGTCGTCAAAGTCGAAGATAGCCATGCCGCCCCGGCGTGTGCCTAGGTGGGAATGGTAATCGGTGCCGAAGAAGACATCCAGAACGGCGTCCCGCCGGGAGACCGCGCCAAAGAAGCCGCCCATTATTTATCCCCCATGAGACGGCGCATGACCTCCTCATAGGCCTCCTCGGCGCCGCCCATATCCCGGCGGAAACGGTCCTTATCCAGCTTGTCGTGGGTCTTCTCGTCCCAGAGCCGGCAGGTGTCGGGGCTGATCTCGTCGGCCAGGACGATGGTGCCGTCGGCAGTCTTGCCGAACTCCAGCTTGAAGTCCACCAGGTCGATGCCGATTTCCTTCATATAGGCTTTGAGCAGGTCGTTGACCTTGAAGGCATAAGTTTTGATCAGGTCGATCTCCTCTTTGGTGGCCAGCTTGAGGGCCAGGGCATGGTATTCGTTGAGCAGGGGGTCGTGAAGGTCGTCGTTCTTGTAGGAGAACTCGATAGTAGGTGCGTCAAAGAGGATGCCCTCCTCTACGCCGTACCGCTTGGCGAAGGAGCCGGCTGAGATGTTGCGGATGATGACCTCCAGAGGCACGATGGAAACTTTCTTCACCACGGTCTCCCGGTCGCTGAGCTCTTCCACAAAGTGGGTGGGGATCCCGGCCTTCTCCAGACGGCTCATGAGGTTGTTGGTCATGCGGTTGTTGATGGCACCCTTGCCAATAATGGTACCTTTCTTCAGGCCATCCAGGGCAGTGGCGTCGTCCTTGTAGGAGACGATGACCAGATTGGGGTCCTCGGTGGCGAAGACCTTTTTTGCCTTGCCTTCATAGATCTGCTCCAGCTTCTGCATGGTTCATTCCTCCGTATATGAATATTGTGCTTTTGCTCAAATGTTCTGGAACCGTGCCCGTACCTCGGCGTCGGCTTTCAGGACGGCCTGCCGACCCGCCTCCCGGGCGGCGAGGAGTTTTTCAGCCAAAGCGGGATCGCTCAGAGCCAGGATCTCTATGGCCAGAAGGGCGGCGTTTTTGGCACCATCAACAGCCACGGTGGCCACCGGAATACCGGAAGGCATCTGGACGGTGGAAAGAAGGGCGTCCATTCCGTCAAAGTTGGGGCCTTTGCAGGGGATACCGATGACTGGCAGGGGGGTGTTGGCGGCCAATGCTCCCGCCAGATGGGCGGCCATGCCGGCGGCGGCGATCAAAACAGAAAATCCGCTCTCCTGTGCGGATGCGGCAAATTCCCTTGCCTCGTCCGGACACCGGTGGGCGGACAGTACTCGAACTTCGGTTCCAACGCCGTACTCCTTCAGTACGCCAATGGCTTTTTCCACGACGGGCAGATCGCTGGCGCTGCCCATGACCACGCCTACTTTTCCCATGGCAGTAACCTCCTTAAAATAAAAACTGGGCGCTCCAACTACGCTGGTAGCTGGAGTGCCCAGACGGCCGGCACCTGACTTCGTCAGAGAACATCTCCCGCTTCCGTGTGGTGCTCCACATACCGTCAGTAACAGAGAGATTTACCAAGTTTAGTATAACATAAGGTTTTCTATTTTGGAATACCCCAAAAACAGAGAAAACGACTGTTTTGAAGTGAACCTCTTTCATACAAAACAACCATGAGCCTGTCCCGGTGGTTTGACTTGACAATCTGGTTTGATACGGCTATAATAATCAGGCATCCGGGTGTAGCGCAGTTGGTAGCGCGCATGGTTCGGGACCATGAGGCCGTGGGTTCAAATCCCGCCACTCGGACCACGAAAGGCAGACTGCATAAGCGGTCTGCCTTTCGTTATCCCGTATGGGTTTGAAGGAAGGGCCGTAACGGCGAACAGAAAATGGAGGGTTCCGGGATGACGAAAGTGCTTTTTGTCTGCCACGGCAATATATGCAGAAGCCCAATGGCGGAGTTTGTCATGAAGGATCTGGTGAAGAAGGCGGGGCTGGAGGATCAATTTCAAATTGCCTCAGCGGCCACCAGCACTGAGGAGATTGGGAATCCAGTTTACCCGCCGGCCCGTCGCAAGCTGGCCGAGCATGGGATCGGGTGCGAAGGACATTCCGCCCGGCAGCTTACAGGCCACGACTATGACGACTATGATCTCTTGATTGGCATGGATCAAGCGAATCTCCGCAATATGCGCCGCATCTGTGGCGGGGATCCTGCCGGCAAGCTGCACCTTTTGCTGGACTTTACCGGCTGCCCCGGCGATGTCGCTGACCCGTGGTACACATGTGATTTCGAGGCGACTTGGCGTGATGTGCAGATGGGCTGCCGTGGGTTGCTCGACAGGCTGGCGATGGACCGGACCGAGTGAACATCAAATGGAGGGGAAACCTTATGGAACACCTGGCCATCATGAAAAAAGGCTATATCGAGAAGATCTTGTCCGGGGAGAAAAAAATAGAGAGCAGATTTTCCAAATCAAGAATAGCGCCATATCATAACATCTTTCCGGATGATACGGTATATATGCAAGAGGTTGGCAAGGACGTTACCGCCGTGTTTGAAGTAAAAAACGTTCTGTTTTTTGAACTTCGGTCGGAGGAGGATGTTGACAGGCTTCGCACTTTATATGGAAAAGACATTTGCGCTGACGATGATTTTTGGAACATGAAGAAAAGCGCGAGATATGCTACCCTGATTTTTATAAAGGACCCCAGAGCCATTGCGTCCTTTAAGGTTTACAAAACCGACAGATCGGCCTTTAAAACTGTGAACAGCGTGAGGGATGAGCTACTCATAAATCGGCGTACCATCGTAAAGCATCCCCATGCCTGTGCAAATGGCAGACACTATTTTGTCTTTGATGGGCATACCCATTGTCAGTTTTGCGGCTGCGATTTTACATATGGAGAGGTCATGCGCGCAAAGCCGGATTATCAGACCGTAAAAAGCGTGATGAGGACGTCAATGTGGAATGATGAATGGCTTCATACCGCGCTGGACCGTGTGGCCCAAGCCGGGTTGCCAAAAATAAACAGACAAAAAGTGAAAAACAGACTGATAAGAAGCATTGGAGCTTACCCTGCCGACGACGGCAGACAAACGCCTTACTATGGAAACCCCATCTATTACGCGCAGCATGGCCTGGGTTGCTGCTGCCGAAAGTGCCTGGAAAAATTTTATGGCATCTCCAAAGAAAGGAGCCTGTCAGAGGAGGAACTGGAGTACTTTACGGATCTGGTCCTGTCGTTTATGAAAGAGAAAGCTGAAAAATGAAAGAAGACGCAGACCGCCTGGGCGGGAAGCGTTTGACGTCTATGACCAGAAAGGCAATTTTTCACAAAGCCGCATATTTTTGTCCCGCCGCTCATACCCTGTCCCATGCAAAGGAGTGGCGGACATGAAAAGTGACTCGGGAAGGCGGATCTATCATCGGCACAAGGGACAGCGGACGGCCCTGGGAGAGACGGAAAAGCGGCGGCTTCTCCAGCTTGGGGTTTGCCTGATTCTCTTTCTGACCGTGTTTTTCGCCAAGGGCATGGACACTCTGGCTGCGGTGCGGGAGGGGCTTTCGGGCTCCCTAGGTACAGACGGGGACTTTCAGGCTGTCCTGGCCGTGCTGAAGGGGGATGTCTCGATCCACGGTGACACCCTAGGGGAGACCCTGTCCCGGATTTGGACGGGGCTGTTTTTTCCGCGGGAGAAGTCGGCTGCCTCGGTTGGCGACGACGCCCTTTACCGGGAGGCGAAAGCCTACCTGGACGGCGAGGCCGGACTCCTTGCCATTCATAGTCAGACAGGAGAGAGCCGGACCCCGGATCCTATGGCGGAGAGCGGAGCCACCCCGCCGCCCGAGGTGGTTTCGGTAGCCTACACGGGTGCCGCCCTTCCGGACAACACCACCATGGACTGGTATAATCTGCATTTGAACCAGACCGTGACCCCGGTGCTCTCCCATATTACCTCCGATTTTGGTTGGCGGGATAATCCCATGGAGCGAGGGGAAAAATTCCACTACGGCCTGGATCTGGCCGCCCCCGAAGGCACTGACGTGCTGGCCTTCGCCGCGGGTACGGTGGACTATATCGGCGAAAACGATAGTTATGGCCAATATCTCCAGCTGGACCACGGGGGAGGGATAAAGAGCTTCTACGCCCACTGCTCCAAGTTGTGCGTCCGGCAGGGCCAGACGGTGGCGGCGGGGGAGAAGGTGGCCGAATCGGGCTCCACCGGCAATGTGACCGGCCCTCACCTGCACTTTGAGCTGAAAAAGAACAACGTACAGCTGAATCCTGCCTACTATATCGACTATGCCTTGTCATGAGCCGGGGCGAGATAGAGATCAGCGGCGGCGCGTTGGTGCTGTGCGCCCTCCTGTTTTATCTGGATCAAAGCGGCGTGGCCGGCCCTCTGCTCCTGTCCAGCCTCTGTCATGAACTGGGCCACTGGTGGGCGGTGAAAGCGCTGGGGGGGAGGGTGGCCGGCTTCCGGCTTACCTGGGCTGGCGCCCAGCTCCGGCTGTCGGGAGCTCACCCGCTGTCCTCCGGCCGGATGGTGCTGGCTGCCCTGGCCGGACCGGGGACCAACCTCCTCCTGGCACTGGGTTGTATCCTCCTGGCCCGGCATGGGGCAGGGGGGGGGCTTTACTTATTTGCCGGGATCAACCTGGGCCTGGCTGTTTTCAATTTGCTGCCCGCCCGCTGGCTGGATGGAGGCAGAGTGCTGGAGAGCCTGCTGACCTGCCTGGGGCGGGAGCGCTGTGCCGATGGTCTTTTGCATGTCTGTTCCTGGTGTGTGACTGGGTTGTTTCTTGTGTCTGGACTTTTTCTTTTGTGGGAAAGCGAAGGACGGAATTTTACAGTTTTCCTGGCCGGAGTTTGGATGGCCCAGGGAAACTTGGGCAATTGAATTGAAACGGGTATCGGATAAAAATGGAGGACAGTCAAAAGACTGTCCTCCATTTTTATCCAAAGTGTTCTGTTTCTGTGCCTGCCGTACTTAGAACGGACCGGCGCTCTTTCGGCGCGGTTTTGACCTGATGGACCTGTATATCGCATTCCCGTAGCTTCAGAATGATCTCATAGTCGGCCATCTCGTCGGTGATCAGGGTGCACTGTCGTTTCAACGAAAAACTGCCGTATTGCTGTTCATCCAGATCGTAACTGTGAGGGAACAGCTTTGTGTGGTCCGCCATCATAATAAGGTCGCCCTTGGTACAATCTACCATGACTTTATTGATAGCGATCTCTGTGGGAATGTTGTAAGCAAACTTTCCGTTGCTGTATATTCTGGCGCAGCCCATAAAAGTTTTGTCGGCCTCCAGATTGGAGAGATACCGGATGACGTCGATCCCCGCCGGGATATGATCCTGTATCTCGCCGCTAGTCAGGCTGATCACCACGTTGGGCGGATATCTCCTGCCAATGACATTGACATTGTTGGTGATGACACGGACATGCTTTTCTCCCACATAGTCCAGGACAGCTAAGGTTGTGCTGGATCCGTTGATAAAGATGGTGTCGCCGTCTTCAATCATAGCTGCGCCCATGCGTCCCATCTGGCAGAAGCTGTCCCGGAAGGTTTCCTTTACGCTCTGGGTGGTGCTGAGATCAGCGGCTACGGCACCGCCGAAGGTGCGGTTCAGCCGGCGCCGTTCGGAGAGATATTTCAAGTCACGGCGGATGGTCATAGTGGAGGTGTGAAAATACGCCGCCAATTCATCCACCCGTACATTATGGTGCTGGTTTACCAGATTCAGAATTTGGGATCTCCGCTTCTCGACGATTTCACGACTTTGCTTCATGGGCACCAGAACTCCTTTTGAGTCGGTCACCAAATTTTTTATTCATATAACAAATTCTTCCTTTTGATACTTGACACACTTTTCTTCTAGAGTCTCGTTCTTTACATCCTGACCAATGCCCGGAAGATCAGGAGCCGTGATATACCCGTTGATGGGCTGATAGTCATAAACGCAGGACTCCCGCACATCGGGAAGCTGGTTGGTCAGATGGTGTTTGTGGATACAGAAATTGGGGATCGCGGTTTCCAGTTGTAGCGCAGCGGCCAAAGAGATAGGAGAGCCGCCACATGGGCTTGGACCTTGATATCATACGGGCCATATCACAGATTTTTTTGCCCTCGGAAAGGCCGCCGCAGGTAGCAAGGTCTGGCTGGATCAGTTGGATAGAGGCATCTTCGAAGAAGTTGGCGTAGTTCCACCGGCCATATATCCGTTCGCCGGAGGCGAGGGGAGTATTCACCTTTCCCTCACCAAGGCATGCTGCCGGGTCTTCACGGGAGTGACCATCTCCTCATAGAAGAAAACACGATATTTGTCACAGAGCTGCCCGATTTGGATCGCTGAGGTCAAGTCGGTCCGGCAGTGATTCTCCACAATAATGTCCAGATCGTCTCCGCATTCCCGACGGATGGCTGCTAGGCGGGATTCTACAAGATCAAGGCTGGATTTTGCCAAAGTGAAAAATGTCAAATTTCCTCTTGCTTTTTCACTTTTCCTGTGATAAAATACCTCAGTCACAATAAAGGGTGTTCCTCTACGGTGCCGCTTAGGGCGGGAAAAAGGCCGGAATGAACGCCTATAAAAGTAGGAGGAACACAAAATGGATCTCATGCAGGCGTTTACCGCCAAGTACGTCAAGGAAACTCCCCCCGTCGCCAACGTAGGTGACACCGTTCGTGTCCATGTGAAGATCAAGGAAGGCTCCCGTGAGCGTATCCAGGTCTTCGAGGGCATCGTGATCGCCAAGAAGCATGGCGGCATCGACGAGAGCATCACCGTCCGCCGGGTGTCTTACGGCGTCGGCGTCGAGAAGGTCTTCCCCCTCCACGCCCCCGCTGTGGAGAAGATCGAGCTGGTCCGCAAGGGCAAGGTCCGCCGGGCCAAGCTGTATTATCTCCGCGGCCGCGTGGGCAAGAGCGCCAAGCTCAAGGAGAAGCTGTAAGAGGTCATACCGAAAAAGGAGCGGGATTCCCGCTCCTTTTTTGTGCCCTTTTCAAACGACGGTATTTTGTGTATAATAAGGAAAAAGAAGGGGGGCGCGGACATGAACATCCAGTGGTATCCCGGCCATATGACCAAGACAAGAAGGCAGATCGAGGCCGACCTGGGCCAGGTGGACATGGTGGCCGAAATCATAGACGCCCGGATCCCGGTCTCCTCCCGGAACCCGGATATCGACTCCATAGTGGGCGGCAAGCCCCGCCTGATGGTGCTCAACCGAGCTGACCAGGCCGACCCGGCGGGCAACCGGGCCTGGGGAGATCATTTCCGGGCCAGGGGCTTTGCCGTTTTGGAGACCGACGCCAAGACTGGCCGGGGGGTGGACCGCTTTTCCGCCGTCTCCCGGGAGCTTTTGAAGGAACAGATTGAGCGCTGGACCGTCAAAGGTCAGGTGGGCCGTCCGGTCCGGGCTATGGTGGTTGGGGTGCCCAACGTGGGCAAATCTACCTTTATCAATCAGGTGGCCAAACGGAAATCGGCCAAGGCGGGGGACCGGCCCGGGGTGACCCGGGGCAAGCAGTGGGTCACGGTGGACCAGGGCCTGGCCCTGCTGGATACCCCGGGTATTCTCTGGCCCAAGTTTGAGGATGAACGGGTGGGTCTCCACCTGGCCTATACCGGCGCCGTTAAGGACGATGTGATGGACGTGGAGACCCTGGCCTGCCATCTGATGGACGACCTGGCCGGACGCTATCCCGACTCTCTGTTCCAGCGCTACAAGCTGGAGGTGCCGGAAAAGCCCGATGGCCCGGATGCCATCGCCTACGGCTACGACCTGCTGCAGGCCGCTGCCGCCAAACGGGGCTTTCGCATCTCGGGAGGAGAGTTGGACACCGAGCGTATGTCCCGCATCCTGCTGGACGAGCTTCGTGGGGGCAAGTTGGGACGCTTTACACTTGAGTGGCCCTCTGAGGGATAAAGGATTAGTGATCGTATCACAGCGCGGGGAGGGATGCCCCTTGAAGATGTGGGAATATGAGGAAGCCTGCTGGGCCGAGGGCCATGCCCTGGTCTGCGGCGCAGATGAGGCTGGGGCCGGACCTTTGGCCGGGCCGGTATATGCCGGCGCGGTGATCCTGCCCCGGTACATAGAACTTCCTTGGCTCAACGATTCCAAGCAGGTCACCCCCAAACGCCGGGATGTCCTCTTTGAGGAGATCAAAGCCGCCGCCGTGGCCTGGGCGGTGGCCTCGGTGAGCGCTGAGGAGATCGACAGGACCGATATCCTCAGCGCCCGGATGAAGGCCATAGAGCTGGCCATCAGGGCCCTGGAGCCCCAGGCCGACTTTGCCCTCATCGATGGGAACCGGGACAAGGGGAGGACCGCGGCTGTTACCGTGTCTCACCGCCTGATCATAAAGGGAGACAGCCTGTCGGCCTCGGTGGCCGCCGCCTCCATTCTGGCTAAGGTGAGCCGGGACAGATACATGGAGGAGATGGCTCTCCAATATCCCCAGTATCAGTTTGAGAAGCACAAGGGCTACGGCACGTCTCTTCACTATGCCATGCTGGACCAATTTGGGCCCTCTCCCATTCACCGCAGGACCTTTCTGAAGAAGTGGGAGGCCAATAAATGAGCGCCGGGGGAGACCGGAAGGTCTTGGGCCGGTGGGGGGAGGGCCAGGCGGCCCAATACTTGCGGGAGCACGGCTGCACGCTTCTGGCCGCGAACTGGCGGTGCCGGATGGGGGAGATCGACCTGATTGCCGCCGACAAACACTTTCTGCGTTTCGTGGAAGTCAAGCTGCGGAAGGACGACCGCTTTATGGAGGCCCGGGAGGCGGTAGACCACCGAAAGCAGCAGAAGCTGAAAGCGACCGCCGCCCTGTACCTGGCCGGGCATCCCACCAAACTCCAGCCCCGTTTTGATGTGGCCGAGGTCTACGCTTCGGAGGGGACGGCCACCCCGAAGCCGAAGATCGTTTACCTGGAGAATGCCTTTGAATAGGAGTGAGACCTATGAAAACCTTTGACGGACATTGCGATACGGTCTCCCGGCTCTATCATCACAGGGAGGGGGCTGGTTTTCGGCGCAGCCAGGGACATCTGGACCTGGACCGAATGAGGGAGCAGGGTTCATGGGCGCAGTTTTTCGCCCTATTTGCTGCCAAAGCATGGGAGAAAAAACCCCTCTGGGAAGTCTTTCAGGGACAGTATAAGGTCTTTTGCCGGGAGGTGGAGGCCAACGCCGATCTGGTGACTTTTTGCCGGACGGCGGCTCAGGCCGAGGCGGCCTGGACCGATGGGAAGCAAGCCGCCTTCCTTTCGGTGGAAGGCGCAGAGCTGCTGGACTGCGACCTGGACAAGCTGGAGCAGGCATACCGGCTGGGGGTCCGGGCGGTGAACCTGACCTGGAACTATGAGAATGACCTGTCCGGCTCCAATGTGGACTGCAAGGAAAAAGGTTTGACAGAGCAGGGCAGGGCCTTTGTCCGGAAAATGCAGGAGCTTGGGATGTTGGTGGATGTCTCCCATCTGTCCGACCCTGGCTTCTGGGATGTGATAGACCTGGTCCGCAAGCCCATTTTTGCCAGCCATTCCAATTCCAGATCCGTCTGGCCTCACAGCCGGAACTTGACCGATGAGCAATTTTCTGCCATAATCAAAAATGGTGGTGTGGCCGGGCTCAACATGTGCGACGAGTTTGTGGGGGAGGACCCTACCCTGGACGACTTGGTCCGCCATGTGGAGCACTGGTTTTCCCTGGGGGGAGAGGACCACATCTCCTTGGGGGGCGACTGGGACGGGATTAGTGGCATGCCCCGGGGCATCAGCGGGATCCAGGACATCCACAAGCTGGCCGACCGACTTTTACAGCTCAACTATTCCGAGGATCGTGTCAACGGTATTTTCTACGCGAATCTGATGAGGGTGGTGAGAGAAGCATGTACTATGTAAGCACCAGAGACAGACTGCAAAAGACCACCGGCTCAGGAGCCATCGCGTACGGCCTGGCCCCTGATGGGGGTCTTTTTACCCCTGAGGCCATCCCCTCACTGGCTGGGAACGCCCTGAATACCCTCCGGGACATGACCTACCGCCAGCGGGCGGTCTATGTGATGAACATGTTCCTGGATGGCTACTCGGCTGCCGAACTCAACGGCTTCTGCGCCAAGGCGTACAGCCCTGAGCGCTTCCGCGATCCTGCCGTGGCCCCGGTGCGGAAGGTGTCCGAGGGCACCTACGCTTTGGAGCTTTGGCACGGTCCAACCTGTGCTTTCAAGGATCTGGCCCTTCAGATGCTGCCCCACCTTCTCACCTCTGCCCTGAAAAAGGAGGGGGAGGGCAAAACGGCCTGCATCCTGGTGGCCACCTCGGGGGACACAGGTAAGGGAGCCCTGGAGGGATTTAAGGATGTGCCCGGCACCCGCATCCTGGTGTTCTATCCCAAGGACGGGGTTTCAGCTATCCAGGAGCTCCAGATGACCACTCAGGAGGGTTCCAACGTGGGAGTTTGTGCCGTGAGGGGAAACTTCGACGACGCCCAGGCCCAGGTCAAGGGCCTTTTCTCCGACCCCGACCTGAAAAAGGAGCTGGCCGGCCGGGGCTATTTCCTCTCCTCGGCCAACTCCATCAACTGGGGTCGTGTCTTGCCCCAGATCGTCTACTATGTCTCGGCCTATTGCGACCTGATGAAGAGTGGCAACATCCAGAAGGGCGATAAAGTCAACGTCTGCGTTCCCACCGGAAATTTCGGTGACATTCTGGCTGCCTGGTATGCCAAGCGGATGGGGGTCCCGCTGGGGAAGCTGATCTGTGCCTCTAACCAGAATAATGTCCTCACTGATTTCATCAAGACCGGGGTATATGACCGCAACCGCCCCTTCTACCAGACCATCTCGCCCTCTATGGACATCCTGGTCTCCTCCAATCTGGAGCGGCTCATCCACGCTTTCTCCTACGGTAATGTTGAGCAGGTCAGAGGCTACATGGATCAGCTTGCCCAGACCGGCCGCTATGAGGTGGCCTCCTCCGTCAAGCGGGAACTGGTCCGCGACTTCGCCGCCGGCTTCTGTACAGACGACCAGGCCAAGGCCATGATCGCCAATACCTGGAAGGGGAATGGCTATCTCCTGGACCCCCATACCGCCGTGGCTTTCCACGTTCTGGAGGACTACCGCAGTGAGACCGGGGACAGCACCCCCGCCGTCGTGGCCTCCACTGCCAGCCCCTTCAAATTCTGTCCGGCTGTGCTGGAAGCCTTGGGGGAGAAAGCTCCCGTTCAAGGCTTGGAGAGCATTGCCCAGCTTGCCCGCCTGACCGGCCTGGAGCCTCCCGTGCCTCTGACCAATTTGGCTGGCAAGGAGATCCGCTTCACGCAGGTGGTGGAAAAGTCCGGCATGGTCAAGCCGGTGCTGGAGCTGCTGAAATAAGATCGGGATCCACCGAAGGAAGGGAGAGCAGCACAATGTCGCTATACACCATCGGAGACACCCACCTTTCCTTGGGGGCCTCCAAGCCCATGGACACCTTCGGCGGCGCCTGGACGGGCTATGTGGACAAGCTGAGGGAGGGCTTTGCTCCCCTGACGGCGGAGGATACCGTAGTCTTTTGCGGTGATCTGAGTTGGGGTATGACTCTGGAGGAGGCCCTCCCGGATTTCCAGTTCCTGGACGCCCTTTTCCCGGGAAAGAAACTCCTGGTGAAGGGCAACCACGATTACTGGTGGACCACCGCCAACAAGATGTATACCTTCTGGAACGACCACGGCATCACCGACTTTGAGCTACTTCACAACAACTGCCGCTTCTACGGCGACATAGCCCTTTGCGGCACCCGTGGCTGGTTTTTCGAGGAGGAGCAGGACGGCGCCAACGAAAAGGTCTTCAAGCGGGAGCTCCTCCGTCTGGAGACATCCCTGAAGGCAGCAGGGAAGGGCGAAAAGCTCTGCTTCCTCCATTATCCGCCTCTCTATCAAGGCTATCTCTGCCGAGAGATCGTAGACCTGCTGGAGGCTTACCAAGTCCGTTCCTGTTACTACGGCCACCTTCACGGCGGCAGCCACCGTCTGGCCCGGGAGGGCCTCCGGGGCACGGTGGAATACCACCTTGTGGCCGGAGATTACGTAGATTTCCGCCCCCAGAAGGTCCTGGACGGAACGCCTCAGTGAAAAACTTTCGGGAAAATGAAAAAAACACTGGAAATATGAGGGTATTCCTGATACAATAAACAAGATATCGCAAGGCGTAGCCGAACCCAATGGGAACGGGCGCCCACAGGAGGAAACAGACATGAATGTGAAGAATGTCGAGAAACTGGAAAAAAGCATGGTGGCCCTTACCATCGAGGCCAGCGCCGAGGAGTTCGAGGCTGCCCTCAACAAGGCCTACCTGAAGGAGCGGGGCCGTATTATGATCCCTGGCTTCCGGAAGGGCAAGGCGCCCCGGAAGATGATCGAGGCCATGTACGGCGCCGAGGTCTTCTACGAGGGCGCCATCAACGAGGCATATCCCGACCTCTTCGCCCAGGCGGTGGAGCAGGAGAAGCTGGATACCGTGGCCTACCCCGAGGTGGAGCTTCTGGACGTGAGCAAGGAGGGTTTCTCCTTCAAGGCCACCGTGGCCGTCCGTCCCGAGGTCAAGCTGGGCAAGTATAAGGCCCTGACCGCCCCCAAGGAGACCGTCAAGGTCACCGAGAAGGACATCGACGGCGAGCTTCGCCCCTACATCCAGCGCGCCACCCGCATGGTGGACGTGGACCGGAAAGCCAAGAAGGGCGACACGGTCAACATCGACTATGAGGGTTTCCTGGGCGACAAGCCCTTTGCTGGCGGCAAGGACGAGGGCCACGACCTGGAGTTGGGCTCCGGCATGTTCATCCCCGGCTTTGAGGATCAGCTTGTGGGCGCCAAGGCCGGCACCGACAAGGACGTGGTGGTCACCTTTCCCGAGGACTACGGCGCCAAGGAGCTTGCCGGCAAGGAGGCCACCTTCAAGGTGAAGGTCAACGCTGTTAAAGAGAAGGTGGAGCCCAAGCTGGACGACGAGTTCGCCAAGGACGTTTCCGAGTTCGAGACCCTCTCCGAGCTTCGCAAGGACCTGGGCGACAAGCTGAAGGAGCGCCGGGAGGCCCAGGCCACCCGGGAGTTCGAGGAGGCTCTCATGGAGCAGGTCACCGAGAACATGACCGTGGAGATCCCCGACGCCATGATTGAGGAGCAGGCCCGGCGCATGCTGGAGGATTACAGCCAGCGGATCACCAGTCAGGGGATCTCCTTTGAGCAGTATCTGGCCATGACCGGTATGACGGTGGATATGCTCAAGGCCCAGGCCCACGAAGGTGCCATCCGTGTGGTGAAGCGGGAGCTGGCCATGGACGCCATCGTGGCCGCCGAGAAGATTGAGGCTACCGAGGAGGATCTGAACGCCGAGTACACCAGGCTGGGCGAGCAGTATCAGATGCCCGCCTCCGAGATCGCTAAGATCATCCCGGCCGAGGATCTGAAGATGGACATCGTCCGCCGGAAGGCCGCCGAGGTGGTCTATACCTCGGGCAAGGCCGGTAAGGCCGCCGCCAAGAAGGCCTCCAAGACCGAGGAGAGCCCGGACGGGGAGGAAAAGCCCGCCAAGAAGACGGCTAAAAAGAAGCCCGAGGAGAAATCTGAGGAGAAGACCGAGAAGAAGCCGGCGGCCAAGAAGCCGGCGAAAAAGACCAAGACCGAGGAATAATCCCGGTCCGATCTGGGGATAACGAGGGTTGAGACTGCGTTCTTGTGTGAATTTGGAAAAGGAGATTTCAAATTATGGCATTGGTTCCTTATGTCGTCGAACAGACCAGCCGGGGCGAGCGCTCCTATGACATTTTCTCCCGGCTCCTAAATGACCGGATCGTATTCCTGGGGGAGGAGGTCAACGCCACCACCGCCAGCCTTGTGGTGGCCCAGCTCCTGTTCCTGGAGGCCCAGGATCCGGACAAGGACATCCAGTTCTACATCAACAGCCCGGGCGGTTCCATCACCGACGGTATGGCTATCTATGACACCATGCAGTATATCAAGTGCGATGTGTCCACCATCTGCATCGGCATGGGGGCCAGCATGGCGGCTTTCCTGCTCTCCGCGGGGACCAAGGGCAAGCGGATCGCCCTTCCTAATGCCGAGATCATGATCCACCAGCCCTCGGCAGGGACCCAGGGGCAGGTCACCGATATGGCCATCCACCTCAAGCGGTTTGAGACCATTAAAAAGCGGATGAACCGCATTATGGCTGCCAACTGCGGCAAGAGCGTGGAGGAGGTCACGGCGGCCTGTGAGCGTGACAACTTTATGACTGCCGAGGAGGCCAAGGAATTCGGCCTGATCGACAAGATCATTGAACACCGCTGAACCATCAGGAGGAGCGGGGCCGTAACGCCCCGCTCTTTCCCGCGTTTCAAGTTTCCTTTTGAGAGGTGACCACCCGTGTCGAAAAACGACGACCACAAATCCGTCCGCTGTTCCTTCTGCGGCAAATATCAGGACCAGGTGGACCGGCTTATTGCCGGCCCCGGAGTCTACATCTGCAACGAGTGTGTCCAGCTGTGCATGTCGGTGCTGGACGATATGGAGGAGAGAGAGGAGACCTTTGGGGGGGAGCTGGGGACCGTCCCCACCCCCCAGGAGATCCATAAGGTCCTGGACCAGTATATCATCGGCCAGGAGGTGGCCAAGGTGGCCCTCTCGGTGGCGGTCTATAACCACTATAAGCGGATCTTCTTCGGAGGAGACAGCGATGTGGAGCTCCAGAAGAGCAATATCCTGCTTATCGGTCCCACGGGCTGCGGCAAGACCCTCTTTGCCCAGACCCTGGCCCGGGTCCTCCGGGTGCCCTTCGCCATCGCTGACGCCACCACCCTGACCGAGGCCGGCTACGTGGGCGACGATGTGGAGAATATCCTCCTGCGTCTGGTCCAGGCCGCCGATTACGACATCGAACAGGCAGAGCGGGGCATCATCTATGTGGACGAGATTGACAAGATCGCCCGGAAGAGTGAGAACACCTCCATTACCCGTGACGTGTCGGGCGAGGGTGTCCAGCAGGCTCTGCTGAAGATACTGGAGGGCACCGTGGCCAATGTGCCCCCCCAGGGCGGCAGAAAGCACCCCCACCAGGAGTTCATCCAGATCAACACCAAAAATATCCTCTTCATCTGCGGCGGCGCCTTCGACGGGCTGGAGAAGATCATCGAAAAGCGCCTGGACAAAAAGATCATCGGCTTCGGTGCCGAGATCAAGAGCCGGAAGGAGAAGGACGTAGGCGAGCTCTTCGCCCAGGTTCAGCCCCACGACCTGATCCAGTTCGGCATCATTCCCGAGCTGGTGGGCCGGCTTCCCGTGCTCTCCTCCCTCAGCGCCCTCAACCGGGAGCAGCTGGTGCGGATTCTGACCGAGCCCAAGAACGCCCTGGTCCGTCAGTACCAGCGGCTCATGGAGTACGACGACGTGGAGCTGGAGTTCCGGCCCGAGGCCTTGGATGCCGCCGCCGACAAGGCCATCGATCGGAACATCGGAGCCCGCGGCCTTCGGGCCGTGCTGGAGGAGGTCATGACCCCCACCATGTATAAGGTCCCCTCCGATCCCACCATCTCCAAGGTGATCATCACCCCGGAGAGCGTGACAGAGGGGGCGGAGCCCCAGATGCTCCACGACAGGGAGAAGGGGGAGCGTCCCAGACTGGGGAGCGAGCCGACCCGTGAGGGTCACGGCAGACCTTCTATGCGGGGAACCGCCTCCTGATATTGAAAACTGAACGGGGCGGGGCCTTGCTGACCCCGCCCTGAATTTATCCGTGAGGTGTATCATGCGCTTGAATACCCAGAAGGCCGAATTCATCCGCTCGGCCGCTGCGTCCAAAGACTTTATCCGGGACGGACTGCCCCAGGCGGCTTTTGCTGGCCGCTCCAACGTGGGGAAATCCTCGGTCATCAACCGGCTGCTGAACCGGAAAAACTTTGCCCGTGTGGGTGGCGTGCCGGGAAAGACTGTCCACATCAATTATTTCCGTATCGATGAGAAGCTCTATCTGGTGGACCTGCCCGGCTACGGCTACGCCAAGGTCTCCCAATGCGAAAAGGACCGGTGGGCCAGACTGATTCAGAGCTGGTTTGACGATCCCGCTCTGATGACCCTGGGGGTCCTGATCGTGGACGCCCGCCACAAGCCCACTGTCGACGATAAGGTCATGTGCGACTACTTCAAGTCCACCGGCCGGGACTATGTGGTGGTGGCCAACAAGCTGGACAAGCTGAAAAAAAGCGAGATCGAACCCAACCTGGCCCTGATCCGGGAGACGCTGGACCTACCTGGATGGGTAAAGGTGATTCCCTTTTCGGCAGAGAAGGGCACCGGCCGTGAGGAGCTGCTGGGCGTGATCAGCGCCATGGTATCTCCGTCTTGTGCGCCGGAGGAAAATTTGGTATAATAGCCGGGAAGGGGGGAGAGATATTGAACTCTTTTTCCAGATTTCTGGCTGGTTTTGATATTCAAGGGCTGGGTTTCCTTCTCCTGTCGGCCCTGGCTGTGCTCATCTGTATTACGGTCCACGAGTTGAGCCATGGCCTGTGCGCTTGGCTGCTGGGGGATCCCACCGCCAGAAGCCAGGGGCGGCTGTCTCTGAATCCGCTGAGGCACCTGGATCCCATCGGAGCCATCATGCTTTTGACGCTGGGGATCGGCTGGGCCAAGCCGGTGTCGGTGGATCCCAGGCATTTCAAGAATCCCAAGTGGGGCATGGCCCTCACCGCCCTGGCCGGCCCGGTGTCCAACCTGCTGCTGACTTTGGCGTCCCTTTTGATCTGTTCCCTGATCCTGCGTGTCGTTCCGCCCAACAGTACGGCCGGCTGGCTCCTGTTCAGCTTCCTCTGCCATATGGCGGTGCGGAGTTTGGGCCTGGGACTGTTCAACCTGATCCCCATTTCGCCTTTGGACGGCTCCAAGGTGCTGCTGGCCGTTCTGCCCGAAAAGATCTACTGGAAGATCCTGCGCTATGAGCGGTACATTTTCGTTGTGGTGATCGCCCTGTCCTTCCTGGGGGCTTTCGACGGCTTTCTGAGCGAAGCCATTTACAGTGTTCTGGGCGTCTTCTGCCGTCTGACCGGTGTTCCCGCTGACATGGTCCTGGTTGGGAATTACATCTTTAACGTCTTGGGGTGAGCGACATAGAAACTCCCATCTATCATCTGGAAAAGGTGGTCCGGGCCAAGGCTGACGACATGGAGGATTTCAACGGTCCCCTTGACCTGATCCTGAGCCTTCTGGCCAAAAACAAGATGGAGATCCAGGACATCCAGATCTCTCTGATCCTGGACCAGTACATGGCCTGGATCGAAAAGCGCCGGGCCATGGATCTGGAGGTTGCCAGCGAGTTTATCACCATGGCTTCACAGCTTATGTTCATCAAGTCCCGGATGCTCCTCTCCATCCACGACGAGGAGGCCATCTCCGAGCTGGACCAGCTCATCGCCTCCCTGGAGGAGCACCAGCGTCATGAGAACTATGCACGGATCCAGGCCATCATCCCCCAGCTCTCCGATCGGTTCGAGGTCTGTAAGGATTACATCACCAAGGTGCCCGAGCATATCCCGGTGAACAAGGTTTACCGATACAGCCACAAGCCAGAGGACCTGCTCCAGGCCATCACCTCGGTGTTGGAGCGGGTGGACAACCATCTCCCGCCTCCCATGAGCGCCTTTGAGGGGATTGTGGGCCGGGAGCCCTACCCGGTGTCCGACAAGGCAGGGGAGATCCTGGAGCGACTCCGCCGGTTTGGGGTCACCCGCTTCCACGCCCTGTTCCACGGCAATCGGAGCCGGAGCGAGATTGTGGCCACCTTCCTGGCCGTGCTGGAGCTGTGCAAGGCCCGTCGGCTCCGTCTGGCCGGTACCGAGACCGATTGCACCGTCACCAGCATCGCCGGCGGGGAGGAGGACTTCGAGTTCTCCGCCGATACTTACTGAAAGGAGGAAGCCGTCCATGGATCTGAAAGAAGTGGAATCCGCCATCGAGGGCATCCTCTTTGCCGCCGGAGAACCGGTGGGGGTGGAGCGTCTGTGCATGACCCTGGAGATCGACCGGGAGACCGCCGACGCGGTGTGCCAGCGTCTGGGGGATCAATACAGCTATGAGCGCCGGGGGGTCCGGTTGGTGAAGCTGGACAACTGCTACCAGCTCTGCTCGGCGCCCGAGTACGCCGAGTATATCCGCAAGGCCTTTGAGAGCCGCAAGCCGGCCCGTCTCAGTCAGCCTGCCCTGGAGGTCCTGGCCATCATCGCCTACTATCAGCCCACCACCAAGGCCTACGTGGACCAGATCCGGGGGGTGGACAGCTCCTACACTGTGGGCCTTCTGGCCGAACGTGAACTGATTGAGGAGTGCGGCCGCCTCCAGGTGCCCGGTCGGCCCATCCTCTACCGTACCACCCAGAATTTCCTGCGTTCCTTCGGTCTTTCCTCCCTTGAGGATCTGCCCGACCTGCCCAACGCCTCCGCTGAGGACGAGCAGCTTACCCTGGACATGCAGGAGAACATCGCCCGCCTCCAGGCCGAGCAGGATCAGGCCCAGGCCAGGGAGGGCGGGGAGGAATCCCCCATCACCGACGAGGAGCTGGAGGCTGCCGCACGTGAGCTGGCGGAGCTGGAGGCCGGCCTGCCAGAAATATTCGGCGGATCAGAGGGAAATGGTGAGCCCGTCCTGCCGGCCGGGGATGAAGTGCCATGACCGGCCTGAAGGTCCTTCTGGTCATCGCCCTCGTTCTGTTCCTGCTGGGACTGATTCGGGTGGGGGGAGAGGCAGAGTATTCCGCGGAGGGTTTTTGGGCAAAAATCAGAGTGGGGAAATTAAAATTTCAGGTTTTTCCCTTCCCACCCAAAAAGAAAAAAAAGACCGACGGTGAAAAGGGCGTCAAACCCCTAAAAAAGAAGGTCAAAACCACCGAAAATGAGGTCAAAACGCAGGCAAAAAGGGGGGGCGCCCTCGACCTTGTAAAAAGTGCCGTTCCCCTTGTGGGAGAATCGGTTCAAGGCTTAAAGCGCCGTATCCGCATTGACAAATTGGACCTTTCCTATACCGCCGGAGGAGCCCGTGACGCCGCCGGGGCCGCTATGACATTTGGTTACGCAAACGCGGCTATCGGGGCGCTTTTCCCGTTTTTTGAGGAGAATTTTGAACTAAAAGACTACCATATACACACCGACATTGATTTCAACTCAAAAAGTCCCACAATTTACCTCCATGTTGCGTTTTCCGGCCGAATCGGCTCATTATTATTCTTTGTTGTACGTTTGGCCCTGAAGTTCCTGATCAACAATCTGCGCCAAAGAAAAGAATCAAAAAGTTCTCAAAAACTACAAAAAACGTGAAAATCGGGCTAAAACCCAGAAAGAGGCGACCTAAATGGAAGAAAAGAAGGGCCCCATCAGCGATCTCATGAGCGCCACCCTGGAAAAAATCAAATTCATGGCCGACGCCAACACCGTCGTCGGCCGCCCCATTGTTACCGATGACGTAACAATTATCCCCATTTCACGGCTTGTTTTGGGTTTTGGAGTGGGCGGAACGGACTTTTACAGCAAAAACCAAAAACCGGAATCCGCTAACTGTTTCGGCGGGGGAAGCGGCGCTGGTATGAACGTGGAACCCATTGCGTTTCTGGTGATCCGGGGCGAAAATGTACGCGTCCTTCCTCTGTTGCCCCCCGTGGACGGTGCTGCAGGCCGCGTGGTGGATATGATTCCCGACCTTGTTGATAAAGTGACCGATTTCGTGGAGAAACAACAGGAAAAGAAGGATAACGCGGCGTTCTAAAGCACATAATGACACTATCTCTTTTTCCTGGGAGGCAGTGTCAAATGAAAAAAATCCTTGCGGCTACGCTGGCCGTGAGTCTTATTTGCCCAACTTGTTGTGCCGCAGGTGTTTCAGCTCCCCCGAGTATTTCTGCGTCTTCAGCGATTCTGATGGATGCGGAGAGTGGGCGGGTGCTATATGAGAAGGATGTCCACACCAGACGACTCATCGCCAGCACTACTAAGCTAATGACCGCCCTGGTGGCGGTAGAATCTACCCCACGACTGGAGAAGGTCATCACGGTAAAGCCGGAGTATCAGGCAGAGGGCTCCTCTATGTATTTGAAAGCGGGGGAGGAACTTACTCTGAAGGACCTTCTCTATGGCTTGCTTCTTCAATCCGGAAATGACGCTGCGTTGGCCATTGCCGGAGGCTGCGCGGGTACGGTGGAGACCTTTGTGGAATGGATGAATCAATGGGCGGAAGATATCGGGATGTTCGACAGTCACTTTGTGAATCCCAACGGACTGGATGATGAGGAGCACTACTCAACCGCTTACGACATGGCCCTTCTGGGCCGAGAGGTCCTGAAGAATGAGGTCTTGCGAGAGACCATTTCCACCAAATCCATTACAGTCGCCGGACGGAGCCTGACCAACCACAATAAGCTGCTCTGGCAGTATGAGGGCTGTGAGGGAATGAAGACAGGTTACACCATGTCGGCCGGCCGTACGTTGGTTTCTTGCGCTACGCGGAATGGGCAGACCTTGATCTGCGTGACACTCCATGATCCGGACGACTGGGATGACCACAAAGCATTGCTGGACTATGGCTTTGAAAATTGGACAGCCCATCCGTTGACTCGCCCGGGGAAGACCTTTCGGATGGTCCCGGTGAACGGAAGCCTTTTGCCCTGGGCCCCGGTGGAGGTAGAATGCGGGCTGGTTTATCCGCTGACGGTTAAGGAGCGAGTCAGGGTGAGGGTCAGCCTGCCAGAGCAGGCGGAGGCTCCAATCCGTAAGGGGACGGTGGCGGGAAAATTGACCTTTATGGTGGGCGAAGAAACGGTGGGGGAGACCTATCTGCTCTATGCCGCGGACGTGCCAGCCAATGCCCCGGAA
>CATMVA010000001.1:0-216201 GCA_950075865.1 uncultured Oscillospiraceae bacterium | reverse complement strand
TTCCAACACATCCGGAATCTCTTGTTTGGTAAGGCGCAAGCTGGGAATCGGGTCAATATTGTTCAATAAAGGGAATGTGAGCGGGGGCGGCCCGAAGGCCGCCCCTGTGCTGTGAAGAAGGAAGAAGGTGGGAGCATGAAAGAGCGTTTACAAAAACTACTCTCATCCGCCGGAGTATGCTCCCGCCGGATGGCAGAGAAGTACATAATGGCCGGCAGGGTCAGGGTCAACGGCGTTGTGGCCAGGTTGGGAGACAAGGCTGATCCAGAAGAAGACCAGGTGACAGTGGATGGAAAGATCCTGCGCTGGGAGGCAAAGAAAGTCTGGCTTTTGCTGAACAAGCCGCGGGGATATGTGACCACCCTGTCGGATGAGAAGGGAAGAAAGACCGCAAGCGAACTAGTTCAGGACTGTGGCTACCGGGTCTGGCCGGTGGGGCGTCTGGATTTAGATTCTGAAGGACTTCTCCTTTTTACCAACGATGGGGAAGGGACTAACCGACTCCTTCATCCCAGCCATGAGGTGGAAAAGGAATACTTGGTTGTGGTGGAAGGAGATGTCCGAAAGGCGATCCCCATCCTGAACGGGACCATGAAACTGGATGGGGAAGTCTTGGCTCTGGCCAAGGTCAGGCTGATCCGCTCCACCGAGGAGGGGGGAGAGCTTTCGGTGGTCATCCATCAGGGAAAGAATCGCCAGGTGCGCCGGATGTGTGCCCAGGCGGGGCTGGAAGTGAAGCGGCTCAAAAGAGTTCGCGAAGGAGCTCTGCTTCTGGGTAATCTGCCGGTGGGCCGGTGGAGATGGCTGACTGGGGAAGAAATAGGGAGACTGATGTTATAAAATAATTTGCAAGGAAAAAAGAAAATCCTGCAAAAAACTGTTGCTTTTCTTCAGAAAGTCAGCTATGATAAATTCTGTTGGACATGCAAGTCATGACGCAGTTTGCGGAGGTAAAAAGATGTCAAAAGATGTTTTGAGCCGGATAGAGAATCAGATGAGCACTTTTTCCAAGGGGCAGCGGCTGATCGCCAATTTTATCCTCAATTCCTATGACAAGGCGGCCTTTATGACGGCTAACAAGCTGGGGAATACGGTGAAAGTCAGCGAGTCTACGGTGGTTCGGTTCGCCACAGAGCTGGGCTATGATGGGTATCCCGCTATGCAGAAGGCGCTGCGGGACATTGTTCGTAATAAGCTCACCGCCATACAGCGTATTGAAGTAGCAAATGACCGTATGGGGGACCAGGATGTACTGTCCATGGTGATGCACGCTGATGCTGAGAATATCCGCGCTACCATGGAAGGGGTGGATCGGGACTCGTTTGAGCAGGCGGTCAGTGCTATTCTGGAGGCACGGAAGGTGTACATCATCGGGGTTCGCTCGGCCTCGGCCCTTGCCGACTTTTTAGGCTATTACTTCAACATGATGCTGGAGGACGTGATTGTGGTACGGATCAACTCCTTCAGTGAAGTCTTTGAGCAGATCCTGCGTGTGGGAGAGAAGGATGCGGTCATAGGGATCAGCTTCCCGCGATATTCCAAGCGGACAGTGAAGGCGATGGGGTATGCCAGAGACCAAGGCGCCACCACCATTGCCATTACTGACAGTGATGTGTCTCCCCTCACTGAGATCGCTGACCATACCCTGATGGCGAACAGCGATATGGCTTCCTTCGTGGATTCTTTGGCGGCACCCCTTTCACTGGTTAACGCTTTGATCGTGGCGGTAAGCAGAAAGAAGAATGAGGAACTGTCTGGAACCTTCGTCAAGCTGGAGCAAGTCTGGGACGAGTATCAGGTCTATCAAAAGAACGATGACTGATATTGTGGTGATTGGCGGTGGAGCTGCCGGATGCCTGGCGGCCATTGCTGCTGCCAGGCTTGGCTGTTCGGTCACCTTGCTGGAGCGGAATGCCAAGATCGGGCGGAAGCTCTATATTACCGGAAAGGGCCGATGCAATGTGACCAACGCGGCCACGGTGCAGGAATGTATTGCTAACACGCCGCGTAATCCCAGATTTTTGACCAGTGCTTTGTCCCAGTTTCCACCCGAACAGGTTATGGCTTTTTTTGAGGAGCTTGGAGTCCCGCTGAAGATAGAGAGGGGCAACCGGGTCTTTCCCGTATCTGATCGGTCCGCTGATATCATCGACGCTCTGCTTCTGGCTCTTCGGCGGGCAGGGGTAGATCTCCGGCAGGAGCGTGTGGAGGCACTGGAGTTCAGGGATGGCAATGTTTCTGGCGTAAAGTGTGAGTCCGGGCGGAGATATCCCTGTAAAGCAGTTATCATTGCGACCGGAGGCCTTTCCTACCCGGCGACCGGCTCCACCGGGGACGGTTACCGCTTGGCAAAAACGGTGGGACATTCTGTCCAGCCTTGCCGGGGCACTTTGGTACCATTGGAGGCACCAGATTGCGCGCCGATGCAGGGATTATCTCTGCGTAATGTGGAGCTGAAGCTGAAAGATGGGAAGGGTAAGGTGGTTTTTCGGGAACAGGGGGAACTGTTGTTTACTCATTTTGGGCTTTCAGGTCCTTTGGTCCTCAGTGCCAGTGCTCATTTGACGGATATTGCCCAGGAGGACTATATCCTGTCTATCGATTTGAAGCCCGCTTTGGATGAGGAGACTTTGGACCGCCGGTTGGTGCGGGAACTTACCCAAGGGGCGAATAAGGACCTGCGTCATGTGCTGGAGACTTTGGAGCCCAAAAGTTTGATTCCTATGCTTCTGAAGCGGGCCGGGTTGGTTGGGAATGAAAAGGCTAATATGGTTACCAAGCCTCAGCGGCGCAGATTGCTGGAGACCATGAAGGGGCTGGAATTTCCGGTTACCGGTACCAGGCCGGTGGAGGAGGCTATTGTCACTGCTGGTGGAGTAACTGTTTCCGAGGTGTCACCTAAAGATATGTCATCCAAGCTCTGTAAGGGAATTTTCCTTGCGGGAGAATTGCTGGATGTGGATGCGTATACAGGCGGATTCAACTTGCAGATCGCATGGTGTACCGGCCGGGCGGCAGGCGTGGGAGCTGCCGCGTACTGCGGGATGGAGTAGGGGGAGAGACGTATGGAGTATAAGAGTATTGCTATCGACGGCCCTTCGGGGGCGGGAAAGAGCACCATGGCCAAGCGGCTGGCCGCCGAGTTGGGCTATCTGTATGTGGATACCGGGGCTATCTACCGCACGCTGGGGTTGTTTGCGCTGTGGCGGGGAGTTGATCCGGCAGATGAAACGACGGTCAGAGAGCTGCTTCCGCAGGTGGAGATCAGGATGGCCTACGGGGAAGACGGGCTGCAGCATATGTATTTGATGGGGGAGGATGTGACCGGGGAGATCCGTACCCCCGAGGTTTCAGACGCCGCATCCAAGGTTTCGGCTATCCCGGCGGTACGGACTTTCCTGCTGGAAATGCAGCGGGAACTGGCCCGGAAGAACAATGTGATCATGGATGGCAGGGACATTGGTACTGTGGTACTGCCAGATGCCGATGTGAAGATTTTTCTGGTGGCGTCCCTTGAGGCGCGGGCCAGACGGCGGCACGCGGAGCTTCTGGAGCGGGGAGTAAGAACCGAGCTTTCCCAGGTCTTGGCTGATATGGAAGAACGGGATGCCCGGGACTCCGGCCGGACAGCTGCACCACTTCGTCAGGCCGAGGGCGCTGTTTTGGTGGATACCACGGAGTACTCCTTGGAGAACAGCTTCGCCCTTATGCTGCGAACGGTAAGGGAGCGGTTGGAATGAAAACTGTTTTCGCTGTTTTGTACTGTATTATTTTTCCGGTTTTCAATCTTTTCCATCCCTGCAAGCCTGTCCACCGGGAGCGGCTGCCTCAGGGAGGGGCGATTCTTTGTCCCAATCATACCACCTTGAGTGATCCGCTTTTGGTCGTGTTTGCTCTGGGACTGAATACCCGGCCTCAGGTCATGGCAAAGGCCGAATTTATGCGTGTGCCGGTGATCGGATGGCTTCTGAGCAAGGCGGGTGTTTTCGCCGTAGACCGCGGCAAGGCTGACGTGGCGGCGGTGAAACGGGCGCTCAAATGCCTGAAGGATGGGGATAAACTGCTGATGTTTCCGGAAGGGACACGAAGCAAGGATGGTGAGATGAGAGAGGCGAAGACCGGGGCGGCCATGTTTGCGATCCGGACCGGAGTGCCCATCGTACCCATGTACATACCGGCTGAGAAGAAGTGGTTCAGAAGGACCCCGGTCGTATTCGGGGAAGCATTTTACCCACAGATCGAGGGAAAGAAAGGAACTCCTGAAGATTATGAGCGTGTGGCCGATGAGCTGATGGAGCGCATCGCGGCATTGAAGGTGGAGGCTCAATGAAGATTACAGTAGCCAAGACGGCCGGGTTTTGCTATGGGGTAAAGCGGGCGGTGGAGATGGCGGAAGAGGCAGCTGGGGCCGTTGATCCGTGCTATATGCTCGGACC
Organism: uncultured Oscillospiraceae bacterium; assembly: GCA_950075865.1. Lineage (GTDB taxonomy): Bacteria > Bacillota > Clostridia > Oscillospirales > Oscillospiraceae > Vermiculatibacterium. The sequence continues at coordinate 211,765 of CATMVA010000001.1, read as the reverse complement.
GGTCATTCACAACAAAGCGGTTATCCAACGCCTGGAGAAAGCCAATATGGTCCTTGTGGACAAGCCGGAGGAGGTCCCGGTTGGCGCATCAGTGATCCTTCGTTCCCATGGAGAGGCGCGGAGCACCTATGACGCGCTGGAGAGTCGGGGGATCCGAGTCATTGATACAACATGTCCCAATGTTTCCAGGATACAGAAGCTGGCCAGTCAGGCGGAGGACGAGGGCAGACGGGTCATTGTCTTCGGTGTTGCCGGGCATCCGGAGGTCCGGGCCATTGCGGGCTGGTGCCGGGAACCGTTGATATTTGAGGATGGTCAGGCGCTGGAGGACTACTTTATCCAACATCCCGATGAGGCGGCCAAACCATTGACGATGGTGTGTCAAACCACCTCTATCAGAGAGTCTTGGAATTTTTGCGCGGAAAACGCAAAAAAACTGTGTACAAACCTGAAAATTTTTGATACAATATGTAATGCTACTTATGCTCGGCAATCTGAGGCAAGGCAGTTGGCTTCTCAAAACGATGCCGTGATCGTGATCGGGAGCAGAGACAGCGCTAATACGAAACGGCTCTATGAGCTGTGTAAAGAGGCCTGTCCCCAAACTGTCTGGGTCGAGAACTCGGATGAACTGGACCTGGCCAAAATTTCAAAGTCGGCTTGTGTGGCAATCACCGCAGGCGCGTCTGCGCCTGCGTGGATCATAAAGGAGGTATTTGACAAAATGAATGAAGAGAACATGGTGATCGAGGAATCCTTTGCTGAGCTGCTGGAGAAGTCGATCAAAACTTTGCATACGGGGGAGAAGGTCACTGGCGTGGTTACCGCGATCACGCCGACAGAGATCCAGGTGGATCTGGGCACCAAGCATGCTGGGTATATCCCAGTGGACGAGCTGACCGATGATCCCACTGCCAAGGTTGAGGATTTGGTCAAGGTTGGTCAGGAAATCGAGGTCTTTGTTGTCCGGGTCAATGACGCTGAGGGCGTGGTTTCCCTGTCCAAGAAGCGGCTGGATTCGGTGAAGAGCTGGGACGATGTGGAGCAGGCCTGCGAGGATCACTCCACTGTCGAGGGTGTGGTCACTGAGGAGAACAAGGGCGGCGTTGTGGTCAGCATCAAAGGTGTTCGGGTCTTTGTGCCTGCCTCCCAGACCGGCGTGCCCCGCGACACGCCGCTGACCGAGCTGCTGAAGCAGAAGGTCCGCCTCCGTATCACTGAGGTCAACCGCGCCCGCAAGCGCGTGGTGGGTTCTATCCGGGCGGTTGCCGCCGCGGAGCGGGCCGAGAAGTCTGCCGAGGTCTGGAATGCTATTGAGGAAGGTAAGCACTATCACGGCGTGGTGAAGTCCCTTACCTCATACGGCGCGTTTGTGGATATCGGCGGTGTGGATGGTATGGTTCATATCTCTGAGCTCTCCTGGAGCCGGATCAAGCATCCCTCTGAGGTGGTCAATCCCGGCGACGAGGTGGATGTGTACGTGATGTCCTTTGATCCCGAGAAGAAAAAGATCTCGCTGGGTATGAAGGATCACGGACAGGATCCCTGGAACCTCTTTACTGAGAAGTACCACATTGGAGACACAGTGAAGGCGAAGGTGGTCAAACTGATGACCTTCGGTGCTTTCGCTGAGGTCGTGCCCGGTGTGGATGGACTGATCCATATCTCCCAGCTGGCTGACCGTCGGGTGGATAAGCCTGGCGATGTGGTCAAAGAGGGGGATGAGGTAGAAGTGAAGATCACCGATGTGGATTATGACCGCAAGCGGGTCTCGCTTTCCATCCGGGCGCTGATTGAGGATTCTCAGCGCACCTCTGAGTCCGGCGAGGAGGGTGAGGACACTGTGGTGGCCAGCGCCGACGGCGAGACCACCGAAGTGGCTCCCAAGTTTGCTGAGGAGACTCTCACAGAGGAGTAATGACGGTAAAAACAGCGCCGCTTGTATCAAGCGGCGCTGTTTTGCTATCTTGCGCAGGATGGTGAAATGGGATATAATGCAGGAAAGCAGCTGGGACAGGTATGGACCTGTCCGTTTGATAATAGACTGAGACAGGGAAAGGAGGAGACTTATGGGACTTTTCAGAAAAATATTGAACCGGGGCAAGGCAATAACCGGGCCTACTTGCAGCGCAGTCGTTCTGGCTGCCGGTCAGTCATCCCGGATGGGGGAGGATAAGATCCTCCTTCCGCTGGCGGATGTTCCGGTGCTCCTGCGGACCCTGCAGGTTTTGGAACGGTGTCCCTATATTACCGAGACCATTGTGGTGACTAGGGAGGATTTGATCGTTCCGGTGGGGCAGCTGTGCCGGGATGCCGGGCTGGATAAGGTTCGCAAGGTCGTGGTAGGCGGACAGACGCGGCAGGACTCGGTCCTGGCCGGAATTCGGGAGAGCGATCCCCAAGCGGAACTCATTGCGATCCATGACGGCGCGCGGCCTTTAGTGACTGACAAGGTTGTCGGTGAGGCGATCCTGAAGGCTGCTCAGTGCGGCGCAGCTGCGCCGGCTGTACCAGTGAAGGATACTATCAAACGAGCGGTGGATGGAATGGTGGAGTGTACACCGAACCGGTCCGAGCTCTATGCCGTTCAGACCCCGCAGGTTTTTGAACACGGGCTCATTTTGGGCGCGTTGGAAAAGGCGGCGGTTGACCAAGTGGAGCTCACTGATGATTGCTCTGCTGTGGAACGGTTGGGAATGAAGGTTTTTTTGACGGAAGGTTCCTATGAGAATATCAAACTGACCACTCCATCTGATTTGGCAGTGGCCCAGTCCATTTTGGAAAGGCGTGGCGAAGCATGAGGATCGGACATGGGTATGATGTTCATCGGCTTGTTCCGGAGAGAAAATTTATTTTAGGTGGGGTAGAGATCCCCTGTGAAAAAGGGCTACTGGGCCATTCGGATGCGGATGTGCTGACCCATGCGCTGATGGACGCTCTGTTGGGGGCTTGTGCCATGGGTGATATCGGACACCTGTTCCCCGACAGTGATCCGGCCTATGAGGGGGCGGACAGCCTGAGATTGTTGGACGCTGTGATGGAGCGGTTGTCAGTCGCTGGCTTCCGGATCGGAAACGTGGATGTGACTGTAATCGCCCAGGTACCCAAGCTGGCGCCCTATATACCCCAAATGCGGGAAAATCTGGCGCGGCGGCTGAAGGTGGGGATGGACCGGTTGAGTGTGAAGGCCACCACAGAGGAAAAGCTGGGCTTTACCGGTGCGGGGGAAGGGATCGCCGCTCATGCGGTGTGCCTGATTCTGGAGCCGATGGACAACTGAAAACCAGGGAACAGGGCGCTCCTCTTCCGCATAGCATGGCGGTAAGAGGAGCGTTTTGTTTTGCGAAGGAAGAGCGTTCCTCCCAAGCCAAGGAAAGGAATGGTCATTTTATGGTCTGCTATCTCATTGTCTGCCGTTCTCTGACCTATGCGCAGCGGACAGAGAGGGCCTTGGCAAAAGCAGGTGTCAATGCCCATATTCTGCGCTCCCCAAAGAGTATTGGCGGGGAAGGGTGCAGTCATTCGGTGAAGGTGGCGGCGCGGCATTTTTCGGCCGCACTGGTCGTACTGGCCCGGGTGGGGCTGTCTCCCAAACGTGTGTTCGCCGCCCATGAGGACGGCACCTATGAGGAGGTTTCCTTCTGATGGTCTATCTGGACAGCGCGGCTACCACGCTTCAAAAGCCTCCGGCAGTAGCCCGGGCCATGGCACAGGCTGTAAATCATCTGGCGAGCCCCGGCAGGGGCGGTCATAGACCCGCTATGGAGGCAGCGGAAATCGCTTTTGATTGCAGACAGGCCGCTGCGGAGCTGTTTCACCTTTCTGATCCGGAGAATGTGATTTTTACCCTCAATGCGACCCATGCGTTGAATTTGGCGATAAAATCTTTAGTGAAGCCGGGGGATACGGTGGTGACTTCGGGGTATGAGCATAATGCGGTGACCCGGCCGTTGGCAGCCTTGGGCTGCCAGATCAAAGTGGCGCGGGGCGCTCTGTTTGAGCCGGGAGAGCTCCTGACAGCTTTTGACCGTCTGGTGACCCCGGAGGTTTCCTGTGTGGTCTGCACCCATGTGTCCAATGTGTTTGGGTATATCCTGCCCATCAAGGAGATCGCTGGACTATGCAGGGCGAGGAAGGTCCCTCTGATCCTGGACGCTTCGCAGTCGGCGGGGGCGGTTCCCATCCGAATGGATGAATTGGGCTGTGCGTTTGTCGGTATGCCAGGGCATAAGGGCCTTTATGGTCCCCAGGGGACGGGGCTTCTTCTGGTGGAGGCAGGACGGATGACAGAACCGCTGTTGGAAGGGGGAACGGGCAGCTTGTCTGCCCGACAGGATATGCCGGACTTCCTTCCTGACCGGCTGGAGGCTGGAACCCACAATATGCCGGGGATCGCAGGGTTGTTGGAGGGAATCCGCTATGTACAAGCGCAGGGAGAGGGGAAAATTCTGCGCCATGAACAGGCGTTGACCGCATTGGCAGCCAGGGAACTGGGCCGATTGCCGGGAGTGACAGCCTATTCGGCTCGCCGCCCTGAGACGCAGTCGGGAGTGCTCTCCTTTGTGATGGAGGGGATTGACTGCGAGGAGGTTGGAGAATGGCTGGGAGAGCGGGACATTGCCGTACGTGCCGGACTTCATTGTGCGCCTTACGCCCATGAAACGGCAGGAACATTGGAGACTGGCACTGTACGGATCAGCTTCTCCGGGTTCAATACTCCCGCTGAAGTGATGAAGCTGGTTTCGGTGGTTGCGCAGATGAAACGGTGAAAAGGGGGATCCTTCGGGATCCCTCTTCTTTTTTGCGAGAAGCAAAAGTATGAATAAATGATAAAAAACATGGCTTGCACCCTTGCGCATAGATGGAAAATCAAGTATAATATATTAGTTAAAACAGAGCTTGTGGTAGGCGGTTCTCAGAGAAGGAGGGGATGGAATGGATGCGCTGGTCACTGCGCTACGGGGAGCAGTGGTAGATTTTTCGTTGATCACCATCTTTGACATCATTGATATTGCTATCATAGCTTTCCTTGTCTATAAGGTTATGGTGCTCATCCGAACGACAAATTCCGGAAAGGTAGCCCGGGGTATTCTGTTGATCATGGTGGCTGTGTGGCTGTCTGGTGTGTTTAACCTGTACACGGTCAACTTCCTTTTAAGCCGGTTGTTGGAATGGGGCGTGGTGGCCATAGTGGTCCTTTTCCAGCCTGAACTGCGCAAATTTCTGGAGCAGGTGGGAAGCAGCAAGTTGGGGCATGTATTTTCCACACATCAAACCATCCCGGATGAGATGGATAACGCTATTACGCAGACGGTGAAGGCCTATGCCTCTCTCTCAGAAAGCAAGACAGGGGCGCTGATGGTTTTTGAGCGTGACAATATGCTGAACGACGCCATTCGGACAGGTACTGCCCTAGATACGGTAGTTAACGCTGAACTGCTGAAAAATATTTTCTGGAATAAAGCACCTCTTCACGATGGCGCTGTCATTGTTCGGAATGGACGGATCGTTGGCGCCGGCTGTATGCTTCCCATGTCCGGGAATGTGAACCTGTCCCGTGATCTGGGTATGCGCCACCGGGCAGGTATTGGAGCCAGTGAGCAGACCGATGCCGTAGTAGCCATCGTTTCGGAGGAGACCGGGTCCATTTCGGTGGCTGTAGGCGGTATGCTGAAACGCCATCTGGCCCCCGAAACGCTGGAGCGTCTGCTGCGGAATGAACTGATGCCACAAAAGGAGACCGAGGAGAGCCTCCCGCTCGGCAAGCTCTCCGGCCTGTTTAAGAGCAGGAAGGAGGGGAAAAAGAGTGGAACAGAGACAGATAAAGTATAAAGGGCTTTATATGGTCCTTTCGGTCCTGGTTGCCATTGTGGCATGGTCCTATACCGGAAATGTAGCCAATCCGGAGGAGTCAGGACCGGTCCGCAACATCCCGGTCACCTTTATTGGACTGGAAGCGCTGGAGGAGAGAGGCCTGACTATTACCTCAGGCGCGGAGCAGACTGTGTCCATTCAGGTGTCGGGTCGACGAAATGCCTACCGGGCGCTTTCTTCCGAGACGGTGTCTGTTGTTGTGGATGTATCCAACATCCAGCAGCGGGGCGAACATACTTTGGCATATCAGGTGTCTTATAATCTGCCGCCTGATATATCAAGCAGTTCTCTGGTCATTACAGACCAGTACCCGACCAATGTGAGCTTTACGGTCTCTCGGCTGGCCAGAAGAGAGATCCCGGTCCAGGGCATTGTGTCGGGCCGCGTGGCCGATGGATACCTGCCCGGTAAATTTTCCTTTTCCCCGTCTTCCATCGAGGTTCGAGGAGATGAGGCGTTGGTCAATCAGATCGAGTACGCGCTGGTTACCCTGGATCAGGAAAATATGACCGAGACCTATGAGGGCGATCAACCATATACCTTCATCACCTTTGTTGACGAGCCGCTGAGTACCGCCGAGACGCAAAGCCTTATGACCAGTACGCAGGTGGTGAGGACCACGTTGCCCATTTCCATGCTGAAGGAAGTGGGGGTCCAAGTCAACCTCATCTATGGCAACGGCGTTGGCAAGGAGAATGTGCACTGCACGATAGATCCGGAAACCGTTATGATATCTGGTGCGCCGGAGGCACTGGAGACGTTGCGGGTAATTTCGCTGGGCGATATCGATCTCTCCAAGGTGCCGGAGGATACCACCCTGACCTTCCCGATCCCGCTGGCTGACGAGCTGACCAATGTGAGCGGTGTTTCGGAGGCTACAGTGGATCTGAAGTTTACCGGATTGACAACGGCTACGGTGGAAACCTCCAATATCGATTTGATCAATCCCATTGAGGGGTATAGCGCCAGAGCGGTGACAAGGGCCTGTTCGATCCAGATTAGAGGCAGCGCCGCCGCGGTGGCTGCGGTCACCCCCTCTCAGGTTCGGATCGTGGCGGATCTGAGCAACGCGGTAGCGACCTCGGGGACCCAGACCATACCGGTCAAGGTCTATGTGGGAAGCGGCAGCAGTGTGGGTGCGGTGGGTGAGTACACCATTGTGGTCGCTATCAATAAGACGTAAGGAGTTTTCAAGTCTATGAAGCAGACAGCCCAAGTGACCCGTCTCCTGCGGCCGGGATATGTTGAGGTCAGGATCCGTCGGGCCTCGGCTTGCGCCAGTGCCCATAACTGTGGGTCCTGTGACCACTGTTCCTTTATGGAGAATGCCCCTGAGATCCGGGTGGAGGCGGAAAATAGCTGTGATGCTCGACCGGGGGATACCGTGACGGTGGAGAGTGCCGCGAGGAAGGTGTTGGGAGCGGCGGCAGTACTTTATTTGCTACCGTTGACTCTGTTCTTCCTGGGGTATTTTCTGGGGAGTGGCTTGGGCTGGAACGAAGGTGCGGCCATTGCGCTGGGCGGCAGCGGCTTTGCGATAGGACTTCTGATCGCCCTGATGCTGGATCGTTACCGGAAAAAGCATGCACTGTCGGTTCGTGTGATTGCGGTGGAGAACTGAGCGTGTTTGGGTATGTCAGAGTCGATTCGGACAGGCTGTCCCCGGATGAGCTGAAAAGCTACGAAGCCGCTTATTGCGGTGTCTGCCGGGGCATGGGAGAGCGGTACGGACAATTCCCGCGGTTCTTTCTCAACTATGATTTTGCCCTGCTGGCCATGCTTCTGGCGCCTTCTGATGCGGTATCTGTTACGGGCTGCCGCCGATGTCCTGCCCATCCAGTCAAAGGAAAAGCCTGCTGCGAAAAGGGACTTTGGCTGGAGGTGGCTGCCGGAGAGAGTGTGATCCTGACCTGGTGGAAGCTGAAGGATTCAATTCGGGATAACGGATTCTTTGCCGGGGTTCCGGCGAGGTTACTGAATCTTTGCCTTACTCCTGGATATCGGAAAGCGAAGCGTGATTACCCGATTTTTGACGCTCAGGTGGCACAGCAGCTGGAAGAGTTGGGGGCGTTGGAGAGTGAAGGTTGTACCTCGATAGACAGAACAGCCCATTGTTTTGCTTCTCTTTTAGCTGCGACGGCTCCAGCTACAGGCGCTCCGGAACGGGACCGTGCTATGGGACAGATGCTTTATCATGTCGGTCGCTGGATTTATCTGATCGATGCGGTGGACGATTTGGAGGAGGATCGCCGAAGGAGAAACTACAATCCTGTTTTGGCCCGGTTTCCTCAGTGGAGCGAGGAGGACAAGCAGTATCTCCGAAAAATGATGGACCACTCTTTGAGTCTGGCGGGAGCGGCGTTTCAGCTTCTGGAGTCCAATGCCTGGCACAGTGTGATGGAAAATATTTTGTACAGAGGCCTGCCTGGAGTGGAAGAACTGGTTTTCACCGGTCAATGGCGGGAATATTTGAAGAGACAAAGGAGGGTCAGCCGATGAATGATCCATACAGTGTACTTGGTGTCAGTCCGAGTGCCAGTGATGAGGAGATCAAAAAGGCCTATCGGGAACTGGCCCGGAAGTATCACCCGGACAACTATCAGAACAATCCTCTGGCCGACCTGGCGGAGGAGAAAATGAAAGAAATTAACGAGGCTTACGACATCATTACCCGGACTCGTTCCGAGGGCGGCAGTTACTCTTCCGGTGGCTATGCTTATCAGACGCAGCAACAGCAGCAGGCCTACCAGAGGGATAGCGCGGGAAATACGATTTTCGCCCAGGCCCGGCAGTATATCAATATGGGGGATTTGGGCAGAGCGGAGGAGATCCTCCGTTCAGCGCCGCAACAGACTGCCGAGTGGCATTTCTTGACCGGGTACATCGCTTATCAGCGGGGGTGGTTGGATGAGGCTACCCAGCACTTTCGGGCGGCCTGCACGATGGATCCGGCAAATGCAGAGTATCGACAGGCCCTTGCAATGATGCAGCATGGCCGGGCTGGCTATCGCCCCGCCGGATACAGCGCGGGGGGAATGGACCCCTGCACTACCTACATGTGCATCAGTTGTCTTACCCCCTGGGGCGGGCCCTGCTGCTGATTTTACATGAAAGGATTGAGGCATTCGTGATCAGAAGCATGACCGGCTATGGCCGGGGTGAAGCCATGGGGGAGGATCTGACCGTTACAGTAGAGCTGCGGTCGGTGAACAACCGATATCTGGATTGTACCGTGAAGATGCCGCGGGCCTATCTTTTTGCCGAAGATGCGCTGAAAGAACGGATCCAGAACAAGGTGGGCCGCGGGAAAGTGGATGTGTTTGTCAACGTGGCCCATACAGGTGGAGCTGATATGGAGGTCACGGTAAATGAATCCCTGGCGAAGAGCTATATTGAGGCGCTGAGAAAACTATATGAGATAGATGGCGGAAACTACATTAAGAAAAGTGGCTATGCGGCCGACTTGGCCCGTTTTCCCGATGTGCTTACCGTGGAAAAAAAGGAGGAGGACCAGGAGCGGGCCAAAAGCCTTCTACTGGAGGCGATGGAGAGAGCGTTGGACGACTTTAACGCCATGCGGGAACGGGAGGGTGAAAAGCTCCGGGAGGATGTGCTTGGCCGGGCTTCAGAAATAGAAGTGCTGACGGGCAAGGTGGAGGAGCGATCCCCTGGGATCGTGGCAGATTACCGGGCCCGTTTGGCTGCTAAGATGGCTGAGGTCCTTCATAATAATCAGATTGATGAGAGCCGGATCCTCACTGAGGCGGCTATTTATGCCGATAAGGTGGCGGTGGATGAAGAGACGGTGCGGCTGAGAAGTCACATTTCGCAGCTTCGGCTGATGTTGGAGCAGGGTGGCGGCGTGGGGCGAAAGCTGGATTTCCTAGTTCAGGAGTTTAATCGGGAGGCCAATACCATTGGCTCCAAATGCAATGATATCGAAACTTCTCGCTATGTGGTGGATATCAAGGCCGAGATTGAAAAGATTCGGGAGCAGATCCAGAACATTGAATGACAGGGGAGTGCGGGATGAAGCTGGTGAATGTAGGATTCGGAAACATGGTCTCTGCACAGCGGCTGGTGGCTGTTATCGGGCCGGAATCAGCCCCAGTCAAACGGATGATCCAGGAAGCCCGGGGGGGGGGTATCTTGATTGACGCTACCTATGGCCGTAAGACGCGGGCTGTTTTGGTAATGGACAGTGGACATATCGTTCTCTCGGCACTCCAGCCTGAAACCGTAGCGGCCAGGACTGGCGGAAAAGAGACAGAGACAGATGAGGAGGAAGAGGACACATGATCCCTCAGAAAAAGAGAGGACAGATGATCGTTTTGTCTGGGCCTTCGGGCGCGGGGAAGAGTACGGTGATTGCTGAACTTCTGAGTGAGCGGAGCGATATTTATTTTTCAGTGTCCTTTACAACTCGTAAGCCCCGGATGGGGGAGGAGGACGGCGTTAATTACAATTTCGTTTCCGAGGAGACCTTTCAGGCCATGGTGGAGAGAAACGAGTTTTTGGAATATGCCAAATATGTGGACCATTACTATGGTACATCTTTGAAGGTTATTGAGGAGAAGCTGGATGCTGGGATCGATGTGCTTCTGGATATCGAGGTCCAAGGGGCGGCCAAGGTGCGGGAAAAGTGCCCTGGTGCGGTGCTGATTTTCATCTTTCCACCCTCCGTTGAGGAGCTTTCCCGGCGTCTCCACGGACGCCACACCGATTCTGAGGAGGTCATTGAAGGCCGGCTCAGACAGGCACAGATCGAATGCAGTGAAATTCCCAACTATGATTATCTGGTTGTGAATGATACGGTCTCCAAGGCTGCCGCTGAAATTATGGCGATCCTGACGGCCGAGGGATGTCGGGTTAAATATCATTTGGATCTTATGGAAGGAGTTTGATGCTATTATGATGCTCGAACCGGCAATGAAGAATTTGCTCAGGCAGGTGCCCAGTCGGTATATGCTGGTGAATGTGGTGGCTCACCGAGCCCGCCAGATTGCCAGTCAGGCTGAGGATGAGGGGTATCCTTTGGACGAGAAACCGGTTACCTTGGCGATGAAAGAGGTGGCTTCCGGGGCGGTAGAGCCTGTCCGGGAAGGATAAAAAGCAAGCGCCGGGTCAGAGCCCAGGCGCTTGCCTTTTGTGGTGAAGGGAGGATGCCGAATGTCGGTTTTGATCGCTAAAATTGCTCTTTCGGCGGCTACTTTTGCCATTGATCGGCCATATTCCTATCTGGTCCCCGCCGAGTTGGACAAGCTGAGCCCTGGTGTGCGAGTCATGGTCCCTTTTGGTCCGGGCAACAAGCGGGTGGAAGGTTTGGTACTGTCGGTGGAAGATGGTCCGGCTTCGGAAAAGCCTTTGAAGTCCATTCTGGCCCAGTTGGATGAGGAGCAGGTGATGGATGAGGAGGGGATCCGCCTGGCCTTATGGGTGCGGGAACGGTGGTTTTGTACCGTTTATGAAGCGGCCCGGGCCATGCTGCCGGCTGGGCTTTACTATGCGCTTCAGGACTGTTATAGTCTAGCTGATGGAGTGGAACAGGAGATTGCGGAAGCGGCTGCAGGACACTCTAAGGCTGAGCGGAAGATCGTGGAGCTGGTAGCACCTTACCGCCAGGGGCTGGAGGTGGGGCGTATTCGTGAAGCCTTCGGTACAAAGAATCCTGGCGCTGCGCTTCGTTCGCTGCTGGAAAAGGGGATTTTGACGCTGACTACCAGCGCCTCCCGCGGTGTGGGAGACAAAACAGAGCGATGGGCTTCTTTGGCCATCCCTGCAGAGGAGGCTCTGGCCCAAGTGGAGGTAAAGCGAAAGACGGCCCCGTTACGGTACGCTGTGGTGGAGCTGCTTTCCGGGATCGGAGAGGGCTCGGTGAAGGAGATCTGCTATTTTACCGGTGCCACTGGCTCTACTTTTAAGGCTTTGGAGAAAAGCGGGCTTGTTCAGATAGAGGAACGGGAGACCTTCCGCAGAAGTGTGCCCGAGACGGTAAAGCCCGCGGCGCCCATTCAGCTGAATCGGGAGCAGGAGACTGCGTTCCGGGGGCTGGATATTTTGGCCGCAGAGGGAAAACCGGCGGTGGCTCTTTTGTATGGAGTGACCGGAAGCGGGAAGACGCAGGTTTATCTTCGATTGATCCAGGAGACACTGAAACGAGGGAAAACTGCCCTGACGTTGGTGCCGGAAATTGCCCTGACACCGCAGCTTATGGCCATTTTTACCGCTCATTTTGGGCAGGAAGTGGCAGTTCTTCACAGCTCCCTCCCGGCCGGAGAACGCTATGATGAGTGGAAACGTGCCCGGACAGGGAGGGCCAGAGTGGTTATTGGGACCCGTTCAGCTGTTTTTGCACCGTTGAAGGATCTGGGACTTATCATTCTGGATGAGGAGCAGGAGGGGAGCTATAAATCGGAGAACGTGCCCCGCTATCACGCCAGAGACGTGGCAAAGTATCGGGCCAGCCGGACCAGCGCTCTCTTGGTGCTGGGATCGGCAACTCCGTCGGTAGAGACGATGTATCACGCCAAAGAGGGGGATTATCATCTCTTTACCTTGCCACACCGGTATAACGAGAAGGTTCTGCCCCAGGTCTTTCTGGCCGACCTGAAAGAAGAACTACGCACTGGAGAGCCGTCGCCTCTCAGCCTTCCCTTGGTGGAGGCTTTGGAGGAAAACATTGCCCGGGGGGAGCAGAGCATTCTGTTTCTGAACCGCCGGGGAGCCAGTCCCATGGTTACCTGTGTTGCTTGCGGGCAGGTGCCGGCTTGCCCACGCTGTTCGGCTTATCTGACCTATCATTTGGCCAATCGGCGGTTGATGTGCCACCACTGCGGTCACTCAGAGCCTTTGCCGGACAGGTGCCCGGAGTGTGGAGGGAAGCTGAAAAGCGTGGGCGTGGGGACCCAACGGGTGGAGGAGGCGCTTCATGAACGGTTTCCTGGAGTAGAGGTCATGCGTATGGACGCCGACACCACCACGGCTAGCCGTTCCCATGAAAAAATGCTTGCCCGGTTCCGGGAGGAGAAGATCCCGGTCCTGGTGGGGACCCAAATGGTGGCCAAGGGGTTGGATTTTGAGAATGTGACCCTGGTCGGGGTTATTTCAGCGGACCAGGGGCTCTATTTGGACGACTACCGGTCTGGAGAGCGTACCTTCTCTCTGATCACACAGGTCGTGGGGAGAGCCGGCCGGGGAAACAAGGAGGGCCGGGCCATTATCCAGACCTATACGCCGGAGAATGATGTGATCCTTGCCGCAGCCCGGCAGGACTATGATTGCTTTTATGAGCAGGAAATCGGCCTTCGCCGGGTGCGAGGCTGCCCGCCCTTTGCCTCCTTCTTTGTGATCCATGTATCCGGAGCGGAGGAGGGACAAGCTCTTCGTGTATGCGCGTTTCTGCGGGACACCCTTCGGCGCTGGCTGGCGGAGAGTGACCGGACAAGGCTGGAATGCACGGTGTTGGGACCAATTCCGGCGGCGATAGCCAAGGTGAATAACCGCTACCGCTACCGACTGACCATTTTGGCACAGAATACCCGTCCTATGCGGGAACTGGTGGCTCACCTGGTACGCTGTGCCCAGGCGGATAAGAAAAATCGGGGCGTGTCGGTGAATGCCGATGTAGACCCCATGAACGAATAGGAGGAAGCGATATGGCGATTCGACCCATCCTGACTGACAGGGATCCCGCTTTGCATAAGATGTGTCACGCTGTTACACAGTTTGATGAACGGTTGGGTGATCTGTTGGACGACTTAAAGGAGACCCTTGCCGACGCCAACGGTGCCGGCCTGGCCGCGCCCCAGATCGGAATTTTGCGTCGTGCGGTTATTGTGGTGGACGAAAATGATGAAATGTTGGAACTTGTGAATCCGGAAATCGTCCAAGAAGAGGGGGAGCAGGATGGTCTGGAGGGCTGCCTGTCTCTGCCTGGTATGTGGGGGTATGTGCTTCGCCCTGAAAAGGTTCGTGTGAAAGCCCAGGATCGGCACGGTGAATGGTTTGAGGCGGAAGGGACCGATGTGGTAGCCCGATGCTTTTGCCATGAGCTGGAGCATCTGGACGGCCATGTGTTCTCGGAGCATGCGGACCGGCTCTATACCAGTGAGGAACTCGAAGTGCTCCAGGAGCGGGAGCAGAAAAAGGGAAGAAAGAGGTAACCCAACGTGAATATCCTGTTTATGGGAACGCCCCACTTTGCCGTTCCTTCTCTGGAGGCGTTGATCGCTGCCGGGCATACCGTTTGCGGCGTTTTTTCTCAGCCGGATAAGCCGGTAGGACGGCACCAAAACCAGTTGCAGCTTACCCCAGTGAAAGAGTGTGCTCTGGCGCATGGGATCCCGGTTTTTCAGCCGGTGAAGCTCCGGGACGGCACCGCATTGGCCCAGATCAGGGCTCTGGAGCCTGATTTGATCGTGGTGGCAGCCTATGGGCGTATCCTGCCTCAGGAAATTTTGGATGTACCATCCATGGGGTGCATCAATGTTCATTCCTCGCTGTTGCCCAAGTACCGGGGAGCGGCGCCCATCAACTGGGCCATTCTCAACGGGGAAAAGGAGACGGGTGTTACCATTATGTATATGGCTGCCGCCTTGGATGCCGGAGATGTGATCTCACAGGTAAGGACTGCTATCGGACCTAATGAGGCGGCACCTGAACTGACAGCCAGATTGGCAGAAATAGGCGGAAAGCTTCTGGTTGAAGCGGTAGCCGGGATAGAAGCGAGGACCGCCTCTCGAACACCGCAGGATGAAAGCGCGGTTACGTTGGCCCCCATGCTGTCCAAGGAGTTGTCACCCATGGATTTTACCCGACCTGCCCAGGCACTCCATGATCAGGTCAGAGGACTGCTTCCATGGCCGGCGGCTGTCACCGCGGTGGCGGGGATCCGGTGCAAGGTATTTAAAACCGCCCCGGAAGACGGAATGGGTCAACCTGGAAGGGTACTGGAAGCCGGGAGCAATGGTATTCTGGTGGCCTGCGGAGAGAATTCCGCCCTGCGTTTGCTGGAAATACAGCCTGACGGGAAAAAAGCGATGGCGGCTGCGGATTTTCTCCGCGGACATCCATTGAAGTCGGGGGATATACTTTGATGGCCGCGACAGCAAGAGAGGTTGCCCTAAAATGCCTCATTGCTGGAGATAAGCAGGGGGCCTGGTCCGACGGTTTTTTGCGCAATTCCATACGGCAGACCGGTCTAGACCGGCGGGATGCGGGGTTGTGTGCCCGTATTTCTTACGGGGTGATCCAGAACCGCATGCTGCTGGACTGGCATTTGGGGCAGCATTGCTCGGTACCAGTGGAAAAGTTGGAGCCGGGGGTCAGAAACAGTCTGCGTATGGGTATCTATCAGATGCTGTTTATGGACCGGATCCCGGTACATGCTGCGGTCAATGAATCCGTAGAGTTGGGCAGGCGCTATTCCAGAAATCCCCGTTCTCCAGGACTGATTAATGCCGTTTTGCGGGGGTTTGAGCGCACTGTTCGGGAGGGGACACCACAGCCACAGGAGCTGTCAATTCGATACAGCCATCCAGAGTGGCTTGTAAAGGGGTTTTCCCGTATATTGCCCAAGGTGGAAGTTGAGGCACTTCTGGCTGCCCACAATGCCCAGATACCTACCCAGGCTCAGGTGAATCCCCTGAAAACCGATAGGGAGGCTTTGCTCCCCCAATTAGAGGAGAGTGGAGTGACAGCGCATCCGCATCTCTGGATGGAGGGCTGTCTGGAACTGGAGAATACAGGAGATCTGGAGACCTTGCCTGCTTTTCGGGAGGGGCTTCTATACATCCAGGATGCTGCCGCAAAAATGGCTGTACTGGCTGCCGGGCCCAAACCTGGAATGAAAGTGTTGGACGCCTGCGCTGCTCCGGGAGGGAAATCTTTTGCGGCCGCAGCTATAATGGAGAATCAGGGAGAGATCATTTCCTGTGATCTTCATCCCCATAAGATGAAACTGATTGAGGCGGGGGCCGCCCGGCTGGGAATCAAGTGTCTCTCAACTCAGGTGATGGACGCGCGAAAGTTTGAGCCACAGTGGGAGAAAGCCTTTGATTTGGTGATGGCCGATGTGCCCTGTTCCGGGCTGGGTGTGATCCGCAAAAAGCCCGAGATCCGCTATCGGGATCCGAGGCCATTGGAAGGACTGCCAGCCATTCAGAAGGATATTCTTTCCAACGTTTCCCGCTATGTACGCCCAGGGGGAGTGCTTCTTTATTCTACCTGTACGTTGCTGAAGCGGGAGAATGAGGATGTGGCGTGGGAGTTTTTGGCTTCCCACAAGGATTATTCTTTGGAGCCGTTTGTTTTGCCGGGACCAGTGGGGGAGACGGATGGGATGATCACACTTTGGCCTCATCGCCACGGGACAGATGGGTTCTTTATTGCAAAACTGCGAAGGAATGCTTAGGAGAAAAGTTGCTTAGGAAAGGAAGGTGGAAGCCGTGTTGGATCTGAAATCCATGACGCTGGAAGAGATGACAAGTCAGTTCACGGACTTTGGAGAGCCGGCCTTTCGGGGAAAACAGGTTTTTCATTGGCTTCACCGGGGCGTCACTTCCTTTGAGGATATGTCTAACCTTTCCAAGGAGCTGAGAGAGAAGCTGGAGGCGAACTGCTTTATTACAGCACCTCAGGTAGAACGTAAGCAGGTGTCCCGACAGGACGGCACGGTGAAGTATCTTTGGCGGCTGAGGGACGGAAATTGTGTGGAAACCGTTTTGATGCGGTATCACCATGGGAATACTGTTTGTATCTCTTCCCAGGTGGGGTGCCGGATGGGCTGTGCCTTCTGCGCCTCTACTATTGGAGGAAAGGTGCGGGACCTAACTCCGGCTGAAATGCTGGATCAGGTGCTGTTTACCCAGTTGGATTCGGGAGAATTGATTTCCAATATCGTTTTGATGGGAATTGGGGAGCCGTTGGATAATTTTGATACGGTTATGCGGTTTCTGGAGTTGGTAAATCATCCGGAAGGACTCAACATAGGAATGCGGCACATTTCCCTGTCCACCTGTGGTTTGACAGAGAAAATTGACAAACTGGCCCAGTATAAGTTACAATTGACCTTGTCGGTATCCCTCCATGCGCCTGACGATGAGACCCGGTCCAAGATCATGCCAGTGAACCGGTCGGTGGGTGTGGAGCGGTTATTTGAAAGCTGCCGTCGTTATTTTGAGATAACGGGGCGGAGGATATCTTATGAGTATGCCATGATCGATGGTGTCAACGATCACGACTGGCAGGCAGACCTATTGGTGAAGTACTTGAAAGGGACCCCGGGCCATGTAAACCTGATCCCACTCAATGAGGTAGAGGAAAGCTCTCTGCACCCCAGCAGACGGATCAGGGAGTTTCAGAAGCGATTGGAGAAGCAAGGAGTAACGGTCACCGTCCGGCGTAAGCTGGGAGGGGACATTGATGCCTCCTGCGGACAACTACGGCGAAAAAGGATGGAGGAGAAGACGCAATGATCTATGCGTGGGGAATCACGGATAAAGGGGCGGTTCGTGCGCAGAATCAGGATTCCTATTACTTAAAATCGGTAGAAGATGAGCTGGTAACTGCTCTGGTATGCGATGGCATGGGCGGCGCGCTGGCCGGAGACGTGGCCAGTTCGCTGGCTGTGGAGGTCGCCTCGGCCTATTTGGAGAGCCTGGGCAAGGAAGAGCTGCGTCAGGCACCCGGTGAGCACTTGACAAGGGTGATCAACCTCTCTAACGACGCGGTATACCGGAAGGCGGTCAATGACCCTCAATGTGCCGGGATGGGAACCACAATGGTGGCCGTTATTGCCGATGGACGCGACCTGCAGATCGTTAACATCGGCGACAGCCGGGCATATCGCGTGGGCGAGGAGGGGATAATCAAGGTGACGCGGGACCACTCTGTGGTGGAGGACCTGGTCAGCCGGGGAGAGATCACCCGGGAAGAGGCACGGCTCCATCCTCGGAAGAATCTGATTACCCGGTGCCTGGGCGCTGAAAGCAAGGCGCAGCCCGACCTCTATGAAGTGAAGATGAATCAGGGAGATTTTCTGCTCCTTTGCTCGGACGGGTTGTCCAATACACTGACCGATCAGGAGCTTCTCTATGAAATTCTTTATGGCGGCACACCGAAGAGCTGCTGCCAGCGGCTACTGGATATGGCATTGTCCAGGGGGGCACCCGATAATGTGACCGCAGTCCTCATTCAAATGGCGTAAGGGAGGGGATGAACTATGGAGCAGTACATAGGAAAAGTCCTCGGAAACCGATATGAAATACTGGAAAAGATCGGCTCGGGCGGCATGGCTGTAGTCTATAAGGCCAAGTGCCATCTGCTCAACCGTTTTGTAGCCATCAAGATCCTGAAGGAGGATCTGGCTCAGGACGAGGAGTTCCGTCACCGGTTTCATGAGGAGTCCCGGGCAGTTGCCATGCTCTCTCATCCCAATATTGTTTCTATTTATGATGTGTCCCGCTCGGAGGACTCTTCCGAACCGGATTACATTGTGATGGAGCTTATTGATGGAATTACTCTCAAGCAGTACATGCAGAAACGGGGAGGAGCATTGAGCTGGAAGGAGGCTCTCCACTTTATCACTCAGATCATGAAAGGCTTGTCCCACGCCCACAGCAGGGGGATCATCCACCGGGATATCAAGCCCCATAACATTATGGTCCTGCGGGATGGTAGCGTAAAAGTGGCCGATTTCGGTATTGCCAGATTGATTTCCTCAGCCCAGAATACTATGACGCAGGAGGCATTGGGTTCTGTTCACTATATCTCTCCCGAACAGGCCAGGGGCAGTCATATTGATGCCCGTAGCGATATATATTCTGCTGGTGTAGTGCTTTATGAGATGCTGACAGGCCGTCTGCCTTATGAGGGAGATTCCCCAGTTGCGGTGGCTATCCAGCATATCAATTCCATTCCCCTCTCTCCCAGAGAGTTGGATCCCTCTATCCCCGAGGCGATGGAGGAAATCACAGTGAAGGCGATGGCCTCTGATTTGGATAAGAGATATATCTCGGCTGATGCCATGCTGGCCGATTTGGAAGAGTTTCGGAAGAATCCCAACATCAGCTTTGACTATACGCATGAGGATTTGTTGGTCACTGATGGGGAGGAGCCGACCCAGAAGATTGGTGCCAACACGCCCCAGGTCGCTGCAAATCGGCAGAGTCATACCGAACGACAGGAGGAGAACATGAAGAAACGGAAACGTCCTATCCAGGAAGATGAGGACGACTACGAATCCGGCGGAGGGGTGCTCCGGTTTTTCCTGATCCTGTTTATGGTCCTTCTGTGCCTTTCCGGCGTGGTGGCCTTCCTTTGGAACACAGTATTTCGGGATCTGGCGGCAGATCCTGTCACATACCTGGTCCCGGATCTGAAGGGTTATACCATAGAGGAAGCCCGTGCACTGCCTGAAGTCTATGAGAACGGCTTTACCATCGTGGAGGGATCCTTGCAGTCTGATGATGATGTGGAGGTTGGGCGTATCATTGAGCAGAATCGGGTGCCCTATACCGAGGTTCAGTCCGGGGAGCGAGAGATTACTGTGACTGTCAGCGCCGGACGGGGTGGACAGCAGGTGCCGGAGGTCGTCAATCTGGACCAGCGGGTGGCCCGTACCTTGATCCAAAACGCAGGTTTAGTGGCCGAGATTCAGGAAACATATTCAGAGGAGGTTACAAAAGGAAATGTGATCTCTGTCTCGCCTGAGGAAAAGAGTATTGTGGATTCCGGAACGGTGGTCGTCATTCAGGTCAGCCTTGGGCCGAAACCCAAGACGGTAGCTATGATGCCGCTGCTCAGCATGACCAGAGAGGATGCTGAGCAGGCTATTATTGACCTGGGACTTCGACGGGGATCTGTCAGAAATATGCCAAGTGACGAGTACGCCGAGGGATTGGTCTGCGACGTTGTCATTCTGAATGAGAATGGCGTGGAAGTGAATATGATGGAGGATGATATCAAAGAGGGGTATACAGTAAACCTGTGGATCAGCTCCGGGCCGAGTACCACTTCCCCTGAATCGCCCAAGCCTACAGGCGGGAACCAGACGCCGGGTACAGAGAGTTCCCAGACACCTACGCCTGATAATACGCCAGTGATTGGTGCGGTACCGACGTCGCCTCCGGCAACCTCGCAGACACCTGTTCCGACCACGAAAAAGGATAAATCGGTAACGTTACCCAACGACGATCGTGAGACCGTTACCGTGGTGGTTACGGTGGGCGGCGTGGAGCAATATCGTCAGGACCATCCCACACGGCTGAGGAGTGCCTTCTTTACCATTGAGGGCAGTGGAGTCCAGGAAGTGGTTATCTATATTGACGGAGTAGAGTTTGAACGCTATTTTGAGGATTTTAGCGTCTGATGGAAGGGATGATCGTAAAAGCGCTGTCCGGATTTTACTATGTGGATGTGGATGACGAGACAGTGGAGTGTCGGGCGCGAGGAAAATTCCGCCATGACAAGGTAACACCCCTGGTAGGAGACCGTGTAACCTTGACAGTCCATGGGGACGGTACAGGAACAGTCGATGCTGTCCTGCCGCGGAAGAATCAGTTCCAAAGGCCTGCCGTAGCCAACATTGATGTTCTGGTGATTATTGCTTCCGGGGCGCTCCCTGTGACAGACCCCTTTCTGATCGATCGGGTGGTGGCGATGGCAGAGCGACAGGGCTGTGAAAGTGTGATTTGCTTTAACAAGTGGGATCTGAACCAGCCCCAGGCCCTTTGTGATACCTACCGTCAGGCAGGTTTTCCTACACTTAAGGTAAGCGCTGAGACCGGAGAGGGCCTGGCCGAGCTTTTGGCCTTAATTACTGGAAAGGTATGCGCCTTTACAGGAAATTCGGGAGTGGGGAAGTCCAGCATTCTTAATGCTTTGGAGCCCGGCTTTGGTTTGGCGGTGGGGGAAGTAAGCGAAAAGCTGGGAAGAGGAAGACATACTACCCGCCATGTAGAACTCTTTCGACTGAAAAATGGAGCTATAGTGGCAGATACCCCAGGATTTGCTTCCTTTGAGGAGGATGGGGATGCCTGCCCGCCTGAGGAGCTGGCCGATGCGTTTCGCGAGTTCAAACCTTACCTGAACGACTGCCAGTTTGTAGGGTGTTCCCATATTAAAGAAAGGGGTTGTGCCATACTCCGGGCATTGGAAGAAGGTAAGATCGCGTCCGGCCGCCATGAAAGCTATGTCCGGCTTTATCAGATGGCGAAGTCCGTTCCGGCATGGCAGCGCAAATAGAATATCGCACAGAAAGCTGCTTTCTTTCGTATACTGGGTCATCCAGGGCGAAAGGAGGCGGCTTTTTTGCTGTTGGAAACTTGGGGTGACACAAGGAAAGGAGGTGGACGGGCGTGAAGATTGTGGTCGTTAAATCCCCGAAAGCGTTGCGAGGGATTCTGAAGCGCATTTTTAGATTGAAATGAAGACATACTCCCCACTCCTTGTACATATAGATTCACAGAAGCGACGAGGCGGACGCCTGTATAAGGAGTGGAAGTGCTTATGGAATTTGAATTGGACCGGACACAGATGAATGGCTTTGATGTTGTGCTGAACACCCCCCTTCGGCAAGAGGAGACACTGGAAATGATCGTCCCGGACGCCTGTCCCGATATCCTCCGTGTGGTGGAGACCGACGGCAAGGTTCTTCTTGTGCGAAAGGAGGCTATGGATGGTCGGGTAGAGGTGACGGGAACCATTAAAGCTAGTGTTCTCTATGTCCCGGATGGGGAAAACGGGATGCGTCACCTGGATGTAAGTATTCCCTTTACCTGTGCCGCGGAAGTAAACGAGATATTCCCGGAATGTGTGGCGGTGGCCCAAGTGCGGCTTTGCCACGTGGACACCAGAGCCATGAACCCCCGCAAAGTATTGATCCGTGCGGAGGTGGTGGCTGACGTTACTGTTTTTGCCCCCAGGATGGAAAGAATCTCTACCGCGGTCATTGGTCCTGATGGGACGGAAGTGGAGCAGCTGAACGAGACCAAGGAGGTCTATTGTACCACCTGCGTACAGGAAAAACCCTTCCAAATTGCCGAGGAGGTGACTCTCTCAGCCGGTAAGCCCGCCGCCGCAGAAATGCTGAAAAGCCGGATGAGCGTCAGCAAGGGAGACTCCAAGATTATCGGAAACAAGCTCATTTTTAAAGGGAGCGTCAATATCAGCATGCTTTATCGCGGGGAGGACAACGGGCTCTATACCGCCGGGGTTGAATTGTCCTTTTCCCAAATCATGGAGGTGTCCGGGGTTTCTGAGGAAGCCGACTGTGAGTTGATTATGGCTGCGGTGGGTGCGGAATGTGTACTTACTGCAGACGGGGAAGGGCGAACGATTTCGGTAGAGCTGGAGATCATGACGCAGGCGGTGGTCCGGGAAATCTGGACGGTAGATGTTCTCGCTGATGCTTACAGCACAGTCCAGCCGCTGGCATGTACATGGGAAAACTGGGAAACAGACAGCAGACTTGAGAGCGGAATGCGCAGTCAGAATGTCAGAGAGGTTTGGGAGACTCCCGTCAGCTTGCAGGAGATTACAGACTGCCGTGTTGCGGTGGGGCAAGTGGTCCAGACAAGAGAGGGAGAGAAGCTGATCCTTACCGCTCAGATGGAGGTACAGACGCTCGGCGTGGATGAGGGAGGAGAGGCAGTTTCCCTGCAGCGGAATATGGCTGTTCCATGCACCTTGGATATTCCGGAGGGGTGCTGGTGCTTCTGCCAATGTGAGCCAGTGGGCGATGTGTACGCCACCCCTGCCTCTGGCGGTATAGAGGTTCGCTTTACACTGGACTTCCAATTTACAGCTGTGGTCCGCCAGAAGACTGCCATCCTGTCCGATCTTCGGCCGGGAGAGACTCCCGAGGAGACGGGGGAGCGGCCTTCACTGGTCCTTCGGATGTTTGAAAACGGGGAGCGGTTGTGGGATGTGGCAAAAGCCTATGGAACTACGATCGCTGACATCATCAGCGCAAATGAACTGGAAGACGAGTCTGCCGCCACAGGCAAGCTGCTGCTTATTCCCAGGAGACGGTAAAGGGGGAGAGGAAGATGGAAAACAACAAGCTTTATGAGAATATTGCCCAGAGAACAGGTGGGGATATCTACATCGGGGTGGTTGGTCCCGTCCGCACGGGAAAGTCCACTTTCATTAAGCGCTTTATGGAGACACTGGTTATCCCCAACATTGAAAATGTGTACCGCCGGGAGCGAGCCAGAGATGAACTGCCTCAGAGTGGATCAGGGCGAATGGTCATGACAGCTGAGCCCAAGTTCGTGCCCGAAGAGGCGGTCCGGGTGGAAATGGATGACGGAGCTGCCTTCTCGGTGAGATTGATCGATTGTGTGGGGTACCTCGTTCCCGGCGCAGTGGGACAGACGGAAGATGATGCCCCCCGGATGGTGACCACCCCCTGGTTTGATCATGACGTTCCTATGACCGAGGCCGCCGAGGTTGGCACCCGAAAGGTTATTGCCGAGCATTCCACCATCGGGATCGTGATTACCACGGACGGCACCATCACAGACATTCCCCGGGAAGATTATCTGGAGGCGGAGAACAGGGCCATCACGGAGCTGAAAGAATTGGGAAAACCCTTCCTAGTCCTGCTCAACTCAGCCTCCCCCAACTCTGACCGGGCAAAGGCGATCCAGACGGATATTATGGACCGATATGGCGTAACCTGTATGCGCTGCAACTGTTTGGAACTGGATGAGGCGGATGTGACTGGCATCATCCAGGAGGTTCTCTACGAGTTCCCCCTCAAAGAACTTAACATGTATCTGCCTGCTTGGGTGGACGCGTTGCCTTATGATCATCCCATTAAAAACGGGCTCTATACTGCTATCCGGGAGAGTACCTGCGAGATGCGGCGGATCCGGGATGTAGAGGGAGCCATGACTGCGGTCGGCCAATGTGAGAGCGTCAGCAGCATTAAGGTGACCTCCATTGATCTGGGGGAGGGGAAAGCCTGCGCCGCACTGGAGTTGCCCAGGACGCTTTTCTATGAGACAATCTCGGCACAGTCCGGATTCTTAATCGCTAATGATGGGGATCTGATGAGCCTTCTGACCAGCCTGGCGGGGGTCAAGAAAGAGTATGACAAGGTCAGCGAAGCCCTTCGGGAGGTCCGGGAAACCGGCTATGGCATTGTGGCTCCTGGTCCGGAGGAGATGAAGCTAGAGGAGCCGGAAATCGTGAAGCAGGGAGGAAGATACGGCGTCCGGCTTAAGGCCAGTGCCCCCTCCATCCACATGATACGGGCTGATATTGAGACTGAGGTCTCGCCCATTGTGGGAAGCGAGAAGCAGTCTGAGGAGATGGTGACCTACTTGCTTCAGGAGTTTGAGGGTGATACCACTAAGATCTGGGAATCCAACATTTTCGGAAAGTCTTTCCATGAACTGGTGAGCGAGGATCTGAGCACCAAGCTCAAACGGATGCCGGAGGATGCCAGAGGCAAACTACGGGAAACCCTGCAACGAGTCATCAACGAAGGCTCGGGAGGACTTATCTGCATTATTTTGTGATAAAAAAAGAGAGCGTCCCCTTTTGGCGAGGTGCCGCAACGAAGTATTCTATGTACGGCAGGACTGTGACTGTAAAAGGTCACAGTCCTGCCTTTTCAGGCCGTTTTTCGATTTCTACGCCACTGCCCCCTGCCGTCCCCAGCTTCACAGAGGTCGTCGGCAATGTCGATGATCCCAGCGGCCTTGTAGTAAATCTCAATCTTCTGCCTGCGGTGCCCACTGCTCTTGTCGGGAGCGTGGACAATAATCTTGTCAACCAGTTCGTTCAGCATTTCCGCCGTCAGTTCTTCCGGGTCGGTGTACTTGCGGACGCTTTTCAGAAATTGCCGGAGGTCGTGGGCTTCCTGTTCGCCATCGTCGATCAGCAATTGCAATTCTCCAATGACCTGCCGCACCTGCTTCTGCTCCTCCTCGTACTGCGTGGAGAGCTTGTCAAAGCGCTCCGTGCTGAGCCGTCCCGCCACCATGTCCTCGTAGATGCGTTTGAACAGCACATCCAAGTCCTCGTCCCGACGTTTCAGCGTCACAATATCCAGCTTGGCCTTTTCCACGGAGGTCTGGCGTTTGAGGTTGGCTTTCTCCATTTCCCGCTTGACAAAGGACGTCTCAAACTGCTGGACATATGCCAGAACACGCTTCATGTGGGCCAGCACGATTTTCTCCAACGTAACCGCCCGGATGAAGTGGGCAGTACAGGTTCCCGTGTTGCTGCGGTAGTTGCCGCAGTTGAAGAAATCCTGATTCGCTGAAAAGCTGTTTGCCGTGTTGTATTGCAGCTTGGCTCCGCAGTCGGCGCAGAACACCTTGCCGGAGAAGATGCTGACCTTTCCCGTAGCCGTCGGCCTGTGGCGATGAGAGCGAATTTCCTGCACCACCTGGAAAGTGTGTTCATCTACGATGGCCGGGTGGGTATCCCGGAACAGCTTGCGTTCTTCCTTAGCGGTCTTGATCCGCTTCTTGCTGCGGTAATTCTTGGATGCAGTCTTGAAATTCTCCGTATGGCCCAGGTACTCCACCTTGTCCAAAATCCCGGATACGGTTTTTTGCGCCCACTGGAAGGGCCGCTCTGGGAGCAGTTCGCCCCGCTGTTGGGCCTTGTACGCCGTGGGGGTGAGCACCTGTTCCTGTCTCAGCCGGTTGGCGATCTGCGTGGGGCCAAAGCCGTCACAGCACAGCTTGAAGATGTACCGAACCGTTTTAGCGGCTTCCTCATCGATCAGCCACTCGTCCTTATCCTGCTCGTCCTTGACGTAGCCGAACGGAGGATTTGTGGTGAGGTGCCTACCGCTCTCGCCTTTCATTTTGAACGTGGATTTGATCTTCTTGGCGGTGTCCCGAGCGTAAAGTTCATTACAGAAATTGCGGATCGGGGTCATATCAAATTCCGTCTGTACCGCCGAGTCCACGTTGTCGTTGACGGCGATGAACCGCACATCGTTCTCCACAAATACGATGTCCGTATACATCCCCACTTGCAGATAGTTCCGGCCCAGCCGGGACATATCCTTGACAATGACCGTCCCCACCTCGCCAGCTTCAATCATCTGCTCCATCTGGCGGAAACTCGGCCTGTCGAAGTTGGTTCCGCTCCATCCGTCATCCACAAAAAATTGCAAATTTTTGAAGCGGTGCTGACGAGCGTATCCTTGAAGCAATTCCTTTTGGTTGACAATACTATTGCTCTCGCCCTCCCGCCCATCGTCTTGGGACAGACGGCAGTAGAGGGCTGTGATCCTGTTTTCTTTCGATTGCCTGCTCACGGTATCTCCTTTCCGACAATCGGATACGGTATATTGCAAAATCAGTATACCATATCTCCGCCAATAATTCAACGCTTTAAAGTGAGATTGCTCGGCTTTTTAATCATCATCCGCAGTCCGCAATTTGCGACTGATCTGTTCCAGCAGAAATTCGTCGCCGTTCGGGTCAAAGCGGCCCACCACCTCATATTCGGTGTGGCCGTCTTTCATGGTAAAGCCCATGTCGGGCGGGATACGGCAAAGAAGAAGTGGTTTCCGCCCCGTGTCCAAATCGAGTTCGTGACTTGCCATTATTTTCTCAATTTCCGGCCATTCAGCGTCTAATTTGGCAATATAATCCTCAATTTTTGCTGTTCTTTCTTCTGCGGTCATCTGTATCGCTCCCCTCTCGTCCTAATTTGCGCCGTCTGGCGATGCTGTTCCTCGTTGGTATAGACCATATCCATCGTGTCCTGGATTTTGGCAGAGCGTTCCTCCACGCCGACATTCAGCTTCAATTTCTTTCGGTAGGCGGTAATCCGAGCGGTCACGGCCTGTTTTTCGGCCCGTAATTGTTCCTTTTCAGCCGGTGACGCTCTGCGTATTTTGTTTTGCAGCTTTGTCCGCTGTTCGGTCAGCGTGTCCATTTCGCTTTGGAGAGTTTCACGGGCTGAAAGAAGATCGTCCAGTGTTTTGATGCGGTTTTTTGCCAGATAGTCCACCTGGGCGGTGATTTCGTCCAGCTTTCGCAGTTCCTCTTTCAGAAACGGGCTGGTGGGCTGATAGGTCGTCCCCTTGGGCAAAATGCCAAGCTGATACTCCCAATAGAGGAACAGCCGGTAAATGTGGGGCGTGGGTTGAAACGGCACATAGACCCGCAGTTCCTCCGGCAGCTCCGGGGCAAAGTTGACGGTGGGCCGCTTATTACCAAAGCTGGCCTGTGCGCCCAGGCCACGCCTGATGTTCTCCGGCGTCCACCGCTCATCCAGGGTGTCTAAACGGGTGAAGTGCTGGTACTGCGGCAGACGTATTTTCCAATGCTTTCCCGTGAAGTCGGTGAGATACCCTTTGCGCCGGAGATACCTCTCCATCATCTCCACGGTTCTGCTGCCGTTGACGGCTTCCCGCACGTCCGCCCGGTAGATGTTGTAACGGGTGGGCTTGCCGCTCTGCTCGTCCAGCCAGACGGGGCGGCTGGGAGCCTTTCTACCATGCTCTATGACGGACAGGCCATACTCCCGGCAAAGCCGGTCTGAGGTATCCCGGAGGCGTTGCTGTTCCGCTTTGGAGTAGTTGTACTTTTTGCCATCTTTGAATGATACCGAATTGAAACAGAAATGGTTGTGCAAGTGTCCTTTGTCCAGGTGGGTGGTGACGATAACCTGAAATTTATCGCCCCACATCTCACGAGCCAGCTTCACGCCGATCTCATGGCACCGCTCCGGGGTGACTTCCCCCGGCTTGAAGCTCTGATAGCCATGCCAGGCGATATAGTTGTCCTCTTTGCCGTATTGTTGTTTCGTCAAAATCATCTGTTGAAGCGCCGTCTGCTTCAAACAGTTGATAGCGGTGACGAAAGAACCGTCCGCAGTTTTCTGCGGGTTCTGGATGTACGAAAAGACATTGAAAAAGTCCTCAGTACCTTTGGGGACGGTTTTCTCAGGGTTTTCCACGTAGGCAATCAGGTCGCTGAGCCGACCCTTGATGTGCCACAGGCTGGTGGTCGCCATCACGACACCTCCTGCAAAAACAGGACGAGCCTTTCAAGCCGAGAACGCTTCTCTGATGCTTCCGGGTAGTAGGCGGCCAGCCGTTCCAGTTTATCGTGGATTTCATACAAAGCGTCCAGCAGTTCCCAAAACTCCGGGGGCTGCTTGGGCCGGGGCCGCTTGCCCAAACAAATTTGCCGAAAGTATTCGGATTGGGTCAGACCGCACAGGGTAGCGTCATGCTCCAGCTTGACTTTTTCTTCTTCGGTCAGTCTGATTTTCAGCCGTACTTTTTCATCGTTTGTACTCAAAACAATTCCTCCATTCTGTTGGATTTTCGCCGTGGGAGGGGGTATTCAGGGGTCTCCCCTGGGACTGGATTTTGCCCCGTGGGGGGCGAAATCCGATGCTCGCTATCCCTGTGGACAGGGGTAGTACTCCTGCTCCTGGGGAGAGGGAAAGCGAGCGGGTTTGGCTTCTTTCTAAGGGGAGGTATTGAGGCTTTCCTATCCCTGTGGACAGGGGTAGTACTCCTGCTCCTGGGGAGAGGGAAAGCGAGCGGGTTTGGCTTCTTTCTAAGGGGAGGTATTGAGGCTTTCCTCTCAGGCGTGTTTGGCCTGTCCTTTTGCCGTCACGCTGCTTTGCCGTTTTCCCGGATGGAGTTCCTGCCCCTTTTCAGCGGCGTTGTCTTGCTCGCTCCACGGCGGAGGTCATGGCGAAGTATCCCATTCAGACGGTCATTCAGTTGTCAGGGCAAAAAAGAAGCCGGTACATCAAAACCAGCCCCAGCAGAATTTTCGTTCCGCTGAAGCAAGTTTGATGTACCGGCCTTGTATTTCACAAGCGCCAAAAAGAATGTGCTTATGTGTTATTCAGTTGGCCCACCTACATGGGAGTACAGTTTATCATATAGAACTGATGTTTGTCAATTCATTCTGAAAAATTTTTGATTTATGTTGATAGTAGGAGTTATAACAGACGCAGGCAGGCTTTCTAAAAAACATTGATTTTATTCGCTCTTTCGACTATAATAGATACAAGGTATCTTTTAGAGGTGTGAGATATGGATTATATTTCCATTAAGCAGCTATCAAAAAAATGGGGAATCTCAACGCGGCGGATTCAAATTTTATGCCGAGATGGCCGTATTCCCGGTGCAATGAGGATCGCAAACACCTGGGCTGTTCCGTTGGACGCAGATAAGCCGAAGGACGCCAGAATTAAATCTGGGCGCTATATTAAAACCAAGGAGGACAGTCTCAATGGCTAAGAAAGAAGTCAAGACCGATTTATGGGTCTATGATTTGCTCAGACAGGCAGGTATTGTCCTCGACGCACAGGGAAGTTCTATTAAGGAAATAGATGACGCACTGAAAACAGCTTCCAAGCGCGGCACTGGCAACGTAGGATTTCCTGAATATGTAGGTGTGGTAAAGGACTACCTGATTGTAATAGAGGACAAAGCTGACCTGTCAAAGCATATAAAGCGGGATGAGATGGGAAACATCAGCTTGGGAACAAGTGCTGTTACCGATTTTGCTGTAAATGGCGCTTTTTTCTACGGGAAGCATTTAGCCAAAACCACTTCATATAAGAAAATCATTGTATTTGGTATATCTGGGGATGAGAAAAAGCACAAAATATCCCCGGTCTATCTTGATGAAACAGAGTTTTATAGGGAACTTCCTGAAGTCGAGTCTTTTATTTCTTTCAGCGAGGATAATATTGACGAGTATTACGTTCGGGAGATACTCAAAGAAGATACTGATGCGGAAAAGGAAACTGCTGAAATTCTCAGGGACGCAAGCGTATTGCATGAGGATTTGAGAAATTACGGGAATCTGCTTGATACGGAAAAGCCGCTCATTGTTTCTGGCATTCTTCTCGCACTTCGCGAGAGCGAATATAAAAATTTTTCTGTTGATGACCTGACCGGCGATACAGTAAAAACCGATGGACAGAAAATCTATGATGCTATTAACGCCAATTTAAAACGGGTTAATGTTGCTCCCGAAGTTAAAAAAGATAAGATATTAAGTCAGTTCGCTTTTATCAAAGATACCGTAAAGCTGAATGAAATTGAACCAAAGCTAAACAAAACCCCGCTCAAGCATTTTTCAGAATATCTGAATGAAAAAATTTATAAATCCATTCGATACAATAGCAGCGCCGAGGATTACATAGGGAGATTCTATGGGGAGTTTATGAGTTACTCCGGCGGCGATGGGCAGACGCTGGGAATTATCCTCACGCCAAAACACATTACCCAGCTTTTTTGTGATTTGGCCGATTTGCAACCCACAGATATTGTTTTTGATCCCTGTTGCGGCACCGCGGGCTTTTTGATTGCCGCTATGCACAATATGCTTTCAAAAACGGATAATGCTGCGCAGAAAAAGAATATCCGGCAAAAGCAGTTACATGGTATTGAGTTGCGTCCTAATATGTTTACGATTGCAACCACGAATATGATTTTACGCGGCGATGGGAAAAGCAATCTGCTCAATGATGATTTCTTTAAACTGGATGCGGGCAAGCTGCAATTAAAGCAGGCCACCGTCGGCATGATGAACCCACCCTATTCACAAGGCTCCAAGCAAAATCCTGATTTATATGAGATGTCCTTTGTGGAGCACCTTCTGGATTCTCTTGTAGCCGGTGCGCGGTGCGTGGTCATAGTACCTCAATCCTCTATGACGGGGAAAACTAAAGAAGAACAGGCACTGAAAGAAAATATTTTGAAGCACCATACCCTTGAAGGCGTTATTTCTTTGAGCAAGGATACTTTCTATGGGGTAGGCACAATTCCCTGCATCGCTGTGTTTACAGCGGGGGAACCACATCCCGCAGAAAAGGTATGCAAGTTCATCAACTTTGAAAACGATGGCTATAAAGTGGCGGCCCATGTTGGCCTTGTAGAAACAGAATCCGCAAAAGATAAGAAACAGCATTTGCTGGATGTGTGGTTTGACAGAATTGATACAGAAACAAAATTCTGCGTGAAAACCACCATTGAAGCAACAGACGAATGGCTCCACAGCTTTTACTATTTCAACGACGAAATCCCCACAGAAGAAGATTTTATCAAGACCATAGGGGATTATCTTACCTTTGAATTCTCCATGGTGATGCAGGGGCGGGAATATCTGTTCAAGGAGGACGGCCATGCTTAATTTGAATGACAGAGAATGGAAACCGTTTTTCTTAACGGAAATATTTCCTACTATTCAAAGAGGGAAACGTCTAAAATCAGAAAATCATGTGCCAGGTCAAATGCCCTATGTATCATCTTCTGCTATGAACAATGGCGTTGATAATTTTGTCTCCAATACACAAAGAGTTCGTATTTTTGCTGATTGTTTAAGCCTTGCAAATAGTGGAAGTGTTGGTTCAAGTTTTTATGAACCCTTTGCTTTTGTTGCAAGCGACCATATTACGCACCTGAAAAATGAACGATATAACAAATATCATTATTTGTTTATTGCCGCTCTTACGAACAGGCTGTCGAAAAAGTATAACTTCAATCGAGAAATCAATGATGCTCGAATATCCAGAGAAAAAATCATGCTCCCTGTTGACGAAACTGGCAAACCTGATCTTGATTTTATGGAAGCATATTGTAAAGAACGAGAGCAGCAACTCATCGAAAAATATAAGGCATTTATTGGTCGAATTGTACAAACGGGGGGGGTAATACAACCCCTTAATGAAGCAAAATGGAAAGAATACTATATTGATGACATCTTCACCATTAGTGCAGGAAAGCGGCTAACGAAAGCTGATATGGATGTTGGCAATATACCCTTTATCGGCGCAACTGATTCAAATAACGGGATTACAGGCTGGATAGCTACTCCAAATTCATCATTTGACCAAAATGTTTTGGGTGTCAATTACAATGGAAGTGTTGTTGAGAATTTCTATCATGTTTATGGCTGCGTATTTTCGGATGATGTGAAGAGGTTACATCTGAGGAACCATTCAGATAACAAATTTATCCTTTTATTTTGCAAGGTAGCAATATTGCAGCAAAAGGGAAAATATACTTATGGCTATAAATTTAACGGGCATCGAATGGAAAGACAAAAAATTTTGCTTCCTGTCAATGAACACGGCCATCCCGATTATGACTATATGGAACGGTATGGCAGAAAAATAATGGTGCAGATGTATCAGCGATATACGGACTACATCACCATCCGATAAAGGTAGCATCACGCAATAAACTGGAGTGCTCAACAAAAGAGGTAAATCTGTGGGGAAAAAGGTTATAAATCAGCATTATGTTCCTCAAATGTATCTGAGCAGATTTTGTTCAGATGGAAAGCATTTTGATGTTTGGAATATCAGAAACGATGCCGTTATACCTCACCAACAAGTACGAAATTTTGCCGCAAAGCGGTATTTCTATGATGCTGATAATACGGTTCTAAAATCGGCTTTATCTGAAATGGAAGTTTACTACGGGACAAGTTTTTCCCCCTTTTTAGAAGAAAATGACCAATTTGTTGAAAAGGGATTATCACGAGCCGAAGCTGATATCGCAAACACTTTGAAGCAAATAGATAAAGACCATAATCGTTTGTATGAAGATGATGTTCGGATTAAACTCATTATTTTTTTGCATGATTTGGCATTTAGAACGGAAGCATATAGAAACCAAATTGATAATATCAGCAATCAGCTTCGAAGTCATTTGTTGCGATTAGGTATTGATTCTGCTCAGGCTAAAGAACTGCATACTGGTCAAGAAACTCAGTTATATCAACTTCTTGGCATTTCCCCACTTCTTAAAACGGCTGAAAAATTAGAAACCAGGTACTTATGGTACTTTGGTACTGTTGGGGGAACACAGAAACTTATCATTTCGGATAATCCAGCTCAAGGCATTTGGCTTGGGTTTAATGACATCTGCTTTCCAATTTCAGGTGAACAAGCTATTATTTTTAGAGTGAAGAATCAAAACGCACCTATTATCTCATCTGATATGCCGGTTCAAAATGAAATTACTCTTTCTGATCGTAGTGTTCTCAAGTATAATATAATACAAAGTAGCTATGCGAATCGGTTTATATTTGGAGATAAAGAAAGTCTGCAATGTTGCAGGTGGCTATGGAAATTCCACGAAGTTACATCCTCAAAGCGTAATTTATCTTTATAATTAAGAGGAAACGGTACATCGGACAAGTGGTCTTTTCATTGCAAGTCAAACAGGGCCGGGGGAGCATTCCCCCGGCCCTGTTGCTCAGGTGTAAATCAGTTCGCTACATATAACTTCTGTTGCCCGATTTTGGACGTTGTTCATCCGCCCAATCCACTCCATCTGGTTCTCAGCTTTGAGTTGCTCTGTCACACGCTCCTGTTCTGCCAGTTGTTTGACCAACTGAGAAAACATAGCTTCTGCCTGGATATCAACCTCAATCAAATGGCCATTCAACTTGCCACTGAGAAGCAGAGCGTTGTAGAGTGGCCCCCGCTGTGTTTTCAGGTAGTGCTTCCTACGCTGCCCCCAGATACCAACAGGAGTGGTTTCAGGCAGAGACAAATCGGGCAGAAAATAATCACCGTTCTTATGATAGGTGCCACCTATTTTCTCAAATAATGATTTCATTGCAGATTCCTCCGTTTGTTCAGATTTTCTGCAATATACCGTATCGACTGTCTCTACTACATTTTTTGAAACCATCGTTACGGAACCTCATTATTTCAGGGACGCTCTCTTTGCGGTTCAGAGTTCCGGAAGCTTTTGTGCAAGAGGGCCTATCGCACCGTCAGCCGCGGCGGAAAGAAGATAACGATAGACGTCGGCTTTTTTCTCCTCATAAAGATCCAGCTTTTGGTAGAGTTCCTTGTATTCACGAAAGGTCGATCTTTTCATAGCAGCCAACTTCCGCAGGTTGGCCTGGCTGTTGACCAGACTGTTCTCCCGTTTTCGATAATAGTAAATGGGATGGGATACAGTGGCGATTAGCCTGACGTGCTCCAAATATTCTAAGTTAAAGAGAAAATCCTCACTCCACTTGATTTGCGGATCAAAGGCCAAATGATTGCCTTCAATGATGGAACGACGGTACAGCTTGTTCCACAAAACGCCATAGTAGTAGTTTGCAGGGGCCTTCAGCATTTCTTCGGCATAGTCGGTCCGGGTGAGGATACGATCCTCTTTGATATGTCCGCGCTGGGCGGCCCGCTCACCAACAACCCGAAAGAAGTGGCCGACCACAAGGTCGCTGCCGGTGCTTTCAGCAGCATGAAGAAGGGAGGCAGAGGCATCCGGAGTAAACCAATCGTCCGAATCAATGAACTGAAGATATTTTCCGCGGGCACATTCTATAGCTTTGTTGCGGCTATCTGAGACACCGGAGTTTTCTTTGTCAAGAATGAGAAAGCGGCTGTCCCGCTGCGCATAGGAACGGCAGATATCCAAAGAATCGTCAGTACTTCCGTCATTGACCAGGATGGCCTCAAAATCACGGAAGGTTTGTGCCAAAATGGAGTCAAGGCACTGACGGAGATAGGGAGAAGCATTATAAACAGGAACAATAATGGAAATCGTGGGGGTGGACATAGGCGGTTTCCTCTCTTTTGGATGATTTCCCGTTTATTGTACTACAAAAGAAAACTCTTGACAAGAGAGGGGGGGGTATATGATAATTGAAAAAGGGAAGGATGGTATTGTTCCCCAAACGAAAATGGAAAGGATGTTTTTCATGGCGTTGATACATTTTGACCAAGAGGGTTTTGATAAGGCGCTGGGCGGCAGTGAGCCTATGCTGGTAGATTTTTGGGCTGAATGGTGTGGCCCCTGCCGGATGCTGGGTCCTGTTATTGAGCAGCTGGCCGATGAGTATGAGGGACAGGGTGTGATTATTGGTAAGGTGAATGTGGATGAGGAATCCGAGCTGGCCCGGCGGTATGGAGTCATGAGCATTCCTACAGTTATTCTGCTCAAGAATGGTGAAGAGATTGACCGTAAGGTGGGTGTTATGCCTATGGACACCTATACAGAGGTGCTGGACAGCGTTTTGGAACAGAATGCATGAGGATCATGGCTATTGATTACGGCGACGCCCGGACGGGCGTCGCCGTATCTGACCCCACTGGGCTGCTGGCGGGGTTCACCACGGTGATCCAGAACCATAAGGCTGAGATGGTAGCGGCTGAGGTGGCACGGATGGTGAAAGAGCAGGGGGCTGAAGAGTTGGTAATGGGCTTTCCGCGCAATATGGATGGTACAGAGAGCCTTCGTGCCGACCATTATCGTGCCTTTGCCGCACTACTGGAGCAGACTACGGGCTTGAAGCCGATTCTCTGGGACGAACGGAGGACCACCATCGAGGCCCATGCCATATTACATGAAAGCGGCAAAAAGATGAAGGCGCACAGAAAGAATGTGGATGCTGTGGCGGCCACCCTTATTTTAGAGGGATATTTAGTCAAAAAGCGATTGGAGCGGGGCGAATGACAAAGGAATTCAAACGGGGACTTATCTTTCTTGCAGGTTTTTTGGCCTGTCTGGCGATAATAGTCAGATTGAGTGGAGATAAATACGTTTGGTCTCGACCGGGGGGAGAATCAGTGGGGGATATGGGCAAGTTTGACGACTACTTATTAGATGATTTGATGAACCAGCCGGGGCAAGAGCTTTCCGCAAAGGCAAAGCTCAAGGTCCTGGAGGAGCTTGGCATTGTCTTCTTGGAGGAAGTCCGACAGCGGTTGGAGAAACAGTCGGGCGATGGATACGCTGACTTTCTAGCCAGCGTGGGAATGGGAGATTTCAATTATGAGACCGGAGAGTGGAAGCCGCTCACAGATCAGGTGTATGCCTTGGACACTGAGGTGTTTGACGAAAGCACCATGTATCCTCTGTTTTTCCAGGGGCTGTTGTCCATCTCTGGCGACGAGGTTCCAATCACTGACGTGGTCCAGGATGACAGTCAGGTAAACTGGGAGGAGGGGACTGGCCTTCGGCGGGTGAAGCTGAACTATAATGGGAAACCCTACACCATCGATACGCAGGCCATGCTGGACTGGCTGGACTGTTCTATCCTGAAGTCGGTAAACGATATTTTGGAGCAGGAGGGGGCCATCAAACGGTATTATGCCATGTGGAACAATTACCAGGGGATGACGATCCTTTTTCTTTCGCCGGAGGAAGCGAGAGTGTTTGAGAGGGGCACCGGATGTCACCTTTCAACGGGTCTGTAAGGCTATTTACCTTGTGGAGCTTTGCGGAATAATTCTTTGATGCCGATATAGATGAGATATCCACCGAAGAATCGGCGCAAAAGGGAAACCTCTAAACTTGTAGCTACCCAAGCTGCGGCGGCGGTACCGGCCAAACCTGCCAAAATGGCGGGCTTGGCCGTTTTTTTGTCGATATAGCCATTTTTGATATGACTGGGCAGCGCGGTGGCAGCGGTGGGGAGAAAATAGAGTAGATTGATTCCCTGAGCCAGATGCTGGTCCACTCCGGCGAAAGTAGTCATATAGATCAAAAGCAAGGTCCCGCCGCCAATGCCAAATCCGGAGAGGACCCCGGTGGCCGCTCCGGCCAGCACGGCAGTGAGCCAGGGCCCCATCAAAAGAAAAGCGACTTTACGCCGCCATAAAGGATGAGGAGAGCAAAAGCCCGCCGCAGCCAGTCCATATTCAGTTTGTTGAACAGTATTCCGCCCGCATAACCGCCGATCAAGCCACCGGCCAAATAGGGGAGAGCAACTGAAAATTCAAGTCCGCCCCGGAGATAGTAAAGGACAGAGGACAGGGCGCACAGCGGCAAGATGATGGCTATCGAGGTGGCAAAGGCTCTCCGCTGATCCAGGCTGCATTGGTCGCCCAACAATGGTACCAGGACCATACCGCCGCCTCCGCCGAAAAAACCGTTGATCAAGCCGGCCAAACCTCCGGCCAGTATAGCCCAGCGCTTATTTTCCTTCATAAAAAACGCCCCCTTGCAGCTCTAATGTGCCTGCAAGGGGGGACTTTTATGCGTTCCGTTCTTTTTTGGTGAGAGAAAGTACCACATCACCGGCAAGCATGAGCCCGGCGCAGGAGGGGACCCAAGCCACGCTGCCGGGAATGCTTCGGCGGCCGGGAGGAGGTGTTTCACCACAGCTCTGGGGGGCGATCGTCTCCTCATCAGACCAGAGGACCCGGTGATGGAGGACCCCTCTGGCACGCAGTTCTTTACGGATTACCCGAGCCAGAGGACAGCCCATAGTTTTGGAGATGTCGGAGATCTGGAATCGGGTGGGGTCCAGCTTGTTCCCTGTGCCCAGTGCCGAGATGATGGGAATATTTCGCTCCAGCGAGGTCTGAATCAGATCCAGTTTACAGGAAACCAGGTCGATAGCATCCACAATGTAGTCGTATCTGCCGGCAAAAAAGATTTCCCGATCCTCTGGTGTATAGCGGTACACAAGTGGATTTGCTTTACAGCCCGGGGCCACCAGGGCAATCCGTTCGGCCATGGCCTGAGCTTTTGGCATGCCCAGGGTGGAGGTCGTGGCTTCCAGCTGACGATTCAGGTTGGAGGAGGCCACCTCATCGCAGTCAACCAGGGTGATCGTCCCTATGCCGGAACGGGCCAGGGCCTCCGTGCACCAGGAGCCCACGCCGCCGAGACCAAGAACGGCGACATGGCTGTGTTTCAGCTTTGCCATAGCATCGGGGCCAAGGAGCATTTCGGTGCGGAGCAGGGTTTCGTCCATAAGGGAGACCTCCTTGATACCGACAAGAAGGGAGGGCCGCCAGTTTGGCGGCCCTCCACGGGTTGGATTTACTGAGCAGGAGAGGCGGAGGGCTCTTCGCTCTCGCTGGACAATTCACTCTCGCCGGGCTGCTCGCTGCTGGTGGGGGTAGGGGTGGCAGTGGGAACAGCGGTGTTGACGGAGCCCACATATTGCATTCCGTCGGCGGAGGTGGCCTCCACGGCCTCGGTAAGGGCGGTCAGCCACTCGGACTGGTCAGTGGAGCGTTTAGCTTCCCGTGCGGAATCTTTCCAGATGGGCTCATTTTCCTGGACATAATAAACCAGGTGCCAGCCGTAATAACGGCCGTTTTCCTCGTTGTACTCGAGCATTTCGACATCACCGGGTTTTCTGCCGGCAGCGAAGAGCCACTCATCAATGCTGGGGATCATATAGTCCTCAGTGACGTGGTCATACAAACCACCAGCTTTCGCCAAACTGCCATCCGTATTTCGACCATCAGTGGAATACTTCTCGGCAAGAGCGGCAAAGCTCTCCTCGGTGGCCTCGCCGTCTTTCCATTCGTCATAAATTTTTTGGAGCTCAGCTTTGGCGGCATCCATCTCGTCCTGAGTGGGGACTTTGGCGTTGGACTCGTTGGTCTCGGCCTCATCGGAGGTTTTGGGCTGGATCAGGATGTGGCGCATATCCACAGTGGGATCGGTGTTCAGATAGCGGTCAAGGAAGAGAACCACCTGATAATTACTGCCGGCCTCCACATAAGCCACGTCACCGGCCTTGCGTTCTTTATCCATAAGCCAGGTTCCGATATAGGCCTGGCTCAGGTTGCTGCCCAGTACACCGGATTGCAGGGAATAGTTTTTATCAAGGGTGTAGGCCTCTTTGGTGTTTTCCGAGACATACTTGGGCGCGGCCGCGATAAAGGCCTCTACACGGTCCTCGGCCTCCTCGATCTCCTTGACGGCAGCCTCGGCCTGAGCCTTGGCGTTCTCCTTGGCGGCTGCGGTCTCTTCGTCGGTGGGAGTCACGGTGTTGCCCTCGTCGTCGGTCTTTGCCTCGGGCGTGCCACTGATGGTGAACACACGATAGTCATAGCTGTCCAGAGTGTCAGGGTGCTCATTATAATAGGTGTAGAGGGCGGCGTCATCATAGGAAATGCTGTCCTGGTGATGCTGGCTGTACTCGCTTGCCAGTGTGCTGGCAGTCAGGTTCCGCAGGAAGACCTGCTCGGTGACGCTTTCCCCGTAAATTTGGGCCAGGTATCCGTCACGGGTCAGACCACGCTGGGCGCGGTATGTGTCGATCTGGCTCAAAGCCTCGTCAATAGATGCCTGCCCCTCTTCGGACAGGGTGTAGCCGGCTTCGTTGGCGGCGCTACACAGGGCGGATACCTGCTTCAAATTGGCCAGCGCGGTCTCCCGGAAATAGTCGGCCAGAGTTTTGTTGTCGGCTTCACTGTACCATTGTGCGCCGTCGCTTACCGAAGAATTGAAGAAAGAGATCCCGTACGCACTGTACAGGGAGTAGAGGTTCTGGCGAGCTCCGCCATAATAGTACTGCAGATCGCCCACCGTGTAATTGGTACCGTTTACAGTAGCGGCCACATCGTTGTAGTGACGATGGCTCATAACTCCGCCGATGTTGTTCCAGATCAGCAGAGCCGCGGCGGCCACAGCGCAGATGATACCAACCGTCCAGTAAATGGTCTTTTTCCGCTTGACGGTTTGGGCAGCTTCAGCCTCCTGACGCTGCTTTTGGGTCATTCCATCGGCCATAGCGACTTTTTTTAGCTTCTTCTTGTCGGATGCGCTCATTTGCGTTCAGTCCTCTCATTTTATCCTTATGACCGGAAATCGCGTCCGGTCTGACGCATTTGGATATTATACAAGAAAGTGTCGCTTCTTGCAAGCCCCCAAAAATGAAAAATGCGTAAACAAAAGCAGACAAGAGAAAAGCCGCTGACTTCAGCGGCTTACTTTTGGAAAAACAGAACCCCGCCATGGCCGTGTGGACCCATTTAAAACCTGCACGTCTCCGGCAGGTGGGTCGCCTCCGTATCCGCATTACCGCTTCCAACTTCCGACTTTGGGCCGGGAGGCCTGCGAACCGCGGAACGAGTCAGCATCCCGTTTTAAAAATGTGGGTTTAAAAGGATCCATCACGAACCAGGCAGGGAAATGTATGATCACTCATCCTCTTCATCCTGAAAGAGAAGCTCCATGAACTTGTCATAGATCTCTTCCAGTTCTTCTTCGCTGTCCAGGGTGGAAAGCTGCTCTTCCCCATCTACGACAACGATCTTCAGGATGATGAGACCATCCTCCTCGTCATCCTCTTTTTCTTCTCCGGTGTCGGCGGGGAAGAAGGCCATATAAATCTGACCGTTGTACTCTATGGTGTCCACATGCTCCAGTTCAAATTCGTTTCCATCCTCGTCGGTGATGGAAATAAAATCAGGGCCGAATTCCTCGCTCATAAAAGGGCCTCCATTGTGTAAATTTGAGGATATTGTTCTCCTGAAGCTATTGTACCCCGCCGGAGCAAAAAAAGCAAGAGTGAAGCCCTTGCAATTTTTGTCGGATCCTCAGAATATGTTTGGAAGATGTTAAATCTGAGGTTTGGGGTGGACAAAATCCGAACTCGTGGTATAATGTACTATAATCTCTAACTATGTCCTTTGTTGCGCTTTATCGGAGAGATGTCCCAAAAGAATCTGAGTTTTCCTCTTGTGTAAGGAGGTGCCTTTGTGGCAGAAAGAGCTTCTAATCCGCAGCGGCGTCCTGCCGGAAGCCGACCCCGGAAACATCGAAAAAAAGGCCATATTGCGATGCGGATACTGAAAGTGCTGGGTACGCTTTTCCTGGTGGGGGTGATCACCTGTGCCTTTTTGGCCTGTTTTGCGGCGGTCTATATCAAAAATGTGATCTTGCCTCTGACACCGCTGGACGCGGCAGATTTTCCCATGGATCAGTCCAGTACGATTTACTATACCGATCCGGAAACCGGGGAGGTCCAGGAGTATGATACTTGGAACGGTGACGAGGACCGGGTGCTGATTGCCTACGAGGATATCCCAGAGGATCTGATCCACGCCGCGGTGGCCATTGAGGACCGCCGGTTCTACCAGCATAACGGAGTGGACTGGATCCGGACGGCCAGAAGTATTCTGACCATGTTTACTGGCGGAAATATTCAGGGTGGTTCCACCATTACCCAGCAGACCATCAAGAATATGACGCAATATGATGATGTGACGGTAAAACGAAAGATTATTGAGATTTTTCGTGCCCTGGAATTCGACAAGAAGTATTCCAAGGAGTATACTCTGGAACAATATTTCAACCGGATCTTCTTCGGCAGGAAATGCTGGGGCGTTTACACCGCATCCTATATGTATTTCGGCAAGGAGGTCACGGAGCTGAGTCTGGCCGAGTGTGCCAGCTTGATTAGCATTACGAACAATCCGTCTCTTTATGACCCCTATACCCGGCCGGAGAATAATGCCAAACGGCGGGGATTGGTGCTGGATGCTATGCTGCGGGATGGGTATATTACCGAGGAAGAGTGCGAGCAAGCCAAGGCCGAGGTCATTGATTTCCACCGGGGCTACCGGGACGGCCGGGAAAACTCCCTGCATTCATGGTATACTGATCAGGTTATTGCTGATGTGATCCGCGATTTGCAGGAGCAGTATAGTATTCCGAAGAATGCGGCCGAGATCATGGTCAGCTCCGGCGGTCTGAAGATTTATGCCTGCGTAGATCCCAAGGTCCAGGCGGCGGTGGACAGTGTGTACTCCAATAGGGAGAATCTGCCCATCATCTCTCCCTCGGGCCAGCAGCTGCAGTCGGCCATCACGGTGGTGGACCCTCAGGGAAATGTGGTGGCCCTTGCCGGAAAGATGGGCGAGAAGACTGCGGAAGATGCCCGAGGCTATAATATGGCTACCGCAGCCCAGCGGCAGCCTGGGTCCTCCATCAAGCCCCTTGCGGTCTATGCCCCGGCCATCGAGATGGGGCTTGTGACCCCCTATGACGTGATCGAGGACAGTCCCTCTTTCATTTTGAATGAGAAGCCTTGGCCGGTCAACTCGGACCGCCATTGGCGGGGAC
The DNA here is from genome assembly GCA_950075865.1 of uncultured Oscillospiraceae bacterium. Lineage (GTDB taxonomy): Bacteria > Bacillota > Clostridia > Oscillospirales > Oscillospiraceae > Vermiculatibacterium. The sequence goes on along the minus strand of CATMVA010000001.1, from coordinate 170,091 downwards.
AGATGACGATTTTTAACGCACTGACCAACTCGGTCAACACGGTGTCCATCCGTCTGCTCAACGAGTATGTTACACCCAGCGCCAGCTATGAGTTTTTGATCAATACCTTCGGAATCGATTCGGACCACCTGGTGGTCAGGGAGACCATCAACGGCAAGGAATTTACCGATATCGGCCTTTCTCAGTTGGGACTTGGCGGTCTTACCCGCGGCGTCAGCACCCTGGATATGGCAGGGGCCTATTCGGTATTCCCCCGCAATGGCGTTTATATCGAGCCCCGAACCTATTCCAGGGTGGAGGATGCCAACGGAAAGGTGATACTGTCCAATGAGGCGGTGGGTGAGCCGGTCCTGAAAGAGAGCACTGTCTACTATGTGAATCAGATGCTCAAAAACGTGGTGCGCGCAGGCACCGGCGGCGGAGCCAGTTTCTCCGGCATGACTATCGCCGGTAAGACCGGTACCACCACGGCCAAGAATGATCTCTGGTTTGTTGGCTATACCCCCTACTACACGGCTGCGGTTTGGGTGGGCTATCAGCGTCCTGAGGTTATCAACGGAGATGTGTCGGCGCCAAGGCTTTGGCGGATGGTTATGAGTCAAGTCCACGAAGGATTAGAAAACAAGGATTTTGATCAGCCCGCTGGACTTGTTTCTGTGGACTATTGTCTGGACACTGGAAAATTGGCGACAGATAATTGCCGTAATGATATCCGGGGAAGCCGGGTGGCTACAGCCCAGTTTTTCCGGGAGGATGTTCCCAGCGAGTACTGTGATGCTCATGTTTTGGTTGAGGTCTGTACAGCCGATCCGATCCTGAAGGCGGATGGAACACCTACCGGCCGCTACCATTTGGCCGGGGAGTTCTGTCCTGAGGCCGCTATGGATGAGGAAGGGAATGTGACCACGCTTGGTAAGATCACCGTTGCTGTAGTAGATATGGAACGCAAATATGAGGGGGAGACTCCGCCTGAGGACGATGCTTATTTCCTGCACTCCTGGGAGGCGGAGGGGACCTGTACAGTCCACACAGAACCGGTTGCTCCAGAGCCGTACGATCCGTATTCCTTTGACTATAACGATCCGACTACCTGGCCCACACCGGAACAGGATCCTTTCTTCGATCCCGAGGATAGCTCTACCTGGCCCAATCCGTGGGGAGTGAACATTTATCCGCCGGAAGTAACTCCTGGTACCACACAGGATCCGGCTCAACCCTGGTTCACTCCGCCTCCAGTGGAAAGTCAACCTGCCTTTACGCCACCTCCGGTGGAGTCGGAGCCAGTTGAGACAATAGATTCCTTTCAGCCTCCGGTATAATGACAGTTGGGGCCATAACACCATTCCAAGGAAAGAGAGACGAGAACAATGGCAAAAGTGGCTATTTTAGGGTTTGGTGTCGTTGGCTCTGGTGTGGCTGAGGTTTTGCGGGAAAACAGTGCTTTGATCAAAAATAAGCTCCACACTGATTTGGAGCTCAAATATATTCTGGATGTGAAGGATTTCCCTGGAAATCCCTTTCAGGAGTTTGTGATCCATGATTTCACCACGATAGAGCGTGACCTCGAGGTGGAGGTCGTGGCCGAGACCATCGGCGGTACCGGGATAGCCAAAGAATTTACCAAACGGGCCATCTGTGCGGGGAAAAGCGTGATCACTTCCAACAAAGAGTTGGTAGCGGAACACGGCTGCGAGTTGATGGGTTTGGCGCAAAAGCATGGAGTCAGTTACCTGTATGAGGCGAGCGTAGGTGGGGGGATCCCCGTTATTCGTCCTATGAAGCGGTGCCTGGCGGCCAATGAGATCACCGAGGTCCGTGGGATTTTGAATGGAACGACCAACTATATCCTCACTCGGATGATCCGGTCCGGGATCTCATTCCGGGAGGCTCTGGAGGAGGCTCAGGCCAACGGATATGCGGAAAAGGATCCGACCGCTGATGTGGAAGGGCTGGATGCCTGTCGGAAGACCTGTATCCTGGCTGCACTGGCGTTTGGACGGCAGATCCATCCGAATCAGGTGCCGACCGAAGGGATCACCCGTGTTACGTTGGCTGACGTGGCTTATGCCGCATCCAGAGACTATAAGATCAAACTGTTGGGGCGGGCCGTCCGCGGAGAGGACGGCAGCGTCCGGGCTTTTGTGGCACCACATCTGATCCCGGGGAGCAATCCGCTTTCGGCTGTGGAAGATGTGTTCAACGCGATCTCTGTAAAAGGAAATGCCGTGGGGGATGTGATGTTTTACGGCAGGGGAGCCGGAAAGCTTCCGACGGCCTCAGCGGTCGTAGCCGATATGATGGAGGCTGTGGTATACCGGGACCGTCCGAAGTATTTGGACTGGGAGGAAGGCGGTCCTGATACGGTGGTGTCTCCGGATGATATCCCTGGTTTCTGGTATGTCCGGGGGCAGACGGACATTGACGTTTTCCGTGCCGCACTGGGAGATGTACTTCCCTTGGCCAACTCCGGTGCGCCGGCGGGGGAAAGCGCTGTTTTGACCCCGGCAATGCCCCGTCCGGAACTGGAAGCGCGGTTGAGCAGTGTAGAATTGAGTGCGCTGTTCCGCGTTTTGGGGGACTGACGGCAGGGGGAACAGCCGCATAAAATAGACCAGAACCCTCAAGGAGGTACTGTTTCCAATGGGACTCATTGTTCAGAAATTTGGCGGGTCTTCCGTTGCGGATGCCGACAGGCTTCGTAATGTGGCCCGAATTATCACAGAGACATATCGGAGAGGCCATCAGGTCGTGGCGGTCCTCTCGGCGCAGGGAGACACCACGGACGATTTGATTGCCAAGGCGGAGGAGATCAATCCCCACGCTTCCAAACGGGAGATGGATATGCTCCTGTCCACCGGAGAGCAGGTTTCCTGTGCGCTCTGCGCCATGGCTATTGAGGCCATGGGGTATTCGGTGGTCTCCCTCACCGGCTGGCAGGCTGGAGTTCAGACCAACTCGACCTATGGCAATGCTAGGATCAAACGGGTGATGACAGAACGGATCCTCAGTGAGCTGGATAAGCGAACGATCGTTATTGTCACCGGATTCCAGGGCCTCAACCAGCAGGGAGATGTCACTACGTTGGGGCGTGGCGGCTCAGACACCTCGGCGGTGGCGCTGGCGGCCAGCCTACATGCTGATCTGTGTCAAATCTATACCGATGTGGATGGGGTCTATACCGCAGACCCCCGACTGGTGCCCGAGGCCCGCAAGCTTGCAGAGATTACCTTCGACGAGATGCTGGAGCTTGCTACTTTAGGCGCTCAGGTACTTCACAACCGTTCGGTGGAAATGGCAAAACGGTACAACGTCAACCTGGAGGTCCTTTCCAGCTTTTCCGGAAATCCGGGGACCAAAGTCAAGGAGGTCGTCAAAGGAATGGAACAGTCTCATATCAGCGGCATCGCCAAGGATAAGAATATTGCCCGTCTGGCACTGGTTGGTCTGGAGGACGAACCGGGTATTGCCTTCAAGGTGTTCTCTTTGCTGGCCAAGGAGAAGATCAATGTTGATATCATCCTTCAGTCTATCGGACGAGAGGACAAGAAGGACATCAGCTTTACTGTAACCAAGAGCGATATGGAAGCGGCTACTAAGATCCTGGAGGAGAATCAGGCATACATCGGCTTTGATCATATCGATGTGAACCCCAATGTGGCCAAAGTCTCCATCGTAGGGGCTGGGATGATCAATAACCCCGGTGTAGCGGCCAGCATGTTTGAGGCTCTTTATAGCTCGGGGATCAACATCCACATGATTTCTACCAGTGAAATCAAGGTTTCGGTGCTGGTGGATCTGGCTGATGCGGACCGGGCGGTCAAGGTGACACATGACAAATTTTACGGTCAGATCAATGCGGGAGGTTCCATTTAACAATTTCAGACAGGAAAGGGCGGGGAATTTTCCCCGCCCTTTTTGCAAATCCACCGTTGCGCCCGGAAGTAAGAAATGGTAAAATATTATGAACATAGCTTAGAGAGAAAGGGGAACGGGGCATATGGTCATTCTGGGCATAGACCCCGGATTTGCTATTGTTGGGTTTGGGGTGCTCCAAAACGAGAAGGGGAAACAGAAGCTTCTCTCCTGCGGAGCCATTCGTACAGAGGCCGGACTGCCGTTGCCTACCCGGCTTCTTCAGATTGAGAATGATATGGCACAGCTGTTTGAGGCCTTTCATCCGGATGCTATGGCGGTGGAGGAGCTTTTCTTTACCAACAACATCACGACCGGCATTGGTGTAGCTCAGGCCAGAGGGGTAATCCTGACAGCGGCAGAACGGGCCGGAGTTCCCATTTATGAGTATAGCCCCTCTGAGGTTAAGTTGGCCATTACTGGTTACGGAAAGGCCACCAAGACACAGATCATGGATATGACCAAGCGGATCCTGAGTCTGTCCAAAGTGATCCGGCCGGACGATGCCGCAGATGCAGTTGCTATTGCGTTATGCCATGCCCGCAGCGTCACCTCCAGACTTCAGTCTCCGGAGGCGGCCCGGCCCGGATCGGGGCGGTATGCGGTGAAAAATCCCAGGAAATAGGAGAGAGCGAAATGTTTTACTATGTAAAAGGTATTGTGGTCCATGTAGCACCCTATTTGGCGGTCATTGACTGCGGCGGGGTAGGGTATGCCTGCCGGACGACCAATGTTACGCTGAGTGCCCTCAAGGTGGGACAAGCGGGAAAGCTTTACACTTATTTGAACGTCAGAGAGGATGCAGTGGAGCTTTATGGGTTTGTCACGGAGGAGGAGCTCAACTGCTTCCAGTTGTTGGTGAGTGTATCCGGGGTGGGACCCAAGGCGGCGTTATCCATTCTGTCCTCGGCGCCGCCGGAACGGTTGGCCATGTCCATCATCACCGGGGACGAGAAATCGTTGACGGCCGCACCCGGCATCGGAAAAAAAATCGCCCAGCGGATCATTCTGGAGCTGAAGGACAAGCTGGCCAAGGGGCAGTTGGGTACCGGAGCGGGGGAGAGCTACGGCGGAACGGGGGTCACCTTGATTCCCGAAAACAAGTTCAGCGAAGCCAATGCCGCACTGGCGGTGCTGGGTTATTCCGGCAGCGAGATTGCCATGGCCCTCAAAGGGGTCGATATGGAAAGCCTGCCCTTGGAGCAGATTATCAAGCAGGCATTGAAGAAAATGGTGAAGTGAATTTATCTATTAGGGAAGTGATTTTTTGCCTATTGATTTTTCTGAAATTGGCTTTGAGACTGAGGAGCCGCTGGTGGCTACAACGCTGACCCGGGATGATGAAAATGAGGGGTCTTTGCGGCCACAGACCCTCGAAGAATATATTGGGCAGGAGAAGGCCAAGGGGAATCTGGAGGTCTTTATTCAGGCTGCCAAAATGCGGCAGGAGCCTCTGGACCATGTGCTTCTTCATGGCCCCCCGGGACTGGGCAAGACGACTTTGGCAGGGATCATCGCCAATGAGATGGGGGTCAATATCCGCATCACCTCCGGTCCGGCCATTGAGAAGCCCGGCGATTTGGCGGCGTTGCTGACCAATCTGGGGGAGAATGATATCCTCTTTGTGGATGAGATTCACCGTCTCAACCGGCAGGTGGAGGAGATCCTGTACCCGGCGATGGAGGATTATGCCATTGATATCATCATCGGGAAAGGGCCTTCAGCCAACTCCGTCCGCCTTGATTTGCCCAAGTTTACCCTGATTGGGGCCACGACCCGTGCGGGTCAGCTTTCGGCCCCTCTCCGTGACCGCTTTGGAGTGACCCTGCGGCTAGAGCTCTACACACCAGAGGAGCTGAGCAAAATCGTCACACGGTCTGCCGGGATACTGGAGGTTCCTGTGGAGGTGGATGGTGCCATGGAGATTGCCAAGCGAAGCCGTGGGACGCCCCGGATCGCCAACCGGATGCTCCGCCGGGTCCGGGATTTCGCCCAGGTCAGGGCAGGGGGCGTCATCACCCGGAAGGTGGCAGATGAGGCTCTGTCCGCGCTGGAGGTGGACTATCTTGGTTTGGATGCCATTGACCGGCGGATGCTTACCAGTATCATTGAAAACTACCGGGGTGGACCAGTGGGACTGGAAACTCTGGCGGCTACCATCAACGAGGAAGCCGTTACCCTGGAGGATGTCTATGAGCCCTATTTGATGCAGCTGGGCTTTTTGACCCGGACCCCACGGGGAAGATGTGTCACGTCCAAGGCATACGATCATCTTGGAATCAAGTTTATGGGAATGGAGCAAATGACGCTGTAAATGAAAGGAGCGTTTTCTTTGGGAAAATTGTTTGGAACAGATGGGATCCGAGGAATTGTCAACGAAAACTTGGATGCCGAGTTGGCCTTTGAAGTAGGATGTGCTGCAGCCCAGGTCCTGGCTCGGGATGCGAAGCGGGAGAAACCTTTGGTCGCTATCGGAAAGGATACCCGTATTTCTTCCGATTTGTTGGAGGGAGCCTTGATTGCTGGGCTGTGTTCGGCGGGAGCCGATGTGTTGCATTTGGGGGTCATCCCGACCCCCGGCGTAGCCTTCCTGACTATCGCCAATCAGGCAGACGCGGGCATAGTTATCTCAGCTTCCCACAATCCATTTGAGCACAATGGGATCAAGATATTTAACGCCCAGGGCTTCAAGCTGTCCGATGCGCTGGAAAACGAGATCGAAGACATGATCCTTTTCAATAAGAAAGCTCCCCTCAAGACCTGTGCCGAGATTGGAAAGGTGATCTACGCTGACGAGCAGGCTTCCGAAGACTATATCGACCATTTGGTAGGTACGGTGGATACCGATTTTGCTGGGATGCGTATTTTGATCGATTGCGCCAACGGGGCCTCTGCTGCCACCGCGGGACGGCTTTTTGACCGTTTTCCCAAACTCCATAGCGATATCATTAACGTAGATCCGGACGGGATAAATATCAACCGGGATTGTGGGTCTACGCATATTGAGAAGCTTTCCGCCATGGTGAAGGCAGGAAACTATGATATGGGTATCGCTTTTGATGGAGATGCGGACCGCTGTCTGGCGGTGGACGAAAACGGGATCCTGATCGACGGAGACCAGGTGCTAGCTATCTGCGGCACTGATTTGATGCGCAAAGGAGAGCTGTCCGGCAATACTGTCGTGGCAACAGTTATGAGCAACCTGGGACTGCGGATTTTCTGCAAAGAACGCGGAGTTACCTTGGGGATTACGCCTGTGGGTGACCGTAATGTGCTGGAGGAGATGGAACGTGGCGGCTTTATTCTGGGAGGAGAACAATCGGGACACACCATTTTCCGAAAGTTTGCCACCACTGGAGATGGTGAATTGACTGCGTTGCAGCTTTTGTCTGTTGTTTATCGTTCTGGGGAGAAAGCCTCCAAACTTGCTGCTATGTGCGTCAGATATCCTCAGGTTTTAGTAAATGTTTATGTAGCCACCAAAGAAAAAAAGGAGGAGATCATGGCCTCCCAAGCCCTTCGGGAGGCGATCGCAAAGACCGAGAGCGAGCTGGCGGATACCGGACGAGTGTTGGTGCGTCCTTCTGGAACAGAGCCGTTGTTGCGGGTGATGGTGGAAGCAAAGGAGGAGGTCACTGCCAAAGCCCAGGCGGAAAGTTTGGCAAATCTGATAAAAATGCTGTGAGAGCTTTGGAGTTTTGGAAGTAAAATGACCAAAAAACTCTTGACAAATATTTGATTTTCTGTTATACAAGTAAAAGGAGAAGAGAAATGATGCCTCTCCACGAACGCGCTGATGAGGAGCTGTGCAATCTCGCCTTAGAAGGAGATACTCAGGCGGAAGAATATTTGGTCAGCCGATATACCCAGTTGGTCCGTATTTGTGCCCGGCCATACTTTCTGGCTGGTGCCGATACCGAGGACTTGATCCAGGAGGGGATGATCGGCCTCCTGGCCGCCATTCGAGGTTTTTCTGTCGAAAAGGGATCTTCTTTTCGGACTTATGCAGAAATCTGTATCTGCAATCGGCTTCGCTCTGCCGTGAGATCCGCGGCCAGGGAAAAACATACCCCTCTGAATCACTCGCTTTCCCTTGATGCCCCTCAGTTTGAAGAAAATGCAGCGTCCTATGGCTACCAGGCCGATTATCAAGGGCAAAAAGATCCTGAGGAAGCTTTTATTGACAGGGAGGAGAAGGAAGGCCGGATAGGGACATTGCGCGGTCGTCTTTCCGCCTTTGAAAAAACCGTTCTGGATTTTTATCTGGATGGGCTTTCCTATTCCGAAATTGCGTTGCGGACTGACAAAACGTCCAAAGCGGTAGATAATGCGGTTCGTCGTATCCGGCGCAAGGCGGCGCCCTTTTTCACTCCCGGCGACATCAGCGAAAGCTGAGCGCAAATACTACACATGTCCGGCAAAATCGGAATGTATCCGAGGCTTGGACAAGAGTCAAAGAGAGGGTATCATCATGTACGAAGACAAGACACTGGTATGCAAGGAATGTGGCAATGAGTTCGTTTTTACCGCTGGTGAGCAGGAGTTCTATGCTGAGCGTGGCTTCCAGAACGAGCCTCAGCGTTGCAGAGCCTGCCGTGACGCACGCAAAGCGGCTGCCCGTGGTCCCCGTGAGTATTTCACGGCCACCTGTGCCCGATGCGGAGGCGAGGCCAAGGTTCCTTTTGAGCCCAAGTCCGATCGGCCTGTCTACTGTAGCGAATGTTTTGCCAAGATGCGCGGGGAGCAGGCACAGTAATCTGTCCAAACGTGACCGGGAGACGCATAAGCGTCTCCCGGTTTCTTTTCCTGACAATATAGTACATAAAGTGAGCCGCAAAAAGAACACTTTATTGCATATCTACAAAAATGAAAAACAAGTAACCTTGCGCTTGCATTTTGAAGGAAGCCTGCTTATAATGATATAGGGTCAACACACTACAATAACTTGATTAGTGAGGGATTCCTCGATGAAAGAACTTTCCAAAATTGCAAGCGCGGTCCAAGCGTCTGCCACGATGGCCATGGACGCATTGTCCAAGCAAATGAAGGCGGATGGGTATGATATCCTGAGTTTTGCGGCCGGTGAACCAGATTTTGATACGCCGGATCACATTAAGGAGGAAGCAATACGGGCCATCCGTGAGAATGATACTCGATATACGCCGGCCTCTGGTACCTTGGCACTGAAAAGGGCGATATGTGAACGTATGAAAGCAGACTGTGCCGTAGAATACGAGCCTGGCCAGGTGGTAGTAGCCAGCGGAGCCAAGCATGTCATATATTTGACTCTTCAGACCCTGCTCAATCCGGGGGATGAGGTCGTTTTGCCTACGCCGGGCTGGGTCAGCTACTTTGAGATGATCCGGATGGCGGGTGGTCTGCCTGTAACGGTTTTTGCAGGGGAGGAGGAGCGTTTTAAGCTTACGCCTGAAAAATTGGAGGCCGCCATTACGCCCCGGAGCAAAGCAATCATCTTTAATAATCCTTCCAACCCCAGCGGCATGATCTATGATCGGGAGGAGCTTCAGGCTTTGGCTGATGTTTGTGTGAAGCACGATATCTATATTATTTCTGACGAAATCTATTATTCACTGACCTATGACGGAGTCTCTTTTACCAGTATGGCCGCTTTGGGGGATGAGGTGAAAAGGCGTACAATTCTGATCAATGGCGTGTCCAAATCCTATGCCATGACTGGTTGGCGTATCGGATATGCTTTGGCGGAGCCTGAAATTGCCCAGGTCATGTCCCGGTATACCAGTAATTCCACCGGCTCCCCCTGTACGATTTCCCAGCGGGCGGCGATTGCCGGCCTTACCGCATATCAGGATGAGGTCTATGCCATGCGGGAGGCGTTCCAGACCAGACGGGACTATATCGTTGAACGGATCAATGCAATTGAGGGGATCAGCTGTCTTCGGCCAGAGGGGGCTTTCTACGTGCTGATCAATGTGAAAGAAATCCTTGGTCGAACCATTGGCGGTGCTTTGATCCATGACGCACAAGAATTTGCCACCGAACTGCTGAAGCAGGGACTTGTAGCTACAGTGCCAGGAGAGGGCTTTGGCGTGCCGGGCTTTATCCGCTGGAGCTATGCTGCTTCAATGGAAAATATTGAGAAAGGTATGAATCGTCTGGAGCAGTTTTTGGCAAAGTAAAAAAGGAACAGGGGAGTCGGGTGAAGGGCCCGGCTCCCTTTTCGATTGTTCCAAAATACAAAGTTTGGGTAAGAATGCTTGTATCTGTCTGCATTTTGTGATATGCTTGATTTGAAAAGACAAACCTTGGAAGGAAGGCAAGTCAAATGGAACGAACCGATATTTATCAAAGTCCGCTCTCATCCCGCTATGCCAGTCCTGAGATGCTCTATCTCTTTTCTCCGGATAAAAAATTTACTACATGGCATAAACTGTGGATTGCTTTGGCCCGGGGAGAGATGGAGCTGGGGCTTCCCGTGACCCGGGAACAGGTGGAGGAATTGGAGGCTCATGCTGACGAGGTCGATTATGCATTGGCGGCCCAGTGGGAGAAAAAGCTGCGTCATGATGTGATGGCGCACATTCACGCCTGGGGGGAGCACTGTCCTAAAGCGATGCCCATTATTCATCTTGGGGCTACCAGCTGCTATGTTGGGGATAATACTGATATTATCCTGATGAGGGAAGGACTCTGCTTGGTTCGGGACAAGCTGGTAAAGATCCTCAAATATCTGGCGAATTTTGCGGACAAGTATAAAGACTTGCCAACTCTTGGATATACACATTTCCAGAGTGCCCAGATGGTGACGGTAGGGAAACGGGCCACCCTCTGGATGAACGAATTGTTGATGGATCTGGATGAGGTCGAGTTCCGGATCTCCCGCATGGCCCTGTTAGGGTCCAAGGGTACCACAGGCACTCAGGCCAGTTTCCTGGAGCTTTTTGACGGGGATCATGCCAAGGTAAAGGCCCTGGAGGATAAGATCGCTACAGAGATGGGGTTTAACAAGGTTGTGCCGGTGTCCGGGCAGACCTATTCACGTAAGGTGGACGCTGCGGTTTTGTCGACCCTTTCCGGGATCGCTCAGTCGGCCAGCAAGTTTGCCACCGACTTACGTCTGCTGTGCCACCTGAAAGAGGTGGAGGAGCCCTTTGAGAAGAACCAAATTGGCTCCTCGGCTATGCCGTATAAGCGAAATCCCATGCGCTGTGAGCGGATCTGCTCCCTGGCCCGGTATGTGATGGTGGATGCCCAGAATCCTGCCGTTACGGCATCTAATCAGTGGTTTGAGCGGACATTGGACGACTCGGCCAACAAGCGCATTTCGGTCCCAGAGGCATTTTTGGCGGTGGATGCGATCCTGAATATTTATGCAAATGTGGTATCCGGGTTGGTAGTCCATCCAAAAGTGATTGAAAAACATGTGATGGAGGAGCTGCCCTTTATGGCCACCGAAAACATTATGATGGATTCGGTGAAAAAGGGCGGCAATCGGCAGGAGCTCCATGAGCGGATCCGCCAGTTGTCCATCGAGGCGGGGCATACGGTCAAAGATGAAGGTAAGCCCAACGATCTGATCGACCGAATTGCCGCTGAGTCTATGTTTGGTCTAACAAGGGAGGAGATCGAAATTCACCTGGAGCCCAAGGCTTACGTTGGCCGCTGCCCGGAGCAGGTGGAGGAATTCCTGGCGCAAAATGTAAAACCGGTCCTGGAACGGTATGTGGAGGCGCTGAAGCAGGCGGATACTGACCTTACTGTATAAATCGGCACATAATTGGAGGAAATCAATATGGAAAGTGCGGTCAAGCGGATCGGAGTATTTACCAGCGGCGGCGATGCCCCCGGTATGAACGCCGCTATCCGTTCAGTGGTTCGTACCTGTATGTATTACGGGATCGAGTGTATTGGTATTCGCCGGGGATATCACGGGCTGATCAACGGCGATTTTATGAAGCTGGATTTTGAAAGTGTAAGTGGTATCTCCCGAAGGGGAGGAACTTTACTTTACTCGGCTCGCAGTGAGGATTTCAAAGCCAAAGAAGGGCAGGAGAAGGCTACCGCTACTTGCAAGTTGCTGGGGCTGGAGGCTCTGGTGGGTATCGGCGGCGACGGCACCTTCCGGGGGCTTTTGTGCCTTGCAGAGCAGGGGCTGTCGGTTATCGGGATTCCCGGAACGATTGACAACGATATTGCCTGTTCCAGCTATACTATCGGTTACGATACCGCCTGCAATACAGCGTTGGAGTGCATTGATAAACTTCGAGACACTATGCAGTCCCATGAGCGGTGCTCGGTGGTGGAGGTTATGGGCCGACATGCTGGACATGTGGCTCTGAATGTGGGGGTGGCCTGTGGAGCGACCTCGGTACTCGTACCAGAGCAGGAGTTGAATCTGGAGGAAGATGTGATCGAGCCGATTCGTCAGGCCCGCCTGGGTGGCAGGACCAACTTTACGATTATTGTGGCCGAAGGTGTTCGGGGGGGAGGCTATGAAATCGCCCGGCAGATCACGGAAGCTACAGCGCTGGATACCAGAGTCACCATTCTGGGGCATGTCCAGCGGGGCGGCGCACCTACGCTCCGGGACCGGGTGGCGGCGACCTATATGGGATATGAAGCCGTTCGCTTGCTGGCCGAGGGTAAGACCTGCCGGGTCATCGGCATGAAAGGCGACGAATATGTGAACTATGACATCAACGAGGCACTGCAGATGAAGAAGGGACTGGATTCTCAGACTTATACGGTAATGAAGGCGCTGACCGGGATTGAATAGAACTGGCAGTGACAATATTTACAATTTTTCCTGAATATGCTATAATAAATTGCAAAATGTGTTCCATCATTTGAAGGAGGAATTTGCATGGATCTTTCACCTTTGCAGAAGGCCAGATATGCCTATACCCCGAAGTTGCCGGGTATGCTTCGGCATGGCATCGCTGAGATCTGCGTCCGGGAGGGCAGCGTGACCCAGAGTGTTGCCGACCAGGAGAAAATTAAGGCGCTCTTTCCGAACACATACGGGGAGAAAGAGATCACATTTCAGAAAGGGAAAAACACCGCACCTGCCAAAAAGCAGGTCGTGGGTGTGATTCTTTCGGGAGGACAGGCCCCCGGCGGTCACAATGTGGTTTGTGGTCTGTATGACGCCCTGAAGGCTACGAACCCGGAAAATGTGCTTCTGGGCTTCAAAAATGGTCCCAGTGGTCTGTTGGATGATGACTATTTGACCTTTGACGATGGGTATATTGACCAATTCCGGAATACCGGTGGCTTCGATATCATCGGTTCAGGACGGACCAAGCTGGAGACTGAGGAGCAGTTTGCCGTGGCCGCTCAGGTCTGTAAGAAGCATGGCGTTACCGCCATTGTGATCATTGGCGGCGATGACTCCAACACAAACGCTGCCGTTCTGGCCGAGTACTTTGCCGCTCATAATACCGGCGTGCAGGTTATTGGCTGCCCCAAGACCATCGACGGCGACCTGAAGAACGAGGATATCGAATGCTCCTTCGGCTTTGATACCGCCACCAAGACATATAGCGAACTGATCGGCAATATTGAGCGTGATGCCAATTCTGCCAAGAAATACTGGCATTTTATCAAGGTTATGGGCCGTTCGGCTTCTCACGTTGCCCTGGAGTGTGCCTTGGAGACCCAGCCTAACATCTGCCTCATTTCCGAGGAAGTATCAGCCAAGAAGATGTCCCTCTCCCAGATCGCGGATTATATTGCTGATTCGGTGGAGAAGAGGGCTGCCAGGGGGATGAACTTCGGTGTTGCCATTATCCCCGAAGGCGTGGTGGAATTTGTCCCTGAGTTCTCCAAGCTGATTGCCGAGATCAACGAGCTGCTGGCCGGTAGCAAAGCTGTTGAGTTCAGTGCTCTGGCCACCTGGAAAGAGAAGTATGCTTTTATTGAGAAAGGCTTGACCCAAGAATCTATGGAGGTCTTCGCCATTCTGCCCGAGGGCATCCAGCAGCAGCTCTTTTTGGAGCGGGATCCCCACGGAAATGTGCAGGTCTCCCTGATCGAATCGGAAAAGCTGTTCTCCGCGCTGGTTAAGGACAAGCTGGCTCAGCGCAAGCAGGCTGGGACTTATAAGGGAAAGTTCAGCCCCCTACATCATTTCTTTGGCTATGAGGGCAGATGCGCGTTTCCCTCCAATTTTGACGCGGATTACTGCTATTCCCTGGGGTACAATGCCTTTATGCTGATCCAGTATGGCTATAACGGCTACCTGTCTAAGGTCTCCAACCTTTCTAAGCCCGCTGAGGAGTGGGTGGCTGGCGGTATGCCCATCACCAAGATGATGAACATTGAGCGCCGGCACGGCGAGGACAAGCCCGTGATCAAAAAGGCACTGGTAGAATTGGATGGTAAGCCTTTCCGGTATTTCGCGGCGCATCGGGATCAGTGGGCGGTCGAGACTGCTTTTACCTATCCCGGTGCCATCCAGTATTTTGGACCGTCCGAGGTCTGCGATCTGACTACCTGCACGCTGGCGTTGGAAAAAGGCTGAGTTCCGCCTTTTTCCACAGTATCTACGGCAATTTCCTGTTGGGGGGATTTTAAAATAGTCAGCCCAAGGTGTTGCATTTTGCTCGTGGTTTTGTTAAAATGAAATCATCCAAATTTTATAAAAGGAGTTGGAACCAATGCCTCTCGTTACTTCTACCGAAATGTTCAAAAAGGCCTATGCTGGTGGGTACGCCATCGGTGCGTTCAACGTCAACAACATGGAGATCGTTCAGGGCATTACCGAGGCCTGCAAGGAGGAGCATGCTCCCGTGATCCTTCAGGTTTCCAAGGGTGCCCGCGCCTATGCCAACCACACCTATCTGGTGAAGCTGGTGGAGGCTGCTGTGATCGAGTGTCCTGAGATTCCCATCGTGCTCCATCTGGACCATGGCCCCGATTTCGAGACCTGCAAGTCCTGTATTGACGGAGGTTTTACCTCTGTCATGATTGACGCATCCTCCAAGCCCTTTGAGGAGAACATTGAGATCACTAAGAAGGTGGTCGAGTACGCCCATGATCACGGCGTAGTCGTTGAGGCTGAGCTGGGCACTTTGGCTGGCATTGAGGACGATGTGAAGGTGGCCGCTCATGCTGCCTCCTACACCCGCCCTGAGGAGGTGGAGGAGTTCGTCGCCAAAACCGGCTGCGATTCTCTGGCCATCGCTATCGGCACCAGCCATGGCGCGTACAAGTTTACCCCCGATCAGTGCACCCGTAATGAGAAGGGAATTTTGGTTCCCCCGCCCCTCCGCTTCGATGTGCTGGAGGAGGTCTCCAAGCGTCTGCCTGGGTTCCCCATCGTGCTCCACGGATCCTCCAGCGTGCCTCAGGAGTATGTGAAGATGGTCAACGCCCATGGCGGCAAGATGCCTGACGCTGTCGGCATCCCCGAGGAGCAGCTCCGCAAGGCTGCTACCCTCAGTGTCTGCAAGATCAACATCGACTCCGATCTGCGGCTGACCATGACCGGTACCATTCGGGAGTTCTTCGATGAGCATCCCGACAAATTTGATCCCCGGGAGTACCTGAAGCCCGCCCGTGCCAACATCAAGGAGACTGTCCGTCACAAGCTGGTGGATGTTTTGGGCTGTGCCGGGAAGGCCTGAGCATAAGGACCAAAGTAAATAAGCGATGCCCGTCGGAACCGTTGAGTTCCGGCGGGCATCGTAATTTTGGGAGGCGGAAACTGTGACGGTGAAGAGATGCGAAAAGAAGGCCTTTTCGGTAATGGGGAAGGAAGGGTCTACTGCGGATGGCGCGGACTTTATTCAGCGGCTATGGGTTGCTGCGAATGCCGGTTTCGAAGAGATTCAGGCTCTGGCAAAGAAGGATGCGCAAGGGAAGTTGGTCGGGATATGGGGAGTAATGTCTGACTTTTCGAGATCTTTTCTTCCATGGGAGGACTTCTGTAAGGGACTTTATCTTGCTGGTGTGGAGTGTGAGGAGGATGCAGAGGCTCCGGATGGATGGACCAAGTGGAATATACCCGGATATGAGTATATTTGCGTGGAGAATGAAGGAGAGACACCTTTTTCCCGAGGAATCAAGTACCTTGCAGATCAGAAACTGGAGATAGTCGGCGCGGTACATGATTATACCTGCCCGCAGACAGGAAAAAACTATATCCTTTTTCCTGTCAGAAAGCTGTAATGAATGAACAAAAGGAGCAGGACCGGAGGGAGGGGCCTGCTCCTTTTAGTTTTATTTGGGAGCGATTTTGGAAAAAATCAGTCAAAGCTCGATAGCCAAACCCAAGTCCCTGAACGCTTCGGCAAAATTGTGCCCAAATCTCTGCGGAGAGAGGGACAGTCTTTCCAAGTGGAAAGATTGCCTGTGCCCCCAGAGCTACATCTCCGACAGAACAGCCTCCGATAGCAACATTCCCAATGGCCAGACTACCGTAAGCGACCATTCCGCCTATGGCGCAGCCGCCTACGGCGGCGATCCCCGTAGAGATGCCACCCAGGGTAATTCCTCCGGCGAACTGCTGGCGGACGGAAGTCCAAGAGAAAGTCCCCCAAGGCCAATCAGGCCGAAAGACAATCCTTCAATAAAGCGGATATAACCAGTGGAAGGCCAAGCAAGGTTTTCTTGCTCTTATATTTATAGTGCCAACGGCAGGGGATATAGTAGGCGGCGGCTTTGGAGTGGGACGGCTGTGAGGAATAATATCCGCTATTTGCTCTGGATGTCGGCTCGGCGGTGCTTGGAGCAATGCCAACCAGCTCATCCAAGGATACGCTGAAAAATTGTGCCAACGTCATCAGGTTATCCAGATTGGGCTGGACCGTTCCAGCCTCCCACTTTTGTCTGGCGTGATATACCGACAATGCTGGCCAGTTCCTCTTGGGAAAGTCCCTGTTTGACAACCAGCAGTAGGATATGAAAAGTGGGCGGTAGCAAAACCGCCCACAAGAGGTCACGTTAAGTTTTTGATCGCTTTTAAAAATCCTGTAGCGCTGTCCAAAGGGGTGGCAAAGGACGCTACCAGGCGAATTACAGTATGGCTTTCGTCCGCTTTGCCCCACACCTCATAGGTACACAGCTTGTCCAGTTGGGGAAGAAGGGAGTTGGGGACTATGGGAAAGATCTGGTTGGTGGGAGATTCCACCATCATAGGGATTCCCAGATTCTTCAACCCACCCTGGAGATACTGGGCCACTTCCACGGCGTGTTTTGCGATCTTAAAATAGAGCCCATCCTGAAGAAGAGCCTGGAACTGCACACCGAGGAGCCAGCCCTTGGCCAGCACGGCCCCCCGCTGCTTTTTAATCCGGAAGAAGTCGGCTTGAAGGGCCTGGTTGGTGATGACCAGAGCCTCACCCATGAGGGCACCGTTTTTGGTTCCGCCAATGTAAAAGGCATCGGTAAGAGAGGCAATATCAGTCAGAGTCAAATCGTTGGCCTGGGAGGTGAGGGCACAGCCCAGGCGGGCACCATCCAGATAGAGAAACAGATCATGATGACGGCAGAATAAAGAGAGTTCGGTGAGTTCGGCCTTAGTGTAGACACTACCGGTCTCGGTTGCATCAGAAATGTAGACCAGGCGGGGCATGGTAAGGTGTTTATCTTTACACTCATCCAGAATGGGGAGCAACAGGGAGGGAGAGAGTTTGCCGTTAATTGGGGTGTGAATCGGGATGATTTTATGACCGGTGGCTTCCACGGCACCAGATTCATGGCCATTAATATGTCCTGAGACGGGGGAGAGCACACTCTCCCAGGGCCGAAGAAAAGCGGCGATAGCGGTGAAGTTCGTCTGGGTTCCGCCCACCATAAATTGTACATCAGCGTTTGGCGTGCCGCAGAGTTCGCGAATCAGGTCGGCGCATTTTTGAGTATAAGGATCGGCGCCATAGCCGACCACATGCTCAGTGTTGACAGCGGACAGTGCTTCAAGCACTACGGGGTGGCATCCTACGGAATAGTCATTTCGAAACTGATACACGAAAAGGCCCCTCCTTAATCAGAACTTAAAGCTGTCCTTCAGGCTGACCGAACGGTTGAACACTAGATGATCTGGCCGGGCGTCCCGGCTATCGAGACAGAAATATCCCTGACGCATGAACTGATAACTGGGCGAGGTTTTTCCGGGCTGGGGCATGGGGACACCTGCCAGGCTCGCCTCGACCTTGCTGCCGGTCAACACTTCCAGTGAGTTGGGATTGAGGCAGTCAAGGAAATTTTTATTCCCGGCATCGGGAGCCTCATCAGAAAACAGATTGTCATAAAGCCGGATCTCGGCATCCACTGCGGTAGCTGCATCTACCCAGTGAAGGGTGGCGCCCTTGACTTTCCGTCCGTCGGCGGGATCGCCTCCCCGGCTGTCCGGGTCGTACTCCGCATGGATCAAAGTTACATTCCCGGCCTCATCCGTTTCATAGCCTGTGCATTTGATCAGATAGGCACCTTTCAGCCGGCACTCGGGTCCATCAGGGAAGAGCCGCTTATACTTGGGGATGGGTTCGGGTAGGAAATCCTCGGATTCCACATAAATCTCCCGGGAGAAGGAGACCTCCCGCGTGCCGTCCTCTGGGCGGTTTGGGTTGTTTTCGACCGTAAAGGTCTCAACCTTGCCGGCTGGATAGTTATCAATGACCAGTTTCACCGGGCGAAGGACCGCCATGACCCGGGGGGCAGTCAGGTTCAGATCCTCCCGCAGACAGTGCTCCAAAAAACCAAACTCTACCACACTGGGGGCCTTGGTGACACCGTTACGCTCGGAAAAATCCCGGATAGCGGCAGGGGTGTAGCCCCGGCGGCGGAGGCCGCACAGGGTGGGCATACGGGGATCATCCCAGCCGGAGACCCGGCCTTCCTCTACCAGTTGGCGGAGTTTCCGCTTGCTCATGACCGTGTAGTTGATGCCCAGCCGGGCAAACTCGATCTGCCGGGGCTTGGCAGGGACTGGGCAATTCTCGATCACCCAGTCATAAAGGGGGCGATGATCTTCAAATTCCAAAGAACAGAGGGAGTGGGTGATCCCCTCCAGGGCATCCTCCAGCGGGTGGGCGAAGTCATACATGGGATAGATGCACCATTTGTCTCCCTGGCGGTGGTGGTGCATATGATTGATTCGGTAAATGGCCGGATCCCGCATATTGAAGTTGCCGCTGGCCAGGTCAATCTTAGCTCGAAGGGTATATTTTCCGTTGGGGAACTCGCCTGCCTTCATGCGGGCAAACAGGTCCAAGGATTCCTCAATAGGACGGTCGCGCCAGGGAGAGCGAGCTGGAGTATTTACATCGCCCCGGTACTCCTTAAATTCCTCGGGAGTAAGCTCACAGACATAGGCAAGTCCTTTTTTGATAAGCTCTACCGCATATTCATACATCTGGTCAAAGTAATCTGACGCAAAATAGAACCGATCATCCCAATCATACCCCAGCCAGTGGATATCCTCCTGGATGGCATCCACGAACTCTTCGTCCTCCTTAGTGGGGTTAGTGTCGTCCATACGAAGGTTGCAGATGCCGCTATATTTTTCTGCGGTGCCAAAGTCAATAAAGATGGCTTTGGCGTGGCCGATATGGAGGTATCCGTTGGGTTCAGGCGGAAAGCGGGTGTGAACCTGTTTGCCCTCGCACCGACCGCCGAGAGCGAGCTCTTCGTCAATAAAATCATGGATAAAATTCTGGCCCATGACTGATTTCATTTCTTCTGACATAGGAAAACACTCCTTTAAGCTGTTCTGTAATAGTTTGAAAAATCAGACCAAAAGATGATCTGCCCACTCATTTTCCTGAAAGCCCACAAGCACAAAGCTGTCTCCGATCAGGAGAGGACGCCTGACCAGCATTCCATCGGAGGCCAAAAGGAAAAATTGTTCCTCTTCGCTCATAGTGGGCAGTTTTTCTTTGAGAGACAGGGCCTTGTACTGTAGCCCACTGGTATTGAAAAATCGCCGAAGGGGGAGGCCACTCTGCTTGTGCCACTGTCGCAGGTCGTCCTCTGTGGGGTTTTGGAGCTTGATATCCCGGGATTCATACTGGATACCTTTGGCATCCATCCAGGCTTGCGCTTTTTTGCAGGTGGAGCATTTGGGATAGCAAATAAACAGCATAAAACGACCTCCTTTCCGATAATTGATTATTTTATCATATTCTCCGTTGTTCGGCAATGAAAATCTGCTATATGACCATTCTTTTTCTGACCCGAATTTTTCATAGTATTATAATCTGTTTCAACCGGGAAGGAGGGGGACTATGGTAAGAATTTATGGTTCGGGAACGGAATTTCTGACGGAAAATCGGCCAATTATCGACCGCTATCCTCTGGATATGGCTTTCTTTGTCGGGAATGCCAAGAGAATGCCCGACAATCGGGACGGCTTTTCCCTTTGGGTCGAAGAGGGAGCCCATATTCTTCTGGCCATCCGCTACCTGGAATTTCCCATGGTGCTTTTCGGTGCGGAGGAGCTTTGCGGCCAGCTCGCGGAAGCTCTGATTCACAACGGTCTGACCTTTGGAAAGGTGTTGGGGAAAGGCTCTCTGCCGGAAACATTTCTCTCTCATTATGAAGTGATGGCAGGTGGTTCCCATAAGATTCATGTATCCATGATGACCATGATCTGTACCGATTTCCATGGCTGTGCTACCTCCAAAGTATTTCACGCCTCCCCTGCGGAAGTGAATGAGATCCCGGCACTGACTGAAAAGTTCTATCAGGAGGCCGTGCAGGAGACGATCGATCTTACGAAAATCGAGGAGCGTATCTGGGCGGAAATTGGCACCTACGCCTGTATTCGGCGGGAGGGGAAGCTCGTTTCCATGGCAAAGACGACCCGTGAGACTGTGAGGCTTTGTGCCATCTCTGCCGTATACACGCTCCCTGAATATCGGGGGCAGGGCTTTGCACGGCAGATTGTCACTGCGCTTACAGCGGAGATCCTGAGCAGAAAGAAAACGCCTTATCTATATGTTGATCAGACAAACCCCATCTCAAATCATCATCTTTATAAAAGGATCGGTTATACTTGCGATGCGCCCCAGGTGGAGATCAAATACTTTTCCAAGCAGTAGCTGTTTTCCTTGACAAAGAGATTTTCCCATATTATAATACCCCATACAGTGATGAAGAGGCCAAGTAGCTTCTGTTTACGCCGCATAGAGAACCCCCGGTTGGTGAAAGGGGGAGGGTGGACGGTAGTGAATACCCCTCGGAGCCGCCGCCCAAACGCGAAAGGTCAGTAGGGTGAGCCGGGTTTGCCCGTTATAGCATTGCCGTGTGACTGCACGGCCCGAGGCCTTTTTCGTGAGGAAAAGGTGAACCAGAGGTGGTACCGCGTGTTTGACGCCCTCTGTCCAGCAGGACAGGGGGAATTTTTGTCCCCTGAAAAATGAAAAGGGAGAGAGAAGCAATGACTATTTATGATGAACTGCAAGCCCGTGGCCTGATTGCCCAAGTTACTGACGAGCCAGAGATCAAGGAACTGATCAACAACGGCAAGGCGACCTTTTATATTGGCTATGACTGTACAGCCGACAGCCTGACTGCCGGTCACTTTGTGACTCTGACGCTGATGAAGCGGCTCCAGATGGCGGGCAACAAGCCCATTGCCCTTATCGGCGGCGGTACCACTATGATCGGTGACCCCTCAGGCCGCACTGATATGCGGAAGATGCTTACCCGTGAGGATATCAACCACAATGCAGCCTGCTTCAAGAAGCAGATGGAGAGCTTTATCGAGTTTGGCGAGGGGCCTGGGCAGGCTATGATGCTTAACAATGCCGATTGGCTGCTGAATCTGAACTATGTTAATCTGCTTCGGGAAGTGGGCCCCTGCTTCTCGGTAAACAACATGCTCCGGGCTGAGTGCTACAAGCAACGTATGGAGAAGGGCCTTTCCTTCCTGGAATTCAACTATATGATCATGCAGTCCTATGATTTCTATCACATGTTCCAGACTGTGGGCTGCAATATGCAGTTTGGCGGCAACGACCAGTGGTCCAACATGCTGGGGGGCACCGAGCTGATCCGGAAGAAGCTGGGAAAGGATGCCTATGCCCTCACCATCAACCTGCTCACTGATTCTCAGGGCAATAAGATGGGCAAGACGGCGGGTAATGCCATCTGGCTGGATCCCAACAAGACCAGCCCCTTTGAATTCTATCAATACTGGCGCAATGTAGGTGACGCCGATGTGATGAAGTGCATTCGCTGGCTCACCTTTCTGCCCCTGGAGCAGATCGATGAGATGGACCACTGGCAGGGTGCGAAGCTCAACGAGGCCAAAGAGATCCTGGCTTTTGAGCTGACCAAGATGGTCCACGGTGAGGAGGAGGCCAGAAAAGCCCAGGATGCCGCGCGGGCGTTGTTTTCCAGAGGGGGAGATGCTGCCAGCATGCCCAGTACCACGTTGGGACCCGATGACCTGGCCGAAGGGACGATTGGGCTTCTGGACCTGATGGTGAAATGCGGCTTGGCTCCCTCCCGGAAGGAAGCCCGCAGACTGGTGGAGCAGGGAGGCGTGGAGGTCAACGGCGAAAAGGCCACGGATCATACAGTCCGATTTGACACGGCTGCCTTCTCTGGGGAAGGACTGATTCTTAAGAAAGGCAAAAAAGTGTTCCACCGGGTGGTGACAGGCAGGTAAATCTGTGGTAGAATTTTCCATGTTAGGGGGTGGACAGATGGATAACAACCGTCGCAAGTGGTATTCCCTTGATTCAAGGGGCCTTTCAAATCTGCTGGTGGTATGCGCTGGAATGTTGCTTTACCTTACGTTGACCCATATTCCTCAGGTGAAAGAGACCCTTCGGGGGCTGATGAATATACTCTCACCCTTTGTGGTTGGGTTTTCCATTGCCTTTCTGCTGAATGCACCCATCAACTTTTTTGAACGAACTGTATTTCATAAGCTGAGATGCCGAAGGGCCTTGTCCATTATTACGGTCTACCTGATTGCCTTACTGTGCATTGTGATACTGCTCCTTTTGGTGATCCCTCAGATCCTGAATTCTGCGGCCAGCTTGGCGGGAAGCATCTCCTCCTATGTGATGGAGTTGGATGGGATCGTCCGACAGTTTATCTCCGGTTTGGAACTCAGCCCAGAGATCGCCGCGGAGGTCACGGATATTTATGAGCAACTGAGTGAAAGCACAACAAGCTTTGTAGATATTGCGAAATCAGCTCTGAATGCCCTCCCGGAACTGTTCAATTTTGGCGTGGCGATTGGCAACGGAGTGATCAACGGCATCACTGCTCTGATCGCTTCCATATACATGTTGACAGGGAAGGCGCGTTTGATACGGCAGTTTAAAAAACTGATTTTTGCGTTCATGTCTCCGAATGGAGCACAGCGGCTCTTGAAGCTGGGGCGGCAGGCAAACATCATTTTTGTAGGTTTCTTCAATGGAAAGCTTCTTGATTCGTTTATCATTGGAGTGCTGTGTTTCCTGCTTACTACCATATTCCGGATCCCCTATGCGGCATTGATCAGCACGGTGATCGGGCTCACAAATATCATTCCGTTCTTTGGTCCTATCATCGGTGCGGTTCCCAGTCTTCTCATTCTGGTCATCGTGGATCCTTGGTCCGCGCTGATATTTGGTGCGTTGATCCTGGCGCTTCAGCAGTTTGATGGAAACATTCTTGGTCCCAAGATCTTGGGCAATTCCACCGGCCTGTCTCCCATTTGGGTCCTAATTTCTATCGTGGTAGGAAGCGGGCTTTTTGGCTTCGCCGGGATGTTGCTGGGTGTCCCCACTTTCGCGGTTATTTGTACGGTCGTTCGGGAACTGGCGGATGAGCGGCTGGCGAGAATGGGGATCGACGCTAATGGTATTCCCCTGGAACTGCTTTCCGAGGAGGAGAAGGAGACATCCTCCAGCGAGTTATAACGTTATGAAAAAAGACGCCCGGAATCCTTTAAGTTCCGGGCGTCTTCCCATGTCAAACGATTTGCTGAACCAAGTCATCCATGTTATAAAGCCCAGGAGCTTTACCCACAAGAAAGTGAGCAGCCCGAAGGGCTCCTGAGGCAAAAACCTCACGACTCATGGCCGAATGTTTCAGCTCAATAATTTCGTTGCGTCCAGCGAAAATAACCTCATGATCGCCGGCAATATTGCCGCCTCGAACAGAGACAATGCCAATCTCGCGAATGTCCCGCGGCCTGCGGACACTTTGTCGGTCATAGACGGGAGTGGGTTTATAGGGAAGTCCCTTGGCGGCGGCTTCGGCCAGCATAAGCGCGGTTCCGCTGGGGGCATCCAGTTTCCGGTTGTGATGGCGCTCAACGATTTCCACATCGAACCCAAGCAAGGCCGCTGCAGCCTTAGTTACCAATGCAGAGAGAACATTGATCCCCAGAGACATGTTTGCGGAACGAAAGATCGGGATGATCCTAGCGGCCTGTGCAATACTGGCATTTTGTTCCTCGGTATAGCCAGTGGTGCAAAGGACCAGTGGGATTCGGCGGGAAAGGCCGAAATCCAAAAGTGCGGGGAGCGCGGCAGACGCAGAGAAATCTACGACCACATCGGCAGATACCGGACAGGCGGCGGGGGAATCCCAGACCGGAAACGCTCCATTTCCGCAACCTAGGAGGTCAAAACCGCCGACGATCTCCACTTCTTCGCTTTCTTCGCAAAGCTGGGTCAAAACCCGTCCCATATGGCCGTTACAGCCGGAAATCAGTACTCGGAGCATATTTTAACGTCCTTTCTCGCTTTTGTTCAGAAGCTCCATGCGGACCATGGAGGAGCGCAGGATCTCCAGATGTGCCTCTGTCATATCGCAAAGGGGAAGCCGAAGGCCGCCGGCATTTTTTCCGGCCAGATTGAGGGCGGTTTTGATGGGAATGGGGTTCACATCCACAAAAAGGGCGTCGATAAAATCCATATACTTAAGCTGGAGCGCAGCGGCTTCGGAAAAATTCCCCTCCAGACAAAGGTGGCTCATCTTGACCATGACCTGAGGCACGATATTGGACGCCACCGAGATGACTCCTTTAGCTCCAAGGCTCATCATGGGGACCACCTGATCATCGTTGCCTGACCATATGTAGAAATCATTCCCACAGAGAAAACGAGTGTGAGCCAAGAGGGAGAAGTTGCCGCTAGCTTCTTTGACACCGTTGATTTTGGGGTTTTCGGACAGCTTTTTATAGGTTTCGGCGGTAAAGCTCACCCCGGTGCGTGAGGGCACATTGTAAAGGATGATAGGCAGGTCTACCCGGTCCGCAATGTACTCATAGTGCTTGATGAGACCAGCCTGGGTAGCTTTGTTGTAGTAGGGGGTGACGAGAAGCAGGGCGTCGGCCCCCGAATCCTGGGCGTGCTGGGAAAGGTAAACGGCGGCCGAGGTATCGTTGCTGCCCGCACCGGCCACCACTTTGACTCTGTGGTTTACCTTTTTAACGCAGTATTCCACCACGGCGATGTGTTCGCGGATGGACATGGTAGCACTTTCACCGGTAGTACCGCAGACACAGATGGCATCTATTCCTTCAGCGATCTGCTCTTCGATGAGGGCGCCGAAGGCGTCGTAATTGACGGTGCCGCTCTTATCAAACGGGGTGACGATAGCGGTGCAGGCGCCGCTGAACACAGGTTCTCTCATAGATATATCTCCTTTCGCTTAGATTTTAGTCCATATAACCCATGGCACAGAGCAGCTCAGCCAGCTCCACAGCGCCGCCGGCGGCGCCCCGCAGGGTGTTGTGGGAGAGACAGACAAATTTATAGTCGTACTGGGTGTCGGGGCGAAGCCGACCGATGGAAATGGCCATGCCTCCCTCCAAATCCCGGTCCAGACGAGCCTGAGGGCGGTCGGGTTCCTCAAAATAATGGAACATCTGCTTGGGAGCGGAGGGAAGGTCCAGCTCCTGAGGGAGGCCCTTGAAATTGGCCCAAATTTCCTTGATTTCCTCCATGGAAGGCGTTTTCTCAAAGGAGACAAAGACCGCGGCGGTGTGACCGTTGCTCACAGGTACCCGGAGGCACTGGGCGGTAATGGAGGGAACTTCCGCATTGACAATGACGCCGTTCTCAATGTGGCCCCATACCTTCAACGGCTCCTGCTCACTCTTTTCTTCCTCGCCGGAGATGTAGGGAAACAGATTATCTACCATCTCGGGCCAGGTCTCGAAGGTCTTGCCGGCTCCAGAGATGGCCTGGTAGGTGCAGGCCAGAACCTTTGTCAGCCCATATTTCTCCCGAAGCGGGGAGAGAGCGGGGGCGTAGCTCTGGATGGAGCAGTTGGATTTGACGGCGATAAAGCCCCGCTTTGTCCCAAGCCGCTGGCGCTGGAAGGGAATGACCTCGATGTGCTCCGGGTTGATCTCGGGGATTACCATGGGCACATCGGGAGTCCAGCGGTGAGCTGAGTTGTTGGAGACCACCGGGCACTCCAGTTTGGCGTATGCCTCCTCCAGAGCCCGGATCTCGTTCTTCTTCATGTCTACGGCGGAGAAAACAAAATCCACCTGAGCGGCAATTTTTTCCCGGTCCGCCTCGGCGTCCAGAACGATCATGTTTTGAGCTTCCTGCGGCATGGGGACGTCCAACTTCCAACGGCCTTCTATGGCTTTCCCATAAGGCATACCGGCACTCCGAGCGCTGGCAGCCAAAACGGTGAGTTCAAACCAGGGGTGTGTGTTGGTCAGTGTGATAAAACGCTGTCCCACCATGCCGGTGGCACCGATAATACCTACTTTAAATTTTTTCATGATAATCGACCTCCGTCTCACAAAATTATATATGCCGAAAACATAGACTTTACCATCGTCGAATTTTGTATTATAATAAAAATAGTATGTGTATCTGTTCGCCGTTTTAGCGTGACCCTTATCCAATACTGCGATACTACCATAAAACGGTCTGTTGTGTCAATCAATACTCAAAGAGGAGCAAACAATGAAACGAAAATGGTTGCCCGTTCTGTGTGTCCTTTCTTTAGTTCTTTCCATGCATCCTTGGGTCTATGCTGCTCAGGGAGATGAAGGGGAAGAACCCCCGCTTATTCCAACCGATTCCTATACACAGGAGGCTCCGGCATCCACATCGCCCGAGGTCACCCCTGGGAAGAGTGGTCTTCCGGAGGACTCTACCATCATTGTAGGTTTGGCCTATGGCAGCAATGCCTTGCCTGGAGCTAACCTTCAGGTGGATGTGGGAACCGGCTACCGCTTCGGTTACCTGGATGCTGACCGGGTTTTTCAGCCCCTGGGCAGCACAGAGGAGATCAATATCTCGGTGGTTAAGGCCTGGCCAGTATGGTATGGCAGCGACAACGGGTATATGAGCTATTCCGACAAGATTACCTCCAATATTATGGTAGGTTGTTTCCATGTTCAGTATCCGATTGAGGCCGCAACATACGAGGAAGCGTTGGTGGCGGCACAGGGGTATGAGGGCGGCTTCCCCGCCTGGATCCAAGGTGGCTGGCAGGTCCGTTCCGGCTCTTATGAGACCAGAGAAGCAGCTCAAGCTGCTGCTGATGCCGCAGGCGGCACGGTGGGGGAGACCAGCATGTATGGAATGTCTGTGGTCAGCCGTGGGACCTCTCGGATTCTTTTCCAGTTTGACGGCGGGAAGGATATTCCCTTTATTGTAAAACCGGGCCTGGATGACTCAGTAAAGACTGTAACTTGGTTTAAAAGCGTTCGTTACTATGGCGCCTTCCAATATTATCGGGTGGGCGGCGGCAATCTGACGGTCTCCAATGTGCTGCCCCTCAATGACTATGCTGAATGTGTCATCTCCCAGGAGATGAGCCCCAGTTGGCCCCTGGAGGCCTTGAAGGCCCAAGCTGTTTGCGCGCGTACTTACTATGAGCAGAATCTGCGAAAAGGAAATCACAGCGCCAACGGATTTGATATTTGTAACAGCACACATTGCCAGGCCTATCCGGGGATGGATAAGACCAATACCCGTACGGCCCAGGCCACTGCGGAAACCACAGGCCTTAGGATATGGTATGATGGTAAACCCGCTGAGATTTACTATTTTTCTTCCGACGGTGGCGCCACCGAGGATATCCGTAATGTGTGGGGAGGAAATACCGACTATCCTTATCTTCGGGGGGTGATAGATCCCTATGAGGCAGATGTGACGAAGCTGAACTACTATTCTAGCTGGACCAAGAGCTTTACCACCTCCGAATTGACTCAGCTGCTTCGGGACAAGGGCTATGGGAACGCGGTAATCGTTGACTTCCGGATCACAGAACTGACAGCCAACGGGAATGTGAAATCCATTGCGTTCGTCGACGCTAACGGAAAATCCTGGCCCTTTGTACATCAAAGCGGAGTTCGGGACCTTCTGGGACTGCGTTCCATGCGCTATTCAGTAACGGCAAGTGGAGAAACCAGCGGAGGGGCTTACTATACACAGGACGGAACGGCTTTGACTACTATGAGCGGAGTATATGCAATCAACGGAAACGGAAAAACAGCGCAGTTGGATGGAGACCTTTGGGTCATCTCCGCCTCAGGAGAGGAAGAACTTTCAGGCCCTTATGGGGGAAGCGCCACAGGGGAGATCCTTTTTACCATTCAGGGCTCCGGATGGGGCCACAACGTGGGGATGAGTCAGTGGGGGGCCTATTCTATGGCGAGCAAGGGATTTACCTTTGAGGATATCCTGACCTTCTACTACCCCGGCGTGGAAATCTACTGAGAAAGCAGGACGACCAGGGATGAAAACCTCAGATTTTTATTATGACCTTCCGCCGGAGCTGATTGCGCAGACGCCCTTGACGCGCCGGGATGGTTCCCGACTGATGGTTTTGGACAAGCAGACGGGAGATATCCAGCATCATCATTTCTACGAGTTGCCCCAGTTTTTTCGCCCCGGAGATTGCTTGGTGCTCAATGACAGTCGGGTCTTGCCGGCGCGGCTTTTGGGACATCGGGATCCTTCCGGCGGCGCGGCGGAGGTGCTGCTTCTCCTGGATAAAGGAGAGAAGAAATGGGAATGCCTGGTGCGTCCGGGCCGAAAGTTAAAACCCGGACAGAAGATTTCTTTTGGGGATGGTTCTCTGCTCGCTGCCACCGTGCTGGAGGAGCTTCCTGGTGGAAACCGGGTGGTGGAGTTCCACTATGAGGGGATTTTCCTGGAAATTTTGGAGCAGCTTGGAAAAATGCCCCTACCTCCTTATATCAAAGAGGAACTGAATGACCCAGAGCGGTATCAGACCGTCTACTCACGAGAGGTAGGCTCGGCTGCCGCTCCTACAGCGGGACTCCATTTCACAAAGGAATTGCTGTCTGAAGTGCAGGAAAATGGTGTAAAACTTTGCTACGTTACACTCCATGTAGGACTTGGTACTTTCCGCTCCGTCAAGGAGGCGGATCCGCTGGAACATGAAATGCACTCAGAATACTGTATGATTTCATCGGAAACGGCAAAAACCATCAATGAGACCAGGAAAAATGGTGGTCGTGTTATCTGTGTTGGCACCACCTCTTGCCGTACGATCGAGAGTTGGGCGGGGGAGGACGGAAGTCTGACGGAGAGTGCCGGTTGGACCAATATTTATATTTATCCGGGCTACCGGTTCAAAGTGATGGATGCCCTTATCACTAACTTCCATCTGCCGGAGTCTACGTTGATCATGCTGGTCTCAGCTCTGGCAGGACGGGAGCATATTCTGGATGCTTATGCTGAGGCAGTAAAGGAAAGATACCGCTTTTTCAGCTTCGGCGATGCCATGTTTATCTCCTGAGAGAGGAAAAAACTAAGTAAAGGAGTTTTCCTGTGTTTGAAATAATCAAAACCGAGGGGAGAGCCCGGCGGGGGGTATTCACCTGCGCTCATGGGATGGTCCAGACCCCTGTTTTCATGAATGTTGGCACTCAGGGTGCGATCAAGGGCGGTGTTTCAACCCATGATCTGAAGGAGATCGGCTGTCAGATCGAGCTTTCTAATACCTATCACCTTCATCTCCGGCCGGGGGATAAAGTGGTGCGGCAACTGGGAGGGCTCCACAAATTTATGGATTGGGATGGACCAATTCTCACTGATTCGGGCGGATTTCAGGTTTTTTCCCTGGCGGGACTCCGGAAAATCAAGGAGGAGGGGGTCTATTTCTCCTCCCATATTGATGGACACAGGATTTTCATGGGACCGGAGGAGTCCATGCAGATCCAGTCCAATCTGGGCAGCGACATTGCCATGGCCTTTGATGAATGTGTGGAAAATCCGGCTGCCTATGACTATGCAAAGGCCTCCTGTGAGCGGACTGCTCGCTGGCTGGAACGGTGTAAGGTTGAGCACGACAGACTGAACGCTCAGCCGGATGTGGTCAATCCACAGCAAATGTTGTTTGGTATCAACCAGGGAGCCACCTTTCCCGATCTGCGGATCTGGCATATGGAAGAGATCAAAAAGGTGGACTGTGAGGGTTATGCCATCGGCGGTCTGGCGGTAGGGGAGCCTACCGAGGTCATGTACGATATCATTGACGCGGTGGAGTCTCACATGCCCGCCGGGAAACCCCGGTATCTTATGGGGGTAGGGACACCCTCCAATATCATCGAGGCGGTGGCCCGTGGAGTGGATTTCTTTGATTGTGTCATGCCGGCCCGGAATGCACGCCATGGACGTCTCTATACCTGGGAAGGGTCCATCAATCTGAAAAACGAAAAGTACAAGCTGGATGGATCGCCCATTGACTCTACCTGTCATTGCCCTGCTTGCCGACATTTTTCGCGGGCTTATCTCCGTCATTTGTTTGTGGCAGGGGAGATGTTGGCTATGCGGCTGGCTGTGCTCCATAATCTCTACTTTTATAACACGTTGATGGAACGCATTAGAGATGCTTTGGATACTGGGACCTTCGCTCAATTCCGGGCAGAATACAGCGAAAAGCTGGACCGGAAGATTTAATTTCAGCGAAAGCCTTGCAAATTGTCCGATTATAGTATATACTACATTTTACCGTTTGCATTAGGAATTATTTCTTGGAGGTATCTTACATGGGTGGTTATGAATCGATTATTTTGCTTGTGGCAATGTTCGTGCTTATGTACTTCATGATGATTCGCCCAGAGAACAAACGAAAAAAAGAAGAGGCCAAAATGCGTGCTGAGTTGGGCGTGGGCGATGTGATCCAAACCATCGGCGGAGTGGTGGGAACCATTTGTGCCATCAAGGAGGGTAATGTGGTAATCGAGACCGGTGCTGACCGGGTGCGGATCGAGTTTAAAAAGGAAGCGGTGGCTGGCAAGCTGTCCGCTTCGGACGAGAGCGCAAAATAATTTGAAAAAAATAACGCCGCAGATCATGCGGCGTTATTTTTTTGTAAACGTTACAACGGAAAAATGACATGTCCGATGCCCTTCTCACATAGAGTGGAACAGATTCATGTGGGGAGGGTATTTCTATGCGAAAAAACGAGGAAGACCAGAGCACCATTCTCCTGCGGTATGGGAAATCGGTTTTATTGGGCGGTGTCGGTTCCGTGCTTCTTTGCCTGTTACTCCTTTTTCTGGCTTCTATGGGAATCTCGAAGGGATTGTTGGAGGCAGGGCAGCGCGACCAGATCATAGTTATAAGCTGCATATTCAGTAGCTTTTTGGGCGGAATGTTTGCCGTCCGCAGTTGTCCGGCTCGGGGGTTGTTTGTTGGGATAGCGGTGGGTACTGTGTTGTTTCTGATCCAACTTACTTTTGGGGTCTTGATATATGATACCCTTTCTCTGGAGAGTGGCGGCATCGGGATGCTTTGCGGTGACTTGTGCGGCGGCGCAGCAGCCGGCATTTTGGGAAGGGGAGGGCGGAGACAACCCCAAAAATCAAAAAAGAGGAGCGGACGTTGACAAAAATTTCCGTACCATTAATAAGTGTGGCGTACCGTAGTTTACATAATAACTACTCACCAAATCTTGGGATGTAAAGTTATCGACCGCCCAACATCTTGTGATTTTTGATAATCTCTGGGGTGTAGAGACAGATGTAGACACAGAGACGGCTAACACTGTTAACATAATTCTATTAACATAAAATTGTAACATAATGAAATTTTTTCAAAAAAAGGGTTGCTTTACGAAAGAAAGTAGATTAAAATAGGGTTACGTCTTTTGGGTGAACTATACACCGAATCGGCATGGACTTGTCCTTCCTTGCATAGAATGCGTTATGGAGGTGAGGCGCCATGCGAAAACCTATCACAGGATTCTGGTGGTCGCCGACGGCAGAGGGCGTTTCTGCCCTTGTCGTGACGGCGGCTTTTTTTGCCCTTGGCACTATAACCGGCTGCTTGCTGGCTTTTCGGGCAACTGAGAGTGGGGCTGAGGCGTTAAGTGTTTTTTTGGAGCGCTTTTTGTCCTTGGCCAAGGATGGCGGGATGGTCTTTCCTGATTTTTTTCAGCTTCTTTGGCACTGTGTTCGTTGGCCTATAGCGGCATTTTTTATGGGCTTTTCCGCCCTGGGACTATTTGGGGTCCCGATCCTGTCTGGTTTGCGTGGGTTTTTCCTGGCCTTTTCTGCGGCTTCTTTCTCCCGGGCCTTTGGGGGGGCTGGACTGACGGCGGCTTTCCTGTTAATTGGGATTCCTGCCATAGTAGCTATCCCGGCATTTTTTCTTTTGTCTGTTCAGAGCTTTTCTTCGGCATGTACACGGGCAGCTCGTAACTCTGGACAGGGAAGGCGGGAGCTTTCATATAGCAGAGAGTATTTTTTTCGGTGCGGTTTGTGTGCCGTGGCATTGCTTGTGAGCCTCTTGCTGGAGTGTTATTTGGTCCCTTTTATGATATCAGATTGGGCCAGCTTAATGCTTTAAGCAGAGATTTAGCGGGAAAGAGGGTGAGAGAATGGATCTGTTGGCGGCCTATCAGGCCTATCTGGAGAAGGAAAAGCATTCCTCCGAGAATACGCTCTGTTCCTATACTAGAGATGTTAACCAGTACTTTCAATGGCTCGATAGTGAAAATCTCTCTCCTGAAAATGCGGCTCAGGCCGATGTGGACCGCTATACTAAATATCTTCTGAGCTTGGGAAAGTCTGTAGCTACTGTTACCCGCTCTCTTGCGTCCCTTAAATCTTTTTACAGCTATCTGCTGGGGGAACGGATCGTTCCGACCAACCCGGCTAAGGGTGTTTCCTTGGAAAAGGTGGAACGCAAGCTACCTCAGATCCTTACCAGCAAAGAAGTAGAGCTTTTTCTGGAGCAGCCGGATCCCCGTGACGCCAAGGGCTGTCGGGATAAGGCTATGCTGGAGCTTCTCTATGCCACCGGCATCCGGGTGACCGAGCTTATCAATCTGAATCTAGAGCACTTGAATCTGAGTGCAGGCTTCCTTCGCTGCACAGGGCGGAAAAAAGAGCGTATCATTCCGTTATACCCCACTGCGGTTCGGGCTTTGGCTGATTATATTGAGCATGTCCGGCCTCAAATTATTGAGCAGCCGGATGAGCGGGCCCTGTTTGTCAATATGAACGGCTCCCGAATGTCTCGGCAGGGGTTTTGGAAGATCATCAAGCACTATCAGGATCAGGCCGGGATCAAAAAGGATATCACGCCTCACACACTGCGCCACTCCTTTGCCGCCCACCTGTTGGAAAACGGCGCAGATTTGCGTTCTATTCAGGAAATGCTGGGACATGCTGATATTTCCTCCACCCAAGTCTATACCCAGGTTATCAATCAAAAGTTGAAGGATGTTTATAACAAGGCTCATCCCCGCACATAAAACGGACTTTCCGACAAAAAGGGAAGTCCGTTTTCATTTTCCTGTTGAAAAATACATCGACAGCGGCTATAATATGTACCAGAGTTTTAACCGCTCTGAAATTTTGACTGGAGGTGTATTTTGCTATGGCACAGATCACAAAAGATACTATTATCGGCGATATTCTGGACATTGCTCCTGAGACTGCGCCTGTCTTTATGTCCATTGGCATGCACTGCCTGGGCTGTCCGGCTTCCCGTGGAGAGACTGTGGAGCAGGCCTGCATGGTCCATGGCGTTGATGTGGATGCCCTGTTGGCCGAAATCAACAAGCTGGTCCCCGCTGCGCAGTGAACAGAGTAGAAAAGGAACGGCTTTTTCCGGCCGCTCCTTTTTCTTTTGTGGAGGTATCCTCATGAAACGCTCGTTTTCACTTTCCCCTCGGCTGAAGGCTGTAGCGCAACTTGTGCCGCCCGGGTCCAGGTTGGTCGATGTCGGCACGGACCACGGCCGACTGCCGGTGTGGCTGGTACAGCATGGCCTGGTGCGTTCGGCTGTAGCCTCCGATCTGCGTCCCGGCCCATTGAGCCGCGCACGGGAATTGGCAGACCGGTGGAGCGTTTCGGACAGGATAGACTTTCGACTTTGCGATGGCCTTTCGGGGATTTCAGCCGCAGAGGCGGAGGCGGTGGTTATTACCGGCATGGGCGGGGAGACCATTGCGGAAATCCTCCATAGAGCCCGTTGGGCAAAGGAGGAAGGCCATCTTTACATCCTACAGGCTATGAGCGGCATGGATGGCCTACGCAGATATCTGTCTGACAACGTTTTTTCGATCCTTCGGGAGGTGCTGGTGGAGGAGGGAGGGACCCTGTATGTGATCCTCCTGACAGTTCCGGGGCAGATGAAACCCCTTGCCGAAGGGGAGATCTGGGTGGGCAGACAGAGCCCTGACATGGACAGCCCCCTGCGAAGCCGTTACCTGACACAGGAACTACAAAAACTTCGCAGGGCGGTGGCTGGATTGGAAAAATCTCAACGTCCTGAGGACATAGAAAAGAAAAAGTGGTATGAGCTGGCGGCCAGGGAGGTCGATGAGCTCAAGAAGGAGTGGGAACAGTGGCAACAGTAAAGGAAATCTACGATCATCTGGACAATCTGGCCCCTTTTGCTTATCAAATGTCCTTTGATAACTCCGGGTTTCTGGTTGGCAGGGGAGAAACACAGGTCAGCAAGGTCATGGTGGCGCTTGACATCACCGAGGATGTGGTGGAAGAGGCCAGGGAGGCTGGGTGTCAGTTGATTGTTTCCCACCATCCGATTATCTTCCACCCGGTAAAACGAATTACGGATGCCACCCCCACGGGCAGGATCCTGCTTGCTCTGGTCGAAAACCATATTGCCGCTATCTGCGCCCATACCAATCTGGACGCAGTGGCGGGCGGTGTCAATGATGCTCTGGCTGAAGCCCTGAAGCTTAAGGAAATAGAGCTTCTTCACCAGGATGGCTGGGACGAGGACGGAGATCCCTACGGAATCGGCCGGGTGGGGACGGCGAAGGGCTATGACAGCCTGACAGACTTTGCGGCCTTTGTCCGTGAGGCGTTGCATGCTCCAGGGCTTCGACTGGAGGATGCGGGCAGGCCAGTCAAAAAAGTGGCGGTGGGCGGCGGCTCCTGCGGTGATATGCTCTCCCAGGTCGTCGAAAAGGGCTGCGACACTTTTGTTACCTCTGATGTGAGATATAATGTCTTTTTGGATGCCAGATCCATGGGACTCAATTTGATTGACGCAGGGCATTTTACCACGGAAAACGTGGTGTGCCCAGTGCTGGTCAAATGGCTGAAGGAAGAGTACCCAGAACTGGAGGTCCTGATCTCAAAGCGACAGAAAGAGGTATTTTCTTGTCTCTAAATGGTTGCAAAAGCAGTTTTCTTATGGTAGACTATAATAAGCAATTTTTTCAGAAGGGAACGATACTATGTCGGGACATTCCAAATGGCATAACATTCAGAAGACCAAGGGGGCTGCGGACGCCAAGCGCTCAGCTACCTTTACCAAGATCGCCAAAGAGATGATCGTGGCGGTCAAGACCGGCGGGAGCGGTGACCCGGCCAACAACTCCCGTTTGGCTACAGTCATTGCAAAGGCCCGCGCGGCTAACATGCCCAACGACAATATCAAGCGCACCATTGACCGAGCGCTGGGATCAGGCAGCACGGACAGCTACGAGAGCGTTACCTATGAGGGCTATGGTCCTTCAGGCGTGGCCATTATTGTGGACGCGCTGACCGATAACCGGCAGCGTACCGCCCCCGAGGTCCGGCACCTGTTGGACAAGTACGGCAAGGGCTTGGGCGCCACGGGATGTGTATCCTGGTCCTTTGACCAGAAGGGCGTTATCATTATCGACAGAGAGGATCTGGACGAGGATACCATGATGATGGATGCCTTGGATGCGGGAGCGGAGGACATGAGCGCCGAGGAGGAGGTCTTCGAGATCACCACCAGTCCGGATGACTTTGGCGCTGTGCTGGAGAAGCTGGAAGCCAAGGGCTACACCTTTGTCAGCGCCGCCGTGGAGATGGTTCCCCAGAACTATGTGAAGTTGGAGTCCGAGGAAGATATCAAGAACATGGAGAAGCTGGTGGAGCTGTTGGAGGACAACGACGACGTACAGAACGTCTGGCACAACTGGGAGCAGGACTGAGTTTTTTTCCTCCAGAAAACAAAATACAGAAAGGGCGCCGCTGTATGAGCGGCGCCCTTTCACATTGCAAGTAAGCCTGTAAGCCGGGTTCTGTCCTTTAAGACAGCCATCTATCTCGACGTACCGTTGCCGGCACGCTCAAGCCGCCTCCTGAATGCAGCCGGGCCGGCTTTGCGCATTCCCATGGCGTTGCTCCGGATAGAGTTTACAGCGTCTCCCTGTCTCCAGGGAGACGGGTGAGCTCTTACCTCGCCTTTCCACCCTTACCTCGAATGAGGCGGTATATCTCTGTTGCACTTTTCCTGGGGTTACCCCCGGCGGGCGTTACCCGTTATCCTTGCCCTGTGGAGCCCGGACTTTCCTCACCCACGGGCCTTTCGTCCCGTAGGCGCGGCTGCCCAGCTTGCTTGCCAGCTTATTTTATCTTATTTCAGAGGTAAAGTCAAACCTGTTTTCGTTGAAATCTCTATCTGGATGATGTATAATGTTGGAGAAATTTCTTCGATGGAGGAGGTCACCCTCTATGAGCGGCACCATTCGAGAATATCTGAACAGCATGGTGGGAAAACGGGTCGCCGTGCTGGGGATCGGGGTATCCAATACCCCACTGATCCATCTTCTTCTCCGGGCCGGGGCAAAGGTCACGGCCTGTGACAAGCGTACCCGGGAGGAGTTCGGCGGACAGATCGAGGAGCTGGAGAGTCTTGGCGCCTCTATCCGTCTGGGAGAGGACTATCTGGAGTATCTGAAGGGACAGGATGTGATTTTCCGTACCCCTGGGCTCCGGCCCGATCTACCCCAGCTGACAGCTGCCGTGGAACGGGGGAGTGTGCTTACTTCGGAGATGGAAGTCTTTTTCCAGGTTTGCCCCTGTCCTATCATCGCGGTCACGGGAAGTGACGGAAAGACCACCACCACAACAATCATAGCCAAGTTGCTGAAGGCCGAGGGGAAAAATGTCTATCTGGGCGGCAATATCGGAAAGCCCCTGTTGTCCGACGCAGGGATGATGGAGCCTACGGATTTTGCCGTAGTGGAGCTTTCCTCTTTCCAGTTGATGACCATGGACTTAAGTCCTCATATCGCTGTGGTCACCAATCTGGCTCCTAACCACCTGGATGTTCACAAGTCTATGGGAGAGTATATCTCAGCCAAGGAGAATATTTTCCTTCACCAGAGCGTATCCGACCGGGTGATCCTCAACAACGACAATGACATTACCCGTTCCTTTGTCCCCGTAGCCAAGGGAAAGGTCACCTTGTTCAGCCGCAGGGAGGAGCCTGAGGGGGACGCAATCTTCCTCCGGGACGGCACCATCTGGGTCCGGGACAGCGGGGGAGAACGGGCGGTATTGCCCTGCAGGGATATTCTGTTGCCTGGAGACCATAATGTGGAAAACTATATGGCCGCCATTGGAGCGGTGAACGGACTGGTGAAGGACGAGACCATCCGGGCTTTTGCATCCTCTTTTGGCGGCGTAGAGCACCGCATTGAGCTGGTGCGGGAACTGGATGGGGTCCGGTACTATAACGACTCCATCGCTTCCAGCCCCACCCGGACCATGGCGGGTCTCAAGTGCTTCCCTGAAAAGGTCATCCTGATTGCCGGCGGATACGACAAACACATCCCATTTGATGATCTTGGCCCTGTGATTGTAGAGCATGTAAAGTATTTGATCCTAACAGGGGATACCTCCTCCAAGATTCGCTCTGCAGTGGAGTCAGCCCTCCAGTATCGAGCAGGGGAACCTGATATCCGGGAGTTCCACGCTTTTGAAGATGCGGTAGCGGAAGCTCACCGGGTGGCACAAAAGGGAGATGTGGTCATTCTATCTCCGGCCTGTGCCTCCTTCGACCGGTTTAAGAATTTTGTGGAGCGGGGAGAGACTTTTAAACGAATCGTACGAAATTTTGATCAGTAAAGGGAAGTGATCCAATGGATGTAAAAGAGGCATTGAAAAAGCTCTGTTCCCGGCGTGCGCCCTCCGGTTTTGAGGCACCTGCGGCCCAGGTGGCGGCGGAGCTGATGGAGTCGCTGGTGGATGAAGTTCGTACCGATGCGGCCGGAAACGTGGTTGGGTTTCTCCGTTGTGGGAAACCGGGAGCCAAGACCCTTCTGCTGGATGCCCACTTGGATGAGGTAGGCTTTGCGGTAGCTGATATGGAGGATGGTTTTCTCCGATTCCGAAATGTGGGTGGGGTGGATTCCCGGCTGCTGGCCGATCGGGAGGTCATTGTGTGCACCGAGCCGCCCATTTTTGGCGTGATCTCTTGTTTGGCTCCCCATGTGCAGAAGGAGGGGGATGCCGATAAGGCTACCCCCATTGAGGAGTTAGGTATTGATATAGGAATGACGCAGGAGGAAGCCCAAAAGAATGTCCCCGTGGGAACGCCCATCGTGTTCCGGCAGCCCTTTATGGAGCTGAGCGGAGCTCGGGTGTGCTCCAAGTCTCTGGACGATCGGTCCTGCTTTGTCGCCTTGCTCCGGACGCTGGAGCTTCTGAAGGAGATCGACCGGGATGTGGATATCTGTATTTTGGGTTCGGTCTGTGAGGAGGTCGGCGGCTGGGGTGCAAAAACGGCAGCCTTTGCCCTGATGCCCAACTGGTGCATAGCTGTTGATGTGACCTTCGCCCGGTCCGCCGGGTTGTCCGAGAGCCAGGTGCCTTGTGAGCTTGGTTCCGGACCGGCTATCGGCGTCGGGCCTGTGATCCCCCGAGGGATGTCCAGTCGATTGCAAATAAAGGCAACGGAACAGAAGATTCCCTACAAGGTAGAGATCCTGTCGGGCTACACCGGAACAAATGGTGATGATTTCCAAACAGCCCGGGAGGGTATTGCCACCGCCATCGTGTCTCTGCCCCTGAAGTACATGCACACGCCGGTGGAGATCATTGATCTGGGGGATATTGAGCAGACTGCCAAACTACTGGCCTCCTTTGCGGAGAACCTGGGAAAGGAGGCTGAACAGGTATGCTGATCGACACTGTAAAAGAGTTGTGTCTTCTGGATGGACCTTCAGGCTGTGAGGACCAGGTCCGGGACTATATTAGGGAGAAGGCAGCTTCCTTTACCGACGAAGTCCGGGTGGACGCTCTGGGCAATGTGATTGCCTTCAAAAAAGGGAAAAAGGCCACTGGAAACAAGCTGATGCTGGCCGCCCACATGGATGAGGTGGGCATGATCATTCAAAGTATTTCATCCAACGGAGACCTGCAGTTCTCCTGCGTGGGCGGTGTTGACCGCCGGGTGCTGCTGGGCAAGCCGGTGGCCGTTGGAGAGAAGAAAATCCCCGGCATTATCGGTCTGAAGCCCATTCATCTGACCACCGCGGAGGAGCGAAAAGGGATCCCTGAGGTCAAGGACATGAGCATTGACATCGGTGCTGGGAATAAGGAGGAAGCTGAAAAGCTGGTCTCTCCGGGGGACTATGTGTCCTTTGTCAGCGATGTGGTCGAATTCGGAGACGGATTTATCAAAGCCAAGGCCATAGATGACCGGCTTGGCTGCGCCATCATGCTGGAGCTTCTCAAGGAGGAGCTGCCCATGGACTGCACATTTGCCTTCACCGTCCAGGAAGAGATCGGCTGTAAGGGCGCGATGGGTGTAGGCTTTTCGGTCACACCCAAGATCGCCTTGATCCTGGAGACTACCACCGCCACCGATCTGGCGGGAGTGAAGGGCTACAAGAGGGTCTGTGATCTGGGCAAAGGTCCGGTAGTACCTTTTATGGACAATGGTTCTGTGGCCGACCGGAGACTCTACGAATTGATTCGGACCCTGGCCGAGGAAAACAATATCCCCTGGCAGACCAAACACATGATTGCCGGCGGAAATGATGCCCGGGCTATCCAGCGGAGCAAAGAGGGTGTTCGTACCGCGGTCATGAGCGCCGCTGTACGGTATCTCCATGCCCCGTCCAGCGTGGCTTGCATCCGTGATTTTGAGAATATACATAAGCTGGCCAGGCTCTTTATCAATGCTGTGGCCGCCGAGGAGGTTTGAACATGGATATTTTGAAAACGTTGACCACCATCAATGCCTGCCATGGTCCCTCCGGGGATGAGAGCGGAGTGGCTGACGCCATCGAAGCCCTGGCCCGTCCGTACGCGGATGACATCCGTCGGGACGTGATGGGTAACCTGATCGTACACAAAAAGGGGAATGGCCCACGGATCATGTTCGCCGCCCACATGGATTCTATCGGCTTTATTGTCAGCTTTGTCGAGGAAGACGGAAAGCTGCGGTTTGGTCGTCTGGGTGGGCTGGATCCCTATGCCTGCATTTACACTCCCGTCCGCTTCAAAAACGGTGTAAAGGGTGTCATTGCCGCGGATGATGAGGCTGATGAGAAGAAGCTGACCCTCAACGACCTCTATATTGACATCGGCGCCAAGAGCAGGGAGGATGCCGAAAAGCAGGTCAAGCTGGGAGATACAGCTGTCTATGACGCGCCTGCTCTGCTCCTGGGGGAGCGGATCAGCTCTCCCTATCTGGACAACCGGATCTGCTGTGTCGCTCTCTTGATGGCCCTGGAAGAGATGAAAGGGACGAAAAACGATGTGTATTTCGTTTTTACCGTACAGGAGGAGTTGGGACTCCGGGGGGCGGGTCCGGCCACTTATGGAATCGATCCCCAATACGGCATTGCCGTGGATATCACGGTGGGGGACGAGAAGAAAGTGGGTAACTGTAAGTTGGGAGATGGCGCCGCCATCAAGGTCATGGACCGTTCGGTAATCTGTCACCCTCAGATGGTTAAGAAGTTGGAGGTGCTAGCCAAAGAGAAGCATATTCCTGCGACTCTGGACGTGCTCCGGGCCGGCGGCACCGATGCCGGAGCCATTTACAGTTCTCGTGGTGGCGTTTGCACCGGTGGTGTATCAGTCCCCTGCCGGTATACCCACTCTCCTGTGGAGATGGTGGAAAAGAAGGATGTGGAAGCGACAGCCGACCTGATCCAGGCTTTTGCGGAGGCCGATCTGGACTGATCATAATCTCTTGAACAAAAGGGTTGTGAATATAAATGCCTTTACAGATAAGTGAGCGCACTCGGGCCTTGGTCCAGCAGGCTGAGAAGGATCTGCGGGAGGCCTTTTCCAAGGTGGATGCCATTGCTCAGGCCAACACAGAGAAGGTTCTGGATGCATTCCAGACCCACCGGGTGGCTGAGAGCTATTTTTCCGGTACCACTGGCTATGGCTATGACGATATTGGTCGGGACGCGCTGGAGGAGATCTACGCCCAGATTTTCCACACAGAGGATGCCTTGGTACGCCTTCAGTTTGTTAACGGTACCCACGCTATCACCTGCGCCCTGTACGGAGCGGTGAAGCCAGGGGAGACCCTGCTCTATGTGACGGGGGCCCCCTATGACACCATCCAGAGTGTGATCGGGCTTACCGGTGATGCGCCAGGTTCTCTCAAGTCTTACGGCATTGGATACAGCCAGGTGGAGTTAACTGACGAGGGGAAACCTGATCTGGAGGCTATTTCCAGGGCCGTACAGAGGCCTGCAGTGAAGGCGGCGGTGATTCAGCGTTCCCGGGGCTACGCCACAAGGGCATCCCTTTCGGTGGCCGAGATCGGGGCTATCTGCGACGCTATTCACAGCATCCGGCGGGATGTGGCCATCCTGGTAGATAATTGCTATGGTGAGTTTGTGGAAACCACAGAGCCCACCGAGGTGGGAGCCGATCTGGTGATGGGCTCCCTGATTAAGAATCCTGGGGGCGGGTTGGCTCCCATGGGCGGCTATCTGGTCGGCCGACACGACCTTGTGGAGAGCGCCGCCATGCGCCTTACGGTTCCCGGCATCGGGAAAGAGTGTGGGGCCACGTTAGGTAATAACCGCAGTCTCTACCAAGGACTTTTCCTTGCCCCCCATGTGACTGCCCAGGCTGTCAAGACTGCGCTGTTTGCCGCTCGGATGATGGAGCTTTTGGGCTATGACACTGATCCGGTCTCCACGCAGATCCGCTACGACATCATTCAGATGATTCGTTTTGGAGAACCAGAGGCTTTGAAAAAGTTCTGCCGGGGGATCCAGATGGGGGCACCGGTGGACTCTTATGTTACACCAGAGCCCTGGGATATGCCGGGTTATGATACTCCGGTCATCATGGCTGCCGGAGCCTTCATTCAGGGATCTTCTATTGAGCTTTCTTGCGACGGACCTATGCGGGAACCCTATGCGGCTTACCTGCAGGGAGGTCTTACCTACGAATCGGGGAAGCTGGGGATCATGCTGGCGGTGGAGGCCCTTCTGGCATAGGACATCTGTATTTCCGCATAGTCTCCTCTTACGGAGGTGAGACTATGCGAAGACGGTCATTGAGAGCCATCATATACCGTCCTATCCGGATGGGGAGGGGAGAACGGCCGCAGTTATTTCTTGCGATCCTAGCCGGTCTTGTTCTGGCGTTGCTGCTGATTCACGGCTTTGATGCCATGATGCGGCCCCAGCTGATCGCCATTACTGAGACAAAACTCCTCAACCGGCTTACAGCCATTTCCAATCAGGCTGTGGCCGACGCATTTGAGACAGTAGGGGTGTCCTATGGAGATCTGGTCCAGTTTCGTACCGGGCAGTTGGGGGAGATTACGACCCTGTCTGCAGATACGTTGCGCCTCAACAAATTGCGGGTCCAGATTCTGAACAGCACAGTTCGACAAGTGGAAAACCTTGACGGAGATTCCTTGGGGATCCCGTTCGGCGTTTTGACCGGAGTGGATTTCCTTTCTGCGCTGGGGCCTCGGATGCCGGTCCAGGTGCTTTCGGTGGCCTCGGCCGAAGGAAACTATCGCAATGAGTTTTTGGCGGCTGGGATCAATCAGACGCTGCACCGTATTCTGCTGGATGTGACCATCACGGCCAGACTACTTTTTCCTGGCGGGGTCGAGACGGTGACCTTAGCCGTCCCGGTGTGTGTGGCGGAGACTGTAATCGTGGGACAGGTGCCCCAGACTTACCTGAACCTAAACCAATGATATGGAGGGGGGTGGGCCGTTGGATGCCGTGGTGTCCTATCTGATCCAAATGATCATTCCGGCTATGCTGGGGGCGCTGCTTTGGTGGCTCACCAGGGGGTGGCGCCGGAGCCGACTTTCTGTGAAGTGTCTACGTGCCGGCTCCTTTCGCGAGGGCGCATTGCTGCTTTTTTTCATGTTTATAATGGGGCTGCTGGCCCTCACCCTTACACCGGCTGGTTTTTGGAATGCGGTCTTGCAGGGCAAAAGCCCCCATATCCCAGAGCCCTTTCGGGGTGGGATCAATCTGATTCCCTTTCAGCGCAGTCTGGAGCTCCTGCAATATTATCAGAAACACAGGCTTTGGAATGCGATCCTAATCAATTTCCCAGGAAATATTTTGATGTTTCTGCCCATCGGTTTCTTTGCTGCGCTGTTGTCGGACAAGCCCCGGTGGTGGAAAGGGACCTTGTGGACCTTTGGGGTGTCTCTGTTTATCGAAATTTTTCAGTTGTTTGTCTCCCGTGGGACCGATGTGGATGATCTGATCCTGAACACACTGGGAGGCATTTTGGGGCACTGGGCATTTTTATTGTTGCGATGGAGCTACCCAGGACTGGTTCAGAAATGTGCCAGACAAAGGAGGGGCATCTGATGGATATTGAGCAGGAGATCCGACAGCTTCGTCAGGAGTTAGAAGCGGCAAACTATGAGTATTACATGCTGGACGCCCCCACCATGTCTGACTATGATTTTGACCATAAACTTCGCCGCCTGGAAGAACTGGAGGCTACTCATCCGGAGCTCATTACACCGGACTCGCCCACCCAACGGGTAGGTGGAGCTGCCGCCAAAGGCTTTGAGGAAATGACCCACCTGGTGCCGCTGGAGAGCCTTCAGGACGTATTTTCCTTTGATGAGCTCCGGGAATTTGACCAGCGAGTCCGGGAGAGCGTGGAGGATCTGGCCTACGATGTGGAGCCCAAAGTGGACGGGCTGTCGGTGGCACTGGAGTATGAAAACGGCCTTTTTGTCCGGGGAGGGACTCGGGGGGA
Source organism: uncultured Oscillospiraceae bacterium (assembly GCA_950075865.1). GTDB lineage: Bacteria > Bacillota > Clostridia > Oscillospirales > Oscillospiraceae > Vermiculatibacterium. The sequence goes on along the minus strand of CATMVA010000001.1, from coordinate 125,831 downwards.
CGGCAGGATCGGGGAGGACGTGACCCAGAACCTACGGACCATCCGTACCATTCCGTTGCGGATTCCCAAGGCGCTGCCCCGGCTCATTGTCCGAGGCGAGGTATACATGCCCAAAGCGGTTTTTCACAAGCTCAATGAGGAACGGGAACTGCGGGGTCAAAGTCTGTTTGCCAATCCCCGGAATGCGGCTGCGGGTGCATTGCGGCAACTGGATCCAAAAATCGTGGCGGAGCGGCATTTGGACATTCAGGTCTTTAATATCCAATATGCGGAGGGAAAGACCTTCCAAACTCATCTTGAGACTCTGGAATATCTGGAAAGCCAGCATTTCAGGGTGATTCCGCATACGTCTTGTGCCACCATTGATAGCTGCACACGGGAGATCCAGGCCATCGGAGATGGCCGGGAGCAGTTTGATTTTGATATTGATGGCGCAGTGGTGAAGGTAAATTCACTTGCTGACCGGGAGGTCCTGGGCAGCACGGCCAAGTTCCCCCGGTGGGCGGCTGCCTACAAGTATCCTCCAGAGCAAAAGCCCTCTAAAGTAGTAGATATCGTGGTCCAGGTGGGACGCACCGGGGTGTTGACCCCCAAGGCGGTGGTGGATCCGGTACGGCTGGCCGGGACCACCGTGACCAATGCCACTCTGCACAATCAGGACTTTATTGCCGAGAAGGATGTGCGGATCGGAGATACAGTTCTGGTCCAGAAAGCGGGGGAGATCATCCCGGAGATTGTGTCCGTTCTCAGAGAAAAGCGTCCGGAGGGCACGATGCCTTACCAATTTCCCGATCATTGTCCGGTCTGCGGCGCTCCGGTAGTCCGGGACGAGGATGGAGCCGCTATCCGTTGCACCGGGGCGGAGTGCCCTGCCCAGCTTTTGCGGCATCTGGTCCACTTTGCCTCACGGGACGCCATGGATATCGAGGGCCTGGGGCCTGCGGTAGTGGAAAACCTGGTGGGAGCCGAGCTTGTCAGGACACCGGGCGACCTATACAGTCTCCAGGCTGTCGATGTCGCCAAATTGGATCGAATGGGGAAAAAATCAGCCAAAAATCTGCTTGATGCCATCGAAAGATCCAAGGAAAAAGACCTGTCCTGCCTGTTGACGGCCTTTGGTATTCGTCAGGTAGGCCAGAAGGCCGCCCAGGTCCTGGCCCGGCAATTTGGATCTATGGATGCCCTTGCAGCTGCTACTGTGGAGGAACTGTCGGCTGTTTCGGATATCGGGGCTATAACGGCAGAAAGCATTACGGCTTGGTTTGCGGATCCACAGTCCAGGCACCTCATAGAGGTCTTGCGAGCCGCCGGGGTCAATATGGAGAGCCGAGTGGCACCTGTGGGAGACCAACTGGCTGGACTCACCTTTGTTCTTACTGGAGAGCTTTCCGGCTTTACCAGAAAAGGGGCAGGGGAGAGGATCCAGGCTTTGGGGGGGAAGGTATCCGGTTCGGTTTCCGCAAAAACCAGCTATGTGATAGCGGGGGAAGCCGCCGGCTCCAAGCTGCGAAAGGCCCAGGAGCTGAACATTCCGATTCTGGATGAAAGCGGCTTTGTGGCCCTTTTGGAACAGGGAGTTCCGGCCAAAAGTGACAATTCGTGAAGCTATACGTTGACAAAACGCTCAAGATAAGATAGACTTATTTTACAAAAGTCGAGAGAAATAGGTGGGAATTCATATGAAAAAAGAAAAGGTATCCAGTGCAGTAATTCGGCGTTTGCCCCGTTATTACCGTCATTTGACGGATCTTGCGAAGGCTGGGGTCGTCCGGGTCTCGTCCAGTGCGCTGGGCGAGTCTATGAATCTGACAGCCTCCCAGATCCGGCAGGATCTGTCTTGCTTTGGCGAGTTTGGCCAGCAGGGATATGGGTACAACGTAGAGTCCCTGAAGGGGGAGATCGCCGCGATCCTGGGCATGGACAGAGGACACACTGCCGTAATCCTTGGCGTAGGCAACTTGGGCCGGGCCTTGATGGAGAACTTCCACTTTGACCGCAGCGGTTTCCACCTCGCAGCTGCATTTGATATTTCTCCCAGCATTATTGGGCGCCAGATCTCCGATGTGCAGGTCTATCCGCTGTCTGATCTGGAACAGTATCTTAAGGAGAATCCCACCAGCGTAGGGATCCTGACGGTTCCCCGTGCGGCGGCCATTCCCATGGCTGAAAAGCTCATTGCCGGGGGCGTGAAGGGTATCTGGAACTTTACCAATTCCGACTTGAATCTCTCAGCTTCCGGTGTGGTAGTCGAAAATGTCCACTTTGCCGACAGCCTGCTGACCCTCAGTTATCTGATTTCGGAGGAATCATGAAACACAAGAAAGAGCTTGCTCTTCTGCTACTGATCGGATTTCTGATTTCCGGTCTTGTCACGGCGGCCGCCAGTGAGGCTGGTTCATCCAATGATCCCTTTGTGGCGTTGAAATGGTTGCAGGATACGTTTTTTCCCAAGGCCGAAGAATCGGTCAAGGATCATGTGGACGACCAGCTCGATGGGTTGAAAGACCATCTTTTCGATGCTGGAACAGTCGGAAGCGAACTGCGTGTCAAGCGGGGAGACGTGATCAGGCTGGAGAGCGGTTCCAGTCTGATAGCGCTGGCAGGGGAGCTTTCCGCCTCTGCCTCAGGTGTAATTCTGGATGTGACCGAAGGAATCGAGTTTCCCAGTGCGGGAGGGATCATTCTGAGTGACCACCGCTATCTGGCGGTCGAGAACACTATAGCAGCTTTTTCGGTCACAACGGATACGGCGGTGATCCGCCTGACCGGCATCTATCAGTTTAACCCCAGTCAGGAGATCGATTATAACGCCCTGGCCGACGCGCTCCACAATGCGGGTATGTTTGAGGGCAGCACCGTGCCTTACGGATCTGGTTATGAGCTGGAGCGTGCGCCTACCCGTACCGAGGGAATCATTATGTTGTTGCGTCTCCTGGGCGAGATTGAGGAAGCCAGCATGTTTCAGGATGCCTCGGTCACCTTTGCTGATGTCCCCAACTGGGCGCTGCCCTTTGTGTCCTATGCCTACCATAAAGGATATACAGTCGGCCGGGGCGTTAATGCCCAGGGTCAGGTGGTTTTTGGTGCGACAGATACCTTGACCCCACGGGATTATATCACCTTTACGATGCTGGCTCTTGGCTATACCGGAGAAGATTTCACCTGGAAAAATGCTGTCAATGATGTCCGCGATATGGGGATTCTGACAAACGGCGAAGCCGTTCTGCTAAGTGAAAAGCCCTTTCTCCGGGCACAGGTCGTCTATGTATCCTGGGTAGCTTTGTCCACAAAAACGGAAGGGGAGAAGAGTACCCTTCTGGACCGACTGACTTCCATGGGCGTAATCGATAAGGCAATATCAGATGAAGCCTTTTCCAAGGTTACAGTGCAACGTCTATAAATATCACTTTACAACAACGTCCTCCGGCGAACCACATCGCCGGAGGACATTTCTTTTTGAAGAGGCATAGGATATCTGGAAAGGAGGGAGGCTCCATGCGTTCCATCATCCCATATGACCGGGAGGCGGCCGTGGCCTATGCGCACAAATGGGCCTTTGGCCGAAATCCGTTGTATTATGACTATGAGGAGATCGGCGGAGATTGTACCAATTTTGCTTCACAGTGTCTCTATGCGGGCACTGGGATTATGAATTTCACCCCGACCTATGGCTGGTATTATATTGACGCCAACCAAAAGTCTCCGGCTTGGACAGGGGTAATCTATTTCCGGAACTTCCTTCGAAGGGCCGATCCATCACCGGGACCGTTCGCCATTGAGACTGATTTGTCCCAGCTTCTGCCGGGAGATTTTATTCAGTTTAACTTTAAGGGAGAGGTTTTTTCTCATACGCCCATTGTTGTACAGATAGGCAGTCCCGCTATGCCGGAAAACGTGCTGTTGGCCGCCCATTCCTATGATGCAGACTATCGGCCTCTCAACACCTATGTGTACCAGAATATTCGTTTTCTGCACATTTTAGGATCCCATCCGGCTTAAAGCTCTTCGTCCGACTCCTCGTCCTGTGGTTTTTCCTTGCGTTTGAGTTTCCCAAGCGGATTGGCTTTGGCCGCCATGCGTAGGTTTTCGTTGTCAACATGAGTATAGATTTGGGTGGTATTCAGGTTTTCGTGTCCCAGAACCTCCTGAAGTGTCCTGACGTCGACGCCATTTTGAAGCATCAAGGTCGCCGCCGTATGGCGCAGCTTGTGAGGAGAATACTGGGTACTGTCCAGGCCCGCCTTGGTCAAATATTTCTTGACCAGCTTTTCTACGGCAGCCTTGGAGATCCGGGTGCGGCGGCTACTGAGGAAAAGAGCATTTTTGTCAATTGCCTGCTGGTCACTTCTGACAGCCAAATAGTCCTGAATTGACTGTATACAGGCATCATTTAAGTATAAAATACGCTCTTTGTTGCCCTTGCCCAAGACACGGAGTTGGTCGCCCCGAACATCCGTTTTATTCAAGCCAATCAATTCAGAGATTCGCAATCCGCAATTCAAAAAGAGGGTCAGGATGCACCGGTCACGCTCCTGAAAGGGGCCGTCAACGCTCTCCAAGAGCTGAATACTGCCGTCCAAATCCAAATACCGGGGAAGCGATTTTTTGGTCCGGGGAGAGTCCAGATCTTGCATGGGATTCTCGGTCAGAAGCTTAGCCTTGTTGGTAAGGTACTTATAAAAGGAACGAATGGCGGCAATTTTTCGGGCCCGTGAAGTTGCCTTCAGCCCATAATCGGTCCGGTCGCTGTTTGGGTGCTGAGCCCGGTCACGGCTGAGATAGTTCATGTAGGAATAGACATCAGAGAGAGTCACAAAGCGCACCAAATCAAGGTCCACGTCGCTGATATCGATAGAGTCAAATTCAGCGGTCCGTGGGACCTTGTTTTTTTCTATTTTAATGTAACGAAAGAAGTTGCGCAGATCCAAGAAGTATTCATCAACCGTTTTTCTGGAATGGCCCTGGATGGCTTCATGATAAGTCAGAAAGTCCCGAAGAATCGGTGGTGCGTCGGTACGATAGTCCATGATAGAAAAGAGACAAGACGCATCGGATGTAGATAGCTCAAAGAGACCCCTTGAGGGCCTATATGGCATTTTTGCCCTCCTCTGAAGTAAACAAAATTTTTATTTTGTTTACTTTTGCGCCAAGTCCTTTCCTCCTTTCCTCTCAAAGAATACGTAACGCCCCCGCTCTGTCTCGGTGGTTTTCGTATAGTCGGCCTTTAAAAGCATTCGGTTAATCATCGTTTCGGGCAAATCCAAATATGCAACATCAGGCCGATTTAGTCCACGACTGGCCCAGTACCGCTTTTTTCCTTCTGGGACTGTAAGTGACTTAGATATGTATTTACAGAGATACCCGCTTGCCTTAACAGTATCGCCAATTTCAGTGACTGTCGAAAAACCATAGTCATATATGGCACAATTATACACTTGTCGGCCACTTCCGTCAAGTCTGGGCCGTCCTCGTTCATCATATGCAGGGCTAACTGGTAAGCATCCTGTAGAATCATAAAGTAAACCGTGAAAATGCCATCTTCCGGACTTGTGTTGTTCTGGTACAATAACATATTGAATCCCCCTTCTACGTAATTTCAAAGTAAACAAAACAATAGCTTCTACGCACTCGTCATAATCAAAGCTATCAACCTTCTCCGGGTCAAAAGTGAGAGTTAAAAACCATGTCCATGGATTAGACATGCATAAATCATAAACAGTCTGAACGGCACGACTTTGGCTAACCTTCTGACTGCGCTCTTTATCCGGAGTATGCTCTTCCTCCTCCCTTTCCTTCTCATCCCTGGGAAGAATGGTATACCCTACATCATCTTTAATTTCATGCCATGTATAATGCTTCGTGCCATCAGGAAAGGTTTTCTTCCTAACGTTGTAAAGCATATTTACTTAATCCCCCAATCCAAGGAAAGGAATCTTTTTAAGAACAAAGAAAATAAGCGAAATTGTGAAATACGCCACATTTGCATATATGACAAACTGCAAACAGATACCAATCACACCCATAGCCGTATTGCCAAGGAAAGCATGGAAAATGTCTATACCCGTATCTATAGACGTAGAAACGGTATTAAACACGTTAACTATCCCCTGCGGGAACTGGGGAAGTTCAAAGACAAAAAGCACATCCAGGAGCGTATATATCACATTGGCGACAGCAGTTATAATCATTGTGAGGCCTCCACTTCTGCCTCTGCCTCCCGCTGCATAGCAAGGAAGTCAAAGTAATTCTTGCCCGAGACTATAGCAATAAAAAGCGTTTCCATACTGTGAACCAAAGCCAGAACACAGATAAGAGAAACAAGAGTACCAGCGAAGCCCCGGAGAACGTCCATAAGTTCATTGTCAAGGCTAATAACCTGTCGCTCAACAAGGGTGAAGATCTCTCCCTGCATAGAGAAAGAAATGCCCGGAAATTCAAAAGTATAGTCGGAGTGGTCGCCCCAAGCACTAATAACAGTATCAAAGAGAGTGCCCAACATTTGGAACGACTGATAAACAAAGCCGAATTTCGTTTCAAGAAGTGTTTGATACTTCCCCTTCAACTCCTGCAAACCAGCTTCATCTGGAATGAACAAGGATTTAATGCCATCCAGAATAGCGGACGCAATTTTGACGGGCATCTCAATAATGCCCGTAACAATAGCCTTTACGCCATCGACGATAGTACGAAGCAACCCTTTGCTCTCTTCGTCGAAACCGCCACCGGGAGTTTCAGGAAATGTAAAAGCTACATTTACACCATCAACAAACATAAATCTAATAGCACCATACCCAGAAGCACCACTAAACCCAGCATAAGAAAAAGTCCAACCAGAATACCCCTGACTTTGAGAAAATCTAATAACAAAATCAACCGAAGACCCCGAAAAAGAGGATATATCAATTTCAGAAATATCAAAATCAAATGATTGAGATTGTTCATTCCAGACGCCATTATAAACAGCCCCAGCGACAGAAATAGAACACGCCTGATAAGCTGTACGAGAGGGCACAGAAGAAATTGTTACCGGAGCAGTAGACCCCTTCGCCACCGAATATAAAAATTGCAAACTACCTTTAAAAGATAGACTTGAAGCACCTTCAGGAACATCAAAAGAAGAAGTTAAAGACAAATCAGCTAATTTAAAATTCAAATTAACTTGAACATTAGAATTATTATTGACACCATAAAAAAGATTAGAAGAACCAAACATTTCCTCATTACCAGACCCAATTTGAGAAGGAATTTTATAAGAATTAGCATTCAAAGTTAAATGAGGCTGATAACCGCTATAAGAAATAAAATTACCGGAATATGATGTAAAATACATATTACCATCAGGAATAAGAGAAAAAAGACCTCCCCCCTCACCGACTAAATCATAACCGGGGACATAGGCAGGGCCAGGGGGAATAGGCTTTTCGGAGGGAAACACTTGGTCAACGCCTGGAAGATTCTCGAAATCCTCCCAAGGATTCCCGCCGTATATATCATCAATCCCTACCGCAGATACTGAGCCACAAAGAACGGAACAGCATACAGCAAAGATACACAGCCAAGAACAAAACCGCCGCATGAACATAATCCTCTACTCCCCTTTCGTAAAGTGTTGGATAGTGACCCAAATCAGACCAAACTAAATAGTTGCCCGGATACAATGTAAAAGGGCCTTCCGAAGAGTGAACGAACGTAGCTTGATTACCGGACCCCGTGTTGGTGCGATAAGTAATAGTCTCCACAATAGCTCCAGAAAAGCGGCCATTGCTATATGATAGGTCCGGCCCATAGGCAAGACGGTATTCATACTGTCCCTCCCTCCAATAGACATAATGCATACCATAGGGCAACTTAGAGACCACAGGCCCAAAAATATTGATATTTGACGTTCCTACGCCGTAGGAAGAGGCCACATCATGGTAAGAGTATAAGGACCCCCCCCCCTCCCCCCCGGCAGCCCCGGCGGCCGCTGAGGGGCTCTCAGAGGGGTTGACGGCCACGGCCAATACCGGGACGCTTGAAAGCTGAAGGACCATCAAGAACATAAGGAAGAACGCCGGGAGCCGTAGACCGCCCTTGCCACTCCTTTTTGTACCTGTGCATTTTAGCATACGTGTCATAGCTCCTGTACAATTCGGGAGTATGGAACCAGTAATAATTCCCCTTAACCTCTGCATGTAATTCACCATCCTTTTCCGTGGCGGTAGTGCCATCAATTTCGATATTGTGCTGAATAAGGCCAAAAAAATTCTGACAGAGAACGACCCGCTTTATCTGCTCCCGAAGGGGCTTGGCCATCCTCATAAAAACCTGAGATGTACCAACAATGTGTTTCCTCTGCTTCCTCTGCTGGGCGAACTCGGTCATTTCCTCGATGGAGATAGACTTACTTTCCAAACTATTAAATTCCAAGTGAATCTCATCGATGAGATATAGAACACCCTCGTAACCGTTCGTGACATCAGAGAGTGTCTTTATACCGTCATACTCGATGACTTCTACGCCCTCCGGCAAGCCCTCTATAGCCACGTTGGTAACGAACTTACACCGGGGATACCGGAAAAGAATCTTCCGGCAGTACTGGACAGCGGAAAGGGTCTTACCGCTTCCCTGTGGGCCACAAAAAATCATAAGGCCGTCCGGGTCAAAATACGTGGGATTCTGCTTCTTGAAATCCTTCTTATACTGAACACTTTTAAGCATGTCCGAAGGATCCAGGGAGCCTTTAAGATACTTACTTTTCATATGTCCTCCTTTGGGTGGGTGCCATAGGCGGCCCGGGGGCCGCCAGGCCATTGGCCAACGCCTGCACTCACACGATAGAGCGTGTGTGAGCTTGTCGATTGGCCAACGGCAACGGTTAAACGGCCTTGAAGGTCAACTTACCGCCAAAAGCGGCACGAAGGAAGGTAGAAACAATGAGCTCACCGAGATACCACACGATAGAAATAGGGATTGCCTCCCGGACGACCTCAGCAAAGAGCAGGGCGATATCACTTACAACCATGAAAAACACCTCCAACGGATAAAAAAGAGGGGCCAGGACCGAAGCCCCAGCCCCAAGGCAGAAGGAACGAAATCAGACGGACAGCTTACCACGCTTGACGGCACGCATGATAATCTTGGAGACGGTACGAGCGCCCCACCACATCAGCACAAAGACGATGGCAACGCCTGCGGCACCGGCAAGAATCGAAATGAGAGCCTGAGGGGTGATAACGCCCTGAATAGCGTCAACGATGGGCTGGAAAGTGGCAAAGCTAACAGCGGCAGTAGTACTACTTCCTTGAGGTCATTCCTCCTTTCCTCTGGGATATATCCGGCCAAGATATTCTGGTTGCGGGGGCCGGAATCGAACCGACATACCCAGGTTCAAAGCCTGGTAAGTTACCGTTACTTGTACCCCGCGATATAGACCGGGCAGAGGAACAGGAAAACCGCTACCCGGTATATTTGGCGATTGCTTCACGGTACGGAATGTGATTAGCCCGAAGAATGTCTTGCAACTCGAGGTTGATACAACATTCCGACCGATATAGCAATTCGACCCGGTTATAATCTGCTTGGAGGCCGTCTAAACTCTGTTGAAGCGTCTTGACTTGTTCTCGTAACTTGGTTACCTCTTCCGAGGGAGTAAAGACGACCTCCAAGCGAGGGTGGAACCTCACTTCCCGGCCAGCTGGCAGGAGACCAACGAAAGCCTATAAAGATTATCCTTTGCCGCAAGAGCAAAGTTGCAGTCCAAAAAGGCCCCAAACTTGCAGGAAGAAAGGAAATTGACCATTTCTTCCCTATTACCCATCATATTGAGGGTAAGAGGAGCGGCGGCGTTGGGGTCATAGAAAGACGCCTTGTAAAGAACGCCACCATCCTTCATCTGCTGAGGGGCCGAGAGACCCAGGAATTGAAGCTGTATGTTGAAGTGCATTTATATTTCCTCCTTTTTTTCGACCGTGACTTTATGTCCCGGAAATTTCCGAAGAAAGCAACGAAAAAAATTAACCATCATGTCAAAAGTACCCAAAAAATCTAAGAGAAACTCACCATCCAAAAAAACAGACCAAACAAACGTTTCAAGATACATGTAGAACACCTCCTGTTTTTTAGTTAGTCACCCTAAAGGATGATTACAAGAGTATAATATCACCTCATAAGGCGACTGTCAAGAGTAATCTTAAAAGTTGACTTAAAATTTTTTTGAGGTGATTAAAATGGAATGGTACGAAAGACTAAAAGCCACAAGACAAGACCGAGACATCAAACAAGAAGAAGCCGCCAAAGTCCTAAAATCAACCAAACAACAAATAAGCAAATATGAAAAAGGACAACAGAGCATGACAGTAGAAAAACTACGGGAACTCTGCCTATACTACCACGTATCAGCAGACTATATTCTCGGCCTGCCACGGGGGTTAGATTGGCCACGATAACACCTTCAGGTGACCTGTGAACAAACTGTTAACAAAGTCCCATTTATGGGACTAAAAACCGAAAATGTCGGTTAAGTGTTGCTACAGTCAAGTAATAGAAGGAGGGCTACAGGAGCCGACCTGCGGTCGGCACCCGTGCCCCCCTTCTATGGTAGCAACACGCCCCCCTACCCTGACGGGAAAGGGGGGCGTTGTTATGCTATAATGTTTTTATTTTGTTTACTTTTGTCTCTGCCTCCAAAACCTCCTCTCTCATTAAGAATGCTGGTCAAAATCCCATTTCCTCGAGGTTACTGCAAAACCGCGGATAAGACTTCCCGGATGTTTTTCACCTTGATCAGTTGCAAACCATCGGGCACGATCACCTTACCGCACCGGGCCGGAACCACGCATTTGCTAAACCCCAGCCTGCGGATCTCGGAAAGCCGCTGATTCAGGTTGTTGACCGAACGCAGCTCTCCAGTCAGGCCCACTTCACCAACGGCCACCAAATCTCCCGGCACGGGCTTGTCCCGAAAGCTGGATGCCAGTGCAATGATCATGGCCAAATCTACTGCGGGCTCCTCAAGCTCCAGGCCGCCTACCACGTTTACATAGGCATCACAGGAATGGACCAGAAGTCCTCCCCTTTTTTCCAATACGGCCAGCATCAGCATGGTGCGGTTGAAGTCCACACCAGAAACCATCCGCCGGGGACGGTCGGAACTGGTGGGTGTCAGCAGGGCCTGAACCTCGGCCAGGACCGGCCGGACGCCCTCCATGGCACAGGTAACGCAGGTACCTGGAGTGTCCGTGGGCCGACCATCCAGAAGCATTTCCGAGGGATTTGGGACCTCAGTCAGGCCGGTGTCGGCCATCTCAAATACACCAATCTCATTGGTTGCGCCAAAACGGTTTTTTGCCGCTCGGAGAATACGGTAAGTGGTCTGTTGCTCCCCCTCAAAGTACAGAACGCAGTCCACCATATGCTCCAGCACCTTGGGGCCGGCGATGGAGCCCTCCTTGTTTACATGGCCGATGACAAAAACGGTGATCCCCATGCTTTTTGCTACGTTCATCAGAGCCAGCGTGCAGTCTTTTACCTGACCGACACTGCCCGGCGAGGTGGTTAGATCGCCGTTATAAAGGGTCTGAATGGAGTCTACGATCAGTACGTCAGGCTTCAGCTCGTCCACCGACTCCAGGATATTCTCCAGGTTGGTCTCAGCCAGAAGATAAAGTCCCTCCCCCCTGACGCGGAGCCGCTCGGCCCGCAGCTTGATCTGACGCTCCGATTCCTCGCCGGAGACGTAGAGAACATTGGCAAAACGGCAGAGATTGTCGCAGATTTGAAGCATAAGGGTGGATTTTCCGATACCAGGAGCGCCGCCCACCAGGACAAGAGCCCCCTTTACCGCGCCACCGCCCAGGACTCGGTCCAGTTCGCTCATCCCCGTCTTAAAACGCAACTCATCGGTGGTCTCCACTTCCTGAATGGGGCGAGGTCGGGAGAAGCCCATTCCGCTGCCATCCCGCCGCCCTGAAGTTGACCTGGTCGTTTTGCTTTTGGGCTCGGATGGTTTCTCTACGATGGTATTCCAGGCACCGCAGGCAGGACACTGTCCCTGCCAACGCAGGACCTCATTTCCGCACTCGGTACAGAAAAATATGGTTTTCTCTTTGGGCATTTCGTTCCACCCGCTTTTCTCTTTGATAAAGTAATTATATCACAGGTTGGCCAGATAGGCCAGCATTTTGTTTACTTTTCAGTAACGCTGACGTGACACAGAGCGCGATTTGGGTCTGATATGCCTCGGAGCGCAACTTGGCCTCCTCCTCCGGGTTGGATAAAAATCCGCACTCCACCAAGATGGCCGGACAGGTGATATGCTTCATCAAATAGACCGAATCAGGGATCTTGGTGGGCTCTCTTTGATTGCCCGGATCCAGACCTTCCCGCAGGGCATCCTGTACCAATGTGGCCAGGGACAGGCTCTCCTCCCCTTCCCGATAAAAAACCTGGGCGCCATGGTAAGCGGAATTGGAAAAGGTGTTCTGATGGATGCTGATTACCAGAGCGTTTTCTGTCCCCTCGATGAGCGCTACCCGATTATGAATATCGGAGACCTTTTTTTCCCGGAGGGTGTCACACCCCTCATCATAGATAGAAATATCCTGATCCCGGATCAGTATGGGGGATACTCCGCAAAAACCGAGAAGCTGGTCTATCCGAAGGACCACAGCCAGGTTGATATTGCTTTCTGGCATACCCGTTAAAGATACGGCACCGCCGTCCTCTCCGCCGTGGCCAGCGTCCAGGATCAACTGCTGCCCACTGTGCCGGATCGGCGCCCAGACTACCTGATCAGAACGTCTTGTACAGACCAGAAAAGCTGTACCGCCCATAAGCAGGAGCGCCAAAATGAACGCCAAGATTTTTTTCAGACTGCTTTTTTTCACAGAACATCCCCTCCCCCGTCAATCTATGCCTCGGCGGTCCGGTTATTCCCTTTCTCTGCCAGCTGTCCCGATTTCGTCCCATCCATGGCGAGCATAGAGTGGTTCGGAGGCGCTTATCCCTCCATATCACTTGCGCGTAAGGAGGAACCATCTTGGAACCTGATAAGAATCCCGTCTGTCAGGATGCCTGCGGCACATTGCCGGAGTGCGCTCCACTGGCAGTGCCCTATGTCCCCTTTCAACAGACAAACCCCAAGCGGTATAGCCAAAATGACGCTCTTAGCAACGGGACCCTCTTTCCTGGGCTCAACCTTCCCTTCCATCTGAAGGTGGATGCCCCGAATGTGGTAAAGGGGCCACTGGGCGAACTCCAGGCCCTGGAGTTTGTCCTTCAGGAGCTGGGGCTCTACCTGGATACCCATCAGGATGACGCCGAGGCCTTTGCTCTCTTTCAGCAGTATTCTGCCCTGGAGAAGGCCGGCCGGGAAAAGTACGAGTCAATGTACGGCCCGGTCACCATGTTCGCCACCGCCGGCCAGAAGAATTGGAACTGCTGGGTCATGGATCCTTGGCCCTGGGACTATCCGGAAGGAGGCAAGAAGTAAGCCATGTTCATGTATGAGAAAAAACTGCAGTACCCGGTGAAGATCAAAAACACCAACCCCAAGCTGGCTTCGGTCATTATCAGCCAGTACGGGGGGCCCGATGGAGAGTTGGGAGCTTCCCTGCGCTATCTCTCCCAACGGTACGCCATGCCTTATCCTGAGCTGAAGGCTCTTCTTACCGATATCGGCACTGGGGTGTTATTCTGGGACTTGCGCAGATTTTCCAGTACAAAAGTCCATTTTTGCGGCAAAAGATTTAGAAAAACCTCAATTTTTCGGTCCTTGTGTACCACCATGTGGTCCAGGACATTTTTGTAAAGCACCTCGCTGTCTGCCCTACAATTTACAATGTCAACCACCTGACGGCCCACATCCTTCTCCAGCTGATCCTTCTCGTAAGTGATACTCTCTCGCTCTCGTACCCCCTCCAGCCTCCGTTGAAAATCTTCCAGCTCCCTATCGTACCGCTGGTTAACCAACTGCATCTCCTCTTTTGTGATTTGCTTGGAGAAGAAGGCGTCCAGCACATCCGCTTTCTTTTGCTTCAGCTGGCTGATTTCATATTCCAACGCCTCAGCCCTGTCAGTGCTTCCTTCCTCGCACATCTGAATTGCCTCTAATGCCAGAGCAGTGACATTTTGGATGATCCTGTCCCGGTCCATTCGCAGGGTGGTCAGAGACTGCTGGAGGATATCCAACGCCAATTCATCCCGCAGGAGTTTACCTACATCGCAGCCTACCTCATTACCCCGAACATCGATCCGTTTCTGCCCCTCTGACGTGGCAGTATAGCAGCTCCAACGCTTATAAAGCGAACCATCCTTACGGGATTTCTTCCGGGAAACAAAGCTGGCCCCGCACTCTCCGCACTTGATTTTACCGCTGAACACATAGCGGTTGGAGTGTCCCGCCCCCAATTCCCCATTGCGGTTCCGCTTTTTCAGCTCCCGCTGAACGGTGTCCCACAACTCCCGGTCAATGATAGGCTCATGGTGGTCCCGTATAATCACCAGTTCCTCCTCCCCGTGGTTGTATTTCTTGGCGTGGCTCAGGTAATCCGGCGTGATGGTCTTCTTCTGCACCAGATCTCCCACATATTTCTCATTCTTCAGGATTTTGACGATGTGGGTGTTGGACCATTTCATATTGCCGCTATGGGTCCGATACCCCGCCTCCCGAAGCTCCCGAGCAATGACAGTAGTTCCCTTTTTCTCCACGCCATATTTGTAGAAGATCAACCTGACAATCTCCGCGCCCTCTGGATTTACTGTCAGGCAACCATCCTTTACATCATAGCCCAAGAGCGATCTTCCGAACACTACCCCCTGCTCCATCCGCCTGGTCTGTCCCCACTTCACCCGGGTCGACGTTTTTCTGCTCTCCTCCTGGGCAATCGATCCCATGATGGACAGCCGAAGCTCGGCGTCCGGCTCCAGGGTACTGATCCCGTCGTTCATAAACAGAACACCTACCCCCAACGCTTTCAGCTCTCGGGTGTAGGTGATGGTGTCCAATATATTTCGAGAAAAACGGCTGACCTCCTTGGTAAGGATCAACTGAAATTTCCCCAAATGGGCGTCGGCAATCATTCGATTGAAGGCGGCTCGTTTCTTCGTCGACGTTCCGGTGATTCCCTCGTCAGCGTAGACTTCATACAACTCCCAGTCTGGCTGGCGGTCGATGTACTCCTTAAAATATCGCTGTTGGCTCTCAAATGAATTGGCCTGATCATCCCGGTCTGTAGACACACGGCAGTAAGATGCTACTTTTATCATGGTATCGTTCGCCCCTCCGTTTTATTTTGACTGGTACGGCACACTCAATATACCGTACCAGTCGTCAAAAGTCTATTACTTTTTAGAATTGTTTCAACTGTTTTTTCAGCTTTTCTTCTGCATATCGATACTGCATTTCATTTAATACACCTTTGTCCTTCAGCGTCAGCAGAACGGCTCTTTGATACTCAAACAAGAACTGGCTGTCGGTTTCTTTCGTGATCTCCCGGTCATTCTTGATATCAAGCAACCGCGCCTGTTCTGCCATCCTGCCACTCCCCTTTGCTCCAAGGGTATGCATAGGACTGGCCTGCTTTGATTAATTTTGCCCCTTTCTTATTTTATTTTCATGTGGCTGTTGCTCTGGCCATTATAAAATTTCATTTTGTACCTCCTGAATTTTCACATGGACTGTTCCCACTGTTGGCTGCCGCTGAACTTCTGCCCCATGGCCATCTTCTTGATGGCCTCCCGGCGGCGCTGCTTGCTATCTGTCCAAGTCGGCGGTGTAGGGAGCGGCGGCAGGTCATCACTGCGCTCCACTGCCCTGCCCAGCTGAATAAGTCCGCTTGTCAACTCACCTATCCAACCCTCGTCCGGTTCCACACTGCCGGGGCAGAATCCCACAGCCTGCCGGTAGGCGAACAGCGCCTCCAGATTTTCTTTGAGGAAAGTCTCGTCGTGGAGACTGCTGTCCCGGCACTTCCGCCCGTTGGGGCAGGTGAAGGTGATGTGCTTCCGGGTATCCGTCCAGGTCACCTCGTAACCTTCGTACTCCATATTCTCAATAAAACTCTCCCGATCAACGGCGTACTCCAGCGCCTCGTTGATGGCCTGAATCAGATCCAGCTTCCAGCTGTCCGCCCGCAACCCCGCCTGGTACTCGCCGGGCTTCATCCGCTTCTTCTTCGGATACTTCTCTGGTGCCTCCAGAACCTGCAGTCCGTGGGCCTTACAAATCTCGTCGTTGAGCTGCCGGTGCGCCAGCAAGGTTTCACGGTTCTGGTGGAGCTTTCTGCCACTCTCACAGCTGACGCTGTTCACCACCAGATGGTTGTGGAGGTGGCTGGTGTCCACGTGGGTGGCAATCACCACCTCATAGCCAGGAAACGCTCTCTGTGCCAGTTCCAGACCGATGGCGTTAGCCTCTTGGGGTGTGAGGTCGTCATCTTCGGAGAAGGACTGGACGAAGTGGTAGAACTGCCTGCCGTCCGCTTTTCGAAACCGCTGCTTGGTGGTCATCATCTCCAGGTAGGACGTCTGGGGTACGCAGTTGCTCCCAGTGACCAGACACGCGCCGTCCAGCATCGTTTTCTTCGCCTGCACCACATAGGACAGCACACCCAGCATAGCGCCGGCGGTCTGCTTCTTGTTTCGGATAGCGGTGAAGGTAGCCATCACCTCACCTCCTTTGTCAGTCTGCGGATGGCCGCGCAGAGGTCGGCATACCTGTCGATCAGCTCGTCGCTGCGGAGGACAGTGAGCCGTCCCATGTTGGCCAGTGTGGTGAGCTGGTTGAGGTTACGGCCCTGGGCTTTCAGTTCAGAGAGGACAGCATCCAATCCCTCTACCCGAACGATCTCCCGCCCCAGTCCGCAAATACACAGGTAGTCTGTGAGCGTCATGTTGGCGTCTCGTGCCCGCTGCTGGAGTTGGGCTTTCACCTTCGGTGTCATTCGAGCTGTGACAATTTCTGTTTTTCTTCTTTGCATTATATTTCCTTTCTCCCCTTTAGGGGCAGGGGATGCAGGGGCTTTGCCCCGGCGAATGCGGCCGGCGTATAGCCGGATGCTATGCTTGCCCCACCCAAGGGTGGGTTTTCCGCCCCAACGGGAGCCTCTCTGTCTGACCGGGTATCAGCTCCCGCCTTGCCTCCTGCTGGCCCACACGAGGCGTTACAGCGGTGGTGACAGGGTCAACAGGGTCGGCCACGCTGGTCCCGACGTTGTCGGCACTATCGGCACGACGCAGATCGATCAGCCGCTTTCCGTTACTCCTGCGTATGACCGCTGTGATACCCGCATTGCTTAGAGCCTCAACGCTTTGTAGGATTTTCTTGGAGACGTTCTTAGGCGTGATTCCTTCTGTGCCGACAGGGTCGATGCGCTGTGCCAGCTCCGTGGGAGTGCCGATAAACTGAGAACGGTTTTGGAGTAAGGCAGAGAGGAGAACGACCACTTTGCTGCCCAGCAGTTCCGGCTGCTGATAGCTGTCCGCTGTCACTTCCCACACGTTGTCGGCATTGCGGCGTAGCTCCAGTTCCCGGTACTCGATGTCCCGACCGATACAACTGAGCTTCGCTCTGCCGCTGCCCCGCTGCTCCTCCACCAGCGTGAAGCTGGCGTCCACCGCGCCGCTGATGGCGGTAGTGCCAGAGATGCGATTGAACACATCGTCCGCCTTTTCTTTCCGCAGATGGTGGATCAGCAGGATGGCGATACCATGGGCATCAGCCAGACGCTTTAGGGCGGACAGGTCGCGGTAGTCGTTGGCGTAGGTGTTGTCATAGACAGCGCCCCGAATCATTTGCAGGGTGTCGATGATGACGAGGGAGGTGTCCGGGTGCTCACTGAGGAACTGCTCCAGCTGCTCGGTCAATCCATCACCCAGGATGCGGCTCTCAGTGCAGAAGTGGACATTAGCTGGTGCATCCTCCGTCACGTCGAACAGTCGGTTCTGGATGCGGAGCTGGGAGTCCTCCAAGCAGAGGTACAGAGTCGTTCCCTGCTTTACCTGCATTCCCCAGACGGGTTCGCCCTTGGCAACGGCCACCGCCAGCCACAGGGCCAGCCAGGACTTCCCGACCTTGGGAGAGCCTGCGAGGATGTGCAGACCCTGGGAGATCAATGTGTCCACCACGAAGTTCAGCGGCTGGAGCGGACGGCTCATCAGGGTCTCACCGTCGATGGTGTTGAGCTTGTTCATTTCAATTCTCCTTTTCTGTGTTGTTAGGCCACACACCATACCCGTTCCTGCGCCAGGCTTCTCTGCCGCATAGTGTTCTCCTCTGGTACGCTTACCCACATCTGCGGGGTCATGGCGGTACTGGAACCGAAGACATATCCTCTCTGGTGGTGGGTATTCAGTTGTCAAGGTTCGTCCAGACTTTCTTTTTCCTCGCTGTCATGCTACAATAAATCCAGCCGTCTTTACATCATGAAGTGATCTTGAGGAGGGAGCGGCATGGCAGGCAAAAAATTCCCCAGTCTCTGGATTGAGACTGGGGACGATGAGAAAATTTGTGTTGTGATGTCTGGGACATATGGGCCAGAGACAAATCTTCCTTTTGTTACACCTACGGAGGATTTGGTCGCTGCGGCGGAGATAGATTATACCGCCTACCGCCGGGAAATCCAACGTCTCTATGAAGGGCATCCGCTATTTGAGGCAAAGCTGAATATTTCGGTGTCCGAGCTGGAGGACTTGACTGCTGAGGTGCTGATGCTCCCATCTATGCTTCGAGAGATTGACCCACTCGGTTTCTTTGAGTTGGGAAATCTACTGGAGCAAGTTCTGCGGATGCAGGATGACGGCTCCGCGTCGTTCCTCCTTCACGCCGGACGGCGCTTACTGCAAGCCCTGGAGGTTCCCATCTACACACAGATTCGGCTTCGCAACATCATGGAGATGACCTTCGACGGGATGGAGAGGGCTACCCAACAGAAGCGGTTTGAAAAGTTGCGTGGCGTTTATCCCAAGATTGCAGAGTTCTGTGACCCCGCCCGGCTGGATGGCTATAAGAATGCAATCCTGCCGCTCCCGGTGGACAATGTGTATCAGCTGAGGCTGGTGGAGCTGATGCTGTACTTCCGCCAGGAAAAGCAGCGCATTGCCCGGTGCGACTGCTGCTGGAATTACTTCATACCGAAAACCAAAGCCAGAGCGCTCTACTGCGACCGGATTTTTGACGGACAGTCCTGCAAAAAACGGGGGGCAAACCTCAAACGCAGAAAGGGTCCAGAACAGGATGACGCCCTGAAGCTGTTCAAGCAGCTGCGGGACCGGATGTATGCCAGGATGCTCCGCTATCAGGACGCACCGGAGAATCAGCGGGATCGCTTGATTCCCATGACACCTATGCAGTACGACGAATGGGAAACAAATGCCCGTCAGGCTCGTCGGGAGTATATGGCAGGGAGAATCAAGGCAGAGGAATTTCTGAGGCGCATCGACACCACCCATGAACTGGCCAGTTACAATACCGTCAAGCAAGAGCTACTGCCGGAGGAGAGCTTTTGGCAAAAGCGGGTGGCCGCCGACTTGGACTTCGATCCCGAGCGGAAATATCCGGCTTCTTTTATGGTGCTTGATCTCGGTAAACCTACGGACAATCCTCAGTGGCAGTATTTTACAAGGGAGGCTCTGATTCAAAAAGACCAGGAGGGGCATCAAAGCCTGCGGGATCAGTACAAGAAGAACCAGGAACCGGTTTCAGATTAACCGGTTCCTGGACTGTATTGGATTATGCCGCTGCATTGGCGTTGATCTTGTCGATCACCGCCTTGATGCCCAGCCAGAGGGAGATGTCGGTGAACACCTCCACCACACTGCCCTGGTCGGTGAAGGGCGGCTCCTGGAGTACAGACAGATCTTTCATCATACCGTTGCGGACGATATACTCCACGATCTGGTTCACGAAATAGATCTGACGGCTGTCCAGACTGGTATCGGTGAGGTATTGGGAAAAGGCCGCTTTTGCCGCGTGCATATCCAGTCCCACGATCTCCCGGACGAACTCCCCCAGAGGCTTGGCCCCCAACTCCGCCTCATAGTCCTGACGGCTGCCCACCTCGCTCCATAGGATGCGCTCCAGCGCAGTCACATCCTCTGTTGTCAGCGGAACATTGCCCTTCAGCTTGGCGATGACCGCCTCGTCCTGGTGCTGGCGGACATAGTACTCCGCCTTGGCCTTGTAGTTTTGCAGGTCATTGTTCTCCAGCTGGGACTCTTTCCATTCTATGGACAGAATTTCATCGTCGAAGTTGGTGGTGTAGTGGGCAAGTTCGACTGGGATGTACTTGATCAAATCCCTCAGGTTTTCCCGAATGTGCTCAAATTCGTTCATCCCCGCATCATCCAGATAGTTAGTGTGAAGAATTTTGTCAATCAAATCTGAGTGGGTCTGAATGGCCGGGATGTTGGCCACTCTGGCGATCCCCTGGACCTTTTTCAGCAGATCGTTCCGGGCGCGGGTGTACTTCTCGCCGGCAAGGCAGGCCAACTCGATGCCGTATATCAATGCGTCAAAGCGGACCGCCTTGGGGTCATCCCCGTCTGGGGCAATCAGCGGGGCCAATTCCTCTCCGATGTTCAGCGTGTCCTCATAGCTGAGGGCGGCGTAACTCTCCACATTGCTGAACTTCTCCACATACCGCAGATGTTGGCGGACGGCGAAGTTCTCCCGGTTCAGCGCCCGAACCTTGGCCACCATGTCCGCCACCAGCCCCTGGCGGAAGGCGATCAGCTCCTCTGTCTGATAGGCCAGATCCTGGAGCTTATACACAATTTGGGCCTTGAGCTGGAAAACCGCGCCCTGGAGAGGCAGGCGGCTGACTGCGGGCTTTCCCTTGTCATTCATACGGAAAAACTCAAAATTTCCACAGAAATCGAAGATATAGAACTTCTCCTTGTCCGTCCCGTCCAGCAGTCCCGGACACAGCCGGGTACCCCGCCCAATCATCTGCCAGAACTTGGCCTTGCTCATTACTTTCTTGAAAAATACCAGGTTCAGCACCTCAGGTACGTCGATGCCGGTGTCCAGCATGTCCACTGAGATGGCGATCTGGGGCAGCTTTTTTGGGTCGGAGAAGTCGTCAATGGCGCTCTGGGCGTAGGTCATATAGTTGTCGATGACCATGGCGTAGCCGGGCAGATCAGGGTACTCCCGGCCGAAAATTTCCAGAATCTTCTCAGCGTGGCGGTGGTTCTTGGCAAAGATGATGGTCTTGCCCAGCTTCTCGCCGTAGTCGATGTGCAGACCGTGGGTCATGAGGATGTTCAAGACCTCTTTGATGGTATCTTCGTTAAAGACCCACTCGTTGAGGGCGGGGGAGCTGATTTTCTCGGGCAGCTCCCCGTTTTCGTCCTCAAAGGTATTTTCGTACGCCTCCCTGTCCTCGGCGGACAGCTCGTCGTAGGCGATGCCCTCCTCCAGGAATTTCAGCCGGGTCTCCACACTCATAAAGTCCACCAGGAAGCCGTCGGCCACCGCCTGGGCCAGTTCATAGCCGAACGTGGGGTCGCCGTTGGCCAGCTCAAAGACCTCGTAGGTGTTCTTGTCGATCTCGTCCTTGGGGGTGGCAGTGAGGCCCACCAGCGGGGCGTCGAAGTAGGTGAAAATGTCCCGGTATTTGTTGTAAATAGAGCGGTGGGCTTCGTCACAGATGACCAGGTCGAAGTGGCCGCAGGTAAACAGCTTGCCCTCCTCGTCCTGCACCGCGTCGATGCAGTTCATCATGGTCTGGTAGGTGGAAAAGACGCACCGGGCGGCGGTGTTGTTCTTCTCCTCACACAGGTTGGTCACCGACAGGCTGGGCAGCAGGTTGACAAAGCTCCGCTTGGCCTGGGTGACCAAGGAGTTCCGGTCGGCCAGAAACAGGATATTCTTCACCCAGCCGCGGCGCAGCAGCACATCACACAGAGCGATCACCGTTCTCGTCTTGCCCGAACCGGTGGCCATGACCAGCAGGGCCTTCCGGCGGTTCTGCGCAAAGCTGCCGCACACCGCCTTGACGGCACTCTCCTGATACCAGCGACCGGCGATGTCCTTGTCCACCGCCACATCGGCCAGGCTTGTCCGCATGGCGCGCAGATTGAACAGCTTCTCCAGGTCCCGTTTGGAGTAGATGGCCGCAACCTTCCGCTCCGGATAGGCCCCGTCGTCGATGCGGGTGTCGAAGCCGTTGGTGAGAAAGACCACCGGACGGCGGCCGTATTTTTCCTCCAGAATGCTGGCGTACAGCTTGGCCTGCTGGCGGCCCTTGGACACGTCCACGCAGGTGCGCTTGGCCTCGATCACCGCCAGGGGCCGGCCGTCGGAGCCATAGAGCACATAGTCGGCATAGCCCACCCCCGACTTGTTGGGCATACCGGACAGCTCCACCTCGTTCAGCCAGTCCTGGCCCTGGGTCCAGCCGGCGTCCAGGAGCATGGCGTCGATGTACAGCTTGCGGGTCTCGTACTCGGTGAGGTCCAGGGGCTTGGGCACATAGCTCTGCTTCTGCTCCTCCCGCCGGGCGGTGAGCTCCGCTTTGAGCTTTTGGTTCTCCGCGATGAGGGCCTCCAGGTCCACGTTAGGGGCAGTTGGGGCCGGCACCGGTTCAGCGGGCCGCTCCTCCAGCAGGGAGCGGTCAAACTGCCCCTCCTGATAGTCGGTTCCGTAGCAGTAGGCCACGAAGTCCAGGAATATGTACAGGTTCTCCAGACACAGCTCCGCCTGGGCCCGGGTCAGCGCCTTGCCCCCGTGGGCGGCGGCGTTGCCCATGCGGCGGATGTGGTCCATCCGCTTCCACAGGTCCTTCCCCACAATCTCCCGGAACTCCGCCGTCCCCATCAGGTTTACCAGGGTGTCCTGCCAGGGCTTGACCAGCGCGCCGTCCACCGAGTACATCCACTTGACCCCGCACTCCATCGCCCGCCGGCAGTTCAGGATGCAGGCGGCCAGGTCGATGTGCAGGATTTTCTCCGCCGCCGCGGCGGCTTCGGCAAAAGAGCTGAATTGGGAGTCGGTGAGGAAGCGGTCGAAGTTGGTCATGGTGTCACCCCTGTCTTTCTTGAATTACAGTATGAATTTTTCTACAAACTGCGTCAAATTCCGTGTCAATCTCACTATTTGTAAACCGTACCACTTCCAGTCCGTAGCGCGCTAAGCAGGCGCTGCGCTCTGCGTCATATGCTTCTCCCTGCTCTGTATAGTGCTGGGAACCGTCCAGCTCAATGACCAGCTTTGCGGAAGCACAATAGAAATCCACAATAAATGATTCAACAATCCGTTGTTTATAAATTTTGACAGGATATTTCCGCAAAAACTGATACCATAGTTTTTTCTCCTGCGGTGTCATGTTCCGGCGCAGCTCTCTTGCCCTGGGGAGCATTTGGCCGTTTTTGGGAACTGTCATGATTACCTCCTGGGCGAACACCCTCTCAGTCACCGCCTTCGGCGGCGACAGCTCCCCCAAAGGGGGAGCTACGCACAGAATTACTTGATTGCGCCACTTAAAACCTCCCCCATTGGGGGAGGTGCCCCAGTGCGCACACTGGGGCGGAGAGGGTCTACCCAAAATACTCCTGCATCAGCGATTTCCTCAGCATTTCCAGTTTATCCAAACTCTGCTGGATTGTCAACTTTTGTCTGTTCTTTGCTTGATAAAAACACGTAAATTCTTTTTGAATTTCTATTGGAGGCATAAAAATTGGCAAATCAGCAAGCTGTCCTGACGAAATTCTACTTCTTGTTTGACCATGCACCATTGACGCCGCTAGCAACAGAGTTTCAGGACAATTTATATATTGACAGACAAAATCTGCCAACAACATACCACTTTTCGGAACATAATGTACACAATCAGCCTTGTTTATTGCAATTCCCAAATATTCAGGAACGATACATGCTCTCAAATTAGGGTCACCTAACGTTCCAATGACAATTTCTCCCGGCTTGCATGTATATTTCTTTAGTTGTTCATAGTGTTCTTTGGAAATAAATGACTTATCTTTATCAATAAACTCACCCACCCCAATGTTTCCCAAACGAATTACACGAATACCGCTCTGTACATAATGTTCTGATTTCAAATTTGAACCAAATGGGCCATCGCTCAAACGTATCGCAGATGTTTTTAGTGGTACTTGCTCCCAGTTGTATGGATTAGTAACCGGGTCCCCAAACATCTCCATAAATCTTGCCTTGACCAGTTCATCTAATTTGGCAAGCTGCTGTTTACGGAGGGAGATCAGGCCGGCAATTTTGCCCAATACAAGCGCAATATGTCTTTGCTCGTCCGTATTGTGAGCCTGAAGTTTTTCCTTGCAGTAGTCTTTGAAATAAATATGCGGAATAGTAGCTCCTGTATAATATTTTGCCAGATTCATGTGTTCCATCGCATAAGCCAAGTATTGGACACTGATTCCCTCATTAGGGATGATATATTGCATAGTCCCTATGACCGATGATTTTGCAGGTAATTGCATTACTCTGCCTACGCCTGCTCCATCTTTTACAACCGCTACATATGGATTTTCTTGCTGATAAAAATCCACATATTTAATCAGGCCGCTTGCCCCATAAATCGGATAAGCACCGTTGCAATGTTCCAAATCTTTTTGTGCAATACCAGAAGAAGCTTTAGTGCAAATATCGCCTAATTGTATCATCACACCATCCCCTCCAATTCCTCCAGCCCCTTCTGAATCTCCGCCTCCAGCTCCCGAAGCTGGGCGAAAATCTCGCTGGTGGGCGGGTACTCCACGGGGACGTACTCAGTTTTTTTGTACTTGTTGATGGACAGGTCGTAGCCATTCTCCACGATCTCCCCCTTGGGCACCAGGAAGGACTGCTCAGTCCGGGCCCGGGCCGTCTCCCCTGCCAGGTTATGGAACCGGGCGACGATATCGGGGATGTCGTTCTCCGCCGTGGGGGCACGCTTGTCGTCCAGGGAGAGGCCGTCGGCCCGCATGTCGTAGAACCACACCTGGTCCGTCCCGCCGTGGCCGGTCTTGGTGAAGATGAGCACCCCGGTAGACACCCCG
This sequence comes from uncultured Oscillospiraceae bacterium, assembly GCA_950075865.1. GTDB lineage: Bacteria > Bacillota > Clostridia > Oscillospirales > Oscillospiraceae > Vermiculatibacterium. The sequence continues at coordinate 100,838 of CATMVA010000001.1, read as the reverse complement.
GCGTAGGGCTTGAACACCCCCGAGGGCATGGAGATAACGGCCTCCAGGCGGTGGTTCTCCACCAGCTCCCGGCGGATGTCCTTGTGGGCCTTGGACGACCCGAACAGAACGCCGTCGGGGACGATGCAGGCGCACCGCCCGCCCACCCGGAGCATCTTCAGGAACAGGGCCAGAAACAGCAGCTCGGTCTTCTTGGTCTTGCACAGCTTTAAGAGGTCGGCGGACACGATATCGGCGTCCAGGCTGCCCTTGAAGGGGGGATTGGCCAGGATGAGGGAGTACTTCTCCCGGTCGGTGTTCTGGTCGGACAGGCTGTCCTGGTACTGGATGGTGGGGCTGTCCACTCCGTGGGTCATCATGTTCATGGCACCGATGCGCAGCATGGTGCGGTCCATATCGTAGCCGTGGAACATGGCGTTCATGTAGTGGGCTTTTTTCTCCCGATTGAAAAAGATTTCCTCCCTGTGGTGCTCCTTCAGGTACTCTCCCGCCGCCACCAGGAAGCCGGAGGTGCCGCAGGCCGGGTCACAGATGACCTCGTCCGGGCCGGGGGCCATCAGCTCCACCATCATTTTGATGATGTGCCGGGGGGTGCGAAACTGGCCGTTGACCCCGGCGGTGGCGATCTTGGACAGCAGGTACTCGTACACGTCCCCCCGCACGTCCCTGTCCTGGAGTTGGGCCATCTGGTCGTAAATTTCGTCCAGAGCGGTGACGATCTTCTCCAGCATCAGGGGGGTGGGGACTTTGAAAATGGCGTCGTCCATGTACCGGGCGTAGGCGCTCTCCCTGTCCCCGTGGAGGTTCTTGATGAAGGGAAACACCTGCTCCTGCATGACAGTGTACATCCGCTCGGCGGGGAAGTCGTGAAACACTGACCACTTGAGCTGGCTGTTCTCCTCAAAAATGCTCCTGTGGGGCAGGCCCAGCATGACGGATTCCTTGGCCTTACGGCTGTCCGTCTCATCCAGATCGTGGATGAACATCAGGTAGGTCATCTGCTCCACCACGTCCAAGGGATTGGTGATGCCGCCCGTCCAGAAGATTTCCCATAGAGCGTTGATCTTGTTTTTCAGTTCGCCTGTAATCATACAGTTCACTGCCTTTCGTCCGCATTTTCTATTATTTTACTACAAACGACATCATTTGGGAATACCTGATCAGAATTCAACACGGAAGTGCCACATATACGTCTACTCTCCAAGAGGGCTTGTCCTTTTTATAAAAGCTCATCTCCCCTGTTCTCAGGCGGCGAAAGGGTACCCGCTGAGGCGGCAGGGTGTAAAGGTAACCTGCTGGCAAGCCTTTGAAACCACTGGATTCTTCCGGTTCTGAACTGGTACATTTCGACCCCTTTGTAGGTACCGAGGAGCTGGGGCACCTGGAGATGGTGGCCACTGTTGTCCATCAACTCACCCGGAATCTCACCGAGGAGCAGATTCGAACCGCCGGGTTTGACACCTATTTCGTGGACCATACCACAGGCATCTATCCCCAGTTCGCCTCTGGTTACCCCTGGTCTGCCGCTACCATGCAGTCCACCGGCGACGTGATCGCCGACCTGACTGAGGATCTGGCGGCCGAGCAAAAAGCCCGGCTCACCTATGACAATATCCTGCGTTTGTCCGATGACCCTGATGTGAATGACGTGATCCGTTTCCTACGGGAACGTGAAATCATTCACTTCCAGCGCTTCGGTGAGGCCATTAAGCTGGCTAAGGAGAAGATGGACCAGAAAAACGTCTATTTTGTCAATCCGGCATTCGATAAGTAAAGATTTCCGAATACAAAAGGCAGTGGATATGCTCCACTGCCTTTTGTATCTCTTCTTAAAGAATACTCACAATCCGTTCCACCGCTTCCTCGGTGTCTTGAGCGTCGCCAAAGGCGGTAAGGCGGATGTATCCCTCCCCGCTGGGGCCGAATCCGGCGCCTGGGGTAGTGACCACATTGGCCTGACGCAGGAGCTTATCAAAGAAGTCCCAAGAGGCTATTCCGTCCGGGGTCCTGGCCCAGATATAGGGGGCATTGACCCCGCCGTACACGGTGAGCCCAGCCTGGCTGAGGCCTTCCCGGATAACCCTGGCGTTATTAAGGTAAAAAGAGATGGTCTTTCTGATCTGGGTCTGTCCTTCAGGGGTAAAGGTAGCCTCGGCAGCCCGTTGAACGACATAGCTCACCCCATTAAACTTGGTGCCCTGACGACGATTCCACAGGGCGTTTAGGGACACTCCATCTCGCTTCAGGGCCTTGGGGATCACCGTATAGGCACACCGCACACCGGTAAAACCGGCGGTTTTGGAGAAGGACCGGAACTCAATGGCACAGGTCTTTGCCCCCTCCACCTCATAAATGCTGTGAGGGATTCCTGGCTCGGAAATAAAGGCCTCATAGGCACTGTCGTAGAGGATCACGCTGCCATGTGCGTTGGCGTAATCCACCCACACCTGGAGCTGTTCCCGGGTAGCGGCGGCTCCGGTAGGGTTGTTGGGTGAACAGATATAGATCAGGTCGGGCACCTTCCTCTCCGGAAGAGCCGGGAAAAATCCATTCTCCGCTGTACAGGGCAGATAGATCAGGTTGCTCCACCGTTCCCCATCATGGTCTCCCGCCCGACCGGCCATGGCGTTGGTGTCCACATAGACCGGATAGACCGGGTCACATACGGCGACCACATTGTCCAGGGAGAATATATCGCCGATGTTGCCGCAGTCGCTCTTGGCCCCGTCCGAGAGAAAAATCTCCTCGTCGGAAATCTCCACCCCTTTGGCCTTGTAGTCGTTTCGGATGGCAAAGCGGATAAAATCATAAGCGCCGCAGGTCTCTTCGCAGTAGCCGCGGAAGGTCTCCTTACCGCCCATCTCCAGGGAGGCCTTGACCATGGCCTCCACCACGGCAGGGGCAAGTGGCTGAGTCACATCCCCGATCCCCAGCCGAATCAGCTTTTTGCCAGGGTTTTCAGCAGAGTAGGCCCGGACCCGGCGTCCGATCTCCGGAAACAAATATCCTCCCGGAAGTTTCAAAAAGTTTTCATTTACATGTGCCATATCTTGTTTCCTCCCCTTACAGATCGATTTCGGGCCAATCTCCTTCATAGACAGTGGCGGCAGGTCCTGTCATATAGATATGCCCGTCCGCTTCCTCCCAACGGATGTGCAAGTCACCGCCCAGCAGAGTAACGGTAGTCTCCCGCTTGATCATACCTTCGCTGACAAAGGCAGCCACCGTGGCGCAGGCCCCCGTGCCGCATGCCAGGGTCTCACCGCTTCCCCGCTCCCACACGCGCATCAATACGTGATCGGGCGCCGCTATTTCCGAGATCTCTACATTGACCCCATTCGGAAAGGCAGGGTTTGGAATCGAAAGCGGCGCATGTATCCGCAAGTCAAAACCCTTTACGGATTTGACCGGGAACACAAGATGAGGATTCCCCATTGAGACCAGGATCCCCCGGTATTCCTTCCCCTGAAGCGTTATAGTGCGAGCCTCCCCGATCTGTGGGATGCCCATATCTACCGTTACAACGGAAACCACATCCCCCTCCACGGTCAACTTCAGCGTTTTGATTCCCGCTAAAGTTTCTATGGTAAGGTTCGTTTTCTCAGTCAGGCCCTTATCATAGACAAACTTACCTACGCAGCGGATCCCGTTTCCGCACATCTCGCCCTCAGAGCCATCGGCGTTGAACATCCGCATTTGAAAGTCTGCTTTTCCCGATGGAAAAATGCAGATCAAGCCATCGGAGCCAATGCCAAAATGTCGATCGGAGATCTTTTTCGCCAGCTCGGACAGGTTTCGGGGAGCTTCCTTGGTACAGTCCAGATAGACATAGTCGTTTCCCAGCCCTTGCATCTTGGTAAAATGCATAAATGAAGCGCCTCCTTTACATGAAAAGGCGGCAGTCAACCCGTTTGACTGCCGCCCTGTGGCGTCTGCAATCGGAAAGGTCCCGGACCTTTCTGATATTATAGCAAGCTCAAAAAGCACCGTCAAGAATCATTTGTGCAGTCTGGGGCAGCCTTTTCCCGGTATCCATACTCTTTTTCTGCAAAAAGCGATGGGCCTCCTCCTCGCTCATCCCCCGCTCTGACATCAACCACCGTTTGGCTTCCTCAATCAGACTGAGTTCTTCCATCGAACGCTGAGTGCGGATATACCGCTCCAACAGGCTCCTTCTTGATAGGCTCCTGTCTACCATAGAGATCAGGTCATTTCTGGCAGCCGGAGCCGGAAGCTTAAAGAGCCCTTCCCTGTTGTCGATCAGATCCAGCATACTCTGCACGGCAAGGATCAGAATGGAGCAGGTCTCCGGCAGGTCATCCGCAAGGCTCTGAGCCGTCTCATCCGGCAGCTTATACCCGCAGACCACCGCATGGATCCCCTGCCTGCTGGCCAAGCGCTTTACTTCGGCGGCTGAATGGCAGATCAGACATTCGGCCAAGCCGGCATTCTCTATGATATCCCGAATATGCCGGGCGTTTTTCTCTCTCTCAAAGGCGAGGATCACCTGCTCCATCCCGGATCACCTCCTGACATGGGAAGTTCAAGGATACGATCAGTAATTGATGATGTACTTCTCCCGCTCCCAGGAGCTGACTCGGGTGCGGTATTCGTCCCATTCCTTCATCTTTCCCTCGATGTAGTTTTCTGCGATGTGCTCTCCTAGGGTATCCAGCACCAGCTGATCCCCCTTCATGGCCTGGATGGCCTCCTCCAAAGAGCCCGGCAGGCTGTCAATGCCATGGGCTTTACGGGCAGCGTCATCCATCTTGAAGATGTTTTCGGTGATCTCGGCCGGCGGGGTCATTCCCTTCTCAATGCCATCCAGGCCGGCCGCCAGACACACGGCCAGCGCCAGATAGGGGTTGCAGCAGGGATCGGGAGAGCGGAGTTCCACCCGGGTCCCTAACCCACGGGAGGCGGGGATCCGGATCAGCGCCGAGCGGTTGGACGCCGACCAGGCCAGATAACAGGGCGCTTCATATCCAGGCACCAGCCGCTTGTAAGAGTTGACCAGCGGATTGGTGATTGCAGCAAAGCCCTTCACATGATAGAGAAGGCCAGCAATAAAGGAATAACACTCCTTAGAGAGCCCCTTCTCCCCATTTGGATCGGCAAAAACATTCTTTCCGTCCTTGAATAGGGACATGTTGGTGTGCATCCCGGAACCGTTGATTCCGAAAATGGGCTTGGGCATAAAGGTGGCGTGAAGCCCGTTTTTCTGGGCCAGGGTCTTGACGGCCAGCTTGAAGGTCATGATGTTGTCGGCGGTACGCAGGGCCTCGGCATACTTAAAATCGATCTCGTGCTGGCCCTGCGCCACCTCGTGGTGGCTGGCCTCGATCTCAAAATCCATCTGCTCAAGGGCCAGGCAGATCTCACGACGGGTACCCTCGCCGTGATCCAATGGGCCAAGGTCGAAGTAGCCGGCCTCGTCATTGGTCTTGGTGGTGGGCTTCCCCTCGTCATCAGTTTGGAACAGGAAGAATTCAGCTTCTGGCCCCACGTTAAAGGCGTCATAGCCCATGGCCTTGGCCTTAGCCAGCACCCGCTTCAAAACACCTCTGGGATCGCCCACAAAGGGAGTCCCATCCGGGTTATAGACGTCGCAGATCAGCCTGGCCACTCTTCCCTGCTGTGGCCGCCAAGGGAAGATAGTAAAGGAATCCAAATCGGGATACAGATACTGATCGGACTCATTGATCCGGACAAAACCTTCAATGGAAGATCCGTCCAGCATGATCTCGTTGTTGACCGCCTTCCCGATCTGAGAGGCCGTAATGGCCACATTCTTGAGCTGCCCGAAAATATCGGTAAACTGCATACGGACAAACTCGATGTCCTGCTCCTTCACGATTCGGATGATGTCTTCCTTGGTGTAAGCCATATAGGGCTCCCCTTTCCTTTTCTAAAAATGAAGGCGCTCCGCCCCACCGGGTCGGAACGCCTTCGTTCTCCACGACAAATTGAGTATAAAATTTTTCCACTCTCTTGTCAAGGCTTTTTTGGCCTTACGGAGAAGTTTGTTCCAAATGGCAAGGAAAAGTCAAACGCTTTCGCTCTTTTTAAGCATTTTGGGACGGAGATCCCTCATGACAGGGCGTTGTCTTTCCGCCGTTGGGCCAGATACTCCTCTCGCGTCAACTCCAACTCCAACAGGGTCACAGGTTCTCCAAAGCGGGTCCACTGACTGGTTCCCACCTGCCGGAAGCCGGCCCGCCGATGAATGGCAAGGGCGGAGTCCCGTTCTGCCTCAAAGCTGTTGTGCAGCCTCTCCACACCCCGCTTCAGAAACGCCTGACGCAGGAGCAACTCCAGCACCGGGCCGCCATATCCCTTCCCCCGAAAGGGTGCGTACAGCACAACGCCCATGTCATGCCACTTCTTGGATGCCGTATGTTGAAAATTGACCTCCCCAACGAACGTCCCTGTCTCCGTCTCCCGCACAAAGGCGTAAAAGCTGTCTGCTCCATCAGCTGTAAAGCGCTTTATTTTGTCAGCCCATCGGTTTTCCGGAAAATCAATACAGCCGGTATCCGGGTGATAACCGGAATAAGAGATCGGCCACCCCGCATTATAGGCCATGGTATCCCGGTCCTCGTACATCTGCCGGGCAAACCACATATCCTTCTCCTGAGGAATATACAGCTCCAACGCTGGCGACCTCAGGACCTGCAGTTCCCCGCCCACGGAGGCCAGATAGGCCTCAAAGGTATCCCGGTCCAACTGAAAGGTCATACTGTCATAGAGTTCTCCCCGTACTTGCCGGAATCCTACTTTCCGGCGGCATTCCCGAAATCCCAGCTTTTCGGCCAGACCGACCATACGCAGATTTCCCGACCATGTCTGGGTGTAGAGCCTGGTATACCCCTCCGACAGATGATACAGAAGATAGGCAGTCAAGGCCTGGGTCCCCCAGCCGCCCGACCAGTAAGCAGAGTCCTCAATGTCGATGCCCACCGCCCAGCGCAGGGTCTTTCGGTCCACATCCCCGGGGATCTGTCCTTGCCATTCCAGCTCGTCGTCGATACAGTACGAGGATACGCTGCCGATGTGTACCCCGTCCGCGGTTTCAATCTCCAGGCTCAGCCGGTGGTCCGGCCTGGGCTTGGACAGCCACTCCAACTCCTTTTTCCGATGCGCCTCGGGATCGAAGTTCGCCAGCTCTTCCTCCATCTCCCAGGGCGCGTCCCATAAGGACCATTGGGTCTCCACGGTGCTCCATCGGATCTCGTCATCGATATCGCTCTCCCGCATATCCCGCAGGGTCACATTTTTGTACTTGATTTGCATAGGGAATGATTCCTCCAAAATATGTTTGGAGGGCGGTTTTATCAGGCGTCAGCCCTCCGCAAACGCCTATTCAGACCTTTCATGTCAGTCTTCCTTTCTTTTTATGTTTTTTGGTACCCCCACCGCATCCGAGTATAGCATAGATCCCAGCCACTGTCCATAATAAAAAGGCCCTTCACCGCACGCTTCCCGGTAAAGGACCGTTTCTATTTTATTCCCACTCGCTCCTGTTAGATGTTTTCTAAACAGATTTGCTTATAAGATTTCGCTCAGAGTATTGGTATTCTTTTCATTATTCAGATAGTAGAGGCTATCTGATTTTTTGTTGCCAGAGTGTTGCCAGAGATCATCCTGAATTTTGTCCCCGATGTTTAGTCCTGAAGCCAATAACCTGCCTATGTTTTTGTTAGGTTATTCAAGTATTTAACCCATCTAATTATTGCATTGCCATAACGCTTCTGCGATGCCGGTGTCCATTTTCTAGAGAATTGCTCTTCAAGCAATATACCCATACTCTCGCTTTTGATTTCGGGATGCTCTGCCATTGTCTTTTGTGCAAACTTAATTGTTTCAGTTTCCTTAATATTTTTAAATACCTGCTCAAGATTACATCTGATAACAAAAGCATCACCGTTTTTCGTGATTGCCCCAGCAGCAACTAAAGCCTCAATTGCATTTCTATATCCTTGTGACTTTAAAGCTTCATAGCCAATGCTTTCAGATGCAATCCGATCATATGCGTCAATGACTTTATCAGGAGAGCTTTGTCCCCAAAATAGATTGCTATTTCCCCATTGATATTTACCTCTCCGTGGAGTTCTCTGGGTGTTCAACAAAACTGTCTTGGGATTTGCAGTACTGGCAATAGTCACATGACCTTTGACCTCTTCAAGTAGGCCCAAACGAAGTAACCAGCCATATAATTTACTGCAATACATTTCTTTTGTCTTTTCTTTGATATTGACATCATTATAACTGGATTGAAAGATTTTCTGAAAATAGACATAGTCGAACGATTCTACACCACGCTGTTTTAGCTCGCTATAAATTACATGCTTTTTGAACAATGTCTGTAATTGTAAAACTAAATCTTCTTTTGATTCCGGTATGAGATGAATAGTGTTATTGTTTTTCTGTGCAACACCAAACATCACAGCATCGATCATTATGTTATCCACAGTAGCAGGGCTAACAGACAACTGTTTGCTCAGTTCTGCTGATGTCATATCCCCATGTTCTAACAAACATGTAAAAGCTCTTATATCCGAGCCAAACTGCAACTGCGGTATATAATCTAACAATAATTCCGGCGTTACATGGTTCAAAACATAATCCCTGAAAATATCCCAGTACAGTGTCAATTTCGAAGCTCTTCTGATGACAACCCGCGCATTGATTAGTGCCTGCACCATATCACTTCCATAGGTTTCTGCAATGGCAAAATAGTCAGCAGGAGAAGTTTTTGCAATTTCAAGAACGCAGGCATGTTGATCAGGGGTCAGCTCAGAAATATCGCGTTCAAACAAATCCACAATATTCAATCTTTGACCAATAACATATTCTTGGCTACTTCCTTCATGAATTAACTTAAACACATGAATACACAATTTCTTCAATAGCCAAGGATAGCCTTGGCACTGTTTTGTAAGATAATTTGCCAAGATAGGATTCACTGGTTCTTGCAGCTGTTTTCCAAACAAACCAATAGCACTCTTTATTTCTGAAGGTTTAAACTGCTGTAATTCAAATTCTTTTCGTCTATCCGCAAGATTAGACCACAAATAGTACGCTGGATGCTCTACGGGAATCGTTAAATCTGTTTTCCATGCAAACCCCAAGACCAACTGCCCCTGTAGTGCATCTACTTCGTTACATAAACTTTTCACGCTGTCAAAGAGAGGATACAGTTCTTTTTTCGAAAACAGTTCCTCAAACTGGTCAAAAATAATTACCATTGTTTTTCCCTGTTCTTTCAAATAAGACAGGGTTTTCTGGATGGATTCATTATGAAGAAATTGATTGATAGTCGTAGAAGTCACATTGCGTTGTGTAACATCTGTAAATCCATGTTCGTCAGCCGAATCAAAGCATGCTTTCAATGCCATTTCTGCATATCTGGAAGAAACGGCAGTCCGTACATCTACAGCAAAAACAAAAAATTTTTTGCTGTACTTTCTGTTACTTGAAGCTATGGAAACAGCCTTCAGAACAACAGAACTTTTTCCCATGCCTGAAGGAGCTTTAATTGAGAACAATCGGGTATTTGAGCTTCCTCCATTAACATTTTCCCAAAATTCGAAAATATTAGAAAGAATTTTTTTACGACCCACGAAATCTTCTGGTCTGGCAGGACGGTAGTCTGTCCAGTCATCTCCACTGATGACAGGGACAATATTGTTGTATTCTTCCATTAATACTTCTGAAATTTTAGTGTCAACAGGTTCCTCGCCAAGCCATTGAAAACTGCTAAAACTATTTTTTCGAGTTTTGAGCTCATTTAATTGATCTGTAGACACAATGCGTCGGCCCGTTGTTGCATCAAATGCAAGCACCGATGACGAAAGCCCCACTTCTGAATCTGTAACAGGAACAATCCAATACATTCCTTCGGATGTCAGCATGAGCAGTGCTTCGCTTCCCATTGTAAATCGATCTTTTAATGGCTCACAGATGATATCAACTGATTTGATCAAATGTGAATCAGTTAACAAGTCGATAATTCTGTTTTGAGTGAAGAAAACCAGGCCTTCTCGCTTTGCATTTTCCCACTCAATTCGTATGCCTTCGGCGTCTTTAGACAATCCACCTGTTGTAACTAACCAACATGTTTTTATTCCCTTTAACAAACCATTTCCCAGCAGTTTTGTTATAACATCCGCAGGCAATGCACTATCCCATGCTTTACATTCTACTAAGATAGTTTGCCCTGTGAACTTATGTTGTGCAAGTACATCTATTTCAATTCCAGTAACTCGAACTGTTTGAGTTACTTCGTACTGCTGACATGTTAAGACTTGAGCAACCAATTTTTCGAGGATACCGCCTTTACAGGTTGTTGTCTCTTCTTCTTTGATACAGACCTCTATTTTGGTATTCACAATATCCCTCCTTCGGAATTTGTAGAAAAATCAACTTCATTTATCCATTAAGCATTACTTTCTTGGTCCCAAGAACTTATCCCCATTCAAATGGATCATATGATCCGGCATATCAGCAATCCAAACTTCTGTTTCCCAAGCAAGTGTCTCAGAAAACTTCTTGAATGTCTTGAAATCCAGAAAAGCTGTAACATAGATTTTCCCTGCAGTTACGCCGGTGGTCATTTCTTCGATCTCTTTGATGCGTTTCGGCTCCATCGGCCCAACAGATGTTACCGACTCTATAAAGTACAGCCAGTTCTTTTCCTCTGAGTAGAGGACTACATCTGGCATCTTGTCATGTAATGTAATAGTAAATCCGAGTTCACGAAGCCTGTCCTCGTTCTTTACCAAATCTTTTTCGATGGTATCGCCAACATAGAGGCATTCCGAATTTGGAGCAAAGCGTGGTGCAAATTCCTCGATAATTGCTTTTTGAAGTTGATTATGCTCTCCTGGAGAAAAAGTGAAATCTTCACCGTTGATCTTCACTGGCATTTTGCGTCTGACACGCTTAGAAGCATATAGCTGAACAAGCGTTTCGTGATTAGTTTGAAAAGAAGCAAGCTTGGTTTCCCACCAATCTGTACCAAAGCTCTGTATCAACTTCAGCATTTCATCTGTCAGCCGATAGCGATAATTCGGACTATTGGTAGCCTTGCCATTATCCTCAATAAAAGCTGCATTTCTAAAATGATGCATAGCCTGTTTACGGAATGTCTCTCGACTATTTTCCGCATAAGTAGTCCCATAATTGTTATTGGCAAAAGCAATTACATCGTGAATACGAATCCATTCGTTGGTTGCATCTTGCCATGAAGTTTCCTCTAAGAGTCCTGCCATCGTCAGCAAAACACAACAGCACATAGCATTTTGCTGCTTTGCCGGGACTTGCAAGGCATTTAAGATTTCTTTTGCTTCATCAATTTTACTCATACATAACCTCTCAAAATTCTGTCACAAACAGGTTCCGACATATCGTGTGCAGCTATCAGCTCTTTCCCCATGGCCTCAATGATATCCATGGATGGAACCGGCATAGAGTTCACCTCAGTCGAATTGACCTGCGTTGAACCATTCAAGATCCTATAATAGCAGTCATACAAGGTGGAGTTAAACAAGACATAAAGCCCGTACACAACACACTCCGAAAGATCACACATCCCATCGATAAAATTTATCTTGTTTTGTGTACTGATTTGGGAATACTCAGGATGCTTTTTTGCCAGATAAATACCACATTGAAGCCGCCTATGTTCTTCCTTTGCTGTAAATCGTTTAACAAAAAGATAGTTCTTATTTGGTTGTAATAGTCCCCTCTGCTCAGTAACCAGATACTCGTGTTCCTTCCCTACAGGAAAAACCACTTTGCCATTTTGTATGTGCTGAGAATAGAACAATGGAACAGACTGATCTTCAGCTGCATCTCTCAGTGCTTCTCTGTTTCGGAAATCAACTGTAAGGCCAGTCTTCATTTTTAGACCAATACTTGGCAGGGTGTTTTCCCACTTGTTCAAACTATTAACTGTCTCTACCTCCTCAGCATTTGTTACCAGATATACATAGAAATCTGGTCCGTTGATAACGGCAGAGTACGGAGCCTCAAAAATTGTCTTTTCTGAAAAGTCCGCATTACTTTGGGTAGTAGTAATCGTGATTGTTTTAGGTTTTAGGTGCGTTTTTTTAAGCTTTATAATGATGGTTTCCTGCAGTACACTTTCTTTTTCAAAGACCTTATCTCGGCTAACAAACAAGTGGATATGCTCCAAAGCCCCTTCGTTTAAAAACTTCTGACGAAATCTTTTGAAATACGCGCCAGAAGTCCAGGAGCGCGGAATAATATAAACCATTTCTCCGTCATCTTTTAAGTTAAACAAACTCATAGAAGCAAAGAGAAAATAGAGATTAGGCGCACCATAGCAAACATCTGGCATCGCCAAAGCTTCTGGGGTATCCTTAGCTATTTTCATATATGGAGGATTTCCAATTATAAAATCAAATTTTTCAGGATTTAAATTTGCACCTAACATTAAGTTGTAGTCATTTGATTGGCTTAAAATGTAGTTATCAGAAACGATCTCGTAAGATATTTCCTGTTGGGCATAACTACACGCTGTCTCTAAATTGGTTCGAAGTAACTCCATTATATTAGGGTCATTCTCATAACAAACCAATCTAATCTCTTTTATCGCTGAAAAGGATTGCAGGCGTTCCAATAGTGCAATTGAAAGAATTCCAGAACCTGCGCCAGGATCGAGAATAGAAAGCGCCTCACACCCATTAGGGATTTCAAACAGTCCAGCCATAAAAATGGCAGTCTCTTTGCTCGTAAAGAACTGACCATATTTCTTGCGCTGACTTTTTGGCATGTGGTCAATATATTCTGTTGTTGCCATAATTGCAAAGTCAAGCATGCTCATTATTTGTAAACTCCATAATTTCATCAATACCGCAGTCTAATGCTACACAAATTTTGTATAGGCTTTCCATTGATACAAATTCATCTTTTCCCATCTTTGCTAAGACATTAAAACTAATACCAGCAGCATCCTTTAAGTCCGAGCGTTTCATCTTTTTATCAATAAGGGTTTTCCAAAGCTTGTCATACGAGACTGGCATCTTAATTTCTCCCATCATATTCGGATGAGTTATTATACCACAAACTACACAATAACTCAAGACATGCTCACGATATGATGAGACCATCTCGGTACAACAGATAACCTTTCTTAGTTTTAATCAAACAAAGGTTTTGCTGTCACAGCCTTTAGATATCGTTCCGGGTCACCGTTCAAAATCAGCTCGGCGTAGGCCAGCGGATCATTATAAATTAGCCAGTCTAGCTCCGACCGCTGGTACATACTGTTTGCTAATTTGTTCTCCACGGCGGTGCAGTCAATGGAGAGCAGCGTTTCATCCGCCAGATGCAGCTCCACACAGGCGGTGTCCAGGTTGAACTCACAGGACAAAATCTTTCTCATAGTCGTTACCTCCTAATGCTTAAATTTCGGTTGATTTTCCGTAGCGGTACAAAGTCCGTTTCGTTAATTTTAGAATCTGGCAAGCAATGCGTGTGGCTATCCACACACAAATCCGGCAAGCAATGCGAGTGTTAATACACACTCACATTTCCTGCCGTCTGCTTGTTGAGGGCAGCGCCCCCAAGCCCCTTTTGAACACAGAATTTCATTCTGTGGCTGCGCGTTCTGCGAACACTTTGAAAGGGTACGCCGAAGCGCCGTCCCCTTTAAGATGCCATGGAACAAATCGTTCCACCCTTACTGCCTGAGGTCTACCGTGAAACACAGTAGCTCTCGCTAGATGCGTGGGCAAAATGTTTTCCCATCGTTCGCTTTTACTCCGCACACTGTATCCTGTTTTGGCGCATCGGGTGTCGTGAAACGCGACATCCTATGGTGATCTTGGGGTGCCCTAAAATGGGGCATCCTCTTGAACAATGGGGTGGCAAAACACCACCTCATATTTTCTTTTCCGCAACGGTGGCGACGGTCGCAACGGTGCTGGGAGTACCCCTCAAAACACCGTCGCGACCGTTGCAAGCGTCGCGCTTTACTTAATTACTTCAACCATAGGTGCTTCTACCATATAAGTCAGCCTGATACGCCTTCCGGCATGCTTGGTTTTGTTTTCGTACTTCACCTGATGTTCTTCCAGCAGGCGACTGGCATTCACATTCAAATGCTTGGTAAGGCGGTTCACTGCCATATTCAACTGGAGGGCTTCGGCAAGCTCTGTAGGGCTGCCTTCCCACTCGCGGTTTTCGTCAGATACCATTTTCGCTACCGCTTCCAGCACCGGGTCCGGAGGCTGCTTCCAAAGCTCATTCTCTGCATGGTCGAGAAGCCATACCAAACGCTCCTGGTCTTTACTTAGATACAGCCGCTGATCCGGCTGATCCCGTCCACTAATTTCCAGTGTAGCCTTTCCGTCAGTTCGTTTTTCTTTCTGCATAATGAGTGCCCCATCTGCACAGCCCGACAGTCCGGTGGTACCGGAAATCTTCTCAAAGCTATCTCCCGCAGGCTGCTTTCTGGTGTGGTGGACAATCAGGATGCAAACTCCATGCCGGTCTGCAAATTGTTTCAGTTTTCCAATCACCTCATAATCGCTGGAATAGCTGTAATTGTCGCTTACCATCTCCCGGACTTTTTGCAGGGTATCCACGATAATCAATTTGGTGTCTCTGTGTTCCCGGACAAACTTTTCAAGTTGTTCATCCAAACCGCTGCCAATCATCTTGGCACTGGTAGCAAAGTGGAGAGAGCTTGTCCCCTCCACACCGAACATGCGGAACATCCTGCGCTGCAAACGGCTTTCGTCATCTTCCAAAGCAAGATAGAGGACTGTTCCTTGATGAACTTTGTAACCCCACAAATCCTGCCCAGTGCTGACATGGTGGGCGATCTGCGCCACCAGAAAAGACTTGCCGATTTTGGGCGCTCCGGCAAGGATATATGCTCCAGTATAGAGCAGGTTTTCAATCACCGCAGACTTTACCTCAAACACATTGTCCATCAGCTCGTCCAGGGTTACAGTGTGCAGGTAAGCTGGGTCGCTCATGCGCTGTATCTTGCGGTACATTTCTTCCAGGCTTTCCTGAGGATTTACAACTTCATCGTTGATTTCTTCCTTGGAAGTGGTTATACTAATGTCAGAGTTTTTAGAGATTGACTGCCCATCGTCTGCGCCAACAGATGAGTCCTGGGTGGTCATTTTCTTTTTTTCATCGATCATAGGCAATATCCTCCCGCATTCCTTTCATAATGGTTGTGATCATCTGAATGGTGTCCAACAGTTCCTCATTTACTCCTTGCCCAGCTTCAATCCGGCGCAGCTCGTCCAGCACAGCAGCCAGCTGATCTCGCAGTGCCTTATAGACTCTTGGATTTCCATGCACCACCACATCCCGGCAGAGCAGCCGACGGATGATATAATCCTGCTTGGTCAGTCCGGTGAGCTTGACTGCTGTTTCAATCTGGGCATCCTCCTCAGGGGAGACCCGGAAAGATACGGCCTTGTTTCTCCAACGATTGTGCTTATCCAAATTTTTTGCTGACATTTTTAATTGCCCCTTTCCATATTCAATTTATCTGCCATTTCCGTTTGTTTGGACGGAAACAGGTGTGCATAATTGTAAGTGATGTCGATGCTCTCATGACCTACCCGATCTGCGATGGCTGTGGCGGAGAACCCCATGTCGATCAAAAGCGAAACTGCGCTGTGACGAATATCGTGGATTCGGATACGCGGGACTCCGGCCTCTTTGGAGCCTCTATCCATCTCCCGGTGGAGATAACTCTTGGTGACGGTGAACATTCGGTCATCTGCTCCAATGCCGTAGAGCATTTTGAGGTAATCCTGAATTTCCTCTGCCAGAAACTGCGGCATAGTGATAATCCGATTACTCTTTTCAGTTTTTGGAGTAGTAATCAAATCCTGTCCATTCAGCCGCTGATAGGATTTGTTGATGGTGACAGTGCGCTTCTCAAAGTCAAAATCTGTCGGGGTCAAAGCCAGAAGTTCTCCCTCTCGGATACCGCACCAGTAAAGCATCTCAAAGGCATAGAAGGATAGCGGTTTATCCATCATCACCTCGGCAAATTTCAAGTACTGCTCCTTGGTCCAGAACATCATCTCTCGGTTTTTCTTTTTCCCCATACTGCCAGCCTTTTTGCAAGGGTTATCACGGAGATTGTAATACCGTACTGCGTGGTTAAAGATGGCACTGAGTTGATTGTGAACCGTCTTAAGGTACACAGGTGAATAGGGCTGTCCCTTTTCATCCTTGTGGTTCAGCATCTCGTTCTGCCAGGTGATGATCTGTTGGGCGGTGATGTTACACATCTTCAGCTTGCCGAAGTAGGGGAGTAGCTTGGTGCGGATAATATGCTCCTTTGTGGCCCAGGTGTTTTCCTTGAGCCGGGTCTTCATATCCGCTGTGTAAAGTTCCACAAAACTTTTGAAATTCATATCAAAATCAGCGCTGGTTTTATGAACCTGTTCACGCTCCCAAGCCTGTGCCTCTCGCTTGGTCTTGAAGCCCCTCTTTTGGGTCTGTTTCCGCTCACCATTCCAATCGGTATAGCGATAAACTGCCCGCCAAGTTCCGGTTTTTTCTTCCTTGTAAACTGCCATTATGATTCCTCCTTTGCTGTTTTGGTATAGTAATACTTCTCCCTGAAGAATTCTCGATTGACACGGCCGGAGATGGTCAGATACCCTTTCTCCTGCAATTCTTCATTAAGCCCATGGATCACCTTGTAGGCGTGGGATTTGGAGATGCCTAATTCCTGAGCAACTTCGTCTGCTCGCATAAAACTCTGTTTCTGCATAAATAAAATACCTTCCTTTCCTTATTGATCGTTTCTGCCTGCTAATTTTGCTTTTCATAAAGACCTCCTCACTCTCTACTGCCACTTTTTTCAGATTTTGCACCCAAGAATTTTGAAAAAAGTTTCTTCAGTTACTTTAACTAAGCAAATATGCTTTGCCTATTGTCATTATACTAAGCATAATAGCTTGTGTCAATCGGCGCACACAAAATAAATTAAATAAAATTGTTTAGTATTCTCTTGACTTTCCTAAGCATTTCTGCTACGCTTTCTATAAAGACAACCAACGATTGGAGTTGATGATATGGCGATTGGTGAACGAATTCACTTTTTCCGTCTCCTACGGGGGATGACACAAAAATATCTCGGCATGTCACTGGGCTTCCCGGAGAAGTCTGCTGATGTGCGCCTTGCACAGTACGAAACAGGATCAAGAACCCCAAAGGCAGACCTGACCGCCGCTTTGGCTGAGGTACTGGATGTCTCGCCCCATGCGCTCTCTGTTCCTGATATAGACTCCTATGTGGGCCTTATGCATACCCTGTTTACCCTTGAGGACAACTACGGGCTCAAGATCAGCGAGATGGATGGAGAAGTATGCTTGAAGGTCGATGTGCGGAAGAACAAGGACGCAGCTCGGCTGCATGAGATGCTCTGTTCCTGGCAGCAGGCCGACGCCATGCTGGAGGCGGGTGAGATCTCCAAAGAGGACTACGACAAGTGGCGCTACCACTACCCGGAGTTTGATAAGACCCAGAACTATGTGAAGGTGCCGCCCCAGGACCTCTTTTGACCCTCTCACTTGTAGGCCACGGGAAAGGCCGTTTGTTGCACAAAATAATAATAAAAAGAAAAAGAGAGCTAACTGACTAATCAAAATCAGTTAGCTCTCTTTTTATGAATAATGAAAAATGTTGCCAAATCGTTGCCACGAAGGGCATCAGGCCTTAGAAAACCCAGTCATTCCGGGCTTTTTCTGGGCTTCTGAAATCATTCCCACTCAATAGTAGCCGGTGGCTTGGAGGTGATATCGTAAACGATCCGGTTGATATTCGGCACCTCGTTGACGATACGAACGCTGACCCGGTCCAGGACTTCGTAAGGAATCCGGGTCCAGTCGGCTGTCATGAAATCGGTGGTGGTCACGCTTCGGAGGGCCAGTGTATAGTCGTAAGTCCGTCCGTCGCCCATCACGCCCACCGAGCGCATATTCGTCAGGACGGCGAAATACTGGTTCATGGTCCCCTCCAGATGGGCTTTGGCGATCTCATCCCGGAAGATAAAGTCGGCCAACCGCAGGGTATCCAGCTTCTCCTTGGTGATCTCCCCGATGATCCGGATGGCAAGACCGGGGCCCGGGAAAGGCTGACGCATGACCAGATACTTCGGCAGACCCAGCTCCCGGCCCAGCTGACGGACCTCATCCTTGAAAAGAAGGCGCAGGGGTTCGATGATCTCTTTGAAATCCACATAGTCAGGCAGTCCGCCCACGTTGTGATGGCTCTTGATGACGGCGGCGTCTCCCAGCCCGGACTCAATCACGTCAGGGTAGATGGTCCCCTGGACCAGATAATCCACCTTGCCGATCTTCTTGGCCTCGGCCTCAAAGACCCTAATAAATTCCTCGCCGATGATCTTCCGCTTCCGCTCCGGCTCGGTGACCCCGGCCAGCTTGGAGAGAAACAGAGCCTCCGCGTTGGCCCGGACAAAATGGATATCCCATTTGGCAAAGGCCTGCTCCACCTCGTCCCCCTCGTTCAGACGCATCAGGCCGTGATCCACAAAGACGCAGGTGAGCTGGTTCCCTACCGCCTCGGCCAACAGAGCGGCGGCCACCGAGGAATCCACGCCGCCGGACAGGGCCAGCAGAACCTTGCCGGAGCCCACCTTCTCCCGGATCTGGCGGATGGCAGCGGCCTTGTAATCTCCCATGGTCCAGTCTCCCTTGGCGCCGCAGACCTTATAGAGGAAGTTGCGGATCATGCCAAAACCGTTCTCTGTGTGGTTCACCTCGGGATGGAACTGGACCCCATAGAATCCACGGCTCTCGTCGCAGATGGCCACATTGGGGCAGGCGTCGGAATGAGCCACCAGAGAGAATCCTTCAGGCACCTTCTCCATGTAGTCCCCATGGCTCATCCAGGTCACACTTTGAGGGGGCAGACCACGGAACAGCTTGCAGTCGGGATCAAAGAAGGTCTCGGTCTTGCCGTACTCCCGGGCCGTGTTCTCCTGGGCAGCGGTGACCCTTCCGCCCAGATTATGGGCCAGAAGCTGACAGCCATAGCAGATGCCCAGAATGGGCACGCCCAACCGAAACAACTCCGGGTCAGCCTGGGGGGCCTTGAGATCATATACGCTGCCCGGTCCGCCGGTAAAAATGATGCCGATGGGCGCAAGGGCCTTGATCTCTGCAACGGATGTCGTGTAGGGCTTGACCTCACAGTAAACGCCGCACTCCCGAACCCGGCGGGCGATCAGCTGGTTGTACTGGCCGCCAAAGTCCAAAACGATCACAAGCTGATGATTCATATACTTTCTCCCTCTCTCCTTTTTCATTTGAAACGACATCTTTACCACCACAAAAACTCGTCCAACTCGCCTTTTTCAAAGAGAATATTCCCCTCGTGCTTCTCCTCTCCCCGAACCGGCAGGAACGGATCCAGTAAGGTGATCCGCTTACCGCATTCCGGGCAACGGTATTGAATGGCGCCGCAGGCATACATTCCCGCGGGAATATCTGCCTTTTTCTCCACCTTACAGAGGTTCTTCCTGTAAAATTCCGGCTCCTTGTGCTCTGAATAGTGACCTACCATCGTGCAGGGCAGGGCGTAAAGCTGCTTCCGGAGCTTTTCCATCGCACAATTGCAATCCCTGCACCAGTCATCCTGATACTTTTGAAGCCACTTGTCGAGAAGTCCCATATCACACACCAGTGCTCTGCTGCCGGGCCTGGGACAGGACCTGGACCCACAGATCCGCCTTGGAGATTCCCTCCAGCACCTTGGGGTCTTCCATCTTCCAACGCTGATTCGATGTAAAGGTATCTACCCTTACCTTCACTCTGTCTACCTGAAACAGGAAGCTCACCCGGCTGGTTCCCCTGAGAAAGCCGGCTCCACCGGCTCCATCCTCCGTCCAGGCGTTGGATATCCGGCTGGCCGGGAAGACATACAGCACAAATGGATTCCAGAAAAAAAGGAGAGCTACCTTTCCCTGCTGCTGGTCTACCACAACGGTCTGACCTCTGCCAAAGAAGGTGTGGTTACGGGCAAAGCCCTGCTCATCCAACTGTTTCATCATCTTCTTTTTCCTCTGTTTCCAAATGGTGGTCACCCCAAAAAACCACCAGAGCACCGCCAGAGCCGTGGGGCCCATAAAGCATATCACCGCTCCGGTCCCGCCATCACGGAAGAATTGGTAGCCGATCCATCCACCCAATACAATAAGTGCGATGGGGGCAAAAATCGCTGCCAGCAGATAGACATAGTTTACTTTTTTGACTCCTTCTGATTGCATAATACCCTCTCCCTTATCAGAAAATATAGGCACCATAGTCTTTATTCCCACTCGCTTTTCTGTTCCTTCAGCCTTTTCGGGGTAAAAAAGAAGGGGAACAGTTCCAACTTCGCCCCTATCGAATGGAAAAGGGGGAAACAGACAAGGACCGTGATGACCTGAACAATATCGGCATAGTGGTCGTTGTAGGCCTCCTGGCTTACCTTTCCGCCTTCCCCTCTCATATCAATGTAAAAATCCGTGCGGCTCAGCTCCCCGCCGTACTGGATCTGCTGCATGAAATATTTGTCCGCGGCAAGGTCATCGTAGACAACCTCACCTACAGGAAGGATGTGGTCGCTGGTGTAGTAATCCCCCTCCTGCTGGACGTTCTCCATATTGATGACAGCGGCCACCAGCTCACCGGAGGGCAGCGTTACAGAGTACATGTAAACCCCATTGTGATAGCCCGCTCCTCTGTTCCGGTACTCAATGCCGGGGGATACAATGGTAAACTTTTCCTGCCGCAGCAACTCATCCACGTTTTGTACCCGCGGAATATCCTTGCCTGCCCGGCCACCGATGTCGCCGTCCGCCACCGTATGTTCTTCCACATAATCTTCATAGAAGCGGGGCGTGATCCACTCCGTTATTTTCGCGGTGCCGAGACTTACGCCAAAAGCCAGCAGCAGGCACAGCCAAATATCAAATCTCAGATATCTTCTGCGCATCGGGTCACCCCCTCTTTTCGGGTTTGATATCCGAAAATATTTTAGCTCAAATCAACGGTCCTTGCAATGTAATTATCTGAAATCGTGATTTTATCCAAAGGCTAATCTGTTTGTTGGCCTTTTTTCGGCAACAAGGTGCTTTCCACATACTTCCCAGGCATACTTCCCTCTCTATTTGCCCATACTGGCCCATAGGAACGCCCGAAGGAGGTCTTTTATGGTCATCGCCTTTGTCCGAACAGTGATCCTATACCTGTTCATCATCGCCGGGATCCGGCTTATGGGCAAACGTCAGGTGGGCGAGCTGGAGCCCTCCGAGCTGGTGCTCGCCCTCATCATCGCCGATCTGGCGGCGGTCCCCATGCAGGACTTTGGTATCCCCCTGCTTTCCGGCATTATTCCGATCCTTACCCTTCTGTGCATCACCATGATCATTTCCGTACTGTCCATGAAAAGCGTCAAATTCCGGGTGCTGATCTGCGGGCGGCCCTCCATCATTGTGGAAAACGGTAAACTTCACCAGCGGGAGATGGCCAAAAACCGCTTTACTGTGGATGAACTGATGGAGGAGCTCCGCATGAAGGGGATCACCGATATCTCCACCGTAAAATACGCCATTCTGGAGACCAATGGCCAGATCTCGGTCCTCCCCTTCTCCGACCAAAAGCCACCAATCGCCAAAGATATGGCAGTGGTGCCCGAGGAGGCAGGACTGCCGTTGGTGATCATCAACGACGGACGGGTGCTGGACCACAATCTGAAGACCAGAGGCTACGACCAGGTCTGGCTGAGCAAGCAGCTCAAATCCCACGGTGTCAAAAAACCGGAGGAGGTCTACCTCCTGACGGCGGATGAACTGGGGCGGACCTATTTCGCCCCCAAGGAGGCGGTCAAATGAAACAGATCTGGATCGCGGTCGGGCTGCTGCTGGCCATTCTGGCCGGCACGCTGGCCCACAGCTTTTACCTCTCCGGCTTCACCGGGGAACTCACCGCACTTTTGGAGCAGGCGGAGGAACGCGCCGAAGCAGGTGACTGGGCCGCCGCCTCGGAATATAACCGGAAAGCCCATCAGGTCTGGGACGAGAAAGAAATCTACCTCTATCTTCTCCTCCGCCATCAAGATGCCGATGAGATCTATATGTCCTTCTGCGAGGTAGCGGAATTCCTGGAGTGTGAGGAAGGCGGAGAGTACTCCGCCGCCAACGCCAAGCTCATCGCCCAGCTAAAACTTCTCACCGAAGCCGAGCAGCTCACTCTGAAAAATATTTTATAGAAAAAGCACAGAGGCCCTCAATGACCTCTGTGCTTTTTCTTCTTTATGGGACACTTACTTTTCTTCCAGCAGTTTGTTCAGCTCGGACATAAAGGTGCTGATATCCTTAAACTGACGATAAACCGAAGCAAAACGGACGTAAGCTACCTCGTCCACATCCTTCAGCCGGTCCATGACCATCTCGCCGATTTTGGTGGAGGAGACCTCCCGGTTCATCTCATTCTGCAGATTCTGCTCGATCTCGTCGGCGATCTGCTGAAGGGTGTCAAAGGGCACCGGACGCTTCTCACAGGCCCGGATCATGCCGTTGAGGAGCTTGCTCTTGTCAAAGCTCTGCCGGCTGCCATCCTTTTTGATGACCACCACAGGCAGGGTTTCCATCACCTCAAAGGTAGTGAACCGCTTTTTGCAGGAAAGGCACTCCCGGCGGCGGCGGATGCTGGTGCCATCCTCGGCGGGGCGGGAGTCCACCACCTTGCTGTCAAGATAACCGCAGAAAGGACATTTCATGTTTCAGCACACTCCTACACAGGATTTGAAAAGATTGTAACACAACAAACGGGATTTTTCCACCCCTTATTTCAAATTCTGTCTTCTTTGGGCCGAATAGAGGGTGTTTTTCATCAGGACCGCCCTCGTCATGGGCCCGACCCCACCGGGCACTGGCGTGATATAGGAAGCCTTGAGAGCCACTGCATCAAAGTCCACATCTCCGCACAGCTTTCCCTCTTCGTTGCGGTTCATGGCCACATCAATGACCACAGCCCCCTCCTTCGCCATATCGGCCGTGATCAGTCCTCTACGGCCAACTGCACTGACAAGGATATCAGCCTGTCGGCAAATTTCGGCCAGGCCAGGGGTCCTGGAGTGGCAGATGGTAACGGTGGCGTCCCGTTGGAGCAAAAGGATCGCCTGTGGCTTCCCTACGATATTGGAGCGCCCTACCACCACGGCACGCTTGCCGGCGGGGTCGATGTGGTACTCGTCCAAAAGAGCCATCACGCCGGCCGGCGTACAGGGCAAAAAGCCCTCCCTTCCGATCATCAGCTTGCCCACATTGACCGGATGGAAACAATCCACATCCTTTTCCGGATCGATGGCATTGATAACCTCCTGCTCGTTCAAATGCCCGGGCAGAGGCAGTTGCACAAGAATGCCGTCAATGTCCCCACGCTCATTCAAGCCCTCGATCAGCTCTAAAAGCTGGGCTTGGCACACCGTTTCTGGCAGGGTATACTCCTCGCTGTAAAACCCGCACTCGGCGCAGTCCCTCCTCTTCCCGTTCACATAGACCCGGGAGGCAGGGTCCTCCCCCACCAGAATCACTGCCAGGCCGGGTCTGCGAGCCATCTGCTCGGCCTTTTGCCGGGTCTCCGCCTTGATCTTGGCCGCCAGCGCCTTTCCGTCAAGCAGGATCACTTTCGTCCTCCCCTTTTTCCTCAGCCTTCTCCGCTTCCATAGCTGCTCTGCGGTTCACCCACAGCTCTTCCTGGGTGTGTGGCCGTCTCAGCTCCACGACCAGCATGACCACCGACATCAGGCAGAAGATGATCGCCAGCACCTGAGACACCCGCAACCCGGTGGAGAAGAAATACAGACTGTCGGTCCGCAGTCCCTCGATCCAGGCCCGCCCCAGCCCATACCAGCCCATGTAGCTCCAGAAGATCTGCCCATCGAACCTCCGCCGCTTCTCCAGCAGAAACACGATGAGCAAAAGCCCTGCCAGATTCCACAGCGACTCATAGAGGAATGTGGGATGGACCTCCATGTACTGGCGCGTGCCGTCCACAAAGCCATAGATCCCCATGCGCCAGGGCAGGGTTGTCTCCCCGCCATAGCACTCCACATTGACGAAATTGCCCCACCGCCCCACCAGCTGGCCGATCATGACTCCCATGGAGCCTAAATCGGCGAAGGCAAAAAAGCTGATCTTCCTGGCCCTGCAAAAAACAGCCACCACGATGATAGCGGCGATGATGGCGCCATAGATAGCGATTCCGCCGTCCCAGATCCGCACCATGGCCCCAAAGTCCAGGCTTCCGTCCGCCCGGCGGTACCGGTCCAGATAGAAGATCACATAGTAGAGCCGTCCGCCGATGATGCAGGTAGGCACGGCGTAGATCAGCAGGTCAATGATCTCCTCCGCGGTGACGCCGTACTTCTGACACCGGCGAGAGCAGAAGACCACGGCGGCCAGGAACCCGGCGGCAATAATAATGCCGTACCACCGGATGGGCCAGCCAAAGATATGGAAGGCAATGGACGTCACATGGAAGTTAAGTCCAAAGCCCGGAAAAGTCACTGTGTTCACGGTTCACTCCGCCCTTCAAATCAAAAGTAATTGTTATTATATCATAATGTTTCCCATTTGGCACCCCCCATCATGGAAAATTAACAAAAAAGGAGACGCCCCTCAGGGCGCCTCCTCCTTCTGCTCGGCGTAATACTGTGCCTGGGCGTGCCACAGCTCATGGTACTTCCCGTTCTCGTCGGCCAGCAGCTCCTCATGTCCCCCCTGCTGCACCACCGCCCCGTGGTCAAAGACCGCGATCTCGTCGCAGAACTTGCAGGAGGACAGCCGGTGGGAGATATACACCGCCGTCCGGTCCCCGGCGATCTGGTCAAACTTGGAGTAGATCTCGGCCTCGGCCAGCGGGTCCAGCGCCGCCGTAGGCTCATCCAGAATGATGAAGGGCGCGTCCTTGTAGAGTGCCCGGGCGATGGCGATCTTCTGGGCCTCGCCCCCCGAGACCTCCACCCCCTCCTTGTCCAGGTCCTTGTAAAGGTAGGTGTCCAGCCCCTTGGGCATCTCGGCCAACCTATCCCCGAACCCAGCGTCAATGAGGGCCTTCTCGGCCCGGGAACGGTCATAGTCCATGGCCCCGGCCACATTGCTGCCCAAGGGCTGGGCCAAAAGCTGGAAGTCCTGGAACACCACCGAAAAGATGTTCATGTAATCCCGGTAATCGTACTTGCGGATGTCGATGCCGTTGAGGAGGATCTGCCCCTCGGTGGGGTCGTAGAGCCGGCAGAGCAGCTTGATAAAGGTGGTCTTGCCGCTGCCGTTCTCCCCCACCACCGCCAGCCGCCGGCCCACCTGGAACTTCATGTTCACGTGCCGCAGGGCCCAGGTGTCGGTGTTGGGGTATTTGAAAGACACGTCCCGGAACTCCACCTCGTACTGCCGGTCAGCCCGCTTTTCAGTGGTGAGGGTGCCCTGGTACATGGAATTGGGCATATCAAGAAATTCAAAGATGAGCTCCATGGCCTCTACATTGCCCCGGAGCTGGCCTACCGACCACAGCAGATCGGACAGATTTCCGGCGAGGGCAGTGACCACCCCCACGTACTGGGTGACCGAGCCTACACCGAAGGCCCCGGCCCAGGCTTTGAGGCAGGTGAACACATAGACGAAGCCGGTGAGCACGGCGGAGAGAGAGGCACCGAAGGCACCATACCAGGAGCCGGGCTTCACCACCTTGTTTTCATAGGCGCCGCCGTGGGCAAAGGTGGTCTCGGTCAAAAAATAGTGGACCGCCATCTCCTGCTGCTCATAGAGGCGCACATCCACCGCCGCCTTTTTGTTGGTGCCCAAATGCCCAAAATGGCCGAAAATATTGTTACCGAAGGTGCCTTCCTCATTCATTGCGGAAGTCAGCTTCCCTCCCATACTCCGCAGGTGCCCTGTAGCAACGGTCACCACCAGAAGCAGAGCCAAAACCGCCCCAAGAAACAAGGGGCTGTTGAGGAACATCAGGGGGCTGCCCTGGGGCACCGGGGTGGTAAATAGGCTGACCGTCAGGGCCACGGCGCTGATGGTCCCCGCCAGTGCGGACAGAAGTGGGATAAGACGGTAGCGTACAGCAGGAAATCCCAAAGCAATAAAGCTCTCATTCAATTTAATCTTCTGAAGCTTCTCCTTGGTGGCCTGGTCATCCACATCAGCATAGTCCATAGAAAAAAGTTTTTCCATAAAGAGGGTAATGTCCTCCTGAATGCTGATGGCAGACTCCGTCATATTGACCCACTGGGCAGCCCCCTGCCGCAGCAGAGCCAGAACCGCCTCCACAACAAGGGTGATCACCACCCACCGGGTCAGTTCCTCAGGGCGGCGAAGACCGGCAAGCTCGTTGATGATCCGGGCCGAGAAAAAGATGGTCACATAGGGGGTCACCGCCCGCAGAATCGTATTGCAGACCATGGAGGGATAATATTGGGGGTTCACTCCATGGAGCAGCTTGACGCCCCGCCAGTTGACCTGAAGGACCTCCTTCAGAGAGCGCTTTTTTTCGTTTTTCATCAGAAATCCTTCCCTTCCCGATAATACCGGCTCTGGACTTCAAAGAGGTCGGCGTAGCCGCCCCCCTGGGCCAACAGGCTCTCGTGGGTGCCCTCCTGCTCGATGACCCCGTCCGCCAAAAAGAGGATGCGGTCACAGAACCGGGTGGAGGCCAGCCGGTGGGAGATAAACACCGAGGTCTTTCCCTGGGTCATCTCGTTATACTTCATGTAGACGTCGTTCTCCGCAATGGGGTCCAGGGCGGCGGTGGGTTCATCCAGCATCAGGAGGGGCCCATCCTTGTATAAGGCCCGGGCAAGCATGAGCCGCTGGGTCTCACCGCCGGACAGGAGAATGCCGTCCTTGAAAACCTCCCGGCCGATGTGGGTGTCCAGGCCATTGGGCAGGCTCTCCACCTTGGAGGTAAGCCCCGCTTTGTCCAGACAGTCGGCCACCTTCGCCCGGTCAATATTCTCATATTGCTGGGACACGGTCTCGGCCAGGGTGATGTTGAGCAGGGAGAAATCCTGGAACACGGCGGAGAGAAGAGCGTAGTACGCCCGGCGGTCAAACTCCCGGATGTCCACCCCGTTGAGAAGGACCCTGCCCTCGGTGGGGTCCAGGAAGCCGCAGAGCAGCTTCACCAGGGTGGTCTTTCCCGCCCCGTTGAGGCCCACAATGGCCACCTTCTCCCCGGGCCGGATGGTGAAGGAAATATTCTTGATGGTGTCCCCCTCCGCCTCGGGGTAGCGGTAGGACACGTTCTCCAGCTTCAGCTCACAGCCCGCCGACAGGTCGGGGATGGGGGTACCCCCCTCAAACCGGAAGGGCTCGGGCCAGTTCAGAAACTCCATTACATTGGAAAGCTCGATGCTCTCGGTATGGAGGGTGTTGACCTGCTTCAATATCCCCATGACCCAGGAGGAAAAGCCGCTGAAGGCGGAAAAGTAGAGAAGAAATTCCGAAGCGGAGAGTCCCCCATCCAGGGTCATACGAATGAGGTAAAAATAGGCGATGCCGTTCCGGGCAAAGGCAAAGACCACATCGGCCAGATCGCCCAAATAGTGGACCCTGCCTTTCCGAAGGAGACAATCCTCATAAAACCGATTGGTTTTTTCGTAAATCTCCCGGATCCAGTCGGCCAGACCGAAAATGCGGATATCCTTGGCCGCCGCCTGGCTTTGGGCGGTCCTTTTGACAAATCCAAACTGCGCGCTCAGCTTTTCCCGTTCCTCCTTGTGGCGGACCGACCAGTTGGAGGTCCAGGTGGTGATGAGGAAGCTGGCCACGCTGGTCACCAGGACCACCGCCAGCAGCAGGGGCTCCAGGTTGGACAGAAGGGCCAGATAGATCCCAAAGCCCGCCAAATTTTCCACAAGCGCCGAGAGGGTCTTCCAGATATGCTCGGTGGCCGCCCAGTTGCTGTTGCTGGCATCGTGGGAGAGGCTGTACGCTTTCAGAAATTTGGTATCCATCAGGTTGGGGTAGGAGGTGGTACAGCCCTTCCGGTTGATCTGGTGCACGATATCGGTCCGCACCTCAATGAGACCAACCGAGCTGCGGTCCTCCAAAAAGGACTTGAGCCCCATGAGAAGGGCCAGGGCCGCCGAGAAAAAGAGGATAGCACCCAGCAGCTCCTCCATCGGGGCCACGGTCTCCACCTTCCCCAGCACGGTGGGGGCGATAAAGAGCTGGGCCAGGTTGAGGGCCACGGCCACGGCCGGGATGAGTAGGGCAAAGCCCAGCACTCCCTTGTCCTTTTTCCAGGCGTTAGAGATCATCCAGCTTACGGTCTGGAACTCATTGTATTTTGGCTTCTTTTTTTCTTTTTTGTCGTTCATAGAGCTCACCTTCCTTGTGACGCTACCATACCATAAAAATCCGTCCCCGGCACATTCCGGGGACGAATCGTTGAAATCGGGTGATGAATCGCAGGATCACTCCTGCGGGATCAATATCTCGGTGGTAAAGGCCCCCTCCTCGCTGTTGCGGCTGAGATACCCCTCCAGCCGCTCCACGATGGCGTCGATGCGGACCAGGCCGAAGCCGTGGCCCTCCCCCTTGGAGGTACGGAACCCCTTGCCCACCTTGTTGAGCTTGCCCCCGGCGGTGAAGTTGGTGAAGGAGATATAGAGCTGGGTGCCCTTCATGTCCATATAGACCCGGATGAGCCGCTCCCCCTCGGGGAGCTTCATGCTGGCCTCGATGGCGTTGTCAAAGAGGTTGCCGATGATACAGCACAGGTCCAGCTCGGACATCTTCAGCTGCACCGGGATGTGGGCGTCCACCTTCACCGGGATATTCCGGGCCTTGGCCAGGGAGATCTTGCTGTTCAGGATGGCGTCGGCCATGGAGTTGCCCGTTTTGACCACCGTATCCACCGTGTTCAGGTCCACGTCCAGCATATCCAGATACTTCTTGATGGCCTCCAGGTCCCCCTGGGCGGCGTAGGCCTTCATGGTCTGGATGTGGTTGCGGTAATCGTGCCGCCAGCCCCGGGTCTGGCGGTACATATTCTCCACCTCCTGGTAGTGGGTCTCGATCAGCTCCCGCTGATAGGCGGCGATCCGCCTGTCGATCTGCTTGGAAAAGAGAGACATGGGGCACCTCCGATCAGGTTCGTTCGATAATGGCCCGGTTCAGGGGCTCGTAAGCCCCTCTGGGCAGGGGCAGGACCGTCCCGTCCGAGAGGCGGATGTCGGTCCGGGTGACCCGCCGGACGCAGGTCAGGTTCACGATCTGCCCCCGCCCCACCCGGTAAAACCGGCTGTCCAGCTCCTTCTCAAACTCTCCCAGGGTGCGCTTGACCGTGTAGTCCTCCCTGCCGTGGACCGTCACATAGTTCTGGTGAACGTCCAGGTAGCGGATCTCATAGACCGGGATCCGGACCAGGCTCCCCCCACATTCCAGATCCAGACACTTCTCGTCCCTCCGCCGCTTTTCCAGGGCCCGGTCCAGCACCGAAAACAGCTTTTCCTCCCCCACCGGCTTCAGCAGATAGTGGAGGGCCGCCACCTCGTAGCCCTCGGCGATATAGTCCGAGTAGCCCGTCACAAAAATGATCTGGACCGTCTGGTTCTCCGCCCGGATGGCCTTGGCCATGGTGACCCCGTCCATCTCCCCCATCTCGATATCCAGAAGGAGCGCGTCAAAGGCCTTGTCCTCGGCGTAGTGAAACAGGAAGGCCTCGGCCGACGGGAAGGTCAGGATCCGGACCTCCAGCCCCCGCAGCGCCGCCCAGCGTTCCAGCAAAGCGCGGTCAAACTCCAGGTCCGCCTGGTTGTCGTCACAGACCCCGATACGGTACGCCACCAGCCATCCCTCCTTCCTCAAAAGAAAAGGGACGCCCGCCGGCGTCCCTCTCCCATAAAACTGCCGCTTTACGGCCATTATATCCTTTTTTGCCCGGTTTTGCAACAGGAAATAGGGGCTATTCCCCTTCCTCTGCCACCGTGACCTCCAGCCCGTGCTCTCCCCGCAGGTCCGCCAGGTCCACCGACTCCACCGGCGTTCCGTCCAGAAGGACAGCCTTCATCCTTCCCCGTCTGACTCGAATGAAAAGGCTTCCCCCATCGGTCTCCCACCGGGCGCTCCACCCCGGCCAGTCCTTCGGGAGGGCCGGGTCCACATAGAGCTGTCCATCCTTGACTCTGAGGCCCAGCAACCCTCCCACCGCCGTCTGATAGAACCACCCTGCGGCCCCGGTGTACCAGCTCCAGCCCCCCCGGCCCAGGTGGTCCGGGTGGGAATAGACGTCTCCCGCCAGCACATAGGGTTCGGCCTTATAGATTTCCGTGGGATGATTCTCGGGCAGTAAAGCCTTCATCACCTCATACCCCTCCTCGGCCTCCTTCAGGCCGAAGCAGGCCAGGGCCAGCCAAACGGCGGCGTGGGTGTACTGGCCGCCGTTTTCCCGTACGCCGGGCAGATATCCCTTGATATATCCTGGCTTAGCCGGCCCGTCGTCAAAGGGGGGGTCAAAGAGCTTAACGATCCCCGCCTCCCGGTCAAAGAGCCTGTCCAGGGCAGACCGGAGGGCCTGTTTCGCCCGTCCGTCCCGCTCCCCCGCCAGCACGGCCCAGCTTTGGGCGATGGAGTCGATTTGGCACTCTTGACACTGGGCGCTTCCCAGGGGCGAACCATCGTCGTACCAGCCCCGAAGATACCAGTCCCCGTCCCAGGCATCCCTGGCCGCCTGCCGCAGGTGCTCTCCCCATTCCTCACAGAGGCTGGCCATCTCACCATCCCCCTGATGCCGGGCGATGGGCCCAAAGCCGTCCAGGACTGTGATCCCAAACCAGGTGAGCCATACGCTTTCCCCCTGCCCACGATTTCCCACCTGGTCCATGCCGTCGTTCCAGTCTCCAGCCCCCATTTTCAAAAGGCCGTGCTCTCCCGTGCCCCGCTCCAACACAAGCCGGATGGCCCGGCAGGCGTGGGTGTAGACATCCTCGGAAAAAGTGGTGTTATCCGGCACCTCATACCGGTCCCCCTCTCCCTCCTTCAGAAGATCTGCTGACAAGTAATGTTCCTGTACAGAAAGAAGCTCCCAGTCGTTCCAAGTCTCCAGATACCGTATGATCGCATAGGGCAGCCACAGCAGGTCGTCCGAGATCCGGGTCCGGACTCCCCGGTTCTCCTCCCCCTCCACCTCATGCCACCAGTGCTGCACATCCCCCTCCGGGAACTGGTGCCGGCAGCACCGCAAAATCTGGTCCCGGGTCCACGTCCCATCGAAGGGCAGCAGCGCCAGTGTATCCTGAAGCTGGTCCCGGAAACCGTAAGCCCCGCCGTTCTGATAGTGGGAGGTTCGTCCCAGCAGCCGGCCAGCAATGACCTGATAGAGACACCAGCCATTCAGATAGTGATTCAGCGCCTCATCCGGGGTCTCCACCGTCAGCCGGCAGCATATGCTCCGCCATTTTTCCGACGTCGCCTTCAAACCTGCCTCAAAACCCCCGAAATCCACCTCAAAAGTCCCGTTTTCATTGGTAAACAGAGTACAACTATCGGCAATTTCATAAAGTGTTTCTCCTTGCCCCCTTACCGAGTGAAGCAGGGTCCCCTTCTCCCCCGGCACCTCCACCGAGATCATCCTACCCCTTGCGCCCCAGGGGATCAGGGCAGTTGTCCGCACTGTTTTCTCTCCCCATTTTTTCTCCCATCTGGCCCATCCGAGCCCATAGGTCACCCGAATCGGTTCACCATCCCCAAACACGCTGCGCCGCAAGCCTTTCAGCTCCAGAACAAACCATTCCGGCCCTCCAACGGCCAGCGGATCATTATTCCATTCCGTAATTTGATTTTCTCTGGAGTTCTTCTGCCACAAGTGTCCGCAGCCCGTCTCATCCGTAATCCACCCAAAATCCTCATTGACCAACAAATGACTCCATCCTACCGGTGGCAAACCACCATCCATCTCCAAAACAAAATTTCCCTCTCCGTCGTACCTCCACTCCCGCAAGCCTTTCCCGACGTTACAAGGCAAGTCCGGAGGCTGTACCAGAGGCCTTTCTCTACTATCTGTCCAATGCCCGGAGGCATCCATGACCACCGCTGCCCAGTCCTTCCAAAGCAAGGTGTCCTTCTCCTGAACGCACTCCACCAGATGGATACCTCCCCTTCTACCGACTTCGCTTTCCATTCTCAATACTTTGAGCTGCTCCATCAAAGCATTCTTTTGCGGAGAAAGATAGTTTCCACCATCCGAAAGCAAGCAAACAAGATCAAAAGCAAAGCCTTGCTGCCTCAAAAGGGCATGAGCGCAAAAAGGAAACCTATCCCATGTTTCCTCTTTTTGAAGGGGCAGAACCACTCCAATCGGAAGATCTCCTGAAACTCCATAAGCCCAAAGGGCCGATTGCGGAAAGCGCCTTTCTTTCTTCGCGGGGAAGGCAAGGCAGGAAAGCAACTCCATTGCGCGGACCCCGTCAGCGACTGAAAGCTGCAGTTGCCGGAGAAGTCCATCTAGATTTCCTGGGATCTGTTCAGATCGAGCCATAATGTCTTTGGCTGTCCGAAGCGCATCTTCCTCGCCGTCCTCTGTTCCAAGCGCCAGATGGAATTGAAAGCGTTTTCCCTCCTGAATGGGGATCCGGATCAAAAGACAGGGATCCAACACTGCACCATCTATTTTGTTTTCAAATGGCTGTGCCAGCGCATAGCCCAGATTTCTCAGGCCGCCCCGACCGAGGGCTGTCTCCCGGCTGGTGCTCCAAACGCTTCCGGCACCATCCCAGAGGATCGCTAGTGCCGCTTGGCGGTTTCCATCCTTGGGGCGGCGGAGAAAAGTTACCCCCCGATCCCAGCCACGACTTTGGAGCGAGAGTTTGGAATAAGCCGGATGGGCCAAATAATCCATCTCCCGGCTCAAAACAGGTTCCAGATAACATATCAACTCTCCGGCCATCGGTTTATCCAGTGTCACGGTCCATAGTCCGCCTCTCAGTCCTTTGGGGAGAGCAAAGCATATTTCTGATGCTTGGCCATTTTCTTTTCGCGTCCACTGCATAGCCCTGTTGACGGATTTCCAGGCATATTCCCCCTCCTCATAAAGAGGGGCGGCCGTCAATGGAGATAGCTCACCCGTCGCAGATCGATAGAAAAAGTTGACTCCCTCCGGGAGGTACCGCTCCCTGAAGCATGTCAGCAGAGGTGTCTCTCCACGGTCATCTATCAGCCGTACCCCCCCCGCGTCAGTGCACAATGCTGAGATCAGACCGTTTGAGAGAAGCTGACAAGCAGGGTGTACCAAATTGTATCCAACTCCCTCCCGGCAGAATTGGCTTTGCCTGGAAGGACGGGGACGCTCCATTTGTAACTGGCGATCCGGCTTCATAATCGGTGCCCCGACAGGAACCTTTTCCTGCAAAAGCTCCCGAAATGCCCCAATCGAACAGTCCTTCAAGAACCGTTCCTGCATAATATTGCCATTGAGCACATTGTCTATGGCGACAAGGCTCATCCCCAGGTGATGAACCATAAAGGAACGCACAGCCGCCCACTCTTCCCCCATTTGGAGCCGTGACGGAGTAAAATCCACTGCCTCATAGAGACCGTAGGTCCCCTCCAGTCCCATATCCTGGAGGCGGCGCAGGTTCCGTCCCGCACTCCGGGGTGCCAGAAGGAGTGCAAGGAAGGATGCGTAAGGCGCCACCACCAGTTCCTTGTCCAGGCCCCGTTTCATACCCAGCGTTTGGACTCCGTTGGCCTTGTATTGATAGGCCATACCCGGGTCAAAGGCATAAAAACCGGATTCTGAAATTCCCCATGGTGTCTTGCTCTGGCTTCCCCGCCGCTTTTGGGCGTAAACACAGAAAGACAGGGACTCATACATCAAGCTGCCCTCCTCGCAAGGCAGCAGCAAGTTGGGCATAAAGTACTCAAACATGGTGCCCGTCCACGAGGCCATGCCACAATAATTGTTATCACCCACCAGACCCCGGCCCAGCTTCCGCCAATGCTTAGGATCAATCTCCCCCAACGCGACAGCCAAATAGCTGGTCAGCCGGGCTTCGCTGGCCAGCAGATCGTACCAGCCTTCTGTCAATTCTCCCTTTTCCACATCAAAACCGATGGTGAAAAGGCGTCTTTCCCTGTCATAGAGCGGCGCCAGATCCATTGCGTCAGACAGGGCCTCGGCCCTCCTGGCCAGTCCCCCTTCCCCCCACTGGTAAAGTGTTTCCCGAAGGGCAATAAGGCTTCCCCGCAGATTTCCGCTGTCCACTGTGGAGACGTATCTCGGATACAGCGGCGCGCAATGCTCTGTGTCATACCAATTATACAGATGACCTTTCCATTTGGGAAGACTTTCCACCGTATCAAGGATATGAGCAATCAATTTGACTGCATGCCCCCTGCAAATAAGTTCTAAATCGGCTGCGGAGACACAGCTCAGCAGTGTCATACCGATGTTGGTGGGCGAGGTCCTTCGGGCAGGCCCCAACCAGGGCTTCTCCTGCACGTTGTCCGGTGGGAGCCAGTGGTCTTCCTCCCGCAACCAGTCACGAAAATACCCCCAGATCAAGTTTGCCTGATGAAGCAGAAATGGCCTATCTTCCTCTGCCGCCCCGTCCCTTTCCTGAACTGGCCGGGAAAGGGCATAGGCAAAGACCGGTGAGGCCGCCCACACAAGGCCAACAGCAGCTCCGGCCGGAAAGCGGGAAAAGATCATGGCAAAGCTGCCTACTGCCACTGTAGGCCATTGAGACCGGAAACCCGACCAAAAGGTGCTTTTCTTTCCCTCAGTGGCAGCAGCTGTGACCCATTCCAGCCGTTTCTTTTTGCTGATCAGGCTCCGCCAGAGTGCGGTACACACCGCAGAGGCGCATACCCAGGCATGCCAGGGTAGAAAAAGAAGCTGGACCAGGGTCTGAAGGATCATACCGCCGAGGCCGGCAATGATGGTAGCATGATATCGCCGGTGAAGCCCAACCCCGCCCCGGACAGCCAGGTCGGCTCCGGTCAGGAGCAGGTTGGACCATGCCGACACGATGGCCAGCACCGCGGCCGTTCCAAACGCAGGCACCGAAAGACACATACCCAGCAACAGAGCCACCAACGTTGAAACCGGTGAGAGGCTACGGCGCAGGTTGTCAAATAGCTTCCATCGGTCCACGGAAGTGATGGGATTCTTTTCCCACCGTCCCGATTCGTCCTTTACCCTGCGGCCAAGCCAGGGCAAAAGCTGCCAGTCTCCCCGGATCCAGCGGTGGAGACGGGAAAAATAGCTGCTTACCTTGTACGGGTAACCGTCGGTCAGCTCCACCGTCTCCAGCAAGCCCGCGTGGAGATAGGCTCCCTCCAGAAGATCGTGGGACAAGATCCTGTTTTGGGGAAAACGGCCATCCAAGCAGGTCAAAAAAGTATCTATCTGAAAAATACCCTTTCCGGTGTAGCTGCCGCGGTCGAAAAGGTCGTGATAGACGTCGCTGCAGGCTCCTCCATAGGGATCGATACCGCCCACCCCGGCAAAGATCCGGGAAAACTGGGATCGGTTGGCTGCCCTCAGATCGACTCCGATCCGTGGCTGAAGAAGTCCGTAGCCGCGGACTACTACCCGCCGCTCAGGATCCACTACAGGACGGTTCAGGGGGTGAAGCATGGCTCCTACCAGTTCCCGTGCCGCGCCTACGTTGAGTGAGGTATCGGAATCCAGTGTGATGATATATTGTGTGCTTTTCAACGCACCGGCGCTGCCTGCCATGACCCGCACGCCGGAGGGGCGGCCTCTGAGGGAACGTGTCAACTCCAAAAGGGCCCCCCGCTTTCGCTCCCAGCCCACGTATCTCTCATCGGTCTTATGAAATACAGGTTCCCGAAAAAAGAGATAAAAGCCGCCGCTATATTTTTCGTTGAGGGCCTTGATGGCCTCTTGGGCTCTCCCTACCCACTTCCGCTGATCGGAGCCCATGGGGGCATCCCGGTCCGGCAGATCAGCCAGCAGTCCAAAACGCAGCTCCTTGCCGCTGTCCCGGTTGGCCAAACGATACCGCTCTAAAAGCGCGGCGTATTCGTCTCCGCTTTTCTCTCCGGTCAGAAGGCCTGCGATCACACAAAGTGTCCGGCCTTCGGCCGGGATCCCCTCCGACAGATCCATTTGGTGGACCGGTCTGGGGGGGATGGTTCGTACCACGATAAAATCCACCAGATTTTTTACCAGATCCGAAATAGTCAGCAACAATAGCAAGACCAGAGCCAGGCTTTCCAGCAGAAAGCCAAGCCAAAGGGCGACAAAAAGGGTCGGCAGAAGAATACAGGCAACATAGAGCACACCTGTAGGTTTCCTTTTTCGCATCCCCAAAGGGCGAATGAAGAGAAACCAGCCGATATGGCGCTCCTCACCCTGCGCATTCAGGGCCAGCTCCAGGACCTGGGACGCCGTCTCCTGTTCGGAAAAGCCGTGGCGCTTGGCCAACAAACAAACCTGGTGACGATAGCGGGCACGGGTCTCCTCGTCCATAGCGGGGTAGACACCGGCTGGATCATTTTGTAGGATCTGTTCCACCGGGCTTGAGCGCTCCAGAAGAGGGCCCAGATTGGCGGAAGATATTGTTCGGAATCCGGTAAAGATCTGCTTTAGCTCTGCTGCCAGATCATCCCTGTTTGGTTCTGCTCTTAGCGAGGGACAGAGTTCTGCGAGACGAATGCAAAGTGCCCCCTTCAAGGCCGGAACAAAGAGGGAAAGCTCCCGCTCTGTCAAGGCATTCCCCTGTTGGAGACCGGCCAGATACTGCTCCAGATCATCCTGTTCCATACTGGCGGCCACTTTGACCACGGCAGCGGCCAACGCCAGGAGGTATACTTTGCCTTCTGCTGTCCGTAGAGAACCGCTCCGAAGTTCCTCCTCGGCCGTTTTCCCTTCCCGCTTGGCGATCCATGCGTTGTCCAGCAGCCATTCTGCACCGGCGGGAATTCTGTCCCAGCCGCGGCAAGAAAGGTCCTGGCGTGTTTGTTCAATGTCCTCCACGGCCCTGCGGATCTCTTTTGCGGCCTTTCTTCCCCGGCAGTTTCCTGAAGCTCGCAACGAAAGGGCCGTCTCCCTGCCTAATTCCAGAAGTTTCATTGGTATTCCTCCTGTCTCCCTCCAGTTTTGACATTCCGTGGAGATTTCATACGAGGAGGAAGGCCTTGCCTTTTTCGACAAGAAACGCTACAATAAGCACACAGTATCAAGCGAAAGGTGGCATCCCATGATCCGCAGACTGTGCTGGTTTTCTTCCGCGCTTTCAGTCGCCTTTTTCCTGGCGGCCTATATTCTGCCGGAGCCTGTTCTTATTCCGGCAGAGATCCTTTGCGGATCAGGACTTCTTCTGTTATCCCGGTTTCTGCAGGGCAAGAATCGTCCCAGAGCCGTCCTTGCCGCCGCCGGACTTGCTTTGGGACTACTCTGGTACAGTTGCTATGGTTTTTTCTTCAAGGCGCCGGCCCATGCTTATATCAGTGACGAGGCTATCGGCTATACCATGGAGGTCGCTGACTTCCCGACAGAGACCTCCTATGGCTACTCTCTCACAGTCAGATTACAACAAAACGGAAAAAACGGACCGAAGGTCCGGTTGTACGCCGGCTGGGAGGCCATGGAGCTGTCTCCCGGGGATGTGATATCCGCATCCGTCCGACTCTCTCCTTCCGACCAGATCCATGGAGATACTGTTGACTACTTTGATTCCAAGGGGATCTATCTTCTGGGCTATACCCGGGGCGAGGTCGCCCTGCTGGAAAAGCCGGCTTTGCCTCCCGTCCGATATTGGCCGCAGATCGTTTCCAAAGCCTTGAAGGATGTTGTTCTGGAAGTTTTTCCCGATGATGTTTCCGGATATACGGTCGCCCTTCTTACCGGAGACAAGGATCTTCTCCCCACTGGGCTTTATGCGGCCTTTAAGCGGGCCGGGATCTCCCACATAGTTGCGGTATCTGGACTCCATCTCACCTTTTTGATTGGTGTATTTGTGGCCCTGTTCGGCAAACGAAACAGGCTTGCCGCCATTGCCGGCATCCTGCTGGTTTTCTTTTATGCTGCTGTGGCAGGAAACTCCCCCTCCGCCCTTCGTGCCGCCATTATGACTGGGATCCTCTTCCTGGCACAGCTGACAAGTCGGGAGGAAGACAAGCCTACCACCTTATCTGCCGTCCTGGCCCTCCTTCTTGTATTTTGCCCTTATGCGGCTCGCAGCATCAGTCTTCAGCTCTCCTTTGCAGCGGTGGCCGGAATCTATCTCGTCTCGGGAAATCTGGCAACCAAATGGATGGAGGCTCTTCCAAAGTGGAAGTCCCGTACCGGACGGTTGGCGCGCAATATTTTATCCTTTCTTTGCAATACCATAGCTGTGACATTGGGGGCTCTGCTCTTTACCTCGCCTTTGTCCGCCATTCATTTTAATTCCGTGTCTCTGGTCGGACCGTTGACAAATTTTCTTACTCTTTGGGCTGTTTCTGTTTCCTTTGTCGGCAGTCTGTTGTCAGCGTGTATTGGTTTATGTTTTCCACCTGCCGGAACCGTCATGGCTTGGCTGACCGCCTGGCCTTCCCGGTGGGTGATTTGGATCGCACAGGGTATCTCCCGGTGGCCGTACGCTTCAATCTCCCTCCTCTCGGGCTATTTGGCCGGATGGTTTGCAGTAGCCTATACCATCTTTTTCATTTGGCTCATTTGCCGGAAAAGTATTCGGCCACTGATTCCAGTCTCCGCACTAATCCTTACTCTTTGTACCGCATTATTGGTCCAGGCATGGCCTGCCGCAACAGGCACCTTGACTGTAGCAGCGTTGGACGTAGGACAGGGCGCTTCCACTCTGTTGTACTCCAAAGGTCATGCCGTACTGGTCGATTGCGGCGGCAGCGGCTTGAATGACGCGGGAGATGTGGCCGCCGACTACCTTCAATCCATGGGGCTTTCCCATCTGGATGCACTGATCCTAACCCACTATCATGCAGACCACGCCAATGGGGTCCCGGAGCTTTTATCCAGGGTAGATGTGGGCCTTCTTGTCCTCCCGGATGTGACGGAAGGCTCCACTCTTCGTCAGGAAATTCTGACCTTAGCCGGAGAACATGGCTGTGAAGTTGAATTGCTTTACTATTATGACGCCGAAATAACTTTTGGGGAATCGCAGCTTAAGATATATGTCCCGATGGGAGACGGTGGAGCCAACGAGGAAGGGCTTTCCGTTCTGTGTACTGCCGGATCCTATGATGTACTGATCACAGGCGATATGAACGATGTGGTGGAACGGCGCCTCCTCAAATATAAGGACCTGCCTGACATTGAGCTTTTGATGGTGGGTCACCATGGTTCTTCCACTTCCACATCCGAAGAACTTTTACTGGCAGTCAAGCCTGAGCAAGCTGTCATCTCTGTGGGGCGGAACAACTCTTACGGACATCCTACTGACCAGACTTTGGAGCGGCTGGGTGCTGCGGACTGTGACATTTACCGCACAGACTGGATGGGAACGATCACCATTACTGTAGGGGAATATCCTTGATCCTCTTCCTCCTTTTGGTCATAGAAAAACGCCGGCCGGGCTTGTCTCAGGCGGCGTTTTGCGCTATAATGAATCATATCTCAGGAGGTGTTCACAATGAACAGTAAGTTTCTTTCCCGGTTGACGGCTCTATTCCTGACTGCGGCGTTGCTGGCCGCACCTGCGGCCCAGGCACTCACCACGGAGCAAGCCGCCGAACTACTTGACATGCTGTACATAGATCAGGTCCCACAGGAGGTCCTGAAAAAAAATACGGTCAAAGAGATGGTGGCGGCTTTGGGCGATCCCTATACCGAGTATTTTACGCCTGAGGAGTACGCCGCTTTTGTCGCTTCCATGTCGGATTCCAGCCTGGTCGGAATCGGCGTTGTATTTACAAACTCCGCTCAGCCTGTTTCTGAAGAAGGTCTTCTGATCGAACAGGTTCTGGACGGCTCCCCCGCTGCACAGGGTGGGCTTCTGGCCGGTGACCTGATCCAGGCAGTGGACGGACAGGCGGTCCATGGCTCCACACTGGATACCATCACTGAGTGGATCCGGGGGGAGATCGGTTCCGCCGTGGATATCACTTATATGCGGGATGGCATTCGGTCTACGGTCACGCTCACCCGGGCTACCGTGGTGGTGGCCGCCACTAACACCGAACTGATCGACGGACACATCGGATATATCCGCTGTACGACCTTCGGAGAGGAGACGGCCGGACATTTCCGTGACGGCATTGAGCAGTACGGGAGTCAGGTCGATGTCTGGATCGTAGATCTGCGCTCCAACCTGGGCGGCGCTACCCAGGCAGCCACCGATGCCGCCGGATTCTTTACTGGTTCCGGCTACATGTCCATCCTCAGGGACGGTTCGGACGCGTACAGTGCCTATTACTGTGAAGAGGATCCCCTGGACATCTCCCCTGTTATCGTCCTTGTGGATCAGTATTCGGCCAGTTCTTCTGAAATATTTGCCTCTGCCATTCAGAGCCATGGGGCAGGGATTGTGATCGGTGATCGCACTTTTGGAAAAGGTGTGGCCCAGATCGTATGTGACCAGAGTTATATGCCCGATTATTTTCCCGATGGCGATGCCATCAAGATCACCACATATCGGTTCTTTTCCCCCGCCGGCAATACCACGGATCAAATCGGCGTCATGCCGGAATTTCTGGTAGATCCGGTTTACGCCGGCGATGTGGCCTATCTAATCAACTCCAAGCCTATTCCCGGCCATAAAACCCTGCGTCTCGATATGACCTGGCGTTGGTTTGTTGATCTGGATGCCGCCGTTACCGAGGAAAACCGGGATGCTTTTCAACTTCTGCTGGACGCCATTCCACAGGGCACCCCCCTGTGGCGGGAAACCGACGATTTTACTGTCTGGGAGCCGGTGGATCTTTCCCAGATATGCGAGGAATTTGGCTTTGAGTATCGCCCGGCACAGTTCCCTGACCAGGAGCTTTCGAATTATTCGGATATCCTCAGCATTCTCAAGACCTACGACATCATCCACGGCCACGAGGATGGCAGTTTCCGCCCCAAGGATCCCATGACGCGAGCCGAGCTCTGCCAGCTTCTTTATGAAGCTCTGAACTGCAAACGCACAGACCGGGAGAACCCCTACACCGATGTTCCCACTGACGCATGGTATGCCGCTGCTGTAACTACCCTTACCAATATGGGGCTGGTATCCGGGATCGGAAACGGGAAGTTTGACCCCGAGGCCCCCATTACCCACCAGGAGTTTTTCACTGTTATGGGCGGACTGGCCTGCTTTTTGAACATGGGATTTTATGGCGCCGCCAGTCAGATGCCGGAGGACGCATTAGAATTTGAGCCCCTTGCTGATTACGAGAATTGGGCCAAGCCCTTTGTTTGGCTCCTGTCCGAAAGTCAGACAAATCTCTTGGGACAGCCCCTTTCTCTGTTATGGGATGCTGCCGGGTCGATCCCCCCCGCAGCCGCAACTACCCGCGAAGAGGCCGCCTGGCTTCTCTATACACTGCTTTCCTATACGGAGA
Source organism: uncultured Oscillospiraceae bacterium (assembly GCA_950075865.1). Taxonomy (GTDB): domain Bacteria; phylum Bacillota; class Clostridia; order Oscillospirales; family Oscillospiraceae; genus Vermiculatibacterium. The sequence goes on along the minus strand of CATMVA010000001.1, from coordinate 59,278 downwards.
TTTTGTCTGCCTGATTCTTATCAGAAAGAAAGCGAGGCGCTTCCGCCGGAAGCGTCTCGCTTTCTTTCATCATGCTTTCAACCACGACCCAGATCTCGTGTAGCGTATGCGTTCAAATCGCTCCCAGCCGTATGACTGTCCAAATACTCATAATAGCCCTGAGCTCCCACCATAGCGCCGTTGTCTCCACAGAGGGACAGCGGAGGAAGATAAAGCTGGATTCCGGAGTGTGTACACTCCCGCTCCAGGTCAGCCCGGATAATTGAGTTGGCGGCAACTCCACCCGCTGCCACCAGTTTGCGGTAGCCTTTCTCCCGTGCGGCCTTCATCGCTCTGGGAACCAGTTCGTCGCTCACTGCCTGGGTAAAATCCCGGGCAAGCGCAGCTTCGTCCAGCTTCTCCCCCGTCTGTTGGGCGTGGTGAGCCAGATTGACCACCGCCGTTTTCAACCCGGAAAAGCTCATATCCAGCTCGGCGCCGTCTACGTGAGCCTTGGGAAGTTGATAGACCCCGCCTTTGGACTGCTGAGCCAGCTGGTCCATAGGTCCACCGCCGGGATAACCGATCCCCAACACCCGGGCAGCCTTATCAAAGCACTCTCCCGCCGCGTCATCCCGCGTAGCGCCCATAACTTCCATGTCTGTGTAGCTACGCACATCGGCGATCAGGGTATTTCCTCCTGACATGCACAGGCACACGAAGGGCGGCTCCAGCTCCGGATGAGCAATGTAGTTGGCGGCAATATGGCCCCGAATGTGGTGAACAGGGATCAGTGGGACCCCCAAGGCCAGAGCCACCGACTTGGCGAAGTTGACTCCCACCAGCACCGCCCCAATCAAACCGGGCGCGTAGCTGACTGCCACAGCATCAATATCCGTTTTGGTGAGCTCGGCATCGCTGAGCGCCTTGTCGGCCAGTCCCGCGATGGCCTCCACATGCTTTCGGGAGGCGATCTCGGGCACCACACCGCCATAAATGGTATGCATATCTACTTGGGAGGCAATGGCGTCAGAAAGTACTTTCCTGCCGTCTTGAACCACTGCCGCGGCGGTCTCATCACAGGTGGATTCAAATGCGAGAATATTCACAAGATCACGCTTTCTCTTGAGGAATATCGAACTGATAGAACCGAGAGACCATGCCGTCTTCTGTAAATTCCTCCACCAAGCGAAAACCGTTTTTTTCCAGTACACGGATGGAGGCGGGATGATCGGCATAGACAAAGGCACCAACGGTCTTAAGGGCATATTTTTCGGCGGCCTCGGCCAGAAACAGGGTCAGTGCCCGGGTGGCCACCCCGATCCCCCAGAGCCGAGGCTCAAAGACGCAATAGCTTACCATGGCATCCGATCCATCCCCTTGGTGGATACCATAACACCACACATCTCCCGCATAGTGTCCGTCGACCAAGATGGTCCGGCCAAAGCTAGTCGCGTCTGGCCTTTGCGTGATGTAAAAATCGGCCACCGCCTCCCCTACGCTCTTTACTTTCTGTGGAAGGGTCCTGCGGATGATCTCGTTGTTCACCTTCTGAAAGTAGACAGCCGCAGTCTCTGCGGTGCGCTCCCCAAGTTCAATCCGAGGCGTAGAAAATACTTCTTCCAACCACTCCGGGGCAGGCTTGACCTCCTCTCCGGGAACCAGCGGAAGCTGAATATAGCATTCAAAATGGGCCGGAGAAAAATAGTTGGCGTACACACTTCTATGGGCGGCCTCAATTTTTCTGTCGTCGGTCTCGGAACCACAATAAATGCAGTTGAAGTGGACCCCGAAAAGGGCGCAGTCGTAATCCAGCATCCGAAAGCCATTTCGGATGTAGAACCCCACCCGGTGGCGGCGGAGGTCATTCTCCGATGGGTCGGGAGAATCCGGTGCCTCCACCTCCCCGAACATCCCGGAATACTCCTCCTTCAGTTTGGTCAGGAGGGCTCCGCCTAACCCATGGTTCCGTTTGCCCCGGAGGATCCCAAGGTATTCCAGAAGGACTCCTTCCCCTGTTTGGGGCAACCATAGGATGGCATACCCAACCGTCTCTCCGTCTATCAGGGCCAGCAACGGCCGATAGCACCCCTTGTCCATAAGCCGAAGCATTCCGGATAGGGGCTTTAGCTCGGACTTGGGAAAATCGTAAACCATCTCTTCATAATAGAGGGCGGTCAGCTCAGCTTTATTCAGCGGTTTCAGTTCCATTTTCATTCTCTCGTTCAAACTCCAGCGTCATGATAATGGCATCCTCCCTGGGATGCTGGTAGTAGTCTTTCCTGCGGCCCACTTGGACAAAACCATGCTTGTAGTATAGCTGGATGGCCGGCTCGTTGGAGGGACGGACCTCCAACGTAAGAAATGCCAGATTCGCCTGTCCAAAGCGGATAAAGGCGCCCAGCAGGTCATCGGCGATCCCTTGACCACGATAGTCCTTCCGCACGGCGATATTGTCGATATAGCCCTCGTCCATAATGGCATGGAGTCCCGCATAACCCAGCACCGCCCCATCGGGACGCTGGGCTACAATAATGGAGCAGAGCGGGTTATAGAGTTCTTCCTCAAAAGAAGCCTCACTCCATGGTTCGGAAAAGCACTCCTTCTCGATCTGAGCGATCTCCTTGATATGAGATTTGTCCATGGGAACCAGTTTATAGTTTTTCATAACGATTTCTCCGCATGCCTGATCAATTTTTGGCCTCTCCCCAGTTTTTACCCACACCAGCGTCCGCCCGAAGGGGAACCGCATAGCTGACCGCGCTTTCCATTTCGTAGGTCAGAAGCGCCCGGATCTGCTCGGTCTCCTCCTCCGGACACTCCACGATCAGCTCATCGTGGACCTGAAGGATCAGTCTGGCTTTCAGTCCCTCGGCACGCAGACGGTCATTTACCTTGATCATGGCCAGCTTGATCACATCAGCCGCCGTTCCCTGGATGGGCATATTGAGGGCAACCCGCTCTCCGAAAGAACGCAGATTGTGGTTGGAAGACTTCAGTTCCGGGAGCCAGCGGCGGCGGCCCAGAAGGGTGGAGACATAACCGTTTTCATATCCCTTCTCTACCACCTCTTTTTGGTACCGGGCAATACCGGAAAAGGTCTCAAAATACCGCTCCATATACTCCTTGGCCTCCCCTACACTCACTCCGATGTCATCGGACAGAGAAAAAGCCGAGATCCCATACACAATACCGAAGTTCACCGCCTTGGCCCGGCGGCGCATTTCGTGAGTGACCTCGCCGGGAGCCACGCCGAAGACCTGGGCGGCTGTGGCAGTGTGGATGTCTTCTCCACTGAGAAATGCCTCCTGCATGGCCTTATCATCAGCAACATGGGCCAACAGCCGCAGCTCGATCTGGGAGTAATCAGCGTCCACCAACATATGGCCTAGAGCAGCAGTAAACATATACCGCAGCTTGGCCCCTAGCTCGGTCCGGACCGGAATGTTTTGCAGATTGGGCTCCGTGGAGGAGAGCCTTCCGGTAGCGGTGACTGTATTCTGGAAGGACGTGCGGATCCGCCCATCCTCCTCGATAACTTTTCCTAAACCGTCCACATAGGTGGATTTCAATTTGGTATATTGGCGGTATTCCAGGATCAGTTCAATGATCGGGTGCTGCATCCTCAACTTCTCCAGCACCTCCACATTGGTGGAGTAGCCTGTCTTGGTCTTCTTGACCGGAGGCAGGCCCAACTTTTCAAAAAGAATACGGCCCAGCTGTTGAGTGGAGTTGATATTGAACTTCTCTCCGGCCAGATCATAGATAGCCTGTTCGTCCGCCTTGATCTGATCATCCAGCATGACGCCAAATTGTGCTAGGGTCTTCCGATCCACCAGCACCCCCGCACATTCCATCTCTGCCAACACAGGACAGAGAGGAAGCTCCACCGTCTGATAAAGCTCCCACATGCCAAGTTCTTTGAGACGGGGCTCCAGCTCTTCCCGCAGAGCGCCGATCCAGGCGCAGTGGGACATCAGTGCAGCCAGTGGAACGGTATGGTCAGCCAAAGGAGCAAAAGCATCTGGATCCAAATAGACCTTTGCCGGGTCTGCCTGACACTTGAAGTAGGTCATGGCCAGCTTGTCCAGATCATAGCTGCCGTCGGTAGGTGCCAGCAGATATGCGGCAAGCTGGGTATCTGATAGGAAGCCGGCAGGACGGATGCCCTCCTCCAGCAGGTCCCGCCACAACTCCTTCAGGCCGTGTGTGGCTTTATGGATGGAGGGATCTCCAAAGAACGCAGTCAGGAACTCATTATAACAGTCAAGCTGGCCGGAAAAGAACAGCGCAGCGCAGGAAAGAGTCTCGCTTTCCTCCCACTCCACACATATGACATCCAGACCGGGCAACGCCAGCACATCCACGCAATCCACAGTTTTCCATCGCTTTAAAAGCTCTTCCATGCGCTCCCGGGTCTCCACCGTTTCGCTTTCACAGGCCGTCTCAAAAACTGGCTCACGCTCTGTCTCTCCGCCTATGGGGCCATGAGTCAGGCCCAACTTGTCAATGAGCTTGGCAAACTCCAGCTTGAGGAACAGCTCATAAAGGACTGGTCCGTTTGGCTCTTTCCGCTGGGCATCCTCCGGCTTGAAGGGAATGGGGACGTCTCGGTGGATGGTAGCCAGGTCATAGGACATTCTGGCGTCGGCTTCCCCCTCTGTGAGTTTCTTTATTACGGCAGGCTTGGCAGGGGTATCAGGCGCTTGGCATATATCAGGCATTCGGTCGTAGAGATGGTCAATGGAATGATAGAGTTGGATCAGTCCCATGGCAGTCTTTTCGCCGATACCTTTGACACCGGGGATGTTGTCGCTGGAATCCCCCATAAGCGCTTTCAGGTCGATGATATGAATGGGATCAAAGCCATACTCGGCGCGGAAAGAATCCGGTGTCATGTCCCTGGTTGTGGTCTGTCCCATACGGGTGGTGACCAACTTCACTGTCACATGCTCGTCCACCAGTTGAAGGGAGTCCTTGTCCCCTGTGACCACTACGGTCTCCCATCCGGCCTCCTCATCCAGCTTGGAGAGTGTGCCGATCAGGTCGTCAGCCTCCCATCCTTCCAGCTCATACCAGGGGATGTTCATGGCATCCAGAACTTCCTTCAGAATGGGCATCTGCTGAGCCAGTTCCTCAGGCATTCCCTTCCGCTGGGCTTTGTAGCCCTCGTAGGCCAAGTGCCGGAATGTAGGCGCCTTCAGGTCAAAGGTACAGCACAGGGCGTCGGGTTTTTCCTCATCCAGCAGCTTCAGGAGGATATTTATAAATCCAAAAACGGCATTGGTCGGGACGCCTTCCCGGGTGGTAAGCATATGCACCCCATAAAAAGCACGGTTGACAATGGAATTACCGTCAATCACCATGAGCTTCATAAAAAGCGCCTCCCTGGGCAAATTTTCTTATCCCACATTATACCAGCTTTCCCCTCTCAGGGCAAGAAAAACCGCCCCTCACGGGGCGGTTTTTCCTGGGACCAATCGGAGCGGAGTTACTTGGCGGGACTGATCTCCATCCCGCTATTTTGGTCGGTGACGATATAGTTGCCGGTCTCGGCGTCTTCGGGCGCCTCAATGCCCTTGATGACGACAGGAACCTCCTCCCCTAGGGCAAAGGTGTAGACGATGCCCCCCATGCTCACTTCCACCTGTCCATCGGGATGGACGGTAATAACGGCCCCTTCCTCCTCCAGAACATACTTGCCGTCCTTGGCAAAGGCATCGGTCACGTCGATCTCCCGGTCATTCACGGTGAGAATGTCCTTCCCGTCCCGCTTCTCCAGCGCCATGTCAGAACAGACGAACATCTGGGCATTTTGGGCGTTTCCGCTGGGGTCAGTGAGGGTGATGCTAAAGGACATAAACAGATTCTGCACCGCCGGGGCGGCCATGGCGGTGACACACAGGGCGGCCACGCAGGCGGCAGCGATAAGTACCGTCCTCATGGGGCGGGAAAATCGGTTTTTCTTATTGGTGTTCTCAGTCATAGTAATGATCTCCTCCAGTTTCTCTGCGTCCAAGGTGAGCTGGGCGCAGGTTTCGCGATAGTTGTTCAAATCATGCATAGTCTTTTGCCTCCTTTTCGCCGGAAAGGGTCTTTTTGAGCTTCTCTCTGGCCCGCGCTAGGCGGGTCTGCACGGTAGATTCCTTCTCCCCTAGGGCCTTGGCCACCTCCCGGACCGAGTACCCCTCATAGTAATAGAGATAGATACTCACCCGGTACTTCGGCTCAAGCGCCATCACCGCGGCCAGCACATCGCTGTGATCCTCGGTAGCAGGGCTGGGGCCGTCGTAATCCTCCAATGGAAAGGCGCGCTTACGCCATGGGGTGCGCAGGAGCTTGCGGCACTCGTTGACCGTGACCCGCAGCAGCCAGTGCTTGGCATGGTCGTCACTGGCAAAGGGCTTGTCAGTCTGATAGAGCTTCAGCAGCACGGTCTGGGACACGTCCTCGGCATCCATGCGGCTGCCTAAGGCATGATAGGCTACCCGGAAGACGGCGTCGCCGTAGGTGCGGGCCATGCGTTCAAAGGTGTCATTGGTCAAAGAGATCCCTCCTTGCGGGCATAGGCGTGGGACTTGGCTTGAAAGCGCTTTCACTGGGAATATCCCCCAGCGACGCGAAATATCTCACACCTGCAAAATTTTCTCCTGCGTCAAAAGGGCGGAGCCCTCCGGCTCCGCCCTCCCGACGATGACTCTGCCATATGGTCAGTCTGTCACTCTCCGTCCTTGCGGCGCCCCAAAGGAATGTATACCGTAAAAACCATGACAGTGAAGCAAGCAATGCCACCTACCACATTGGAGATCGGCTCTGCGGCAAAAACTCCATTCACCCCCCAGCCAAGCGCCGGCAAAATTACAGTGAGAGGCGCCACAATGAACGCCTTTCGAAGCAAAGAGAAAAAAACAGCAGTCTTGGACCGTCCCAGCGCTACTGATACTGATTGACCTACCATCTGCCCCACCATACAGAAGAAAGTGCAGAAATAGAGCCTGAAAGCCGGTACACCGGCCACTATCAGTTCGGTTTCATTGTTGAAAATATGGATAAACGCCTGAGGTGCCGCCATTACCAGTGCCCATCCAGCCAAGGCACAAATCAGTGTCGCCGCCGTGGTGATCCGGATCCCTTCCCGCACACGGGAATAGAGCTTGGCGCCGTAGTTGTACCCCAGAACCGGTTGGCAGCCGTGAGTAATGCCCATGATCGGCATAGTGATCACCTCCCGCACCGAGTTGATCACCGTCATGACTCCCACATACAAGTCTCCCAAGTTTCCCCCCGTTCGCTGGAGTGTCGCATTACAGAGGCTTTGCACAAGCGAGTTGGTCATAGCCATGACAAAGCTGGATACCCCTAGGGAAAGGATCTTTCCGACCCGCTGAAGCCGCAGTCTCATGGCACTCAACCGTAGACGGATAATAGCCCTAGGCCCTGTCAGAAACCGCATGACCCAGACAGCAGAAACCGCCTGGGAAAAAATGGTCGCCAATGCCGCACCCTTTACGCCCATTTGAAATCCGAAAATAAATACCGGATCCAGGATCAAATTGAGCACCGCCCCAATGACCACAGTAAACATACCAGTTCGTCCAAAGCCCTGGGCATTGATAAAGGAGTTCATCCCCAGACCGATCATAACGAAGAGGGTACCGCAAAGGTAAATGGTAAGATAGTCATCCGCAAAGGGAAATGTGGCATCACTGGCACCAAAGAGATAAAGGATCGGCTGTTTCAGGTACAGACATAAAACGGTCAGGACTACGCCAAAGCCCAAAAGCATCGTAAAGGAATTTCCCATTACATACTCTGCCTCATCATTTTCTCCCCTGCCCCGATATATGGAACACAGAGGGGCTCCTCCCATACCGCAGAGATTCGCAAACGCGATGATGATGGAGATCACCGGCAGGCAGAGCCCCACCCCTGTAATAGACAGCCGCCCCACTTCCTCAATATGCCCCAAATAAACCCGGTCCACAATGTTGTAGAGGATCTGGATCAGCTGGGCCACCGTCATCGGGATTGCCATAGACAGAATATTTCGGGACATCTTCCCCTGGGAAAAATCATTCTGAGCCAAAAATCTCGCCTCTTTTCATGATATCCCTATTATATTCCTTTTTTCACTCCGATACAACCCCGGTATGAGGAACACCCTCTCCTTTCGGAGAGGGTGTTCCTCATACCGTTTCGATGAATACGGAAACTGCATCCCGAAGGAACCGGGCACAACCAGGCACTTCTCTGTCGTAGTAAGCGGCAAATCGCTCATCGGCAACATAAAGTTGAGCGATCCCCACATGGCGGAGGGGATCATAATCCCTGAACACAAACCCCAGCCACTGCTTGTGGAGTTGGGCGATCCTCTGCCCTTCCGCTCCTGCAGGGTCCTCCCCGCCGATTACAGCGGCTTCCATAGCTGACCTGATTTGGGCATCCAGCGCATCCCACGCGTCCTTTTTCTCTTGATCCATTCCCAATAGAGTCTGGTTGGCGGCATCAACCGCTGCGTCACCATACTTCTCCCGGATCTCCGGGCCGTATTTGGCCTCATTCTCTTCCACCGCCTTCTTCTTAAAGGCGGCAAACCGCTCTTGATCTGTCATCCTAATCTCTCCTTTCTTGTTCAGAAGGGTTCGCTCTACCGTGGTGATCAGCTCATTCAGCCGCTCCCGATGCTCCTGCAATGCCCTGAGATGACTCTGCAGCGCCACCTCAGGATTAAAATCCGTATCGTCTAAAATAGTTCTAATCTCATCCAACGGAAATCCCAACTCCCGATAAAACAGGATCTGCTGAAGTCGGTCTACCTGCTCTGAACCATAGACCCGATACCCGGCTTCTGTCAATCGCTCTGGGGGCAGAAGCCCTACCCTGTCATACCAGCGAAGGGTCCGGGGCGTGATCCCGGCCATCCGGGCCAGTTCCTTTACAGTGTACTCCACGGTCTTCCCTCCTGACAAGAACCAGTATAGAGTATGACGTTACGTCAATGTCAAGACTTTTTCAAAAAAAGGACAGCTCTGTTTGAGCTGTCCTTTTTTGAATCTCTTTACTCGCCAGGAACGACTTCCGGTCCAATGGGGCAGTCATAACCCTCGGCAGCCGAAATCTCAAATTCGGCACGGGCTTTCTTCAGCAGCTCCGGATCCTCCATCAGGTCAGCGCAAGAGCCAGCCAGCGCCTTAGCCGCATACAAAAGTCCTTTATAGCCGATGGAGCTATGGCCAAGAGACACATTCTGCCAGGAGTGACCGGGAGAGCCACTGGCCCAGGTGACTGCGGTAAATTGCGCCGTAGGTGTAAGCCAGCTTACATCGCCTACGTCGGTGGAACCGGGGCTATAAGTAAACATGGGATAATACGGAACCACAAAATCATTCAGGGCCCGCTTTCCTCCCTGGGTTTTTTTACACATAAAACTTTTTAGATCTGCATTTTCCCTGATTCCTGTACCAGGCAGTTCTTCAGTGTGATATGTTTCCCTTACTTTTCCTGCCAGTTCCCACTCCTCTGGGGTGTATTCCGGCAGAGGCGCCGCCAACATATTGTCGTGAAGCAGCTTCTCCAATACTTGGTTGGAAATGGTGGACGCTGTGCCATCGATTTGACGGAAAGTCACAGTAGTGCCCGTCATTAGAGCAGCGCCCTGGGCGACGTCGTCCACCCGCTTCTTAAGCGCCTTGGCCTTCCGGACAGTTTCGCCACGAATCATATAAAGGACTATTGCCGTAGGCTGAACCACATTAGGAGAAACACCGCCTACATTCAGGAAGGCATAGTGGACACTTTCCTTCTTGTCCATATGCTCCCGAAGGAACTGCACGCCCATGTTCATCAGTTCAGCAGCATCCAAGGCAGAGCGGCCATTCTGGGGATCCCCGGCGGCATGAGCCGCTACTCCGGTAAAACTGTATTCAAACTGAAGACTGGCGGCGTTAGAGCCGGTCATGATCTCATTTACGTCCCCAGGGTGCCAGGTAATGGCGGCGTCCAAATCCCGAAACATGCCGTCCCGGGCCATAAAGGTCTTGCCCGCACAGCCTTCCTCGCCAGGGCAGCCATAAAAGATTACCGTTCCCTGAAGATCCCCTGCAGTGATGGCTTCTTTGATCGCCATAGCCGCCCCCAAAGAAGCCGCACCCAGCATATTGTGTCCGCAGCCGTGGCCGCAGGTATTCCCAGCCAGCGGCTTACGCTCCGCGATCCCAGCCTCCTGAGAAAGACCGTCCAGAGCGTCAAACTCCCCCAAAATACCGATGACCGGCTTTCCAGTCCCGTACTTGCCAGAGAATGCGGTAGGAATCCCGCACAGCTGCCGCTCCACGGTAAAGCCCTGTTCCTCCATCACCTGGCAGTAATACTCAGCGCTCTTAAATTCCTTCATGGACAACTCGGCAAAGGACCAGATCTTATCGCTGAGCTCCGTGAGGATGTCCTTGCTCTTTTCTACGCTTTGATATAGTTTCTGCTTATCCATAATTACAACACCTTCGCTAAAAAGTCCTGAAGCCTGGGATGGGTCGGATGGCCGAACAGCTCGTCCGGGATATTCTCCTCCAAAATATTTCCCTCAGCCATAAACAGCACACGGTTGGAGACCTCCCGGGCAAAGGCCATCTCGTGGGTGACGATTACACAGGTCATACCAGTCTCGACCAGACCTTTGATGACCTCCAGAACCTCTCCCACCATCTCGGGATCCAGAGCCGAGGTAGGTTCATCAAACAGCATCACATCAGGCTCCATGGCCAGTGCTCTGACAATAGCTAGCCGCTGTTTTTGACCGCCGGACAGATTGCTTGGCATATCATCATATTTGTCCAGAAGACCTACCCGGTTCAAAAGCTCTTTTGCCAACTCGGTAGCCTCATCCTTGGACTTTTTCTTTAGGAGCGTGGGCGCCATTGTCACATTTTCGGCCACAGACAAATGGGGAAACACATTGAAATGCTGGAACACCATGCCCATCTTCTGCCGATGGATGTCAATGTTCACCTTGGGCAGTTTTGGCATGGTCCCGGCCTTGATGGCCTTTTTCTCCTCGTCGGTCAGGTTGCCCGTGATCTCCTCGCCCTCAAAATAGATCTTGCCTTTCTCCGGCTTCTCCAGAAGATTGAGGCACCGCAAAAAGGTGGACTTTCCTCCGCCGGAGGGTCCGATGACCGAAACCACTTCTCCTTTGTGGATGGTTTGGTTCACGCCTTTCAGAACATGAAGCTCGCCAAAGGATTTATGAAGGTCTACAGTCTTTATCATTTCTTCCATTTCTGTATACCCTCCTTACACTTTTCCAAATTTGCGTTCCCGAAAGTCGGGCTTCTTGCTATGCTTTTTGTAGCTCTTCTCGCCAGACATTTTCTTCTCCAGAAGCCCCACCAGTTTGCTCAGCGGGAAAGTAATACACAGGTAGATGATGCCGATGATGACCAACGTTTCAAATCCAAGATAAGTTGCAGCATTGACGATCCTATATTGGGTCATCAGATCGCCAAGGTAAAAGGTGGAAGCCAGAGAAGTCTCCTTTAGCATCATGATGAACTCATTGCCCAAGGCAGGCAGGATATTTCGAACGGCTTGCGGCAGGACTACCTTGATCATGGTCTGCCCGGAGGACAGCCCCAAGCTCCGGGCTGCCTCGGTCTGACCCTTATCCACCGCCTGGATCCCGGATCGGATCACCTCCGACACATAGGCAGAGGAGTTCATGGACAGTGCGATGGCCACCCAGGTCGTTTGTGACAGCTTAACAAAAGTAAAAATCTGGGGCAGTGCAAAATAGAAAACATACAGCTGAAGCAGAATAGGGGTGCCCCGAATCACCTCAACATAAACTCCGATCAGGAAGCGCACCAGCTTAAAGCGGGACATTTTCAGCATGGCGACAACAGTGCCCAAAAGAACACCAAACAGCACTGCAATAAACGTAAACTTTATCGTGACTGAAAGACCGTCGATTAAAAAAAGACGCCAGTAATTCGTCCAGATTTTTACGATGTTTGGAATAAACAGCTCAAAATTCATAGGCCCTTCCCTCTCCTTGTCGCACAAACTTCAACACCACAGGACCAACGGTTTTATCACCGCTGGTCCTGCAAATATTTTTATCCATTTTACTCCGTAATGGGATTTCCGTTCTCATCATACGAGATTTCGGAGGCCGACTCGATACCGGCCAGGGCCTTTGCCTCGTCGTACCAGCCCTCGTAAACACCGGCCTCCTTACAGGCCGCAAGGATTTCATTGACCTTCGCGGTAAGCGTGTCGTTGCCCTTCTTCATCAGAATCAGGTTGTCGGTGTATTCCTCGGTGACAACAAAATCAAAGCCAGTGAGCGCCATGTCGGGATTGGCGGCAATAATGGCGGCCGCATTACCGTCAGCACAGGCCATAATATCGAAATCGCCGTTCCGGAGCTGCATCGCGCCGGTAGTCAGATCCTGGAAAACTACGATCTCCGCATCGGGCAGTTGAGTCTGAGCAAAATACTCCTGGAGAGAGGAGCCCTGCACACCGATCTTCAGCCCTTCCACATTGGCCGCATCGGCATACTTATCTCCGGCAGAGGCCAGACAGATCGTGGTCTGTCCATCTTCGTTATCGCCAGCATGGTAAGTATCGGACAAATTGCAGTTTTCCGCACGTGTAGGCAACCATGAGAAACCAGAGATAGCCATATCCACGCTTCCCATCGAGACCGCTACCTGGCAGGCATTAAAATCCATGGGAGAGATTACCAGCTCCAGCCCCATCTCACTGGCAATGTGCTTGGCCAAAGTGATGTCAAAACCCACATACTGATCTTGGCCGGATTTGCTGGCATCCACAAACTCCATGGGAGCAAAATCAGGCGAAGTGGCTACGATCAGCTTGCCGGGTTCAACCAGCGTGATTTCATCTCCACCTTGTGTGCTGGAATTATTGGAACATCCTGCCATAAGACTTCCCATTATAGCGGCTGTCATCAATAGTGCAGTCAGTTTTTTCATGTATTTCATAATATATTTCCCCCTATCCAACTGGGTGTCTTTCTTCACCCGATGTGTGTATTATACTATTCATATATCACTGCGTCAATTGTATAAATATACAATATCATAGCATATCTTTGTGCAATATGTGGCTAATATTCCGCCAAGCAATGAATATATACGCATTTTATCGCATAAAAAGAGACAGGCGTTTGCCTGTCTCTTTGAGGGTACTGTGTATTATGCCAGCGCCTTCTTGGCCAGTTCAGTGAGCTGGGTAAAGGCAGCGGCGTCATTGGTTGCCAACTCAGAGAGCATCTTACGGTCAATGACCACACCGGCCTTCTTCAGTCCGTTCATGAAAGTAGAGTAGTTCATACCGTTGAGCTTGCAGCCGGCGGAAATCCGGGTGATCCACAGAGAGCGGAAATCACGCTTCTTCAGACGGCGGCCTGTGTAAGCGTACTGCAGGGACTTCATCACCTGCTCATTAGCCATCTTAAAGTGTTTACTCTTGGAGCCCCAATAGCCCTTGGCCAGCTTAAGGATCTTATTTCTGCGCTTGCGCGTCATCATCGCGCCTTTAACTCTTGCCATTTGTAGAAACCTCCTAAATAGTCAGTAAATGATCAAATTATTTGTAAGGGATCATCTTTTTGATAGTCGCCGCATTGGTCACGTCGGCGTATGCTCCCTTGCGGAGGCCTCTCTTCCGCTTGGTGTCCTTTCCGTGGCCGTTCAACAGGTGGGATTTGTACGCGTGAGCACGCTTGACCTTGCCGGTCTTGGTCAAATTGAATCTCTTTTTTGCCCCGGTATGGGTCTTCAGTTTAGGCATGGTGATTACTCCTTTGTCGTTAATATAAGCTTATTTCTTGGATTCCTTAGACACCTTGGCAGACAGGAAAATGGACATGAACCGACCTTCCAGTTTGGGTTCCTTATCCATTGTCGCCACCTCGGCGCACTGCTCAGCAAATTTCATAAGCAGATCTTTACCGATCTCGGTGTGCGCCATCTCACGGCCCCGAAAACGGATGGTGACCTTCACCCGGTTACCTTCAGCCAAAAACTTCTGCGCTGAACGGAACTTCGTATTAAAGTCATTCACGTCAATACTGGGGGACATCCGGACCTCTTTGACTTCCACGATCCGTTGGTTCTTCTTGGCCTCTTTCTCCCGCTTGGTCTGCTCAAACTTGTACTTACCGTAATCCATCAGTTTGCAAACCGGTGGAACCGCATTGGGCGAGATCTTCACCAAGTCAAGGCTAGCCTCTTCCGCCTTGGCCAGGGCCTCCTGAGCCGACATAATGCCCAGCTGCTCTCCTGTAGCTGAGATGAGACGAACCTCCTTGTCCCGAATCTCCTCATTGATCTGGGGACCTTTCTCTTTGCCGCTGATAAAAACACCTCCCGTTCAACACACAAACACAAAAACACAAAGACGCGAAGCCTTACGGCTTCGCGCAACATGACACAAATACACCGCCTAAACGGTGGATTTTTCCATGTTGACCTCTTTGCCAAAGGCGTGAGGTGAGGACAAAACCGTTCCTTCTTTATTGTGTGTTGATAGTATATCAAAACCTGCCTGGATTGTCAACAATTTTTTCCGCATCGAAAATCTTCTTTCATGTGGAATGATATACCTCTACATCAAAGGCGCAAACAGACGAAGGAGCAGGTGGCGAAGCCGAAGAAAACTGGAACGGCCCGTCCGGTACTTTTCAGTGACCTCCTGGCATTGTGGAAACAGGTCTTCGAACTGTTGCTTAACTGCGCCTACTGCCTTACAGTCATAAATGAAAACACCATTTTCAAAGTGATGGTAGAGAGAGCGAAAATCCAGATTGATGGTGCCACAGGTACATACCTTGTCATCAGATACGCATTGCTTTGCATGACAAAAGCCCGGGGTATACTCATAGATTCGTACCCCATTTTTAACCAAATCTGCATAATAGGAACGTGTTACACTGTATATCAGCTTTTTATCCGGAATTCCGGGGGTAATAATGCGCACATCCACCCCGCTTTTTGCTGCAAGGGCAAAAGCGTGATTCATCTCATCCGTAATGATAAGGTACGGTGTAATGAACCAGGCGTATCGTCTGGCATTGCGGAGCACGTTGATATAGACGTTTTCCCCCACCTGCTCGTTGTCCATAGGACTGTCGGCGTATGGCTGCACAAAGCCCATTTTCTCCTTGGGCTGGGGTTGGTCCAGGAGATAGCAAAGGAAATCGGTATCTCCCCTGTCGTTCCCCCGCATAGCATTCCAGTTTTCCAAAAAAGTTACCGTCAGACTCTTAACAGCGTTCCCTGTCAGCTTGACACCGGTATCCAGCCAATATCCATAGGGCTCCGTAATATGAAAATATTCGTCAGCCAAATTATAGCCGCCAACAAAACCTACCTTACCGTCAATGACTGTGATCTTACGGTGGTCCCGGTTGTTCATAAAAACATTTAGAACGGGCAGAACCGGATTAAAAACACGACACTGGATCCCATCAGCAGCCAGCTTTCTGGCGAAACTGTTTCCGACAAACCCCATGCTTCCCACATAATCATAGAAGATCCGGACCTCAACTCCGGCAGCCGAACGTTCCTTCAAAATCGTATAAAGAGGTTCAAAGGCTTTGGAATCCTCGATCGCATGATACTCCATGAAAATAAATTTTTCGGCTTTTTTCAGTTCCTCCAACTGCGCGGCATATCCGTCAGCCGCATCAGGGTAAAAAACCACGTCGGTGTCCTGGTAAACCGGGTAACCCGCAAAATGCCGAATGTAGTGGCACTGGCCTGCCACTCCCTCGTCGGTCCCCTGCAAACGTTCCATTTCAATATTGTTTTCAGGCAAGAGGGGCAGCAGCTGTTGATCGATCCGCTCATAGCGTTTCCGCATGACCTTGGTGGCCCCACTTCTTCCTGTCATAATATAAAGAAACACTCCAAGAAAAGGAAAAACCAGAATCAGCATGATCCACGGTAATTTCATGGCAGAGTTAATTGGCTGTCTATAGAGCCATAACACGACCAAAACTGCCAGCAATCCTACCGCGCCAGAGAGCCAGCCATAGATGTCCTGAAGATTGACCAGCGCCATGTATAGCCATACCACTTGCAAAAGAATGGCTAAACCGGAATATATCGCCAGACGGATACCGTTCTTTGTATTCTGCCTGCCCTCCAATGTCCGTTTCACGGCTGTTTTCTCCTTTGTTTATAACTCATAGCTCTTTCATCAGCACCTATCTCGTTCCCGAACAGTGTTAGTTTACCACAGCTTTCGGCAAAAAACAACGGACAGACAGCCAAAACTACCTGACGCTCACAGGCAAAGCCATTACCTGCAAGTCTTCCAAACTTCCACGAAACACATTCAGGTCAATGAGATCCTCTTTGCCTTCATAGCCCTTCAAGCGTGCAGAATGGGAATATTGCCAGAAAGTCCAAGGTTTGTCTATCGGCGCAAAGATCGGACGGGTAATCCTCTTCCAGCTCCCCTTCCAGGTACCGCTTGTAGGAACGATAGGTGGCATAGAGAATGGGCTTTACACCATAATGATCCTCCAGCATCGCCAATAAAGGCATCAAAATTGCCATTGTCTCCTCTTTGCTTGGCGGATTTTTGACCTTGTCACCATAAAACTCGATATCCACCACCGGAGGCAAGGTCCCCACCACCACTGGTACTTGGGCAATGAAATTTTCTGCCTGCATCTCCCCTGGAGAATCATAGCTAAAAAAATGATAGGCGCCTACCAATACCCCGGCCGCTTGGGCATTCGCCCAGTTTTGCCGGAAGGTTGGGTCAACGTGAGTGCTTCCCTCAGTAGCCTTACAGAACGCAAATACAACACCCTGATCTGCCAGTGTGGACCAATCCACCTCCCCCTGATAGGAGGAAACATCCACTCCAAACACCTGCCAAGACTTGGGTACCGCCTCCTGCGGGAAAAGGAGTAACCCATTCCAGCGAAGGAAGAGATAAAGAAGCAAGCCTACCACAAGCAACAGAAGCATCACCCGGGCAATGTAAAACAGCTTCCTCATATTCTTCACTCCTTTTTCACAGTGTAGCATAAACCAATACCAAAAGCAAACTTCCCTTGTCAAAAACGTCAATATCAGTTATGATAAGTCACGAAAGGAAAGATAAAATATGATTGAATTGCGGCCTTTTTCCCATGAAGACGCTCCAGTATTAAAAGAGCTCATATATTCAAATTTGACCATACCAGAGATCAACTGCTTATTTCAAACTGGGGCGCCGAAGAGTATCGTGGTCGTTACTTTGAGATGCTTGGGATAATCCATATTGGTAGGATTGCGGGCACAATCTCCCTTTTTGCCCTCTCCCCTCACAGCACTCCTGCGGTCCTGATATCCTGCCACAATATCGGATGCAGGGATTTGGCAGGAAGGCTATGCTTATCGCTATGGAAATCGCCAAGAGAAAAGGGTATCAAATTGTTGTTTCGCAAATCTCTGTCGATAACAAGGCCAGCATTGCCCTCCATCAATCTCTTGGCTTTGAATCCAGCAGGTATGTTTACAAAAATCAGAAAAGCAATGATGTGCTCATCTACCTTAAGTCACTGGTCCCCTGAATATAGAAAGGCCCGGAGTGAATCTCCGGGCCTTTTCTCTAATTTTTTAGTGAATCTCGGTAACCTGGTAGCCAGCCTCAGAAATGGCTGTCTTGATGGCCTCATCACTTACCTCACCGGTGACAATGGCCGTCTTGCTCTCCAGATTCACCGTGGCAGTAACTCCAGGCAGCGCATTGAGCGCAGTGCTCGCATGCTTCACACAGTTCTGGCACATCATGCCTTCAATTGTTACCGTTTTTGTCATTTGGGTCTCCTCCTTTTGAATTTTTGTTTCCTGGGAAATATGTGTTCCATCCCCAAAATGGCGGGGCTTGAACAGCTTAAGGCGCAGGGCGTTAGACACCACACAGACAGAGCTCATGCTCATGGCGGCCGCAGCGATCATCGGATTGAGCTGAGGGCCTCCGAACACAGCGAGGACACCGGCGGCGACTGGGATGCACACAGCATTATAGAAAAATGCCCAAAAGAGATTCTGCTTGATGTTGCGGATGGTGGCCCGTGACAACTCCACCGCCGTCACCGCATCCATCAAGTCAGACTTCATCAATACTACGTCGGCCGATTCCATGGCAACATCAGTCCCGGCTCCGATAGCCAAACCCACATCCGACCTGGCAAGGGCGGGAGCGTCGTTGATGCCATCCCCAATCATTGCTACCTTTTTGCCTTTGGTCTGCAGGTCGGAAATGAGCTTCTCTTTATCCTGAGGCAGAACCTCCGCTACAATATCTGTCAAGTCTAATTCCTTTGCAATAGCTTTGGCGGTACGGAGGTTATCACCGGTAAGCATGACCACGTCCAGCCCCAGCTCCCGCAGCACTTTAACAGCAGCAGCACTGGTAGGCTTTACCGTATCGGCTACAGCTACAACGCCTATAAGCTTTCCGTCCTTGGCAAAGTAGAGTGGTGTTTTCCCCTCCTCCGCCAGCATTTGAGGCACATTACCGGCCACGGTGAGATCGACTTTATTCTCCTCCATCATTGCCACATTTCCCGCCAGAACGTGTCCGCCCTGAATAGTGCCTGTAACTCCTTTGCCGTGAATGGCCTGGAAATCCTGAACCGATACGAGGGAGATATTCTCCTCCTGCGCACACGCCACCACAGCCTGCGCCAAGGGATGTTCTGACGGCTTTTCAAGTGAAGCGGCTACGCTGAGCAGATCCGGTTCTTTAACATCCCCAAAGGGCTCTATATCCGTAACCATAGGCTTGCCCTGCGTGATGGTCCCCGTCTTATCCAACACTACGACCTGGACTGAACGCAAGGTTTCCAATGCCTCGGCTGACTTGAACAAAATACCGTTTTCCGCTCCCTTTCCAGTCCCAACCATGATAGCCACCGGAGTAGCAAGCCCTAAAGCACAGGGACAGGAGATCACCAACACAGCCACACCTGAGGTCAGTGCCCTAGCTACGTCTCCTGTCGCGACTATCCAGATGGCCGCCGTAACCAGAGAGATGCAGATGACCGCAGGAACAAACACGCCAGCTACTTTAT
This sequence comes from uncultured Oscillospiraceae bacterium, assembly GCA_950075865.1. Classification (GTDB taxonomy): domain Bacteria; phylum Bacillota; class Clostridia; order Oscillospirales; family Oscillospiraceae; genus Vermiculatibacterium. Next base: position 40,197 of record CATMVA010000001.1, on the reverse strand, counting down.
CGGCCAACTTGGCGATAGGCGCCTTGGAAGAGGAAGCCTCATCCACCAAAGCAATCATCTGGGCCAGGGTCGTATCATCACCCACCCGTGTAGCCTTAAACGTAAAGGAGCCCGACTTGTTTAGGGTAGCGGCCGCCACCTTATCTCCCGGCGCTTTGTCAACAGGAAGAGATTCCCCTGTGAGTGCCGACTCATCCACCGAGGAACTGCCCTCCACCACCTCACCGTCAACCGGGATGGATTGTCCAGGGCGGACCAGAATCAAATCGCCCACCTGGACATCTTCCACCGGAAGGGTCACCTCTTGACCGCACCTCAGTACAGTGGCTGTCTTTGGAGTCAGATCCATCAACCGGGCAATGGCCTCACCTGTCTTACCCTTAGAGCGGGTCTCCATATACTTGCCCAAGGTGATAAGAGTGAGGATGGTGCCCGCCCCCTCAAAGTACAGATCCATGGACCATTTTTCCACTCGGACCATGTCTCCGTGCCCCAGCCCCCAGCCAATCTGGTATAGGCCTACCAAACCGTAAACTACCGCGGCCGCAGAACCAAGGGCAATAAGGGAATCCATATTGGGAGAACGGTGCCATAGGGTCTTAAAGCCCACCTTGTAGTATTTATCGTTCACATACATAATGGGTAGCAGCAAAAGAACCTGGGTCAAGGCATAGATCAATGCATTTTCAGGACCATGGAAAATGTGTGGGATGGGTAGCCCCACCATATGGCCCATGGTCAGATAAAACAAGGGAATGAAGAAGCAGAAGGATATTATGAGCCTTCGTTTCATCACCGAAAGCTCCTCCTCCATATCGGGACCCCCGGTACTCCTTGCTGCTTTTTTCCCCACTGTGGCATTCGGAAGACTGGCACCGTAGCCAGAAGCCTCTACCGCAGCAATAATGGAGTCACTGTTCTGCAACGCAGGATCAAAATCCACCTGCATGGAACCTCCCAACAGGTTCACATTGACCGCACTGACCCCCTCCAACTTACATACCGCTTTTTCAACATGGGCAGAGCAAGCCGAACAAGTCATACCGGTAACAGAAAATTTCTCTCGCATGGTATCACCTCACAAAATAAGCAAGACATGTTTCCATCCCGGCTCCTTATTCTTCCCCAGGATAGATGTCCAACCTTTACCTTTACTTCAGTATTTTATCCAGTGCAGCCACCAATTCCTCCGTTTTTTTCTCACGGTCGGCGGCAGTGACCGCTTCCTGCACGCACCCGCGAAGATGTGCAGCCAAGATCTCCCGGTTCACCCGGTTCAAAAGCGCTTCAGTCGCCATGACCTGCTGGGAGATGTCCAGGCAGTATCGGTCATCTTCGACCATCTTCAAAATGCCATCCAGCTGCCCGCGGGCCGTTTTCAGCATTCGGGAAATATGCTTACTGTCTGCCATCATAACAGTATTTCCTCCTTTATCCACGGATAACACCCCCCTGGGGGGTAGTATTATTTTAGCTGACACCGGCCTCTTTGTCAAGCATTTTCAATGAGACCTTTCTGCATCCCTGTCTTGCATTTTTTCTCTCTCACCATTTCCTGTCGTCACTCCACATCATATTGGCGCATAAGTATGGGAAAGGAGGTTTCTATATGGAAAATCAGCACTTTTCTTTCCCGCCACCAGTAGCTCGAGCCATATTGCATGGTGATGCCGCCCATCCCCAGATCAACGGCGAGATTCTCTTCTTCCCCTACGGGCGGGGCTCCCTAGCGGTAATACGGGCCGTAGGACTCCCTCTATCTCAATTTCTTGGATTTCACATTCATGAAAATGGAGTATGTTCTACCGGGGGAGACATAGCCTTCTCTTCCGCAGGTGGACATTATGACCCGCATCATGTTCAACATCCCTTCCACGCCGGAGATTTCCCCCCTCTCCTCACCTCCGCCGACGGTGTAGCTGTTGGTGCCGTCTATTCTGACCGGTTCCGCCCCTCCGAAGTAATCGGCCGTTCTGTTATCATCCATGGCTCCACCGACGATTTCCATTCACAACCCTCTGGAGATAGCGGAATGAGAATTGCCTGCGGTATTATTCAGCCACTGTAAAAACAGCAAAAGAGAGCCGAACCACTCAGGTTCGGCTCTCTTCTGCTCTATCGGATTAAATCTCCAGTTCCCCAAAAAGACTGTTGGTTTCATTATCTTCAGCGATCCGGACAGCACCCTGCACCCGAGCGCCCTGGGCCATCATGATGGTAGCCGCAATGACGTTACCGGCCAGCAACGCGGTGGCGCCAAATGTAGCAGCACGACCGATCTGAAGGTTACCCTTGATCTTTCCGGCGGACTGCACATCGGCAGCCAGAACGTCGCCCACGACCATGGCACTCTCGTCTAACGTAACCTTGGAGGTAGCGGTGATATTGCCCTGAACCGTACACCCCTCCAGAACGACCTCCCCGCCCTTCACATCGCCCAACACCTTACCAACGATACGAATGTTGCCAGTGGCTTCCAGGTTGCCCTTGAGCTTGCCCAGGACCTCCACATCACCCTCGGCGCGGATATCGCCAAAGAAGGTCGCCCCCGCCGCGATGACAGTAGCGCCAGGACGGATGAAGGGTAGCTTCTGCTCAGGCTCCTCCGCTGTCGCAAAGTAGGGCTCCGTCTCCGGAACCGTTTCGGCCTTGACCTCACGGAAAACCGGCTCGGGCTCAGGCTGAACATCGGGCTGCTTGGGTCTGCCAAAGCCAAAAAATCCCCGCTCCGCGCCGGCGGCTGCCTGCTTACGGGTATCCTCCGGTTCGGTGGAAATCACCGCCATCGGCTTCTCCTCAACAGGCTTCTCCGCCACGGGCTCAGGCACCGGATCAACCTTGGGCTGCTCGACAACTCGAGTCGTTTCCGTTACCACAGTGCGCACAGTATCCTGCTCAGCAACAGGCTGCTCAGCGGGCGTCCCCTCCTCTTCCGGACCAAAGCCAACCAAGCCCAGCAGTTCCTTCATTGCCTGTCTCATATTTTCCTTATTTCCACCCATACGAAGCACCTTCCCCATTATCCAATCTCTATAAGTCCCATGCGTTCAGGACATACTCTCATACATGAAAACGACCGGGCTGACATTGACCGTCAAGGGCTGAAATTTAAATCCAAGGTTTCGCAATTCTTCAATAATGGTAGGCAAGGCTACAGCTGTGTTCCCGCTTTCCAATGTATCCCGGAACTTTATGATTCCCCGGTCCTCGTCCGCCATACGGCTCAGTACCCTTTCGCTAATCTCAGCGGCATCCTTGCCGCCCTCCGTGCTCGTTGTCCAATCAAAGAAGACAAAATTGCGTCGAAGCATCTCCGCGATCAGTTCCCGATAAATCATGCTGTTATAGCTATTGACGCTGCCGCCGGGAAAACGGAAAATCTCAGCCTTCACACCCGTAGTCTCGTAAACTAAATCATAGATCTGCTTAAAATCATTCAAATAGGCATCCACAGTTGACTGATAAATCTCCTGATAAGAGCCGCTATAACTGAGCAATCCAATAGTGTGTCCACGGTTCACAATGTCCTTCATCACTTCCAAAGCATCCGGATCGGTCGTGCCCATCACGAAAAATGTTGCCTTGACATCATACTCATCCAAAATATCCAGAATCTGAGTTGTATTGCTGCTCGGAAGAGAATCAAAAGTAAGATAGGCCGTGTCAATCTCCTTGCTTCGATCTGGCAAAACATTTCCCGTACTATAGAGATCCGGATAAAGAAGCTGATAGCTCAAGGGATCCGAGACCAGTCCGTTCTCATAGCTCGTGGGGACCACACCAGGCGTCCAGGATGGATCCAGCCCGTTTGTATTCTGGACTCCAGGTTCCTTTTCTCCGCTCCCCTGCACCAACTGACGCTCCAGGTCGGCACTCCTGATTCCCAAAAAAACGGCGAACGCTGTCGGAATAAGGATCAGCAGGGCCAGGAAAACCAAAATCAACCTCTTATAAAAGCGGACACTGAAGGTTTTCATCTTTATGCCCCTTTCGGCCCACCGATTCTACGCATACATAGTTTATCAAATTGATTATAAAGCACATATTACAAAAAGGCAAGAAAAATTTGCAAAGATTCCATTTTTCTTGCATAACTTTTCCTCTGAGAATCTGCCAGGTAGGACCGAAACATCGCTTTACATCTTTTCAGGCGCCTTAACCCCAAGGAGCCCCATGCTTACGGCCAGAACCTGCCGGACCGAATCCACCATCTTTAACCGCGCTTCCAGAACGGCTTTTTCCTCTCCCTTGATACGACAGGCATTGTAGAACCTATGGAAATCACCCGCCAAAGATGTCAGATAACGATTGATATGAGAAGGATCCAAATCGGCCGCCACCATGCGGACCTCCTCTGGAAGTTGGGCCAGTGCCTTGACAAGGGCCTTCTCTTCCGCGGTCACAAAAATGGATGCATCCACATCACCCGCCGCGGGAATGACCGCTCCATCCTCCTTCAGTTTGCGGATAAGAGAGCAAATCCGGGCATGGGCATACTGAACATAGTATACCGGATTCTCGCTGTCCTGCCGAACGGCCAGATCCAGGTCAAAGTCCACCGGACGGGTGGGGCTGGAGTTGTTGAAGAAAAACCTGGCAGCATCCACACTCACTTCATCCAGAAGGTCATGAAGTGCGATAGCTTTACCAGAACGCTTACTCATCCGCACCGGTTTCCCATCCTGCAGGAGGTTTACCAGCTGCATCAGCACAATGACCAGCCTGTTGGAGCCGTCCAAACCCAGTCCATCCAAAGCCGCCTGGAGTCGATGAACATGACCGTGATGGTCAGCACCCCAAATATTGATAGCCTTATCAAACCCCCGCTCCTGCAGCTTGTTCCGATGGTAGGCGATATCTGCGGCAAAATAGGTATAAAATCCATTGGCCCGACGGAGCACATCGTCCTTCAGATCCAACGCGTCAACCTGCTCCTGCGTCTTACCCTCCCGAAGATATTTCTCCTTCAGCAGTTGCGTGGTATTGAGCCATAAAGCGCCGTCCCGTTCATAGGTATACCCCTTTGCCGTCAACTCAGCTACTGCCGCTTCCACAGCGCCAGTTTCGTGAAGGGTCGATTCCAGAAACCATTTATCATACTCGATGCCATACTTTTTAAGATCTTCCTTCATCTTGGGGATATTCACTGCAAGGCCATATCTCGCCAAGGCATCCAAACGGACCTGCTCGTCCTCCCTGATCCATGATTCCCCTTCCCGGCGGAGAAAATCCATGGCCAATTCGGCGATGTCCTCCCCATGGTAGCCGTCCTCAGGGAACTCCACCTGATCCTCCCCTAAAATGAGCTGACGGTACCGGGCATCGATAGATACGGCAAACTTGTGGATCTGGTTGCCCGCGTCGTTGACATAGAACTCTTTCCAAGTATCATACCCCGCCCAGGCAAGCACATTAGCCAGAGAATCCCCCAGCACCCCGCCCCGGGCGTTGCCCATGTGCATAGGTCCGGTAGGATTGGCGGATACAAACTCCACCATGAACCTCTTCCCCGCGCCTACATCACACTTGCCATAGTTTTCTCCCTGCTCCTCAATGGTGGCAAGCACATCATGGCTCCACTTATGACCCAGAGTAAAATTCAGAAAACCGGGACCGGCGATCTCAGCCCTATCAAAATAGGAACCGGCCAGTTCCAACCGGTCCAAGATGGCCTGGGCGATGACCCGGGGCGGCTGCCCCAAAGCTTTCGCCGCAGCCAAGGCGTAGGAGGACGCATAGTCCCCATGGCTGGTATCTTTGGGAATCTCCACTGCCGCCCGAAGTTGTGCTCCGGCAGGAAGCACGCCCTCTTCGGCTGCTTTCTGATATGCCTTTTCAATCAACTCCGCGGCCTGGTCTTTAGCGCGACGGATCATACTCTCGGTCATCATGGGCCACCCCTTCTCATACCGTAAATGCCAAAATAGGGCCGTCCTTCCGGACGACCCTATCTTTTGGTGCGGATGGCGGGACTTGAACCCGCACGTCCATGGGACACCAGCACCTCAAGCTGGCCAGTCTACCAATTCCAGCACATCCGCATTTGCCCCCGATTGGAGCACTTGGATATTATAGCGGGGAAACGAACGTTTGTCAAGTGCTGGAAGTTTATTTACTAAAATTTTGCCATACAGCACACCAAAATCAAAGTATCCCCCGGAGGATATCCTCCGGGGGATACTTTGATGGTTTTTACTTCTGGAGCTGCTTTGCAATCTCCTCGGCAAAGTTTTCTTCTTTCTTCTCGATGCCTTCGCCCTTCTCAAAGCGGATGGCATCCTTGAAGGTGACGGTGCCGCCGGCGGTCTTGGCGGCGGAGGCAATATACTCCTCCACGCTCATGGAGCCGTCCTTAACAAACTCCTGCTGGAGCAAGCAGTTCTCCTTGTAGAACTTACCCATCTTGCCTTTGATGATACCTTCCAGAACCTTCTCGGGCTTGCCGGCCATCTTGGGATCGTTCTCCATCTGGACCTTCATGACCTTCTCTTCCTCGTCCAAAGTTCCTTGATCCACCTGGGTCTTATCCCAGAACCGGGGATTCATAGCGGCGATCTGCATGGCCACATCTTTGCCAATGGCCTCCACCTTATCGGCAGCCACGTCGGTCTCGAAGTTCACCAGCACGCCGATCTTACCTCCAGCGTGGACATAGGAGACACTGACACCGCTCTGGAAACGGGCGAAACGACGGACCTTGATGTTCTCACCAATGACCAGGACCATCTCCTGCTGCTCCTCCTGAACGGTACGGCCATTGCCGTAGGGAGCGGCCATCAGAGCGTCCAGATCTGCAGGGTTCTCCTTGGCCACCACGCTGGCAACGCCGTGGACAAAATTGACGAACAGCTCGTTCTTGCCCACGAAGTCAGTCTCGGCGTTGACCTCGACCACCACACCCACGCCGTCAATTACGGTAGCGTAAGCAGCGCCCTCAGCGGCGATCCGACCGGCCTTCTTTACAGAAGCGGCCAGCCCCTTCTCACGCAGATATTCGATTGCCTTGTCCATGTCGCCGTCGGTGGCGACCAGAGCACGCTTGCACTCCATCATGCCTACGCCGGTCTTCTCACGCAGGGCCTGGACCTCTTTGGCGGATATAGCCATAGTAATATACCTCCAATTATTTTTATTCGTACCATTAAAGAAAGGGCTCGCCCGCACCGGGCGGGCCCTTTCGGTCATTCAGTGACTTCAGGCCTCCACAGGAGCCTCAGGCTCGGCGGCGGGAGCGGCATCCACTCCCTGGTGGCCTTCCTGAATGGCGTTAGCCATCACGCCGGCAATCAGCTTGATGGCGCGAATGGCGTCATCGTTGCCGGGAATCACATAGTCGATCTCATCGGGATCGCAGTTGGTATCCACGATGGCCACGATGGGAATATGCAACTTCCGCGCCTCGTTAATGGCGTTACGCTCCTTGCGGGGATCCACCACGAACAGAGCAGAGGGGATCTTTTTCATCTCGACCACGCCGCCCAGATACTTCTCCAGCTTGGCGATCTCGCCCAGGTGCTTGATGACTTCCTTCTTGGGAAGCATATCAAAGGTACCGTCCTCCTGCATCTTCTTGAGCTGATTGAGACGGTCCACACGGCCACGCATGGTCTTGAAGTTGGTGAGCATGCCGCCCAGCCAGCGGGCGTTGACCCAATACATACCGCAGCGCTGGGCTTCCTCCTTGATGGCCTCCTGGGCCTGCTTCTTGGTGCCCACAAAAAGAAGAGTGCCGCCCTCAGCGGAGAGGTCACGGACGAAAGAGTAAGCCTCCTCCAGGTTCTTCACGGTCTTCTGCAGGTCGATGATATAGATGCCGTTGCGCTCGGTGTAAATGTAGCTGGCCATTTTGGGGTTCCAGCGGCGAGTCTGATGTCCGAAGTGGACACCTGCTTCGAGAAGCTGCTTCATGGATACGACTGCCATAGATCTGATTTCCTCCTTATTTTTTTGTTGTGCCGCCACCCGCTTCATCCGGACGGCCTACCCCATTCAGGGCACCAGGCCGCTCGTCCACAGGTGTGTGTTCTGGTCACATGCTTTGGTAGTTTATCACAATTTTCCCGGAATGGCAAGGATTTTTTCCGTTTTCCTTAAACTTTTTCCCGTGCTTCCTCTTCCTGTTGGGCCAGCGCCTCAGAAAAATAGCGATCTTGCTGTTCAATAAGGGCCCGTGCGGCATTGTAACCCAGCTTTTTATATCGGTTATTCATAGCTGCCACCTCAATGATGACCGCCAGGTTCCGGCCAGGACGGACCGGGATGGTAACCGAGGGGACATTCACCTCCAGAATGGAAGTCTCCTTCTCCTCCAGCCCCAGGCGGTCATAGACTGCATCGCTTTTCCAAGGTTCCAGGTTAATTACAAGATCAATGGGTGAATCATGCTTGACCGAAGCCATACCAAAAAGCCGGCGCACATCCACCACACCGATCCCACGCAGTTCCATGTAATAGCGGATCAGTTCGGGAGCAGTCCCCACCAACTGGTTATCGCCCATACGAACGATCTCCACGGCGTCATCAGCAATCAACCGGTGGCCCCGTTTGATGAGCTCGATTGCAGTTTCGCTTTTTCCTACGCCGGACTCTCCAAGGATAAACACACCTTCGCCATATATTTCCAGTAACACACCGTGACGGGTGATACGTGGGGCCAAGTAATTTCTGAGGCCTGCAATCAATGCACCCTGGATAGTAGTGGTGTTTTGAGGGCTGCGCAGCACGGTACGGTCATGCTTCTCAGCCATCTCCATACATTCTGGAAAGGGCGTCATCCCCCGGCTGATAATAATGGCAGGAATGGGCCGGGACAGCAACGCATCAAAAACCGTCCGCCGTTCTTCCGTGGTCTTATCCTGCAGATAAGTAGTCTCCACTTTTCCCAGGATCTGGAGTCGCTCCACATCAAAGTAATCAAAATAACCGATTAGCTGCAGGCCGGGACGGCTCACATCATCGGTGTACACCCGGCACCGGTCATAATCCGAACCTTTTCGGAGAATTTCCAGATTGTATTCCTCCACCAACGTAGACAGCTTCACGTTAGGTCTGTTCCCCATGGCACATATCCCCTTTCTTTTTGTAGTATAACACCCCTCCCTTTCCTTCCGCAACTATTTCTCGCAAAAAAACAGGCCCGGCAGCATGTGCCGGACCTGTTGCATCTCTTTATCAGGGTTTTTGTATATTGAACTTATTGTAGGTTTCGGTGATCTTGCTCTGGGGTGCCTGCTCCACAGTGTACCAACCTTTGGACTGGGCCGCTTTGAAAAGGGCGGTCTGAGTCTGGTGGCTCTTGTTGAGGATATTCAGGTACTCGTTGCGCAGCTGATCATCCACGCACTCGGAGGCGAAGATGTTGTAATTGGTGGACATTTTCTTCTCGCTGAGGATCATGTCCGTAACCCGCTCCTGATCGTTCATATTCTATGACCTCCCTTACTTCAAAAAGTTGAGCAGACAGTTGTAGTTCTGGCGGTGCTGATCGGCATACTGCTGGAAGCTCTGCTTGAGCTGAACATCCTCGGTCTCCTGAACAGCGGACTGATATTTGGCGCACAGCACCTTTTCAAAGTCCAACTGATCGCTGAGGCCGGACAGTTCCTTGGCAGTGAGATTTGGCATGGGGCTTTCCTCCTCTGTATTAGGTTTCGGTTCTATTATTTCCCCATGCGGAAAATTTATACAGCGGTTCTGCCCATCCCCGTCTAGAAAAACGAAAAACCAGATATTGCCGTTCTTCCATGGTTTCGATCCGAGACAAGCAAAAGAGGGGCGGAAGAGGAAATGGCTCTCTCATCATATAGGGAAAGGCCAGGAAAAAGCCCTCTGAGTCTCTCTTTACCAATCCCCAATCGGTCTCCCGCAGGAGATTTTGAAGAGTTTCCTCGGCCAGAAGCCGCCCAGGGCAGTTGACCCAACTCCATTCCTGAGGTGACTTGATCCATACTGCTCCCCTGGGACATGTGCTGTTCAGTTCCATTGCCGCCACCCCCTCTGTCCAATGTATGTCCCAGCAGACAAAAAAAGACCCTCCCTATAAGGGTCTATCCTGCTTTCGCATTTTTTCGAACGCCCTAAATATTGGTCAATACGTATTCTCCTAATCGCAGGGCATGGCCGGTCTCTTGCTTGACAAACTGGGAAAAATATGTTAAATTATGGTTTTAAAAGGAAAATTCAGGATGGAGACGGTACGCATATGAAGAAGCTGGCCGATACCATAAATGCTCTGTTGATAAAGTATCGTGAGCAGTGGCATTACCTGATCGTCGGGGGCTTTACCACTCTAATCAACTATCTTATTTATATTCCTCTCGTTGCCCTGATCCCCTTCTTCAAAGAAAATTACCAGATAGCCAATGCGCTGGCTTGGGTAGGCGCCGTGGCTTTTGCCTACTTTGCCAACGGTGCTTTTGTCTATCGCTCCACGGACAGGCGCAGCGTAAAAGAGGCGGTTGCTTTTGTCCTCTCCCGCCTTTTTTCCTGGGCACTGGAGGCCGCTTTGCTGGCCTTGATGGTAGAGATCCTTCATCTGGATAAGTTGATCGCCAAGCTGGTGGTTTCAGTTATCACCGTGGTGGTAAACTACCTGACCGGCAAATTGGTCTTTAAAAAGCACTAAAGGAGGTGCCATTATGCTTTCCGTTGTTGTTCCGGCTTATAACGAAGAGGGATCGATCCTGACCGCAGCGGCCAAGATCAGCACTATTCTAACAGACGCCGACATACCTTATGAGCTTATTTTTGTGGACGACGGTTCCCGTGACAAATCCTGGGAAAAAATCCAGGAGGCCGCTCAAACCAGCGAAAATATCCGCGGGGTCAGCTTTTCGCGCAATTTTGGCAAAGAAGCCGCCATATTTGCAGGACTGGATGTCTCTGTCGGTAAGTGCTGCGCCGTTATTGACTGCGATCTGCAGCATCCACCCGAAAAATTGGTCGATATGTATCGGCTGTGGCAGGCAGGCTGGGAAGTGGTCAACGGCGTAAAGACCAGCCGGGGCAAGGAGAGTGTTGCCCACGGTTTCGCCGCTAAATGCTTTTATAAACTGATGAGCCGAGCTGTCAAAATCGACATGAGCCGTGCCTCCGATTTCAAGCTCATGGACCGTAAGGTGGTAGACTCTCTGCTGGATCTTTCCGAACGGAATACCTTTTTCCGTGCCTTGGTTGGCTGGGCGGGTTACAAATCTACCGAGGTGGAGTTTGCTGTTGAGGAGCGAATCGAGGGAACGACCCATTGGTCTACCCTTTCTCTGATTCGTTACGCCATTTCCAACATTGCCTCCTATTCCTCCGCTCCCATGCAGATCGTAACGATACTGGGCGTCATCACGTTGGTCTATTCTGTGATCTTAGGGATCCAAACCCTGGTCCGATGGGCTATGGGAGCCTCAGCCGACGGCTTTACAACCGTCATCATTCTTCTTCTGTTTATCGGCAGCATTCTAATGATCAGTCTGGGTATTATCGGCTATTATATTTCTCAGATTTATATGGAAAGCAAACGGCGGCCCCGCTATCTGGTAGCACAAACCTGCGGCGGCAGAAAGGACTGAACGGCCATGAAGCATCCCTCCAAGAGAGAATTACCCTCTCCAGACACAGTTATATCCAGGCTTTGGGCCAGAATTCCAAATTATATTCGCTTGACTTTTGTTTCCGCCTTTGTACTGGGATTGATAACCCATCTGTATCAATTCACAAATAAGCTACCAAACCATGACGACATTGGGCATCTGTTTATCGGTGGATACGGCACCGCCTCGGGCCGCTGGCTGCTTCCCACCATCCTGGAGCTGGACGGCAATTTCAGCATCCCCTGGCTCATCGGCGTTCTGGCCCTGATCGGGCTTGCTCTCACCGCCTGCTTTACCGTTTCCCTGCTGCGGATCCGCTCACCGCTCTGCTGCATCGTGACGGCGGGGCTTTTGGTCAGCTTCCCCACGGTGGCCGCCACCTTCTCCTATATGTTCACCTCGGACGCCTATTTCCTGTCGCTGGCTCTGGCAGCCTTCGGCGCCTATGCCGCCGTCCGCTTCCGCAGCTGGCCCGGCGTTGCCCTGGGAGCCGTGGCTGTAGCAGCGTCCATGGGGATCTATCAAAGCTACTTCGGCGTGGCGGCCGTTCTCATGGTGGGCGCGCTGATCTTTGAGACCCTGGACGGCCAACGTTCCTTCCGGGAGCTGGTCTGGACCGGGATACAGCGGGTATGCGCCCTGGGCGGCGGTATGGCGCTGTATATGCTGATGGTCAAGTGGACCACCCGGGACATCCCTCTGGTGGACTATATGGGGATTTCCTCCATGGGCTCCCTTTCCCTCCGGCAGCTCCCCGGTCTCATTTTGAAGAGCTACGCAAAGTATTTCACATACTTTTGGCGGAACGACGCCGGGCACCATCCGGGCTTTCTGCGCCATCTCTTCCTCCTGACCGGACTTTGCACCGCGGGGATCCTGGTCCTGATCCTGTGGAAGAAAAAGCTGGGGTGGCTCCGCACCGCGCTGGCGGCGATTCTGGTGGTCCTCTATCCCCTGGCCGGCAATATCATCTATGTCATGGTCGCCGGAGGCGGCGTGCACCACCTGATGATCTATGGCCTTGTGTTTCTTCTGATCGCCCCTGTCGCGTTGTTTGATTACATGAGTGGAGCGGATCCAGCCCCCGCTCCCGCCCAGAGAAGCCTGTGTTCCCTGGCCGGGTGGATCATTCTGCTCTCCATGGCGGTGACCTCCTATTCCTATATGGTCCTGGACAATCAGGCCTATCTGAAGCTGCAGCTGAGCTATGAGCAGAACCTATCCTACTCCACCCGGCTGCTTTCCGCCATCGAAAGCTGTGAGGGCTACCACCGGGGGATGCCGGTGGCACTGGTGGGCAGTTCGGTCCGGGACGCCGCCCTGAACCCCACCCCGCAGCTGGACAAGATCCAGATGATCGGCGTATTTTCCCTCGCCGATTACCGCACCAACTACACCTACGGCCATTTTCTCCGCTATTTCCTGGGTTACACCGATCCGGTCTACCTGGACGGCTCCGAGGTGGTCTCCGGCATGGCGTCGCTGCCTCAGGTCCAGGCCATGCCCACCTATCCGGAAGCAGGCAGCATTCAAGTAATCGATAATACTGTGGTCGTAAAGCTCAACGCACTCCAGTAAATGGGAATCTCAATGACAGAAAGAAGGGAGAAGCCACTGGCTTCTCCCTTCTTTCTGTCTTCACATTTTCAATAAGCACCCAGGTATATATCCCCCAAGTCGCTGTTGGCCCACACATAGCTCTCCGCATTCCGGGGCTTATAGTTAACATTCTTTTTTGTCATGACCTCATTATCCACGATGATCTCCCCCAGACTGGTGGAAAGCTCATAACCCACCTTCTCCAGATCAGGCATCATCACGGTTACATCCCCCAGGGAGCTATGGGCGTTCAGCTCCTTGACCGTACTCCTATCCCAAGTCACATCCCCCAAATTGGTGTTCAAGGTGGCCGTGGGAACAGGCCTCTCGATCTGTCCCACCATAATATCTCCCAGATCGCTGTGAAGATCGATGTCATTCAACCCTGCCCCTTCCGGGATCAAAACGGTCACAGAGGCATGGGCATCGGTGGTCCCCCAATGTCCACGCTTATCTCCGTCGCTTCCAATGACCATAGTGGAGCCGTCATAGCTATAATGTAGCCCATAGCCCTCCACATTGTTTCTGAACTCAACAAAATAGCCGCTTCCGTCCTGGACCACCGTAACGTCACCCATGTCGATGTCGACCCGGATACGGTCAAAGGGCTCCACCTCAGTATTCTGAACAATCGCATCATCCCAAAGCGCAGTATCCCCCTCCTCCTCAGCACCTGAGAACATCCATGCCTGCTGGATCAGATCAGTGATCTCCTCCGTCTCCGCATAGGCGCCTCCCGAAGGACCGATCCGGATACCGGCCGGGCCTATATAGATCCCGTTACGGCCACCGATGGAGATCCCGTAGGGTCCCACATAGATCCCGTTGCTCCCGCCCACGAACAGGCCACCGCTCTCTATGCGGACGCCATTAGAACCGCCGATACTGATATTCTGGCCGTGTGTCAGACTCCCGCCCATGCCCCAGCCGGCCACCATCAGAAAACAGCCCAAAGCCAGAACAAAGCAGCACACGGCAATGTCCCTTTTAGTCGATCGCTTCATGGATACTCACCTCCTCTTCCACCAACACATTCCAAAGGTTTTTAATTGCTTTTTTCAGCAGCCATAAAATTCCTCTCGCCGCCTGGACCAGCAAAGAACCCACCGAAATCAGGACCAGGGCAGCCCCAAAGGCGAACACCATGCTGCCCAGCCCAACACCAAAGGCGCAGAATGCGATAATCAATGCGCCGCACACGATGATACCGATGCCGGTGCCTCCAAAAACCAAAAACAAACATCCCATGGCAGGGACCATCATAAGTCCCAAAAATGCCACCAGAACGATCCCCAGCCACCGGGGAAGTCCGCTGGCATTAGGGATAGTATAAGCTTTAGGCGCCGGGCCGTAAGGCTCCCGGATCCCCTCTGCCTCCTCCTTCGCCCTCTGCTCCATGATCTTGGCTGTCAGTTCCTCGGGACTCCCCAACGCAGCCATGACTTCCTTCTCTCGGTCCGGGCCGGCCTCGGTAAGGTACTCGGTATAAAACCGCACGATATCCTCGGCGTCCTCCGCTGGGAGCCGGTTCATCAAAAGCGCCCGCAGAAAGCGCAAGTATGTTTCTTTATCCATCCTGCATTCCTCCCACCAAAATATGGTCTATCTTCGCCCGGTAGCTCCCCCATTCCACCCGGTACTCGGCTAATCGGTTCCGGCCAGCCGGAGTAATGGAATAATATCGTCGGTTCCGTCCCTGAAACTGCTCATCGTAAACCGTCAGGCAATTGTCCTTTTGAAGCCTCCGCAACACCGGGTAGAGGGTAGATTCGGAGATGTCGATTTCCTGTCGAAGCCGCTGGGTCAGACTGTATCCGTATGCGTTTCCCTGCTCCAGTACTGCCAGCACGCAACCGTCCAGCAAGGTCGCGTTGATTGAAAAGTGCACACTCTCCCCTCCTTTTGTTTTTCATATTATATGTCATATAATATTATTTGTCAAGCAAATATTTCCCCTCGCTATTTCACACAAGGGAATGAGATCCGTCCTTTAACAGCCTGTTCACAATTTTACAGTTGTTTTTCACCCCCGGTTGCGCTATAATATGGGTTGTTTCATTTTCCGTTCTCAGAAAGAAAAACCCGTTCAGGGACTTACGATTGAGGTGTCAACATGGAACTTCGCGTCGGTATCGATATCGGTTCCACCACTGTTAAGGTGACAGTGCTGGATGAACAGGATCAGCTTCTTTTCCGCTCCTACGAGCGACATTTTTCCAAGACCCGGGAGCGGGCGGCCCAGACCTTACGCTCCATCCAAGACCTTCTTTCCGGAAAGCAGGTACATATGGTCATCACTGGCTCTGCGGGACTTGGGGTCTCCAAGGCCAGTGGCATCGACTTCGTGCAGGAGGTCTACGCCACCGCCGCGGCGGTAAACCGCTTCATCCCCAACACGGACGCTGTCATCGAACTTGGCGGTGAGGACGCAAAGATCATCTTCTTCGGCGGCGCGTTGGAGGAACGAATGAACGGCTCCTGCGCCGGCGGCACCGGAGCTTTCATTGACCAGATGGCTTCCCTGCTCAATTTGACCATTGACGAGCTGGACGAGTTGAGCCTGAAGCATGAAAAGATCTACCCCATTGCCTCCCGTTGCGGCGTTTTCGCCAAGAGCGATATCCAGCCCATCCTGAATCAGGGCGGGCGGAAGGAGGATGTGGCCGCCTCCATCTTCCAGGCCGTAGTGGACCAAACCGTGGCCGGTCTCACCCAAGGCCGGGAGCTGAAGGGCAAGATCGTCTTTCTCGGTGGCCCCCTCCACTTCCTGCGGGGGTTGCGGGAACGGTTCATTGATACTTTGAAGCTGGACGGGGAACACGCCGTTTTCCCTGAGGATGGCGACTGCTTTGCCGCCATGGGTGCCGCGCTATGCTCCGCTGAGTATCCCGCCCGCCCCTTTGAGGAGTGCCTGCGGCTACTGGAGGAAAGCGTAGACGCGGCCGGGGCTTTGGACGTAATGCCTCCCCTGTTTGCGGATCAGGCAGAATATGACGCCTTCCTGTCCCGGCACAATGCCAGCCACCCTCCCGAGGCCGACCTGAACTCCTACTCCGGAGACGCCTGGCTGGGCATTGACGCCGGAAGCACCACCACCAAGATGGTGCTGATTGACCTGCAAGGTGGT
This sequence comes from uncultured Oscillospiraceae bacterium, assembly GCA_950075865.1. Taxonomy (GTDB): domain Bacteria; phylum Bacillota; class Clostridia; order Oscillospirales; family Oscillospiraceae; genus Vermiculatibacterium. Next base: position 23,889 of record CATMVA010000001.1, on the reverse strand, counting down.
ATCCTTTACAACTATTACCATTCCAATCAAGGCAATCCGGTGTCCATTGTACTGGAACAGCTTAAGGAAATTTATAACCACTGCGGCGACCGGGTCACCATCAAGGGTGCGGCAGTCACCGGATATGGCGAAGATCTGATCAAAAACGCCTTTCAGTGTGATTTGGGGCTGGTGGAGACCATGGCCCATTACAAGGCTGCCGCCCATTTCAATCCCGATGTGGACTTTATCATCGACATCGGCGGTCAGGACATGAAATGCTTCAAGATTCGCAACGGGGCTGTGGACTCCATCATGCTCAACGAGGCCTGTTCCTCGGGCTGCGGATCCTTTATTGAAACCTTTGCCAAGGCGTTGGACTATGACATCGCGTCCTTCTCCAAACTGGGGCTTTTCTCTCCCCGGCCGGTGAACTTGGGTTCCCGGTGCACCGTATTTATGAATTCCAGCGTCAAACAGGCCCAGAAGGATGGGGCCAGCGTGGAGGACATCTCGGCAGGACTTTCCATCTCCATCGTAAAAAATGCTGTCTATAAGGTCATCCGGGCCGCCTCGGCCGATGACTTGGGGAAGCATATTGTGGTCCAGGGAGGTACCTTCCTCAATGACGCGGTGCTCCGGGCCTTTGAGCAGGAGTTGGGCCGGGATGTGGTTCGGCCCACCATTGCGGGACTTATGGGAGCCTTCGGCGCCGCGCTGGCAGCCCGGGACCTAAAGTTGGAGCGCTCCAATCTGTTAAGTGAAACCGCATTACAGTCATTTTTGCACAACGCAAAGCCAGCCACCTGCGGACTTTGTACCAACCACTGTTCCCTCACTGTCAACCAGTTTGACGGCGGACGGCGGTTTATTTCAGGCAACCGATGCTCCCGGCCGCTTGGGAAAGAAAAGCAGCAGCTTCCGGATCTGGGGCTATACAAGTATCAAAAACTCCGGACCATGGAAGGCAAGGGTTCGGGCACCGGCGTCCGGGGAAAGATCGGAATTCCCTTCGGACTTAATATGTATGAGAATCTCCCCTTCTGGTATGAGTTCTTCACCCGGCTGAATTTTGAGGTGGTCCTCTCCCCCGAGTCCTCCCGGAAACTCTATCTCAAAGGACAGCACACCATCCCCTCGGACACAGTATGCTACCCGGCCAAGCTGCTCCACGGTCATGTGGAGGCTCTTCTGGAGATGGGAGTTGACGCCATCTGGTATCCCTGCATGTCCTATAATTACGATGAAGGCATCGGTGACAACCATTACAACTGTCCGGTGGTGGCTTACTATCCTGAGCTGCTGGCGGCCAATATTCCTCAGCTAAAAGAGACCCGGTTCCTGAATCCTTATGTGGGTCTTTGGCGGCACAAAAGCTTTGCCCGGCGCATTGCGCAAATCATGGCTCAAGAGTTCTCCATTCCCCGGCATGAGTGTTTTGCCGCCGCAAAGGCTGCATACGCCGGGTACGATAGTTATGTGGAGGATCTGCGGAAAACCGGGCGGGAGTATATCACCTATGCGCGGAAAAATCATCTTCCCATTCTGGTCCAGGCAGGCCGGCCTTACCACATTGATCCGGAAATCAATCATGGTATCAACGACCTTATCACTGGTCAGGGCTTTGTTCTGATCACCGAGGACGCCCTGAGCTATCTGGAGGGGTATGAAAGCCGCAAGGTCCTGAATCAATGGACATTCCAATCCCGGATGTACAATGCTGCCCGGTATGTCTGCACCCAACCGGATATGCAGCTGATCCAGTTGGTCTCCTTTGGCTGCGGCACCGACGCCATCACCGCCGACGAGGTCCGATTTATTCTGGAGCAGGGCGGAAAGCTGTATACGCAGCTGAAGATCGATGATATCAACAACCTGGGGGCAGTTAAGATCCGTATTCGCTCCCTCATGGCCGCTATGGAAGCCAGAAACACAGGAAAATAAATAGCATGGAAATCCGGGAAATCACCGCCAACAAAAAAAGATACCTCCCCCTCCTTCTTTTGGCTGACGATCAGGAGGATATGATCGACCGCTATCTGGACCGAGGAACGCTGTATGTTCTGGAGGACGGCGGTGTAAAAGGGCTGTGCGTGGTCACTGACGAGGGAAGCAGTATATTGGAACTGAAAAATCTGGCAGTGTCTCCGCCTTTTCGGCAGCACGGCTATGGCCGGGCACTGATAGAGTTTCTCTGCCGGAGCTATGCCGGGCGCTATCACCCCATCATTGAGAATGGCCAACAATTAGTGGATATGGTCTACCTCCAGATGATACTGAAAGGAACATAATCATATGGCTGAACTGAAATATGACAAGACCGGGCGGCTCCTTTTCACCAAGGAGATGAAAAATGAGTACACCCTTCTGGCCCCGCAAATGCTTCCCGACCATTTTGCGATGGTGGTGGAAATCGTCCGCTCCTATGGCTATAAGGTAGAGATGCTGGAGAATACCGGCCGTTCGGTCATCGACGCGGGGCAGAAATATGTTCACAATGACGCCTGCTACCCCGCCATCCTGGTCATTGGCCAGCTTATCAGCGCCATCCAGTCGGGAAAATATGACCCCCATAAGGTGGCCCTGGTCATCACTCAGACCGGCGGCGGCTGCCGTGCCTCCAATTACATCCATCTTCTGCGCAAGGCCCTGGAGAAAGCTGGACTGGCCTATGTGCCTGTCATCTCTCTTAATCTGTCTGGACTGGAGAAAAATCCCGGATTTCAGCTCACTATTGGGATGCTGCGAAAGGTGGTCTTTGCTCTAATCTATGGTGACCTGCTGCTGTGCATATCCAACCAGGTCCGTCCTTACGAGCTTACCCCGGGCGCCACTGATGCCGCGGTTCAGGAATGCATGGATTACCTTCTGCGTGAGATGGCCCAGGGCCGGGGCATGTCCTTCAAGACTATGGAGGCTAACTTCGACCGTATCACTGCCTCCTTCAAGGCCATTCCAGTCTCTAACGAGGAAAAGGTCAAGGTAGGCGTTGTGGGAGAGATCTATGTGAAGTACGCCCCCCTCGGCAACAACGGACTATGCGACTTTCTCCTCTCCGAGGGGGCCGAGCCTGTGGTCCCCGGCGTTATCGACTTTATTATCTTTAAAATTAACAACCGCGAGGTGGACGTAGACATCTACGGCGGTAAAAAGGTAAAGGAGCGTTTCTGCCACTGGCTGCAGACCTATGTGATGAAATACCAGCACGCCATGATCGACGCATTGAAGCGCTCCGGCTTTCGGGCTCCCGGTGATTTCAATGAACTCCACAGCTACATCAAGGGTTACTTGGGCGATGGCAACAAGATGGGTGAGGGTTGGCTCCTTACGGCCGAGATGCTGGAGCTTATCAACACCGGTATCCCCAACATCGTCTGCACCCAGCCCTTCGGGTGCCTCCCCAACCACATCGTTGGCAAAGGCATGATCCGCAAACTGAAGGACGACTATCCCTGGAGCAATATCGTGGCCATTGACTATGACCCCGGTGCCACTAAGATCAATCAAGAGAACCGCATCAAACTCATGCTGGCCAACGCCCGTGCCCTGCAAAAGGAACAAGCAGAACATAAGGAATCGGAGGAAAAGGACCCCGCAGCGGTATAATATATCTGAAAACGCCGTCTGAGAACATCTCAGACGGCATTTTTCTGCATCAGTGGATACTTTTTCGTAAATACCATCCGTAGGCCGTTACGATCCCGACCCCGAACCAGAGTATTCCCAGGGCCATCAGTGACCAGTTCAGTCCTTCGCTCAAAATATCCCCCCCGGCCGTATAGCCAAAGGGCGTCACATAGTGGAGCCATTCCGCTTTCTCCGAAAGGTTGGCAATCAGGTCCAGAAAGTAGGCCCCAGCGGCGATGCCAAGCCCAGCCCCCATACTCCCTCGCCGCAGAAAAGCAGAAAGCCCAAAGCACACCCCCGCCAACTCGATCTGCAGGAAAAGATAGGCCAGGTGGAGCTTGCCAAGCTCTCCCCAAGGGATATCTTCCCCAATAGCCAGGGCAGACAGGGCCGCAATCACTAAAACGGTCAGGTTGAGGACAAGAATCTGGACCAACACAGCCAGCAGCTTTTCCGTAACCACCTGTGCCCGACTCACCGGATGGGTCAACAGAAACTCCGCCGTCCCCACCTTCTCCTCCTTGGCTAGCGTGGCCGAAGCCGCCATGGTTGCGAACATGGCTCCGCCCAGGCCCAGAATGTTGCCGCACTCAATGGCATAGTAGCCGGGAAAAGTACCATAATTCAATCGGTCCAGACCAAAAGCAGCGGTAAGGGCTCCCATGGAGGCAAACATCTCCCCCACCTGTCCCATCTCCCCCTTCATCTCAGGGAAAAGGAAAACACACGCCGCCATCAGTCCACCGATGGTCAGAGCCCAGATCACAAGGGACAGCCGCCCCTGACGGACTTCATGTCTGAAAAGCGTCATGTCTCCTCGTCCCCTTCCATGTAGTATCGGAGGAAGAAATCCTCAAATTCCTCCTCGCTTTTATCCAACTCCGCCCGGCCCAACCGGGCCACCGCCCGGCCCTCCCGGAGAACCAGGGCCTCGGAGCAGTTACGGCGAATCTCGGAGAGCACATGGGAAGAGAGAAAAACGGTAGTACCCGCAGCATGATACTCTTTCAGAATGGCAAAGAACTCCCGCTGTATCAGGGGATCCAGGCCGCTGGTAGGCTCGTCCAGAATCAACAGCTCAGGCCTGTGCTGCAGGGCACAGACGATACCCGCTTTTTTCCTGTTGCCCAGGGAAAGCTCCTCCACCCGGCGGTTCGGATCCAGACGAAGCCGCTCGCAGAGAACATCCCCCTCCTTTCCGCAGTCCCGCCTCCGTAGACCGGCGGAAAAGCGGATCAACTCTCTCACTTTCATCCCAGGGTAAAAGACCGTTTCGGAGGGAAGATACCCAACATGGGCCAGAATCTCCTCAGTTTTTCGGGTAATGTCCAGCCCCAGCACTGTTCCCTTTCCGGAGGTAGGACGAAGTAGGCCCAGCAGGGTGCGGATGGTGGTGCTCTTCCCCGCCCCGTTGGGGCCGATAAAGCCGAAGAACTCTCCCTGCTCCACCCGCAGATCCAGCTCAATGATCCCCCGGACTTTGCCATATGACTTGCTCAGCTTTTCAGTGCGAAGGGCCTCCATCAGAGTTCCTCCTTCCGCAGGAATATGCTTTTCCAGAAATCGATCATCCGAACAAAATCGTCTTCCAGCTCATCCACATTCAGCCCACCCCGCTGAACCTTTTCCCACAGATAACCTTCGCTGGCCCAGACCATCTCATAATACATCATTTTCATATCCAGTCCCGGAACAAAGTGCTCCTGGGACAAATTCAGTAGGTAAGCGTTTGCCCTGAAGTCCACATACTTCGCTATGACCTTCTGGACCTCGCCCCGGATTTCCTCGTCCTGCTCGTAGTAGGCCTTCAGTACAAAAGCGGTCATCTCCGGATAACGGCGCATCACATCCGCCTTCGCCTTCATACCCAAATACATGGCCCCAAACAGATCCTCCTGATCGTAGCAGTCAGACCTGGTCAGATACTCCACCGTCAGCTTTGCCCCCGCGTCCAGAAGAAAGACATACAGCTCCTTCTTGTTACGGAAGTAGTGGAACAACAGGGATTTGCTGATTCCCGCTTCATCGGCGATCTCCTGCATTGGGCTATGCTTATAGGAATTTTTAGCAAAGACCCGGTAGCTCGCGTCCAGAATGGCCTGCTGCCGCTCCTTGGGCAGAGAGAAAAACTTTTCGTTCATACCGCCGCACCTCCTTTGACCCTCCGGTAACCTTTATCATAAAGCCGTTGACCGTTTTTGTGAAGACCCTTTTCCAAACTTTTTTGCTTGACCATTCCGCAAACCTGTGCCATACTTGTTCTACCGATTTTTTCAAACACAGGATGTGACACCCATGCAGGAGGAACTTCATTTTGTTGACGCCACCACCCTGAAGCATTTCAAGGCCATGAGCCTGATCCACGCCCTGGGCTGGCGGGACAGCTATGTAGGATATGTGCCCCAGGACTATCTGGACAGCAAGATCACCGATGACCGTTGGGTGGAGGTCTTTCGGAAGAACTATGAGGAGCAAAACGGCGTCCATGGTCTGCTCCTTTACCGGGGCGACACTCCAGTGAGCTGTATCAACTACTGCAGGGCCCGGACAGAGAACTATAATCCCGGAGATGTCTGCAAGTTCGACAACGACGCCTACGCCGACTGGGGAGAGATCGCCTCCTTCTACACCCACCCGGAAGAGCGGGGCAAAGGCTACGGCGGCCTCCTCTTTGAGGAGGCTCTACAGCGTTTAAAGGCGGAAGGGTTCCAAAATGCCTTCGTCTTTGTACTCCGGGAGAACGAAAAGGCCAGGAAATTCTATGCCGCCCACGGCTTTGTCTGGGACGGTACCTACGCCGACATTCTCTTTCCCCCGGATTCGGTATGTGTGGATCTGCGGTATATCAGGACTCTATGACGAAAAAAGTCCCGGAGCAAACTGCTCCGGGACTTTTTCTTTACATGGATGTGATCAAAATTCCACCTTGCCGGACTCGCCGTCGGCCACATAGTAGGCAGCGCTGTCCTCAGGCTTCACGTAAATCTCCACGCTCTTTGCCTTACCAACCTTGGCCATGACAGCGGCCAAAATATCCTCCTGGCTCACCTGGCGGCCCTGATATTCTACAAACAACTTCACAGCGGGAGCCTTGACAGTCTTGGCCGTCGTGGTCTTCTTGGCAGCCGGCTTCTTTTCAGTCACCTTAGCAGGAGGCTTCTTGACAACAGCCTCAGTCTTCACGGTCTTGGTCTCCTCGGTCTTAACGGCGGCACTCTCCGCCTTCTTGGTGGTTTTTGCCATGATAAACACTCCTTCATCGCGATCCCGGGACCGCTTAATTACTTTGACATTATATCAGAAGATTATGCAAAGCGAAAGGGGAAAAGTGACTATTTTTAAAGTCTTTCCTATCATTTACCCGCTGTTTTGTACAGTTTTCCGTCAAATGCTGCCATCTGCCAGCACCTAACTCTCTTTCCTGCCGTAGAATAAAGGTAGCATGGGGGTGGTGTTATGAGCTATGACGCACTGGTGATCCTGGCCGCTCTGGCCTCTCTCCGACTGGCGGAGGGACTTTCCTCTGATCAGTTGGAGGTTCTTGCCGCCTTCTTTGAGGTCCTGGGTGACAATCTATCCCTGCTGGCTTTGCGCTCCGCTTCAGGCGAGGGAAGCGCGTGTACCACTCCCCCAAACGGATAATAGAAAGGAGCGGAAACTGCCGCTCCTTTCTATCTATCATATCTCCTTTTCTTCAACCTGTGCCATATCTTTTCGTATCCGAATCCGTTCCATCCGGTCCGACTGCCAAAAGCTTCCAAGCTCAAAGAGCAGGGGTGGAAGAAACCCGGCTATCATTCCGCCGAGCATCAGTCCCCCCCATCCCTCCGAAGGGATCAGCACGGCAAAAAGGATGGCCAAAATGCTGGAGGGGGTCGCCAATATCATGGAAAGATAAAATACGACCATCAACAGCTCCCCGGTCTCTACAGAAATCGCAAAGAACACTACGCATACCCAGAACCATGCAACGGCGGCAGGCAGGATGATTGCCATCATTCTTTCCCGGTCACTCTGCGGCACTGTCCATCCTTCCACCCAGGATACGCAGACTCCTGCCGGGAAATATATTCCCATCAGAAAAATGGGTGCCAAATACAACCAAGACTCATTCCAGCGAGACGCTAAGAATATCGGCCCGAAAAAGACCAGTAAGACTGAGAGAATCAGATGTCCCATTGCAAAACCGCAAAACCGTTGCCCCAGAGTAGTCCGTTTTTCTTCCCGAAGATTCTCTTTTTCCATATCGTCTCTTCTCCCTTCACTTCATTGTCTTGCTGCAAGCCAGGCCGACAGGTTCCAGGTCTGCCAATGGGAAGCATTCCAGGCTGCCCGTGCCCGCCGGGCCTGAATCGCTTGCTCGAAACCTACAGCCTTCATCGGAATCTGCCCCAGAGCATCCAGGGCATCATAGGACAACTCATTCACCAAATAGCTCAAATCAATGGCGGAAATCTCCTGCCGCTGATACAACGTCACATTATAGTTTACCATGAGCCGGTCCATATTGCAGGCGTTAAGCACCAACCAGCCCACAATACTCACCGTCAACAGCACCTTGAAAAAAGCAAACTCTTTTTCCGCGCCTTCAAAACTGCCGCCAGAAAAAAGATGGCCAGCATCACCATTCCCCAATAGGTGAGGAATCTTTTGAAGGACAGACCGTAACCCTGTACATAGAACGTCATCCGGTAGGTGGCATAGGTCAAAAGCAGGCCACTCATGGCAACCATAAGCAGCCTCATTACCTTCCAGGCACCGCCGGACTTCTGGGACATCTGAAAGGCAATCAAAACCACGATCAGGTTCAGGATCGCAACAAAAACCAGTTGAAAGAAACCGCTGCGGGCATATTCAGAATAGGAAAGCCCGGTCACCTGTTCCAGATAAGCAGCTCCCACGAAAAGAGCCGCCGACTGCACCATCAGGAAAAATCCGTAGAGCAGATCCAGCACTCCAAGAACGATAGCCGGAGCCAAGGGATCCAGCTCAGAAAACCGGACCGTCTGTTTCTCTTTCCACGTCTCTCAATGTCGAATGGTATAACAAAGTCCAAATAGAAAAATTTTAAACAAGGCCAGCAGGTCCCGGCCATCCACCGCATAGATTTTCTTTTCCTTTCTTTTTTGCGGTATAAGAATCCTGCGGCGTCCCAAACTGGGGCGTCGAATGAATATTATCCATATTCGTTTCCTTCTTTCCCTTATGTCTCCGGGTCCTCCCCAGGCACATATTCCAGAATATCCCCCGGCTGACAGTCTAAAGCCTTACAGATAGCCTCCAAGGTAGAGAATCGTACCGCCTTGGCATGGTTGTTTTTGAGCACCGACAGATTGGCCAGGGTCAGATCCACCTTGGAAGCCAACTCGTTCAGGCTCATTTTACGCTTCGCCATCATCACATCCAGGTTGACTATGATCGCCATGCCGCCACCCCCTAAATAGTCAGGTCGTTCTCTTCCTTCAGCTCAGCGGCTTGACGGAAGAGAGCAGACATGACCATACACAGCAGTCCTCCCATAGCAAAGAGCGGAACAAACAGGGCATTATAAGTGAACAAAGGCGCAATGGAGCCATAGTACCAGAACCGCCAGAAGGTCCGGAGCAAAGCGGCCGCCGAGATCACAAAGCAGCATACCGCCGCCCGCTTCATGCTCTCTCCATTCTTTTTCTGAAAGGGATTACCATCCAGAATGGTATCCAATACCTTTCTGGCCTGCCAGAGGATCATGGCGGTACAAGTGCCACAGATCAAAAGAAACAGGGCCAACACTCCGGTATACCCCTCCCTCCAAATCCGCCACCAATATTGCCAGTTTACCAGGAAAAGCAGAAACGGAGCCGGTACAAAGGGATTTTCCTCAACCGCTTCCTGAAACAGAGCCATGCCCCCTTCCGCCCCGATTCCTACCAATCCCGGAACAAAGGGTAAAATGATCAGATTGCACACAAAAGTGATGGTCACCAATACCTTTAAGATTTTTGCCAGCTTCTGCACATTTGTTTTTTCCATCGGACTTCCCTCCTGTCATCCATAGATTACCACCATCATTATCGAATGTCAAGTATTATTTATTGAATTTCAATAAATTTATATTGAAATACAAAAAGAGAGGGCCAGCGTAAGCTGGCCCTCTCCAAATGTAACTGTTTTTTACTTACTCAGATACTCGTCAATGGCCTTGGCCGCCACTTTGCCGGCCCCCATGGCCGAAATAACGGTAGCGGCTCCAGTGACCGCATCGCCGCCGGCGTAGACACCCTCCTTGGTGGTGGCGCCGGTATTCTCCTCCACAATGATACCGCCGTGCTTATTGACCTCCAGGCCCTCGGTGGTGGATTTAATGAGAGGGTTGGGAGAGGTGCCGATGGACATGATGACCGTGTCCACCTCCAGCTCAAACTCACTGCCGGGGACGGGAACGGGACGGCGGCGGCCCTTCTCATCGGGCTCGCCCAGCTCCATCTGAATGCACTTCATACCGGTGACAAAACCGTTCTTGGGATCCCGGCGGTCATCGGGATTGTGATAACCCAGGATCTCCACAGGATTGTTGAGGAGCTTGAACTCGATCCCCTCCTCCATGGCGTGCTCCACCTCTTCCTTCCGGGCGGGGAGTTCCTCCAGGGAGCGGCGATAGACGATGTAAACCTTCTCGGCCCCCAGGCGGAGCGCGGTACGGGCAGCGTCCATGGCCACATTGCCGCCGCCCACCACGGCCACTTTTCCACCCTTCATGATGGGTGTCACAGGATCATCCTTATAAGCCTTCATCAGGTTGGAGCGGGTAAGGAATTCATTTGCGGAATAGACGCCCTTCAGGCTCTCACCGGGAATCCCCATAAAGTTGGGAAGTCCGGCACCCGAGCCCACAAACACAGCCTCGTAGCCCATGCCAAAGAGCTCGTCAATGGTAAGGGTCTTGCCGATGACCATGTTGGTCTCCATGTCCACGCCCATAGCCACCAGATTGTCCACCTCCTTCTGGACGATGGACTTGGGCAGACGGAACTCGGGGATGCCATAGACCAGCACGCCGCCGGCGGTATGCAGCGCCTCAAACACCGTGACCTGGTAGCCTTTCTTCGCCAGGTCGCCGGCACAGGTCAGGCCGCTGGGGCCGGAACCCACCACAGCCACCTTGTGCCCGTTGGAGGGCACCTTATCGGGGAGCTTGTCAGCATGGGCATTGTGCCAGTCGGCCACGAAACGCTCCAGACGGCCGATGCCCACCGGCTCCCCCTTGATGCCTCGGACACACTTGCTCTCGCACTGGGTCTCCTGCGGGCAGACACGGCCGCAGACAGCGGGAAGGGTGGAAGAAAGCTGGATAACCTGATAAGCGCCATCAAAATCGCCGTCCTTGATCTTGGCGATAAAATCGGGGATATGTACATTCACGGGACAGCCACTGACGCAGGGCATATTCTTGCAGTTCAGACACCGAAGGGCCTCCTGAATGGCGGTCTCCTCAGAGTATCCCAGGGCCACCTCACTGAAATTGTGGGCCCGCACCTGAGGCTCCTGGGTCGGCATGGGATTCTTTTTCGGATCCATATTGGGCATAATTATTCAGCCTCCTTCTTGAACAGGTTGCAGGTCTCTTCGTGGGCATGACGCTCAAAGCCATAGTACATGGTGCCCCGGCTCATAGCCTCATCAAAATCCACCTCGTAGCCATTGAAGTCAGGACCATCCACACAGGCAAACTTGGTCACCGCCTTGCCATCCTGATGCAGAGTCAGCCGACAACCGCCGCACATGCCCGTGCCGTCGATCATGATGGGGTTCATGGAAACCACACAGGGGATCCCGGTAGGCCGGGTAGCTTCCACCACGAACTTCATCATGATGAGAGGTCCGATGGTGATGACCTCGTCAAAGGTCTCCCCATTGGCGAACATCTCATTGAGGGGCACGCACACATTGCCGTGGCGGCCATAGGAGCCATCATCGGTCATCACATAGAGCTTGTTGGAGCAAGCCTTGAACTCGTCCTCCAGAATCAGCAGATCCTTGGAACGAAAGCCGATGACAGAGGTCACCTCGCAGCCCTGCTCATGGAGTTTCTGGGCTACGGGAAGGGCGATGGCGCAGCCCACGCCCCCGCCTACCACACAGACCTTCTTGAGCCCCTCAGTGTGAGTAGCCATACCCAGAGGACCCACGAAATCGTGGATATACTCCCCTTCCTTCTTGTGGTTAAGCTTTTCCGTGGTGGCGCCCACAATCTGGAAAATGATGGTGACCGTCCCCTTGTCCCGGTCATAGCCAGCCACAGTCAACGGAATCCGCTCCCCATCCTCGTCCACACGAAGGATGATGAACTGTCCGGCCTGGGCCTTGTTGGCCACAAAGGGAGCTTCCACCTCCAGCAAAGTGACTGTGGGGTTCAATTCCTTTCTCCGAACGATTTTTACCATGTAAAACCATTCCTTTCTTGGATCATTTTCGCACCAATACTATATTAAAACTTTATCATTTTAGGGTCAAAATGTCAACCCTATCTGTGCATTTTCAATAAAATAGCAAATTTTTAACAAGGTTTTCCTTGCTTTTTATCCAAAAGGGAACCTCTGGGCTTCCCCAGAGGCTTTCTCCTTCTCTCTTTCAAATTTTCCAACTCAGACAGACCGAGAAATTTCCATTCAGCAAATCAGCACGGACCTCCCCATCCATCTGAAGGGTTAGCGCCTTTACGATAGCAAGGCCCAACCCGGTATTCCGCCCGGAACGGGTCTTATCTGACGTGAAAAACCGGTCAAATACATGGGGCAGATCCTCTTCAGACACCTCCGCCCCGCCGTTAGTGAATCGGGTGACCACCTTCCCACTCTCCTGTGACGCCAAGATGGAGAGGATGCCGGAGCCATGCTCCAAGGCATTTCGGATCAGGTTGGAATAGATCCGGGTCAAGGCGGAACGGTCCCCCCACACCGGAGGGAGATCCTCCGGAAGATCAACGGTCACCACAAAATGACTGTCCAGCTCGTCATAGAAGGCGGCAAGCAACTCGCTGATGACCTCCCGTAGGTCCACCTTTTCCTTTCCAATAGGGTACTCCCCCGCTTCCAGGCGGGAAAGATCATAGAAGCTGGTGATCAGCCCTTGGAGCACGCGGGCGCGTCCCTTTATGATGTTCAGATACTCCTCCCGCTGAGGCCCGGAAATCTCCGGATCCTCCAAAAGTTGGAGATACCCCAAAATGGAGGTCAGCGGCGTGCGAAGGTCATGGGAAACGTTGGCGATCTGCTGCCGAAGGGCCTGCTCCCGCATCCGAAAGGAGGTTCGTTCCTCCTCCCCCTCCCGAAGGAGCAGATTCACTTCCGCCATCAACTCCTCGGCGGCGGGATTGGGCGCGGCAAGGCGGAGAGGAGCCGCTCTCCCCTCCGCCTTACGTTTTTTCAGTTGTTTTGCTCCCTGTCGGATATTTTGCTCCAGCGCATAGATGCGCAAAAGCAGGGCCCCACACAGGATCCCCAGGAGTACAAGGGCTATAGCCATCCTGCCCCCTCCTTCTTTCGGTTACTTGATTTCTCTGCGCCGCAAGACGATAAGGCCCAGCAAAACACTCACCGCCCACCAGAAGATACATATCACCAGGGCATAGATCAAAGGGTTATCCCCAAGGAATGAGACAAGCAGTCTCCTGTCACTCAGGTCCAGCCCCACCGTAAAACGAAGCGGCGAGGTAAAGAAAAGATCCGAAACTAACTGCCAGAAAAAGCTCACGTCCGTACCGCTAGCAATGGTCAATGCGACCGGCGTCCCAAGCACAGTCACAGCATAGCCCAGGCTCAAAGCCGCAGCGGCAGACCGGATAAGAACCAACAGGAAAAAGAAAAACGCATATACGCTCATCCATACCAACCATTGGATCCCTGTTGCCCGAATGAATATCCCTAAGAATTCCTGATTCGTCCCCTCAGAAGGTCCGCCCACCAGAAAGGTCAGCAGAAGGAACCAGCCCATCGCAAGGAGCGATATTATGGTGCCCGCAATGGCTCCCGCCAGCATCTTTCCAATGTAAGCCCGGTGGCGGGGAATCCCGTAGACGATCTCGTTTTTCAGCGTACCATTCCCGTTTTGATCGTCAAAGGTCATGGTTGCAAAGATGGGCGCTATGATGATGCCGACCGTCATGGCCACCACCAAAAAGGCCAGAAGAATATCTCTGTCAATATAATCTTGGTTCCGGATCATAAACCCAGGCAGAAATACCACGGTCTCCAGCAGAAGCAGCAGACCCGTTCCCACATACAGGCCCTTGTGAAACCGCAGCTTATAGAACTCGGCGGACAAATAGTTGATCATCTCAGTTGATCTCCCTTTTCTGGAAAACAAAGGCTCCTACCAGAGTGGACACCGTCAGCCACCCCAGCCCCACCAGCCAGGCGTGTGGAATATCCAAAAGGGGCAGCTGCGCAAAGGGGGTCTGGAGCAGACACCCCAACAGTTCCTGACACATCGCGGCCATGGTGGGGAGCAACAGTCCCATCAACTTCAAAACACTGTCCAGCATACCCACCACTAAGAAATAAACCACGGTAGCGGAGGTGGAGCCTTTCATGGTAAACAGCAACGCCTGATACAGTCCCAAACCGCCCAGCCACAGAGGAAGGGCCTGAAAGAACTGTTCCCCAACTCCCCTAAGCGCTTCGCTCAAATCTCCCCCCTGGGGAAATAAAAGTAAAGACAAAAGCAGATAGTAAGCCGCGATCACAACACAGAGAATCACACACATAATAGCGGCTGCGGTCAGCTTGCCAAAATAGATCCTCATGCGCGGCAATCCATAGGAAACCTCGTTTTTCAGTGTATTGAACTTATACTGGTCGGAGAAAACCATATCACAGACGGCAACGATCAGGTAAAGCCCAGCAATCAGTGCCATGCCTAAAATGTACAGCATATCATCCACGGTCACATTCTGGTTCCCGTCCAGCTTCACAAGTAAAAACAGAGCTGAAATGCCGCCAAGGATCACAGCCAGAAAACCAAGCAGGTAGATTCTGTGACGCACCTTATAGAGCTCAGCGTTGAGATACTTAACCATGGTGAACACCTCCGATCAGGTTCAGGAAGTAGTCCTCCAGGTTGGCTCCTCGATGCTCCACGCCGTAAAGGCTAATCCCTTGCGCCACCAACAGATTTGTGATCTTCTGGGGAATTTCCAGACCCTCATAAAGCCGGATGGCTCCGCCGGGCAGGACCTCGAAATCCCGAAGCCCCAGTTCCTTCTCCATCAGGGCTGCGGCCTTGGGTGCGTCATCCACCTTCAGTTCAAGACAATCCCGACACTTTTCGGCCAGCTCGTTGGCGGTCAGCTGCTCCAGCAGATGGCCCTTGTCGATAAAGCCGTAGCAGGTGGCAAGGCTCTGGAGCTCAGAGAGGATGTGGCTGGAGATCAGAATAGTGGTCTGATACTGGCGGTTCAGCTCCAGCAACAGGTTGCGGAACTCCACAATGCCCTCCGGATCCAAGCCGTTGATGGGCTCATCCAGGAACAGCAGGTCGGGCCGGTTCATCAGAGCCAGAGCCAGCCCAAGCCGCTGCTTCATACCCAGGGAGAATGTCTTAAACTTCTTTTTCCCCGTGTCGGTCAAATTGACCTGCTCCAGTGCGTCCTCCACCACATGGGGTCCCGCGATCCCCCGCTGCCGGCGGTAATATTCCAGGTTCTCGCGGGCGGTCAGATAGGGATAGAAACTCGGGATTTCCACCATGGCGCCGATCCGGCTCCGGGCCTGGCCCAGTTCCCGTACCCCTGTGGCCCCGAAAAGCTCCACTTCACCCCCGGAGGGGATGGTCTGGGCAACCGCCATGCGGATGATGGTGGTCTTGCCCGCTCCGTTCCGGCCCACCAGGCCGTAAATGTCCCCCTTCTGGATGGTGATGTTCACATGATCCACCACAGTGGTACTTCCGTACTGCTTGGTGAGATCCCGTGTCACCAACACATTTTCTGTCATGATACATGACCTCGCTTTCTTGAGAGTATCCTCAGTATAGCGGCAAGTCAATAAGAAAGCTCAAGGAGATCCTAAAGAAAAAGTAAAGGTTACCTTGTTACCCCTCTTCAGCCATCTTGAACCCGATGCCCCACACAGTCTTGACATACTCGGCAGGACTGGCCTTGGCCAGTTTGGCGCGCAGGTTGGACACATGGACGTTCACCGTGTTGTCATCCCCCATGTAGTCCTCTCCCCAAACCTGCTCATAGATCTGCTGACGGGTAAAAACCTTTTTGGGGTGGGCCATGAGCAGCGCCAGGATCTCAAACTCCCGGACGGTGAGGACCACGTTCTCCCCCGCGGCTGTCACGGTAACGCTCTCCCGCTCCAGGATCAGATCGCCGCAGCGAAGGGTCTCCCCCTCTCTGTCGGCTGAAAACTTCTTATAGCGGCGCAATTGGGCCTTTATCCTGGCCAATACCTCCGCATTGTCAAAGGGCTTTGGAATAAAATCGTCAGCGCCCAGTTCCAACACATTGACCCGGCTCTCCAGACCGGCCTTTGCAGAAAGAACAATGATGGGCATGGTCTTTCCAGCGCGCAGCTTGGCGATAAACTCTTCCCCGGAGAGGCCGGGAAGCATCAGGTCCAGAAGGATCAGATCATAACTGTACTTTTCAGCCAGCAGGACGGCCTCACTGCCCGAATAGGCCTGACGGCAGTCATAGCCTGCGCCGGTAACGATCTTACAAAGCAGGTTATTGATATCAGGATCATCCTCCACGACCAAAATGTGAATGGAATCCATGGGTTTTCCTCCTTTACAACAATTCTCCTCCCTATTGTAACAGAGCGGGAGGAGAATTGCTTTAAGTTTTTCTAAATTTTGACTATTTTAGCCGCAGAAGTTTGACCAGATTCCCATCGGGAATCACTGCCATGGTCCGGTAAGTGGTATAGACCACCATGCCAGGAGGAGCCCCGGCGGGCTTTTTGACATATTTGACCGGGGTATAGTCCACATTCACCTTTCCTGCCTCACGCCCCTGAGAAAAGTAAGCCGCCAGGGCGGCCGCCTGGCCGACGCTCTCCTCATCCGGCTCCTCCCCATCGGTCCAAAGGATTACATGAGCCCCGTGGATCTTCTGGGTATGGAACCACCAGTCCCACTTCCCCGCCTGCCGGGTGGTGAGTTGGTCATTCTGGGTATTGTTTTTACCAACGCTGATTCTTAACCCAGCGGTAGAGCGAAACTCCATGGGCCTTCCAGCCATCCGTTTGGTTCCCTTGCCTCCCTTGCTCTGACGCTTCAGGTACCCCATGTCTATCAGTTCCTGACGGATCTCCTGAAGATCCCGCTCCCCTTCAGCCAAAGAAATACTCTCCAGCACGCTGTCCAAATAGGAGAGATCGGCTTCCCCTCTCCCGATCTGGACAGTCAGTGCAGCTTCCGCGTTCTTGGCCCTATTATAGTCCTTGTAATATTTGGCCGCGTTCTGCTGAGGCGTAAGGAGGGGATCAACCGCTATCTCCATGTCCTTCCCCTCCGGGTCATAGTAGTCCTGAAGCACCACGGTAGAGCGCCCCCGCTCCAATCGGTGAAGGTTGGTAGTGAGAATGTCACCCATCTCCCGGAGCCGCTCCCGATCCCGGGTAGCCTCCAGCTCTCTGCGTTGGTTTTCCAGCTTCCGGGCCGTGCGATCCCGTGCGTTTTTCACCGTGCGGAGAAGGTCCTCCCCCTTCTGTCTGGCCCGCTCTTGCCGCTCACGGGTCTCATAGAAGTCGTCCAGAAGAGCGCCAAAGGAAGGGTATTCCCGGTTTTCGGTCCCCGGACCATATTGAAGGATGGGCAGGAACGAAATGTCTGCCGGCTTTCCCTCCCGGACCAGCATAACCGGTGTGGAGGGATACTCCTTCACAGTATCCCACATCTGCTGAATAATGGGCTCCAGATCCCCATTCTCTCCCCGAAAACGCAGTTCCCGCTCCAGGAGAGGCGGTACGCCAAACCGGGGCTCCGGGGGACGGTAAAAGAGCCCGGGCATGACCTGGCGGGCCCCGGTGGCCAGATCACCCTCCATCCTCCTCACACAGTCGATGATCCGTCCCTCTCCGTCCAACAGGATCAGATTGGCATGGTGGCCCATAGCTTCCAGCACTAGGCTGCGTCTCACCCGGTCTCCCAATTCATCCAGCGCCTCGACCGTCAGCGTGACCGTCCGCTCCATATAGGGCTGGTCGATCTCCAAAATGCGGCCTCCTGACAGGTGCTTCCGCAGGAGCATACAGAACATAGGGGGCTTGTCCGGGTTTTCCCGCTCCAGTGCGGTGAGGTGGATCCTGGGATGAGCTGGATTGGCTGACAGCAGCATCTTCCCGTTTCCCTCCGGACCACGAATGGTCAAAACCACATCCTGAACGCCCGGCTGGTAGATCTTATCGATCCTGCCGCCCTGTACGGCTGCCGTCAGTTCCCGCAGAGTCGCAGCAAGAAAAAGAGCGTCAAGTGCCATGGCGGTCCTCCATCATCAGGGCAAACAGTTCATTGAGCCGGTCCCTCTCCCCCCGCAGCCAAAGCCAACCAAACAGGGCCTCCAGCGCAGTGGCGGCAGCATACTCCTCCCTGCTCGCGTTCTGTGGAATGGAATGGGGACTGGCATTTCGCCCACGGCGAAAAACGTCCTGCTCCTCCTGGGTAAGGACCTGGAGAATGGCCTGGGTCATCTTCGCCTGGGCGGGCGCCGCTACATAGCTCACAGCCGCCTTATGGAGCCCCTTCGCGGTCGCTTTACCATGAAGGCAGAGCCAGGAGCGAACCATCAACTCAAAAACAGCGTCCCCCAAATGGGCAAGCCCCAGATTGCTGATCGTGCCAAACGTTTCATGGGAGACATTCAAAGCAAAATAATCAACCATCAGCCTGCCCTCTCAGTTTTCGGCAGGGGCTGCCAAAGGGTCGATCACCTGCCGGATAACTCTGCGGAGGAATACAATGCTCAGGAGCACCGCGAAAAACTCAGCGATGGGAAATGCCAGCCACACCAGCTCCAGCCTCCCGGTAAGGGACAGGAGCCACGCCACCGGCAGCAGAATCACCAGCTGACGGATAATCGAGACGATCATACTCATCACGCCATGGCCCAACGCCTGGAATACCGAACCGCAGACAATGCCGAAGCCGGCAAACACAAAGCTGGTGCAAATAATCCGAAGGGCGGGCACACCGATGGCCAGCATCTCCTCCGATGCCTCAAAGAGTCCCAGAAGCTGAACCGGGAAGATTTCCGCCACCGCCACGCCTGCCAGCATAATAGCAGTCGCGGTGATTATGGCCAGCTTCATTGTTTGAAGGATACGTTCCCGGTTCCGGGCCCCGTAATTGTAGGCAATAATAGGCACCATTCCGTTGTTGAGGCCGAAAACCGGCATAAAAATGAAAGACTGGAGCTTGAAGTAGACTCCAAAGACCGCCGTAGCCGTATCCGTGAAGGCCATCAGGATCTGATTCAGCCCAAATACCATCACCGAGCCCACCGAGCTGAGCACCATCGAGGGAACACCTACCGCGTAGATCTGCTTAATCACCCGGCCTTGCGGCTTCAGATACTTTCGGCCAAAATTAAGCTCTTTATTGAAGGTCAGGTTCATCATACAGCCAACTGCAGCGCCGATGATCTGTCCCGCCACCGTGGCGGCAGCAGCTCCCGCCACCCCCATCGCCGGGAAGGGCCCTAGGCCAAAGATCAGCACCGGATCCATCACAATGTTGGTGACCGCACCAACCGTCTGGGCGATCATGGCGTAGAAGGTCTTTCCAGTGGACTGAAGAAGCCGCTCAAACAGGACCCCCATAAAGAGACCCATGGACCAGGTACAGCAGATCTGCAGGTATGCGGTCCCCTGCTCAATGATACCGGGAATATCTGTTTGGGCCAGGAAGAAAGCATGGGGCACAGTAAGCCCTACCACAATAGCCGCCAGGCCGCTGAGAAAGGCCAGAAAAAGTCCATTTCCGGCCGCCCGGTTGGCGCCCTCAAAATTCTTCTCACCCAAATTCCGGGAAAGCAGCGCGTTGAGACCAACGCCAGTTCCCACCGACACCGCGATCATCAGATTCTGAATGGGAAAAGAAAGACTGACCGCGTTGAGGGCGTCCTGGCTCAGTTTGGCCACAAAATAGCTGTCCACCACGTTATAGAGGGCCTGAACCAGCATGGACAGCATCATGGGAACAGACATATTGATCAAAAGTTTCCCCACCGGCATAACGCCCATCTTATTCTCTCTGCCTTGCTCTTTCAAAATACGTTCCTCTCTTTCACTGAATAGAAACAGGCCGCAACCCGGGTTGCGGCCTGTCGGTCTCCAACATCGAATCTCTGGATAGTATAACGGAAACAATTTTTATCGTCAAGGGGCGACTTTTTCTTCGGAGGCAAATTTTGCGCAAGCCATGATCACACCGAACAGGAACCAGTAGAAGAACATATTCCGGGGATAAAACCAGGTGTACTCGGCCGCTGAAATAAGCAAGATGCCGCAGAATCCGGCCACAGCGGCAGCCTGGAACCGCCGCAGACGCTTATCCGTGTTACGCAGATAGGCCTTTGCGCCCTGTTTCAGTTGATAGAAAATCGTTCCCAGGAAGGTGACCAGTCCAAAAATCCCCATCTCCCCCCACACCTGAAGGTAATTATTGTGCGTATGGATGGGGTAATTACCGTCAAACATAGGCGGATATGTCTCAAAAGCGCTCTTGAGCACATCGCTGCCCAGACCCACTCCCTTGGCCCAATAGTCCTTCAGCAGCACTTCGGTGGCCTGGTAAATAGCAAAGCGATAGTTGAGAGAGGAATCCCTGGTGTTTCCGATGGTCAAAAGCCGGTTCAGGATCGTCTGGGGCAACAGTGGCAGAGCACACACCCCAAGCACCGCCATCAGCGGGATCAGCCTCCAGTTCTCCAGAAACAAAAAGACGACCAGAGCGAAGACGATCCCCAACCATCCGGAACGGGAGTAAGTAGCTCCCAAGGCCACCGCACTTACACCAAGCGCAAAGAGGCTCCACGCCTTCCCCCGCCATGTCTCCGCATTGAGGAACAGAGCCAGAGCAAAGGGCATGAGCATGACCAAAAGCTCGGCAAAGTTATTGGGATTATCAAAGAAAGAATAAATCCGCCCAGGCATTCCGGCATTCAGAGCCATATCCTGCTGACTGGGAATGACCTCCACGCCGATCGCCGCCTGATAACAGCCGTAAAAGGAGGCCACAGTCAGTCCCGCAACCACCAGCGCCAGCAGCCATTTGAGCTGATCGTAACTCCGGACGGCGCTCACCACCAGCAGAACGATCAGGAACAGGGTCAGGTAAAAGCCCACAAACCGTAGAGACTGCCGCCGGGAGATGGAGGTCACAAAGGCAAAGCAGACAAAGCCCATAAACAGCACAAAGTGAGGCCCCAACCGCTGGGTCTCCAGCCTAGCCTCTCCCCTGGAACCGTTCCCCACCACAAAAAGCCCGGTGAGGGCAACCGCCCCCATCAAAGCATACCGGTTATCCCACATCCCGTGGGGCACCATCAGCATCACCATCAGAAAGAGCCCCAGGGGAAGCACAAACATCCAGCCCAGTTTTCCCACTAGGCGGAACACCGCCGGTCCGTCCCAGAACGACTTACCCACCCGGTAGATCCACCGGCACACCGCGCCAGGCAGATCGATCAGCCAGGTCAGAAACCGACAGGTCAAACTGTCCGGCCAGCTTCTGGTCACCAGGCCGTCCCGCCACAAAAAGCGGCATATCGCACTGTCCTTGACTCCCCGGACCGTCCACTCTTCCAGCGCACTCAAAAATCTGGCGCAACCGCTCTGGGGCCAGTTTTCACAGAGAACCGCCCACAGCCGAAGAAAAAGTCCGCCAATATAACTCTCCTGCCATGTCTGCATCATAAACTTCGCTCCAAACTCAGCCCTTCAGGGCTGCTTGATAAACTTCATAGGTAGCTGCGCACATTTTATGCACCTCAAACCGAGCATCAATATTGGCAAGCGCATTCACCTTACACTCATTAAGCAGCGCCCGATCCTCCAGCAGCCGCTTCATCACGCCCGCCATAGATTCGGGATCATCATAGGTCACCAGCATTCCGCCGTCCTGAACACCCTTGATAATGTCGCTGTTGCCGCCCATATCAGTCGCGATAATGGGCAAACCTGCCGCCATCGCCTCGATGATCGCGTAGCTGAGGGCCTCATGCTGAGAAGCGTTGATATAAAGGTCTGCGCCCTTGTACAGATTCTTGATATCCCTGCGGAACCCGATAAACTTCACCTGATCCTCACTGAGCCCCAGTTCCTTGACAAGGGCCTGGGTCGGTTCCATCAGCTCTCCGTCTCCGGCCAACACCATGGTGAACGGCACATCCGAAATTTGGGTCAGCCGTTTGAGGGAGCGAATCAGATAGGCATGACCTTTATCATGCGCAAACCGGGCGCCGCAGAACATTACGAACCGGTCCTCCGGGATCCCCAGCTCGGTCCGGAGAGTGGACTCGCTCCTGTCCCCTGCCCAGACTTCCATGTCCACCGCGTTAAAGATGACCCGGATGTGCTCCCCTGACCAGCCGTTCTTCACCAGCTGCTCCTTCCCGATGTTGCACACCGCGATCATCTGGTCCTGCCGCTTATCCAGCCAGCGGTTGGACACACGGGTCACCCAGTTGTTGGCCAAAACAAAATGGTTGGTGTAGATCACACGGATTTTTTTGTTATAGCTTTTCGCCAACATGGCGATATAATTCTCCCGCAGATAGTGACAATGGATCAGGTCGATATCCCACTCCTCACAAAGGGCGGCCAGAGCCTTGGCGGCCTTCCGGTCAAATCGGCTCTCCATGGTAAGCTGGCGCACAGGCACCCCCATGTCCTCCATCCGCTCTACAAGGAGCCCGCCCTCGTTATAAGCAAAAAAGGGGTTGACCCGTCCATCGGCGGAAAGATATTTTACCAGTGTCTCCACATACCGTTCCGTTCCCGCCTTCCCGGCAAAGTTCAGCAGATAGAGCACATTCATGCCAAGCCCTCCCTATTTCTATACGATCCCAT
Source organism: uncultured Oscillospiraceae bacterium (assembly GCA_950075865.1). GTDB lineage: Bacteria > Bacillota > Clostridia > Oscillospirales > Oscillospiraceae > Vermiculatibacterium. Next base: position 1,225 of record CATMVA010000001.1, on the reverse strand, counting down.
TTATACTGTATAGAGTATTGTACAGGAAAGCGCTGGGAAAATCAACCCATTTCGCCCAAAAGAAAAACGATGCTGTCCCGGGGACAGCATCGCTTTTCTTGACTTACAACGCCACTTTCAGCGCCTCCACCTTATCGGTCTTTTCCCAGGGCAGGTCAACATCGGTCCGCCCAAAGTGGCCGTAGGCCGCCGTCTGCCGGTAGATGGGCCGGCGGAGATCCAGGGCCCGGATGATAGCGGTAGGCCGCAGGTCAAAGACCTTCCCCACCGCCGCCGAAATGGCCTCATCCGAAACCGTCCCTGTCCCAAAAGTGTCGATCAACACACTCACCGGATGAGCCACTCCAATGGCGTAGGCCAGCTCAATCTGGCATTTTTTCGCTAATCCGGCTGCCACGATATTCTTGGCCACATACCGGGCCATGTAGGCCGCCGAGCGGTCCACCTTGGTGGGGTCCTTCCCCGAAAAGCAGCCGCCGCCGTGAGGGGCGCTGCCGCCATATGTATCCACGATGATCTTCCGCCCGGTGAGACCGGAATCCCCCTGAGGCCCGCCCACCACGAACCGCCCCGTGGGGTTCACATAGATTTTTACATTTTCATCCAGAAGCTCTGCCGGGATGGTAGGCTTGATGACAAGCTCCACCATGTCCTTGCGGAGCCGGTCCATCTCCACCTCGGGGCTATGCTGGGTAGAGAGGACCACCGTATCCACCCGCACCGGCTTGCCGGCCTCATCATACTCCACCGTGACCTGGCTCTTGCCGTCGGGCCGGAGGTAGTCCACCCCCCCCTCCTTGCGGACCTGGGTCAGCCTGCGGCACAGCTTGTGGGACAAAGACAGGGCCAGCGGCATCAACTCAGGGGTCTCGTCACAGGCATAGCCGAACATCATCCCCTGGTCCCCGGCGCCGTTCTCCAGCTCTCCACCTTCTTTTGCCTCATAGGACTGATCCACGCCCAGCGCGATGTCAGGGGACTGCTCGTCAATGGAGGTGATGACGGCGCAGGTATCACAGTCAAAGCCGAACTTGGCCCGGTCATAGCCGATGTCCCGCACCACCCCCCGGGCGATGGTGGGAATGTCCACATAGCAGGAGGTGGTGATCTCCCCCATCACATGGATCAGTCCCGTGGTCACCGTGGTCTCGCAGGCTACCCGTGCGGTGGGGTCCTTGGCCAGGATGGCGTCCAGCACCGCGTCCGAGATCTGGTCGCAGATCTT